>JALDRK010000002.1 GCA_031315915.1 Nitrospirales bacterium
CGCTTTCGTGACCTTCTCCAGTCGTTCGATATATCGAAACAATTCCCGCCAGTCGCCAAAGAGCATCTGATAGTCGGTGAGATGCATGGCCAACCCTAAATTATTATCCAAAGCCCGCACGAGTCCGGCTTTGGCTCTGGTTCGGAACCGGTCCAATTCTTCATCAGACACATCCTGGGTTTTGAGTTTCTCAAACTCCTCGCGCAAGGCCTGTTGCACCGTGAGATTATCAACGCCTCGGGAAGGGACCGCATAGGCCATCCACACATGCGGATATTTGTCACCGGGATATTCACCATAGGCCCCAACATTTACGGAAATCTGCTTGTCACGCACAAGCGACCGATATAATCGAGCCGTACGGCCATTCGTCAAGACATCATCGATCGCATCGTAAACCGGTTGATCGGGATGGGTCACCGCCGGCTTATGGTAGCCTTCGACATAGAGCGGTTGAGACGGGTCCCGTAAAATGACGATTTTTTCGGCGTTGGAGGGCGGTTCAACGGTTCGTAACGGTGGAGGCGCGGGTGCGGAAGGAATTCGACCGAAATATTTTTCAAGGATCGGAATGAGCGTGTCGGCCTTCACATCTCCGACAATAGCCGTCACCATATTGGAAGGAATGTAATAGGTCTGGAAAAACTTCTTGGCATCCGTAATCGTGTAGGATTGAATATCGCTGGCATAGCCGATTATCGGATGATGATAGGGATGAGCCATAAACGCGGTTGATACGAATTGTTCGAGCAACCGACCGAACGGTTGGCTTTCCGTCCGCATGCGACGCTCCTCCATGACCACATCCCGTTCTTCATAAAACTCCCGGAACACCGGCTGAAGAAATCGCTCGGACTCCAAATAGGCAAACAGTTCAATCTTATTGGAAGGCAGGGCGTAAAAATAGCCGGTCACATCCGCCCCGGTAAAGGCATTGAGATTGACCCCGCCTTCACGCTCGATAATATCCCCGAATTCATTTTTTTCGACAAACCGGGAAGCCTCCTTCTGGCTGGCCTTGAAGTCTTCGTACAACCGTTTGACCTTTTCCAGATCAGCCTGTGGCGACAACTTCTCCCGTTGATACGCTTGATAGGCGGCTTCCAGCTTATCCAACGCGTGTTTTTCCGCTTCATAATCCAGAGTCCCGATATGGGGTGTGCCTTTAAACGCCATATGTTCAAACATATGCGCCAACCCCGTCTGGCCCGCGCTTTCCTGGGCGGAACCCACATTCACCCGGGTCAAAAATGAAAAAACCGGTGCGACGGGGCGTTCAACGATGATGAACGTCCACCCGTTTTCCAGTCGATGTTGCGTCACCCGTTTCTCAAACGACTCAAGATCTTGCGCAAAGGCCATAGAAACGCAGAATGCAGACACCATCCCAAGCAGTAGGCACGGAATGATGGTCCCATAGCCGAGCCTGTTCCAAAGAACGATCATGCGATTCCTCCCTGATCCATAGTGGACGATCTGTCAACATCCTACTCAGGAAAACAGAACCATGCAAGCGAAGTGCTGACGAAAGTCAGGCCAAAAACAACCAACCTCTCTGGCTGGCTTCGCGCGCCGAAACCTCCTTACTGAATCACAACCGTCTGCAGGGAATCGCTGGGTAATTCCAGGCCAAGACCTGGTGTTTTCCACGGATGTAACTCGTGTCCTTCATATCGATATCCACCTACGACTGGATCCAAAGCCAACAATAGCGGCATATCCAAATCAATAAAATCGAATCCCCCAATGCCCAGAACAAGACTCAGAGAGCATCCCATAGCGACCCGGCTTTCCACCATGCCGCCAATCATCAATCGGAGGCCCGAGGCTCTCGCAAGATTGACAATGTTCACCGATTCCATCACCCCGCATTTGGTGATTTTGACATTGAACACATCCACCGCCCGATCCCGGATCAATCGTTCGGCATCAGCCAAGGACCGCACGGATTCATCGGCCGCAATAGGGATGGAACTCTGTTGATGCACGTGTAGCAGGCCATCCCAGTCATCACGATGAACCGGCTGCTCCAGTAACAGGACCGGAATCCGACGGCGGTGCACGGCGTCAAGAAATAGGAGCGTTTGGTCGGCGGTGAACCCCTGATTCGCATCGATGACAAACGACGCAGCCGGAAGCGACCGGTAGACGGCCTCCACCCGCTGAATGTCCGCCTCGACGTCCCGCCCCACTTTCATCTTAAACACCCGGAAACCCCGGTCAAACCATCGTCTGGCCGTCTCCACAATCTGTTCGATTTCCCCAATTGGCAGCGTCACGTCGGTTGTCCGAATCCGCACATCCGCTCCGCCCCACAAAGCCCAAAGCGGAATACCCATTCCACGGCATAACGCGTCCAACAAAGCCGTCTCCAATCCACATCGCATGGCAGGAACCTTCAGAGTGCCCTCGAAAAGTTCATGCGCCAACTGTCGCCAATGCAACGCCGATTGCCCAAGAAGACTCCTCGCCGCGGAAGGAAAAGCGACCAGACATCCCGCTTGATCTTCGCCGGAGATATCAGGGAAAGGAGCCATTTCCCCAAACCCGTGCGCTCCGTTTTGCAGTTGAATTCGCACAAAGACATTGTGGGCTACGGTCATCGAACCGGAGGCCACGATAAATGGTTCCAGAAGGGGGAGGACGACAGGCCAGGCCTCAACCTTGGTAATTCGAAATTCGTCCACGCGCGTCATGGGTCAACAAACGGCTGCCTGCTTAGGAATATGATAATCCTCGCTGGGGAAGAGAGGCGGCACTTCATATCCCGGAAACTCGTAATGTCCGCCGGCGTTTGAGGGAATTGTCCATTTGCTTTTTCGCTGTC
The DNA here is from genome assembly GCA_031315915.1 of Nitrospirales bacterium. Taxonomy (GTDB): domain Bacteria; phylum Nitrospirota; class Nitrospiria; order Nitrospirales; family UBA8639; genus JACKFE01. The sequence continues at coordinate 2,828 of JALDRK010000002.1, forward strand.
AGGTCCTTAACCGTAGCGGTCATTATTCCAGGGAAGGGCGGTATTGGAATATCCGCGGACTTCCCAAAATCCTTTTTGATCACGATCCGAAAAGGTAATTTTTTTGATCCACTTGGCCCCCTTCCACGCGTACCGTTTAGGAATCAACATGCGAACCGGCCATCCATGATCTCGACTCAACGGTTTGCCATTCCAATGAGTCACCAACAACACATCTTCGTCATCACAGACATCCAACGGAAGATTGGTGGTGTAATCGTCGTAGGATTCGAAGAGCACATATTTGGCGGATGAGAGAGGACGAACACATTCAATCACATGTCGAAACCTGACCCCCTTCCACGCACAATCCAGCATGCTCCAGGTGGTCACACAATGAAAGTCGGTCACGAGGTCAATCATGGGTTGGGCCTGAAAATCAGGCCAAGACCACGTCACCGGATTAGCTACAAACCCGTCAATCGTCAACGTCCAATCATCCAGTGAAATATCCGGCTTGAACCCTAAATCCAACACCGGAAAATTGTTCACGAAATGCTGCCCGATGGGAAGACGATCATCTTCGGGTTCATCCACTTCCCGCCCGGAAATTTCCCGCCTGTGCCTGGCTAAGTTTTGCTTGGCTTTGACAATTCGTTCATTGGGTTCCACACGATGTCCTCCTCATAAGAGCCGGCAGAATGAACATGAGATGAATCAGAGCGCGCATACCCGCTCAGGCTAACCGAATTGAGGTTTTTGGGACAAGACACCGCCCTCATACGTCACATGGCCAAACTGTCGGTGGTCTGATACACTTATTCAATCATTCCAAGTCTGGAACCGCTCGCCTTTTTGACCCCCGGCTGAGAGCCGCGATCTTTTCCAGTCTATTGTTCACACATTTTATTACGCGGAGGATCAGTCGTATGGTACTGCGTCGGATTACCCTTAGCGCCCTAGGTCTGTTTGCGCTGATCACAGCCATGACCCCAATGTTTGCCCTGGCCGAGTCTCCGGAAGGAGGCACGGCGATGACGATTGCTGATGGAACAACCGTATCCATGGAGTACACGCTTAAGTTGGACAACAACGAAGTGTTGGATACCAATGTAGGAGGCGACCCCCTCACTTTCACGCAAGGTTCACACCAAATCATTCCCGGATTGGAAAACGCCCTGATCGGCATGAAAAAGGGAGACAGTAAACAGGTGACGGTCAAGCCAAGCGAAGGCTACGGAGAGGTGGATGAACGGGGATTCCAAGAAATCCCGCTTGACCAAATCCCACCCGATGCCAGGAAAGTCGGCACTCAGTTACAGGGAAAAGATCCTGAAGGCCGCGTGGTGCGCCCCACGGTGAAGGAAGTGAAGGAGCAAGTCGTCGTCTTGGACTTCAATCATCCGTTGGCAGGAAAAACATTGAACTTTGACATTACAATCCTTGATGTCAAAGCCGGTCCGACTCCTTAACGGTTATATTCCCAGAACAAACTCGGGACCCCGCCTTTGTCCGAATGGGGTCCCGGTTGTTCTTCCTCGATCATGGTTTCTAAAAATTTCCCTCGATTAAATTTCATTCAGATGCATAATGGCTGATTTGGCGTGGGAAGTGGCCACATCGGCATGTCCGGCTTTTCCATGAGTAATGGCCTCTCCCAGTTCGGTCACTCCGGCATCTAGATGAGGATTGCTCATGTCTTTCTGGGCAGCCTGAGCATGTTGCAGCGCGACTTCGGCATGGGTGACGACCGCATCGGCATGCCCCATCCCGCCATGATCCACAGCTTCTTGGGCATGGGTGATGGCTTCGGCAACGTGCGGATTTTTTGCGCTTCCCGAAGAGCTAGAACTGGCGCATCCCGCTACAGCAACACTCACACAGGCAACCAGAAGCAATCCGATTTTTAATAATGACCTTCTCATAAGCAAGCTCCTTCCTTAAAATAGTGAGATCGAATGATAACCGAACCATTCCAGAGACCAGGATGAGCACAGTGGAGGCACAGCATAAACTTTAACATATTGAAAAACCGCTTTCACCAAACAACCGTTGTTCGTTAAAAAAGGAAAGAGCGTTGTCCGCGAATTCCTTCGACAGGAAAGTATAGAATGGTGAGAGGTTAATCATTCAGAATCCCTGACAACGTATATCAAGTCCGTTTCCATGATTGATTGCGGACAGCGCCAACACCAATCAGACCTCATCTACGAATGCCAAAGAAAAAATCAGAATCTAATCATTAAAAATGGTATAATAGTGGGTGTATTCACCAGGTGGATGATCTGCTTGGCGGGCAGGGAAATGGCTTCATTATGCTGACATCTGCAGATGCCCGGCATACGATATTTCACACAAAACTATAAACCATTTACAGAGGAGGGTTTTTCATGCCGTATCGAAAAGATGTTATGCAAATCAAGGACGTTATGCGAAAAGACGTGAAGTCGGTTCCGCACACCTCTCCCATCTTCGAATCCGCAAAACTTATGAAAAAGCTCAATGTCAGCGCCCTCCTGGTGAAAAAAAATACGGATTTCGTCGGCATCATTACGGATACCGACATTGTCCGGAAGGGAGTGGCCGAATCCAAGGATTTCTCTTCAATGACGGTCGAAAGCATCATGACCGCCCCGTTTATTACCATCGAAAGCAAACAGAGTCCCCGCGAAGCACATCAAATTATGGCCGATTCGGGAGTTCGTCATCTTGTTGTCAGCGATGGATCGGCTATTACCGGCCTGGTTTCGATTAGAGATCTGCTCGTGTTTTATAAGAACACTGCCGAAGAAAAATTTTCCGAGCCAAAAATCGGAGTGGATTAAAGAGCCTGTCGATCCGTTCGGAGGATCGAGCCCTCATGATCGGACCTGTTTTAGAGAGCAACTCACCCGAGAGGAATCGATAAAACCACACACAACAAAAACCCCAAGAGCCGAAAAGACTCTTGGGGTTTTCCTGCCAGGAACTCATGAGCGGGCAAAACGCCCGCTTACAAAAAAACCTTTTTCGCCAGCTCCCTAAAATGTATAAGACGAGGGTCGCGGCCCTCTGCCAGGCTGATTTCGACGAGGACGATCAGACCGTGGGCCACCGGGACCGTTCCCACTTCCGTATCCGGGTCGATTTGGACGGGGACCTCTGGGACCATTCCCATTCGTTCCATGTGAGTGAGGCCTCCGGTGCGCAGCATGGCTCACGACTGGAGGACGGCTCCCCGGCGCAACGGGCACCGCCTTTCCCAACAGTCGTTCGATTGCGCGCAAGGATCGGACATCCTCTTCGGTCACAAAACTCGTTGCCCAGCCGGTGGCCTTCATTCTGGCCGTCCGGCCAATCCGATGGACATAATCTTCGGGGACATTCGGCAAATCGTAATTAATAACGTGCCGGATATTGTCCACGTCCAACCCTCGTGCGGCAATATCCGTCGCCACCAAAATTTGAAACCGGCCGCGACGGAACCCTTCCAGCGCGTTACGCCGCTGGCCCAATCGGCGACCGGCATGCATCACCGCCACTCGATGTCCAATTTTTTCCAAAGTTTCCCCAATCCGGTCGGCTCGGTGTTTCGTGCGCGTAAACACCAGCACCGAGTCCTTCGTTTCTTTCAGCAAAGAAATTAACAACGGCGTTTTATCGGAAGACACGGTATGGTGTAGCGTATGAGTCACCCCTTCCGCCGGCGTGGCCGATTTGGACACCAAGGCCTTCACCGGGTCTTTCAAGGATATCCGCGCTAAATCACCAAGATTATCCGGCATAGTCGCCGAAAACAGCAGGGTTTGCCGAACCAGCGGCAACGCTTCGATGATCTGATTCAATTGAGGCGCAAACCCCATATCCAACATCCGGTCCGCTTCGTCCAATACCACAATTTGCAGTTTGGCGAAGGACACCGTTCCCTGCCACATATGATCCAATAAACGTCCAGGGGTAGCGACCAAAATATCCGGACGTTGCCGTAAGCCCCGTATCTGGGCCTGCATGTCATCGCCACCCACTAGGGTGGTGCCGAAAATGCCGCGTGCCCGTCCGAATTTGGTAATCGTGGTTTGAATTTGAAAAGCCAATTCCCGCGTGGGAGCAAGGATCAATCCCCGAGGAGCCGATTTCGGCCCTTCTGCCAGCCGCTCAATCATGGGAATCACAAATGCGGCGGTTTTGCCGGTTCCCGTCTGGGCACAACCCATGACATCCTTTCCGGCAAGCGCCGGAGGAATGGCCAGTTGCTGAATAGGGGTCGGTTCAACCAATCCCCCTTTTTCCAAGGCCTGAACTAAAGTTGGCGACACACCAAGCGCACGAAACTGAGACAACACAGTTGAAGACATACTACTTCCTTTTGTTACGAAGATCGTATTGACACGGGGTCAGAAAACCGAGGGAGGCAGAAACCAGGTTGGGAAGTCCGCTCCGAGCAGAGTCTGGTCGCGATACGATCGCGGGGCCCGGAGTCTTTCGTCTGTTCACGCTGCCGGACCGAATCAGTCATGAACTGCCCATAAGAGTACAGGACAACCTCACTTCTGTCAATTGAATCAATTGTATTCTCACCATACCCCATGGCTTTCCTGAGCTCACACAACCAGCCTATTTTGAAGGAGGAGCATCTCCAGCTTATCGGGGCTTTGCACCGTTCAGAGGGATTCCTGCATACTCTGGAAGACTCAACCCAACAGGCAAGCCACAAAAACAAAGGAAGATCGTCCATGAGCACACTGTATGACATGACCTGCCGGACCATAAACGACCAATCCAAATCTCTCGCCGACTTTCGTGACAAGGTCTTGCTCATTGTGAATACGGCCAGCCAATGCGGTTTCACCCCTCATTTCAAAGGATTGGAAACTCTCTACCAAACCTATCACTCCCAAGGACTAGAGGTGCTCGGTTTTCCCTGCAACCAATCTGGCAAACAGGACCCAGGCAACAACGAAGAGATTCTTTCTTTTTGTCAGACCAACTATCAGGTGACGTTCCCCATGTTTGCCAAAATTGACGTCAATGGCCTGAACGCCCATCCTCTATTCGAGCATTTGAAATCCCGGGCACCGGGGGTCTTAGGGTCCGAGGCTATTAAATGGAACTTCACCAAGTTTTTGGTGGATCGAACCGGCGACGTCCGCCAACGGTTCGCTCCCACCACGACTCCTGCGGACATCGAACCCGCCATCCAAGGATTACTCACATCATCTGCCTAGATTAAGAGAAGATTTCACAGTTCAGCCTTTCCATCCCTCCATCTATACTTTCCCCTCATTGTAGGATTAGGATTCCGGAAAGCCCGTCCTCGCCCCACGCCTCGAAAAGGACAAATCACTCATGCAAGACATCTACACTATGATCCTCGCCGGGGGCCGCGGGGAACGACTGCTTCCTCTCACCCAGGACCGCGCCAAGCCGGCCGTCCCATTCGGAGGAAAATACCGCATCATTGACCTCACATTAAGCAATTGTCTCAATTCGGGGCTCCGCAGAATTGCCGTCCTCATTCAATACAAATCGCATTCATTGGATCGTCACATTCGACGGGGATGGTCGATCTTCAACCCCGAACTGGGAGAATTCATTTTTTCGATTCCCCCACAACAGCGCATCAGCGCGGAGTGGTATCGGGGTACGGCGGACGCCGTCTATCAAAATCTTTTTTTGCTGGAACAGGAACGACCCAAATACTTATTAGTGCTGGCCGGGGATCATGTCTACAAAATGAACTATGCGGACATGTATCGTTTCATGCAGAAAACCGAGGCGGATGCAGTGGTGGGAGCCATCGAATGGCCGATAGAAGAAACGAAACAGTTCGGCGTCTTGGGAGTGGATTCCAGCATGCGGGTCATCCGGTTTGAAGAAAAACCGGCTAACCCGTTTCCACTTCCCAATGACCCGGCCCGGGCTTTTATCTCCATGGGAATCTATTTATTCCGAACGGAATACCTGTATGAAGAGCTGCGGAAAGATGCCGGTTTGGAGACCGCCCATGATTTCGGCAAAAACATTATCCCCAGTATGATCAGCCATCATCGGGTCTTCGCCTATAACTTTCAGGATGAAAACAAAAAACAAGTGCAATACTGGAGGGACATCGGCACCCTGGATGCCTACTATGAGGCCAATATGGACCTGGTGAACGTCGACCCGCTCCTTAACCTCTATGATGAGGCCTGGCCCATCCGCACCTACCAGGGACAATTTCCTCCGGCCAAATTCGTCTTTGCAGATCAATACCCAGGCGGACGCATGGGGATGGCCCTGGACTCCATCGTATCCGGCGGATGCATCATCTCAGGGGGACGGGTACAAAACAGTGTCCTAGCCCCGGATGTCCGCGTGGATCAACATGCGGAAGTTCTGGAATCCGTCATTATGGAAAACGTGGAAATCGGCGAGCGTTCGCGTATCCGCCGCGCCATCATCGATAAAGGGGTTATCATTCCACCCAATACCGTCATCGGCTACGATCTGGAAACCGACCGTGCCCGCTTCCCTGTGACGGAAGACGGCATCGTGGTCGTCACCCCCGCCAAAGCTCAAAGCTTAGGATGATACTTGACGGCGGGAGTTTTCCCTTTCACTTCCCCTGCGGACATGCCGGAAAACATGCTTTCCTACCCGACAATGCTTCTTAAATCCGGCTTCTAGCCCCGCCCTCACTAGCCTCTTCTTTCGGGGAGACATGACGCAACACCAGACCATACCGCTCCTCGACTTCTCTCCGGTCAAATAATTCCGACGTATGGTCGACCATGGCCTCCTTGACCATCGTGGCATGCCGACGAATAGCTTGATGAACCTGTGTATTGTCCGTGTTCTGAACAATAACGCTAAAAACTTCCAGCAGCCGCAGGCCAACGGCCACCGAGACGCATCCATATTGACGCAATTGATTAAACGCGGCATCGAATATGCCGTCGATAGTCAGCGGATACGTAATCACCCGTAAAATATGCTCCTCATCATAGCAGCAAGAGGAAGGAAGAACACGCTCCGATAACAGAGTCAAGGCATCACCAAGTCGGTCAATACAACTGATCGCGGTAAAGGGATCGTTAATTCCGGGAGAGAGGGCGCGCAGGGCCACTTCCACCAATTGATGAATCGCAAACTCGATATCCTGCTCTTCCGTTCGTTGGCTGCCGATGAGAAAAGACTCCTGAAGATCCCCGATCAATGCCTCGGTAGCCTGCCCCGGAGGCCAGATTTTCCCAATGGTCTCGCCTTCCACAATAAACTCTCCAGGCCGATACAACAATTGAATGAGCACATCCTGTTTTTTCGCCAACGCCATGACTCCCGGATGATCAATGGCCTGAAGATACCCGCTACTCCTGCTGACAAAGGGAATGCTGTCTTGCATGAATCCCGACGGCAATACGTCGTCAAGCGGAGGGGTATGAGAGGGAGGCGACTCTCCCACCTTCTTGGGAAATAACTGATTAATGGAGGCCTTCAACTCTCTGCTCACCCCGGCCACCACGGTATCTGCGTGAATAGACATGGAAATGTGGTGAATAAAAAAAATAAACACACCCATGCTGGCGAGGGTCAACAACAGACCGACGAGCACGGAAATATGCGGAACGAAAATATGATCTCCATTTTCCCGGATGGCACCCAACACCAGGAGGCAATAGAGAAAGGTCGCGATAAAGGTGCCGAGCACTACTTGATTGCCCATATCTTTCATGAAGTTTTTCAGCAATCTCGGTCCAAAGTGTGAAGATGCCAGGGTCAAAGCCACTATCGTGATCGAAAACACCACCCCCGCGACCGTGATCACCGACCCCGCCACCGTCGCCAAAAGAGTGCGGGCTCCGGAAGGGCCAAGGGTATAAAGGAATTCCTCTCCCATCAAATGAGGCTGATCGATAGAGCGATCCACAACGATAGTCAACAAAGCCAGAGCAATCGCCGAGAGAGTCATGAGGGTGGGGATAAACCACAGACTGGACCTCAGCATCAGCCAGTAATTAAGCAGTCGGGTTTTCATAATAAGCCCGGGGAACGGATCTGCATTGATTAATGAAAGTCGTGAAACAGGAGAACAGCGTACCTGGAAGGCAGATGTATACGCTATACGGCATGAAAGGAGTCATGGAAGCGAACAGACCTTGATCAGCAAGGATGAGGACAACTATTCCTCAGTTGTAAACGAAAAATCGACGCTCCTGAAAGTTTAACAATTCCTTCAATAATCACTAGCGATACGGCCCCTTGCTCCCTCTAGGTCAGGAAGACAACAACCCCACTGAGGATCAGACCGGCCCCGGACATCCATCGCCATCGGGAACCGAATACCTGAACCGGCAGGACCTTTTCCAAAAACACAAATATCGTCATCCCGGCAATCCAGAGCAGATTCATCACGCCTCCCACGAAAAGCAGTCCCATCAATGCCCAGCAACATCCCAAACAAAACGCGCCATGATGCAGCCCCATGCGAAAGGCTCCAAGTTTTCCGTGGCGCCAATGTTGCGAAAAAAAATGGGCGGGAGAACGGCAATGGTCCAAACACACCGACTTCCAGGGCGTCAGTTGATACAAGCCTGCCAAGATGAACAGCCCTCCTCCCAGAACCGAACTTTGCGACACCATCATTGGAGAAAGCAGAGCGGCTTCATGCAATGTCCATTGAATCACCGTCGCCCCAAGACTAAAGAGACTCCACACAACCAGATATCCGACGACGAATGCCGCTGTGGGAGGCATAGGAGTCCCTTGTTGTTCAGCTTTTCTGACCATTCCGGCATAGAGCAAGGTCATGGGAGCGGCGCTGGGCAGCATCATCCCCACCATCATGACCGCCCACATCAGGCACAGGAAGAGGCTGTCAACCAGGCTCCAGGCATAGGGAGTGATCGCCGAGATTCCACCAGTCGCGCCCATACCCGCCATGGCGTCCGACATCCAGAGCAGATAAGACCAAGCCAAACCGGTGACGCCTGCCAAGGCGCCAGAGACAATGAGTTGATCACGTGAAAAGGACATGCTTGGAAGACACCAAGCCCGAAAAGCAATGAAGAAAACGCGTGGAAGAGATTCCGTTACCGAATCACACCATCCTGATTCATATGCAGGAGATTAAACTGCCCATAACTATTGGACAGGTTCAGCGTAATCCCGGCTTTGGCCTTGGTCGACCCATTGCCCACTTCAGCCACCGTGTATTCAAACCCGTCCGGCAGGTTAATTCTGGCACGGTAATCGCCCCCGCTAAACGGATCAGGAATGGGAGTGCCGGTTGATTCCACGAGGTCCGGGATATGCACGGTGGCCCGCCTGGCATCCACATCAATAGAAAGATCGATCTTGACAAATAGAGGTTCCAGCACAATGGACATCGTACTGTTAAACACAAAAAAGTGAGTCGCCCCTGGAAGCGTCGATTCTCCATGTAAAATTTTTCGAAGGGCTTCGCGTTGCCGGGCATCGGCCCGTTCATCGATCAAGATCTGCTGAGTTCCGTTGCCTTGAGCGATTTCCCCCGGCCATTGCAGCAGCATGACATAATTCAACTGATCCAGACGGATATCATTAAAATAGCCCTCTGCGATATGTCCTGACCCCATCGCTTCGCAAAATCCATGGGTGGTGGGCGCGTGGAATTGACACCCACACCCATAGGAACAGTTGCAATTGGCATACTCGACCCCGCGAAGCATCCATTGATCGCCCATTGCACCCCCTGTTCGTTGGTCATTTACCCCATTGTTACCCGGAAAAACTTGGATACGCCGGAACAATAATCCTTCACCTGTCAGGGTTCCGTTCCTCTCCGTTTGGCAGTTCTACCATGCCGCTGACTACTGATTCTACTGCCTCCGCCCGAATACTTTTTTTTTGGGTTCCTCCAAAAATCAGTAGGCAAACGACGGCAAACCGACTACACTACACCGACAAACAAGGAACCGGGTCTGAAGACAGAACGTTCCGTATCGCCTTATTATTTTCCGATCGAAGAAAGGATGCAGCGCACATGGCCCAACATTTCAAGCAGTTTGCCGAAGGACAGTTTGGTGAACTTCACGGATACGCCGGGAAAGAGGCCCCAGCCAGTACGGTGGCCCTGGTGGAAGAGGACGGAAAAACTCTCACCGCGGCAGGCCTGAAATTTTGCAAACAACGAGGCATTTCCACCCCGAATGTAGAGGCCATCCGCGTCATATACGATCAATATCATTCGCCGGCCCTCGATCAAGCCATGCAAGCCCAAATTCGCAACCAGGAAATCATCACCGAAAAAATGGAGCACACCAAAAAAATCTCGGAACGCCTCCGCTTGGATTGGGAAACACAGGATAAGGCCTATAAGGCACAGGCCTCAGCCAAAAAATAATCACAGGAAAATTCAATACCTCAACAAAGCGATTTCACTCGAATAAACAAGGAGCTTTTCGATGGGAAAAAGTCAGGACGCTCGCAAGGAAACCAAAAAGAAACCCACCAAAACCCTAAAAGAGAAACGCGCCGAAAAACGAACAAAGAAATAATTCTCTCCCGCCTTCGCTTCTTTCTTTCCTTCCGGCGAGAGGAACTTCCTCCCGCCGGATCGGATTCTCCTCCCGTCTGACAATTCATACGCCTTCTAAATCTTTTTCACTCAGGAAATCCTTTAGTCAACTTAGCCCTATAAACGGTAGTTGGCCATTCCGGAACCCTTCGACTGCCGCAAAAGCTGCGGCGCGCAGGGCGAACGGGCTCTCACGCAAGGGGTGACCCTCTCGGCACCCCCGTTCGTGCTGAGGCTCTCGAAGCATGAACGGACTAGTGGGGCTGTCACTGCCGTTTTCAAGTTAATCAAAACGGTATGGTCGGTCTTCTGCCCATATCCCCTCCCGATCTCCCTCGTCATGGTTTGACAAATCCTAATATGTCTATTATTCTGGACATATGGAAATTAATGAAGCACTATCAGCCTTTGCCGCTTTATCGCAAGACACCCGGCTTCGCGTCTTTCGGCTGTTAGTGGAATATGGCCCTGAAGGGGCTCCGGCCGGAACACTCAGCGAGGCCTTGGCTATTCCTCATAATACTCTGTCCTTCCATCTCTCCCACATGAGCCATGCCGGACTGGTTCTCTCCCGGCGCAAGGGCCGGTCAATTATCTACAGTGCCAACTTTGAATTCTTCAGCAATCTTATCCGGTACATGGTCCAAGACTGCTGCCGAGAGGACATGGCCAGTATTCGTGACAACAAAAAAAAGAATTGCAGCGTCATCGAACTCTCTAAATGTTGCTAACCCGTCAAGGTCAAGAAGGAGACCAAACCATGAAACGTCTTCATATTCATATCGGTGTCGAACGGTTGGAAGAAGCCATCGCGTTTTACGGTCGGTTGCTTGGGGCTGAACCGAACAAACGCAAACCGGACTATGCGAAATGGATGCTGGAAGATCCCCGCGTGAATCTGGCCATCTCCACACGAGCCTCCACAACAGGGGTCGATCACCTGGGCATTCAGGTTGAGGAAGAGCATGAATTGAAGGAGATCCGACAACGGCTTCAAGTCGGAAACCTTCCGGTATCCGAAGAAGGTGAGACGCTCTGCTGTTATGCCAAATCGGATAAATCCTGGGTGCTGGATCCTGCCGGCATTCCGTGGGAAGCCTACCGCACGATGGAAGATGCCGAAATCTTTTCCACCCATTCGGCTCCATCGAACACCGCCTGTTGCGAACCAACACGCTTGGCCGGTGCACAATCCAAAAATCCGGCTTCCACATCATCCGGCTGTTGTTCCTGAAATGCTCCCACAGCCCATTAACGTACTGGTGCTTTGCACCGGCAACTCCTGCCGTTCCATCATGGCCGAAGCCCTCATTAATCATCTAGGGCAGGGGCGCTATCACGCATGGAGCGCCGGAAGTCATCCGACAGGAACCGTGCACCCTCTGGCTCTTGCCACCTTAGAACGCCAGAACATTGATCCCGGTCAGCCACGCAGTAAATCTTGGAATGAAATGACCGCCCGTTCATTCGAACTGATTATTACCGTCTGCGACCAGGCCGCCGGTGAAACCTGTCCGATTGTTCCGGGCCAGCCCCGCAAGCTTCATTGGAGTATTCCCGATCCGGCCAAAGCGACGGGCACCGATTCAGATATTCAAGCGGCATTCGATCAGACCTTCATCCTGCTCAAGAACCATATCGAGTCATTACTGACATGACCGCGTGCGGCACCCGTCGTCTCTCGTTTCTCGATCGCTACCTTACAGCCTGGCTGATTCTGGCGATGGGAGGGGGCATCGCGGTAAAGACAATATTCTCCGAAACCCCTGCCCTCCTCAATAGCCTCTCGTGGGAGACCACCAACCTTCCCATCGCCGTCGGCCTCATCCTCATGATGTATCCCCCGCTGGCCCGCGTAAAATACGAAGAGCTGTCCCTGATCTTTCGTGACTGGAAAATATTGCTGATGTCGCTCGTGCAAAATTGGCTCATCGGCCCTCTCCTTATGTTCGGCCTTGCCGTAACCTTTCTCCGGGATTCCCCCGAATACATGACCGGGCTCATTCTCATCGGATTGGCCCGATGCATCGCCATGGTCTTGATCTGGAATCAACTGGCCGAGGGCGACAATCAATATGCGGCAGCCCTGGTCGCCTTCAACAGCATCTTCCAACTGGTGGCATTCAGCATCTACGCCTGGTTCTTTTTAGAATTTTTCTGCCTGTGCTTGGTCTTACAGAACAAATTATCGACGTGCCGTTCAGTACCATCGCCGAAAGCGTCCTCATCTATTTGGGCATTCCGTTTGCCGCCGGGCTGCTCTCAAGAACAATCCTGCTGTCGAAAAAAGGGGCGTTCTGGTACGAGCAACGGTTCCTCCCGGCCATCAACCCCATCACCCTCGTCGCCCTGCTTTTCACCATCTTCGCCATGTTTACGCTTAAGGGAGAATCGGTCCTGAGCCTGCCGGGCGATGCATTGCGCATTGCCGTACCGCTCACGCTCTATTTCATCATCATGTTCCTTGTCAGTTTTGCTATGGGCAAATTCACCGGAACCGACTATGGCAAAACCACCGCCGTCTCCTTTACGGCCGCCAGCAATAATTTTGAACTGGCCATTGCAGTGGCGATTGCCGTATTCGGACTCGGGTCTTCGGTCGCCTTTGCGACTGTCATCGGCCCACTGGTGGAAGTGCCGGTCCTCCTGGCATTGGTCAACGTAGCGTTTTGGCTTCGAACGAAATGGTTTTCCCCGGCATCGCCGGCCATCCATTCCACCCGAATCCGGCATAGAGATGGGACGCCTGCTCCGGAAGCAGGACGAAATATCTGAATCGGCCCTTGCCGGTTCATTGCCTAAGATTTTCAGGCATGCCAACATAGGCAACAAAAAGTCCGGCATTCCACATTGCACCATAATTGACAGAGGAGAAACTTCATGGATCGCCTCGACACAATACGCACCCTCTCGATTGGAATGATCATCCTGGCAGCCATTCCGGGTTGCATTAACCATCTCGATAAAGCCGCGGCCGCGGCCCTCAATCCCGTAGACATCAAAGAATGGCAAGTGCCCTGGGATCAGACGAGGCCGCGCGATCCCTATGTGGACCAGCAGCAACGCGTATGGTTCGTGGGCCAGGGTGGAGACTACATCGGCTTGCTGGACCCCGAGGTCGGACAGTTTCATCAATTTAAACTGGATCCAGGCACCGGGCCGCATAATCTGATCGTCGACAAGGAAGGGCAGGTCTGGTATGCCGGAAACCGTGCGGCCCATATCGGCAAACTCGATCCGGCCACCGGGAACATTACCAAGTACTCCATGCCCAATCCGCAGGCAATCGATCCCCATACCCTGATTTTCGGCATGAATAGGAATATCTGGTTTACGGTACAACAAGGAAACTTCGTGGGATATCTGGACATGGCAACCGGCCACATTCACCTAACGCCGCTCCCAACCCCACATGCCCGCCCCTATGGTATGGTCATGGATACCGTCGGTTCTCCGTGGTTTACGGAATTCGGCACCAATAAGCTCGGGAACATCGATCAGAAAACAAAAACCGTTCGTGAATATTCGCTAACTCGGAACGAGGCGCGTCCACGACGACTGGCGGTGACCTCGGACAACGTCATTTGGTATGTGGATTATGCGGAAGGGTATCTTGGATCCTATAACTCCCAAACCGGCCAGATTCAGGAATGGCCGGTGCCGGGAGGAACCGATGCCAAACCGTATGGCATGACCGTCGATGGTCAGGATCGTGTGTGGTTTGTGGAAACCGGCTGCACCCCAATCGCCTCGTCGGCTTCGATACACAAACTCATACGGTCATCAGTCTCACCGATATTCCCAGCGGCGGCGGAACCGTTCGCCATATGGTGTATCACCACCCGACACACACCATTTGGTTCGGCACCGATGCCAACACCATCGGCCGCGCCAAAATCCCCTAAAAACAGTCTCTGGGTGCCAGCTTCCCTTCCGCGGTGATAGGCAAAAATTCCTGCCCTGGTCACCAAAAGCCCCTTCGTCGGAGTTTATCCTGAGCAGTGCTGAAGGACTCAGGGCAGACTAGAACGGTGGACCCGTGCTTAACTCGAAAAATCCGGAACCAGCACAATCCTTCCACCGGGTTTCTTCCTTCTCAATTTGTCATCCTGAGCGCCACGCGAAGGATCTGTGCCAAAGTCAGACAGCAAAAAAATTGGCAACCCCCTCCCAAAATCAGAGCAAAAAAATCATATTTTCCCTTTGCCAAATGGGGACTCAGGGAGATTTAAGACTTCGTTCCGCTTCTCCAAATCTTCCGCACCCCATCTGTACTTTATTCACCCCGTTGGCTAGCATTGGCAGGACAGCATACATTCTTCCTACCGGCAGGAGGCCGTGACTCACCTCAAACCAAGGAGGGAACACTCATGACAAATTGCAAACCACATCCGATCCACAAAAAATTCGGTAAATGCCCTACCCTATTGTCGGCATTGGTGATTTACCTGGCATTGGCGGGTTGTAGCTCCGTGAATATTCTCAACCCTCAGAACGGTGCCACGTTCCCGGCAGGCCAGGCCATCCAATTTGAAGGTGAAGTCACGCGGTCCTCTGAAACCGGAGGAGCCGACCGGTCTGATGATTTAAGCTGGACATCGAACGTGAACGGCAACCTGGGAACAGGCCGGACCTTGAGCGTCACCACGCTCAATGTCGGACCGCATAACATTACGGCCTCCTGGCCCGGCCATAATCGGAGTGACTCCATCAACATTCAAGTCAATCCATAATGGCATTTCACAATCATTACCTGTTTTGGCTGAAACCCGGACAGAGATATGATGGTCCTTCTTCCAGTTGGGCGGTGGGGATTTGGGCCCCGGAACATAGCTCCGCATCTTTTTTCAGAAGCCGGCTCCCGACTGCATCTCCCTGCCCCTTCGCAATCCTCTTCCCCTCTCATACCGCTAAACTTGCATGCAAAATTGAAAAGATGGGAACATAAGAGTAGGGAACCACCAAGGCTCCTGATCAAATACGAAAAAGGAGCATACATGTTCAGGAAATTATCTCTGTCGCCTTGCCTCAAGGATTTATCCGGCATTTGGTTCATTCTCGTCGCGTTGTTGGTAACGGGTATTCCGCAGGTAAGCCTGGGCGAGACAGATTCTACCGGTGTGCCCTCATCCGGCACGGCATCATTGGGACGATTGGGAAGCATTGATTTTCCCGCATCGGGATCCGCAGAAGCCCACCCCCACTTTCTTCGTGGAGTCGCGGCATTGCATTCCTTCTGGTATGAGGAAGCCATCGACTCCTTTCGCCGAGCCACCACTATCGATCCTAATTTTGCGATGGGCTACTGGGGCGAGGCCATGGCGCATAACCATCCCATCTGGAATGAAGAAAATATGGAAGCCGCGCGCGCGCCTTCAGAAAAATCCCTGACGCGACATCGCTCACCGAGAGGGAACGGCAGTATCTCCAGGCCGTCAACACGTTATTTGGGGAAGGCCAAAAACTTGACCGGGACCGAGCCTATGCGGCCAAAATGGAAAACCTCGCCGGTGAATATCCGGAAGACCTGGAAGCCACGTGTTTCTATGCCCTATCCCTGCTTGGATTGGCCACCCATTTCGATAAGGAACCAAACCTTCAGGAGAAATATCGCGTACAGGCCGGTGCCCTCACCTTAGGGGTGTATGGGGTCAATTCCAATCACCCGTGCGCCGCGCATTACACGATCCATGCGTTTGACGATCCGATCCATGCCATCCTGGCCCTGCCGCAAGCGAGGCGCTATGCCGAAATTGCTCCGGAAGCCCATCACGCCCAACACATGCCCGCTCATATCTTCGTCCAACTCGGCATGTGGGACGAAGCCGCAGCCTCCAACAAGGCCGGATGGGAAAGCTCGAAGGCCTGGGTCAAGGACAAGCAGTTGCCCCTATCGCTGCAGGATTACCATAGCCTGTATTGGCTGCAGTATGCCTACCTCCAACAAGGCCGCTACAACGCCGCGGCAGCCCTAATATTGGATAAACAACAGGATATGGCCCAATCCCCATCCGGTAATCAATCACAAGTTCTTGGGTATGACCGGAAAGTCAGCCGGAATTACGATCAGATGGTGGCCGCGTTTATTATGGAAACCGAACGATGGGACCAGGCCAGACAGCCCTGGCAGGTCAAGGACAGTCAATTTGGCGACGAGTCGCCGGAGAAAACCGCCTACGTTCGGGAATTTTCGAAGAACATGGGCAAAATACGCAATCAAGGAGTCGTGTTTCAAATACATCCGGGAGCTGCTCCGCCCGAACCTGAGCATTCCACGGAATCGGGTGAATCGCCCACTTCACAAATCTGGAACCTACAATTGGCAGCGTTGAAACAGTTCCTTAACGGCGATCTTGACCGTGTGACGCAACTGCTTGACCAGGCCACCGCGTTGGAAGAAACCCTTCCGCCTCCTTCCGGTCCGCCGGATCTCGTCAAGCCCACCCATGAACTCTACGGCGAAATTCTGTTATTCCTCGACCGTCCAAAAGAAGCCCAACAACAATTCGAACGGGCACTCTTGTGGCATCCCAATCGGGCACGCTCAGTCCTGGGACTGGCACGAGCGGCCGCGCAGTTGGGACATATCCAGGCAACTCGTCAAGCCTACGCCAATTTTTTGAACATCTGGAACCACGCCGACCGGGATCTGCCCGAGTTGCGAGAAGCCAAACAGTTTCTTCAAGAAACCGAAGAGCGATAATTTTTCTATGTCATTCCTGAAGTCTCTGACAGGAATCCTACCCTGTAGTCTTTCTCAACTGCTGTGGGTGGTAAACTTCCTTCCAAACATCCCCTATTATCCAATCTGTATTTTTTTGTTAGGGTTGGATAGCATTGCCAGAAACCAACGAATAAACAGGACAAATTAAAGAGTAATGGCCTTATAATAAAATGAACCCACAACCAAGTTCTTCCAAGGTTATGAGCATACAATTACAAAGGCGTCAATGGTAATTTCATCCCAATGAGAGAATAAACGATGGCATCTCTTGTTCTAGAGCTACAACAATCGGCTATGAGTGTAGATCAACATGTGAAGGATTTGTTGAGGAAAGCTTTTGTGGTTGCAACCAAATTGGGCCTAGAAGATTTTCAAGCTTGGTGTACTGCAGAAATGAACGGGTATACGAGCGAGGTACCCTCTTATCGAATGGTCAAAGGTGAATTAAAAGCATGGAACCCTTACAACGGATGGATTCCAGTAATAATGGGAGACGTAAAGTCTCAAGAGATATTGAGTAAAAGGGCTATAGGACAACCTATTGGAGAATTAGAAGATATTTCCCTAAATGCCAGAAGTGGTGCGCTTCAAATCCCTTTGCCTCCTAGAATTATCGAAACAAATTTTTCAGATTCAGAATTTTATAGACTAGGAATGGTTCCAACACTTCTAGTGGGAAAAAATTCAGTGGTGGGCATATTGGAAGCAGTTCGAAACAAAATACTCACGTGGAGCCTAGATTTAGAAAAAAATGGAATTCTTGGTGAAGATCTGACTTTTTCTAAAAAAGAAGTTCAAGCCGCATCAAATGTCACTTATAACATTGAAAATTTTTCTGGAGTATTAGGAAACATCTCAAATGGTCAGATACAGATCGGCGACTACAATAGCATTCATGCTGAGTTGAAAAAACTTGGAATTTCCCAAACTGAAAGAAATATATTGGAAGAGATTTTAGACCAACTTCCTAAAGCAACGGACAACCAACGAGATGGGCTTTTGCAGAAGGGCAGGGATTGGCTTATGCGCAACGCATCTTCGCTAGGAACACTATCGGAAACCATTCGAAAGTGGTTTGAAACAGTATAACTTTTTTAATTTTCTAGTGTGAATGAAATCGCATCATTAGGATTAAAGTTTTCGCATGCTCATTACACTTGCAATGCCTTGCACTTTGAATTGAGATATGATTCATCATGATGATGAAGCTAACACTCAGAATACTTGCCGTCCTATGGGGAATACTTTTCCTCACTGCCTGCCAATCTATGAAGGCGATGCCGGTCAAGCCAGAATCGCCGGAAGTTCTACTCGTTAATGTCATCCCGTTAGACACCACGATGTTTGAACAACGCTTGCAAGTCGATTTGCGGGTTCGGAATCCCAATAATTTCGAATTGGAGGTGACCTGCCTGAATTTTACCCTTCATCTTAATAATCAACGGCAGGCCCATGGGCTGACAAATAAAGCTGTGACGACTCCAAGACTGGGAGATTCCGTGCTGTCCGTCGAAACCACCACCTACACGCTCGACGTGATCCGGCAACTCCTCAATTTTCGGGAACACCAGGAGGTCATCTATCAGGTGGACGGTGTCCTCCATGTACAAAGGATTCCATTCATCCCCCTACTTGGCACGGGGCTTTCTGGAATAGGTTAGTAAAACAAGGCGATTCCAATAGACCTTCGTCTCCTTTTGAGGTATGCTTTCTTCATCAAAATTTGAGGATTGGGTATGTTGCCACTAGTGATTGAAGAACAAGAACTTAACCGATTGCCTGTGACCATCGATCAAGATATCCTGAGCGGCACTCCGGTATTCCAGGGTACGCGAGTACCCGTAGATGCCCTTCTTACGAATCTGGAAGCCGGTCTCACGTTAGATGCGTTTCTGGAGAATTTTCCTTCCGTGACACGTGAACAAGCGGTACAGGTTCTTGAATTTTCAAAATCCACTCTTCTGAAACTTGCGCACCAATCTTGACCATACTTCTGGACGAGTCAGTTCCCCGGTTAATTAAAACGCGTCTCACCGAGTTTTCCATTGTCACCGTTCAGGAGATAGGATGGAGTGGTATGAAGAATGGCAATTTACTCGCTGCAGCTAGTCAAAAATTCACCGTCTTTATCACCGCAGATAAAAAACTTCAATTTCAACAAAACCTTACGGATAATCGACTTTCAATTATCGTGCTCCCCACCAACCAAGTTCCCTTGGTCATTGCCTTACTTGCTGCTATTCGGAAAACCTTGACGACGATTCAACCGGGTGACCTTGGTGAACTCCCTTTGCCTTGAGTGGCATCTTCGAGAAGACCTTCTCCGTCAACTTTGTACAATGTTTAAGATGGTAAACCTGTTGCACTTTGGATTGCGATATGATTCATTAAGATGATGATGAAGTCAACTCACCTGGTACTCGCGGTCGTGTGGGAAATACTATTCCTCAGTAGCTGCCATTCCATGACGACGATGCCGGTCAAGCCGGAATCGCCGGAAGTTCTACTCGTTAATGTCATCCCGTTAGACACCACGATGTTTGAACAACGCTTGCAAGTCGATTTGCGGGTTCGGAATCCCAACAATTTCGACTTGGAGGTCACCGGCCTGGATTTCACCCTTCATCTTAATAATCAACGGCTAGCGCGTGGACTGACAAATAAGGCCGCAACCATTCCGAGGCTTGGAGATTCCGTGGTGTCCGTCGAAACCACCACCTCTACGCTCGACGTCATCCGGCAACTCCTCAATTTTCGTGAACACCAGGAGGTTACCTATCAGGTAGAAGGTGTCCTTCATCTGCAAGGCACACGCTTGCCCTTTGAAAATAAGGGGATCCTGATTGACACCAACCAATTATCCGGTACATCCACCGGCTCCTGACTGAGCACGATTTACACCCTTTCGGGACATTCTCCTTCCCTGACTATTAAAGCCCAAGCCTGTTTCCCCCTCGTTTCAAATATGCTACATCTGCCTATGTCCTTTCAGAAGATTGGTTCACCATTTCATGATTGAGAACACTCATCTTTTACAAGATACGCGATGACGGGCACATGGCCTCGGACGATGATCCCTCAAGGAGCGTGGCGTATATCGGGAGTCCTCATTGCAATTATGACACTTGGGCTAGGCTGTGCCTCCTCGCCTCCTCCCATTAAACCGGCAGTTTGTGCGACTCCTCAACTTCCAAGACCGGATCTTCCTGCCCGTGGCATCTCCGCGCACCGTGGAGGAAAACTGGGTTGTCCTGTCAACACACTTGGTGCTTTCAAAAGAGCCATCTGCCTCGGAGTACACCAGATCGAACTGGATGTGCGGGTCACGGCTGATGATGAATTGGTCATCGCACACGATGACCGCGTAACCGACGACCATGGAACGACTTTGTCTATTTCGGAGTCGACTCTTCTCCCTATTCGAGAACTGAAGTTCAAGCCCTGTGAAGGAGAAAATGAAGAGGAGAGCATTCCGACCCTTGCAGAGGCTCTTGCCGTCATGCCGCAAAATATCTGGATTAATTTAGACATTAAAGAAAACAGTCCTATCGTTGGAAAACGTGTGGCCGAAACCGTTGCCCATGCCAATCGCTTTAGCCAGGTCATCTTTGGAGCGCGCGACGAGACCGACCAGGCCATCCGCCGGGTCGCAAAGGAGGCGGGCGAACATAGCTGGATATCCAATATGAACCGGCACCTCTTCCGCTGCTTCTATGTTGACTCAACCATTTCCGCCTGTGACGAATTCATCCAGCTCTACTATTTGTTGGGCAGACCAGGCTCCGGGACCATGAACCGCTTAAAGGATACGGGAGTTCGGGTGAATTATTCGTGGCTGGGAGATGAAGATCCGAGCGAGTTATCCCATGCGCTGGATGATTTATTCCGCCGTGGGGTGGATTTTGTCCTGGTGGATTATGCCGCACAGGCTATGGAAGCGGCGTGCACCCTGGGCATCGCTCCTGTGGTTCCCCGCTGGGACGGAAATCCTCCCTTCACCTGCGCAACGCTACCACGCTGCGCAACGGCCCAGTGAATTTTCATCATACTTCCACACACGGAGCTGTCTTTCCCCATACCTTTTTTTGTGTCATTTTCTCATGAGTTTTCCCACACCCTCAGAATGTGTTACATGAGACATTGAAAAGTGAATAAAATCTCCCATTCCCCCCTTTGTCAAAAGGGGGGAATTTTCGCACTTCTTAAGCAGGAATTGAACTAGATGGATCAAACAACCCGATTTGAATTACCTGGAAGCGATGGCAAACTGATTGTCGGGGATCTGATCCCCGGAGAAGACCGGCAACTCCTGTTTGTCACGGGGTTTCTGTCCAAACGCTGGGGAAATAAAAGCCAAGCGCTGGCCGACTTGTGTCGTGAGCGTCACTGGGGATTCTGTTGTTTTGATTTTCGGGGCAATGGCGACTCGGAAGGAGCCTTCGCCGAATATACACTCTCCGATTGGCTGGACGATGCGCGATCCGTCACGAAGATGCTGGCCGACGGTCCTCCTGTCACCATCATCGGTTCTTCATTGGGTGGGTGGCTGGCCTGGCTGCTTGGGCAGGAATTTGAACATATGCAACAACTGATGCTCCTGGCGCCGGCCTTTAATATGATGGGAAAACGGGCACAGGATATTGCTCCCGAGCGCCGGCAACAATGGAAAACTACGGGATGGATGCCCTGGGATGACGATGCCGTGCACAAAGACTACCCGCTCTCCTGGAAATGGGTGGAGGAAAGCGAAGCCTTATGGGTCACCCGCTTCGTCAACCTCAGGCGAATCCCAACCTGTATTGTGCACGGCCTGCAAGATACGGTGATTCTTCCCAAAGGGAGTTGGGAATTTACCGAACAGGTCCTGACGAAAGATCCGCAGTTCCCCATCGAATTGCTTTTCAAAACCGGAGGCCATCGATTCAGCAGCCCGGCCAATCTGCACACGTTTTTGGATCTGGCCGCTCACATTCAGGAAAGAGGGTGAATGCCTTAAATCGTGAAATCCGCATTGCCTTCTTTGGCGAAGGGACATCAAATGCCTTACCATGCGAAGGCATGGAGAATACGCGTTTGATCATCAACGGCATCTTTGATCGAATAGGAAGGAACCACCACCATGACCGCACCGAACCATCCTCATCGCATCACCATCTCGAAGAATCCCAATCGCGTGAAAGTGACCTTTAACGGTACCGTGATTGCCGACACCGGACAGGCCTTAGTGTTACGCGAAGGGCCTTTGCCACCGGCTCAGTACATCCCGCGTGAAGATGTCACAATGTCCTCACTGCGCCGCACGACGCACTCCACGCACTGCCCGTTTAAAGGCGATGCTTCGTATTTCACGGTCAGCGCAGGCGGCAAAACGACGGAGAATGCCGTCTGGACCTATGAATCCCCGTTGACGGCCGTCTCCGAAATAAAAGATTACCTGGCGTTTTATCCGGACAAGATGGATGCCATTCAGGAGTTTCCAGCAACCTCGTAGGGCCCCACAACTCATCATCATTATCGTACCCGCCAGAATCACATACCTTCAGCGCTCTGGTTCATTCACACTGAGCAACAGCCATGACCAGTCGCAAGTATGCCTCTGTTTTTTCTTTGCCATTTCCTCTAGGATAGGCATAACACATTTTTCCACCGAGCAACTTCATTATTCACTGTTTCTCCAGGAGGTATCGTATGCCTATCTATGTGAGTCTAGTGAACTTTACCCACGAAGGGCTGAAGACCATGAAGAGCAAGGGAGTGGGACGGTCGGACATGGTGAAGAAAAACGTGGAATCCCTGGGCGGCAAATTGCTGCACGCCTATTATTGCCTGGGCGAATTTGATGTCGTGGCCATCCTGGAATTTCCGACCAATCGTGCGGCCATGAAGGCCGGAGTCCTGAATGCCTCGATGGGACACATTCGCATCCGGACGATGCCCGCCGTGTCCCGCGATGAATGGAAGTCCGTGCTCAAGGAAACCTGGGGAAAATCCAAATCGAAGAAAAAACGATAAGGCCGGTTTCTGTGAAGGGCATCGTTCGTCACTCTTGCGTACGATATTTTCTGTAGGCCATTCCCCTGACGAATCGATGCCCGTTTCACGGCTGTCTTTTCAACCTGCTTTGATGGCATACTGGTCGGAACGTAACCGTTGACTGACAGATTCATCCCGTCACAAGGAGGTCTCGTATGGGTCCAACGAAAGCAATAGTGAAGGATAGCGGTATTTATGACGCCAAAAGCGGGAAGCTGATCAAGGACGGATTCACCACTCACGAAGAAATTCAAGATTACGTCGCCCATCATTACCTGGTGCTCCCCGTCGTGAATAAGGCCTGCCAACCCTGGATGATCGACGGCAAGCCCGTGTATTGCCTGCGGGGCACGCGGTACGAAAATATCAATGACGACGTGTTGCACCTGGCGCGCTGCCCGGATTGCGGAGGGATGGGCATCCGGGATGACGAACCCATCGTCGAATCCGATTGCATCCGTTGCGTCTCCTGCGGTCATGAGTTTGATACACGGTTGGAGATGATGGAAAGTTAGTATGGGGTTTCAGTTGAAAATCCGGAGATGTCCTGTCCGGATTTCTCGAAATCACCGACAAGGCCTTTTCGTTTATCAAATGCCGGTCTCCTCGGGGTTCGCCTAGAGAGAGTCTTCGTGCGTATCGGGACTTTCTAGGCTAATGCGGCCAAGTGTGCCGTTGCGAAATTCCGTCAGAAGAATTTTCGCCGCTTTTTCCCGATCCAGTCCCCCACCCTTTCCCTTCGTGAGACATCCCCGTTTGACGGCAATGGCTTCCAGCACCCCTGCTCCATCCAGTGCGTCTTCTACACACTCGTACCGTCCGGCCAGCAGACCGGGGTAACGTTGAAGAAGCCTGTCGGCCAGAAATTCCGCGAGTTCTTCATCCACCACCACCTTGGCGGAAATCGAATGAATCGTCGCCAGCAGAAAACCCACGACGGGATTTTTGATCTTGGGCCATAGCAGGCCCGGTGAGTCGACAAGCGTCATGCGGTCGTTCAGTGCATGACGTTGCTGAACTTTCGTGATGGCCGGTTCGTTGCCCACTTTGGCCAGACGGCGTTTCAGCAGGCTGTTCATCAGCGTGGACTTGCCGACATTGGGCACGCCCATGATCAGCATGCGGAGCGGCTTGATGGAGCTGTTGCGATGAGGAGCCAGGGTCTGACACAGATTCGGCACTTTGACAGCCTGACCGCCCTGGTTGCAGGAAAGAGCCACGGCATTGACGCCCGGTTCCCGATTGTATCGATTCAGCCAGGCTTGAGTGACCGCCGGGTCGGCCAGATCCGCTTTATTGAGAACTTTCAAGCAGGGACGCCGGCGATGCATCCGCAACTCGGTGATGATCGGATTGCTGCTGGCTTCCGGCACGCGCGCATCCAACACCTCCACGATGACATCAATCGTATCCATCGCCCGCTCCGCCTCCCGGCGTGCCACCGTCATATGTCCGGGAAACCATTGAATCGTCATCTATAGACCGTCCCTTCATGCATGGAGAAACTATCGAAAAAATCAGGCATCTATAACGGAAATATCCCGTATTGATTTATTAACAAGAACGGGAACGAGCGAGAAAATTTTCACTCCTCATCGAGGCTGTTAGCAAACAACATGGGACCATAGCCAACGGCGAAGAGTATGTAGGCTCCACTCCAACACAAAGCGGCTAAACCTAACATCATCGTAATCGGTAGAGAGAAGCTTGGACCGAAGACCCGGAACACCGCTCCCAAGTTGACCAGCACATATATCATCACGGTCATTGTTCCGGCGTGTTTGGGCCGCCCCGTATGACCCAGACTGGCCCTGGTCATCACCGCCAGGGTCATCGCACCGACAGCGCCCGTCGTTAAGGCATGAATCGCATCTTCCGGGTAGAGGCCGACCCCCAGTATCGCGATTCCCAGGATCAGCATCGACATGGCCAACCACCCATACCCCACATGCAGAATCAACACCAGAGGCTCTCGCCAGGTCAGCCACCCGTACCAGCGCATCAGACGCACCAGGTGCGTGACACCCGCACCCGCCAGCAACCACCCGGTCACGATGGCCTGTGGCTGAATAATCCACGCGACTCCGCCAATGACCAGCAGCAGGATCGAGATGCCGTCCAAGGGACCAAAAGCCGCAGGCCGTTGAGACAGTTTCGCCTCCTCCAGAAAATCTTCAGTAAAACTTGGTGTGATCCGCCCCCCGATCAAGGCCAACAGGACCATCAGAAGAGCCAGGGCCAGGCGCTCGGCCACATTCGTGGCCGCATCATCCAGAAAACGAGCATGAAACAGCAGATTGCCGACGGCATACAGACTGATCAGCACCCCGATCGGCGACCGATCCCAAGCCTTTCCTGCCACAATTTCCCACCACACAATGCCCGCCAGTACCACCAGAAATGCTCCATCGACCAGAGCCCCCACAAGAGGAGGAAATCCCGGGAGAGCCATCACCAGTCGCCCTGCCAACCACAAAAGCAACAACCCCAATAACGGCTTGTCCCTGACCGGCGGACGTTCCGTCCAGTTCGGCATGGCCGTGAGCAGAAATCCGGCGATCACACAAGGCAGAAATCCAAACACCATTTCATGGATATGCCAATACCTGGACACATCATGCCACTCCACACCAACTCTTCCGGAATTGATCATGACCCAGATGGGGACGGCGATGCCGGCAAAGATGGCGGCGCTGAAAAAAAATGGGCGAAACCCGTAGGACAAAAACGCCGGACCTTTGTAGTTGGCAGATGCATTCATAGGGAGACATTGCGAGGACAACATTCAGCCATAACCATGTCGTCACCCTCCGCCCCTTCGTCGGGGTTTATCCTGAGCAATACCGAAAGACTCAGGGCAGGCTCAGAGAAGGATCTATGACCGGGAGACAAGTTCAATTGGCTAGCTAGATCCTTCGTTTTACTCAGGATGACAACCATTTTTCAAGTAAGTCTAGAGTTTTTCGTTCGAGTATATACAATGGTTCCGGTGGGGTGATTTGCTTTGACTAAACAACCATCCATGGCCACTGAGGAGCCACGAAACAGACAGCTTGGCGGGCCTAGAGAGGGTAGGTTTTACTCACCCATTTCATAACTTTTTGCAGTTCGACCTCGGTCATGGATGTGCGCGACTTATGAAACCGCGAATACACCGCCCGGTTAACCGTCCCATGCGCCAGCCTGCGGGCCTGCTCATGCATGCGGACATGTTTTTCGATCTGATTCCGTAATCGATCCAGACGTTCTTTGGGTGTTTCATCTGAAGTCTCGGTAGTCCCAGGCTGCGGAGACAGATTGGCCCACAGTCCCTGATGACGCATCTCCAGCACCCCGGACCGTAACGGTTGAATGCCGGATTCCGTTCTGTCCGAGAGAGGCCGCAGGCCATTCCCCTCATAGCTGGGTTCACCATTCACCCCTTCGCCGGATAAAGGCGTACGGGCGACAATCACCTGTCGTTGCGACAGGATGTATCCCATGCATTCCCGAAACGGTCGATCGTCTGGCGCATAAATATACGCCCGCTGGTTGGCATAGGGACCGGCCAGATGATCCATGCGTGTGGCTCGATGTACCACCTGCTCGATCCAGGGCTTGGTTCTAATATGCGTGAGGCAGATCAAATGCGTAATGGCCGGCACATCCAGGCCCTCATAGGCCATTGCCACCGTAATCAAACAATCCACGGCCCCCGCGCCCTGCCGCTTGAAAGCCTTAATGGTTTGATAGGCGGCCGTGGAGTCGTCACTCGTGGCGATTTTTGCGGGCACGCCCCGTTCCTGAAGCCAGCCGGTATATTTATGCGCTTGCTCAATGTTGGCGGCCACCACCAGCAACTTCGAGCGAGGATGGGTGGCACGATAGGCTTGCCAATCCTTCACCCCTGTATGGAGGAGTTCCAAGGCCGCTTCGGTCTTCAATGCCGTCAAGAGCGCTTCGGATGTCTGCTTGCCTGCATGAGCCAGACTTTCCACATGATGTTCAACGCCCTGGAGGTCCAGCCAGGTGGCCTGGCAATTGGCATAATGGACCGTGAGATCGATGCAAGCCTGTTCGCGAAGCGCATCCGCTAACGTATAGTGAATGACCGCCCGCGACTCCGAGTTCCCCCATTCGATAGCGGCTTCCTCATGGCTGGAGTCGTCAGGCATGAACGCAATCGGCCGTCGATCGCCGCGCTCGAAAGTCCCGCTCATGAGCACCCGCAAAGCCGCCCGTTCGTACAGCGGTTCGATGGCCTGATGCCAAATGCCGTCAGCTTCCATATGATGCGGTTCGTCCAGAACCAGGATGTACCGCTTCCGACGGAATTCCCTGGCGTTCACCTTCCGGGAATCAGCGGCCAAGGCCTGATAGGTGGTAACATAGGCCGCGCAGCCCCTGGTGGGATGCTCCTGATTGGTGCTCATCATGGCTTCCAACCGATGCCCCAACATGGCCCGATGGGTGGGATCTTGAAAGCCGCGTGCGCCTTGATCCTGCAACACCTGCCGGGGCACCACCCAACACAGGGCATCGGCAACAGATGGGATGAGCCGACCAGCCAGAATTTGCGGCAGCAGACTTTTGCCTCCGCCGGGGGTGACCGCGCATACAATATCAGTGAGAGGACGGCCGCTCAGTATGTCCTCGCAGATGTCGGCGAGTTCTCGTTGATGTCGGCGTAACTGCATCCTACCCTTTGGCCAATTGGATCGGCGGGAAAGGATGCTCGGGCTCTCTGCGGACTTTGACTTTGAGGGATGAGGATTGTAAAACCTGCTCGCGGTTGCGCACGCTTACGGGATCTTCGATATTCCCGCACTGAAGGCACCGGTTCATGTGAACCAGTTGACTGCTGCCTTCCCTATCATACACGGACTCTTTCACCAGCAACCCGCCACATCGGGCACACGACATAATGAATTTCCTTTCTTCATTCTTTGTGTAGAGAACAGATCGTTAGGCACGACAACCAGGTTTGCAAACTGACCCCATGGATCCCAAACTCGGAATACTCCCGGAACATTAGCGTTCACCCGGTTCAAATCTATGCCCCATACAGATACCCAAAATACCGGCAACTTGGCAATCAAATCTTTTAGGATAAATAAGAGTGCGCGCAAAAAATTCAAAAACCGTGGATGCGAATACGCGTTCGACTCCAGAGACGGTCACCGGAAGGAACATCGGTCGCATAGCCAAAAGGGCACAGACCAGGATTTCCGGATTGCCCCCGCCATCGATCATAGTGTAGTCTCTCCTCCCTGTTGCCGAATTGCGCCGGCTTCGCGCACGGTCGCCGGCTGGAGCCTTCCCCGACTTCCACGCCCGCCTTGGTGTCCACGTCCTTTTCCGGACAGCCTACACCCTGAGTGTTGTCTCGATGGCCGCATCGACGGAGAATGACCGTGCCATAAGGAAGCAGAGAGTGAAACCAACCCGATCACGATAAAGGAGATCTGAGATGCCGAAGGCCAAGCGAGAACAAAATTGTTACCTGTGCGAAAAAGCCGATTGGGTACGGATGACATTTATGGTCTGCGCTCAATGTTCCCGTCCTTTTTGCAGCCGTCATGGTGATCCCAAACTGGATGAATGCACCAACTGCCTGGACGGTGGCGAGGAAATGTAGGTAGGCTGGAGAACAAACCGATCCCGTAGATCCGCTATGTCATTTCCATCTGATTTGTCATTAATCGACTCACTAAAAAGTGATTCTCGAAAATCCTTTTATGAGGGACACAAGGGTGTGGCCATGATCATGATTGTTATCCTTTTTCTGGCTCCCTTGGTCGGTGTGGCATACCGGGGCTTTCAGGGCGCGGCACTGGGGTTGGTCTTGTCAGTGTTGGCCTATTACTTGGCTCCATGGATTGTGCTTAAATTGGAGGCATCAATATGAGAAATGAAGGAGCCGGACGATTATCCACATCCTTACTGATATTTTCCGGACGAACAGTTTTCCTGAATGGTTAAAACCCCATGTTGGCATGATCGTTTTATACCCAAAACCATAAAAATACATCCATCGCTTGAACTTTCAACCTTACGGCATGCCGAACACGACGCTCCGGATACTCCCCGTTACATGCCATCCCATAAGTACCCCGAACAGCCCATCGATCTCAAATACGATTAACCCGCTTTACTCGCTTATCCTGACAATCCTGTCTGCGCTGATGGTCACAATGCCACTGCCCGGTTGTACGCATCCCTCTGTGCCGAACCCGGAACAACATCCGGCAGTCAAGTCGGCGGTAATCGTGGTGCCCGGCTATTACGGCACCCGCTTGGTCCGTGAGTCGGATCGCAGCTTGGTTTTTGTTTCCCTCACCCAAGTCCTTTTTGGGGATCAGTCCTTGACCCTTCCGGTCCCTGGGCTGGGCTTTAAGGACACCATCGATTTGCAACCGGACGGCATTCTTGATGAAGTCCGCATCATTCCACTCTTGTATTCGATTGATGTCTATGGTTCGTTGTTGGACCGACTACGGCCTTCCAGCAATCCAGGCCGGAAGGTAATTCCTTTTACCTATGACTGGCGGGGGGATCTCATGGAGGCCGTTCGAAGCTTGGATGCGCTCATCCACAAGCTCCAGGCCCAAGGCACCCGGGATATTTCCGTCATCGCACATAGTATGGGTGGTTTGATCGTCAGTTATTATCTGCGGTATGGCACACAAGACATCGATTCGGCCGTGGAAACCTGGAAAGGGACCGAGGGGATTCAGAACGTCGTGATGGCCGGGGTTCCATTTCTTGGAGTAATGAACTCGTTCCGAAATATGAACTTCGGGGTCACCGTTTGGGGGAATTCTTCGCTGCTGAGTGCAGAGGCTTACGCTTCCTTCCCGGCCAGTTACTATACGCTACCGCTTGCCGACACCGATGAACTGCTGACGCCGGAGCTGAAACCCTTACAGGGACTGATTAGAAACGCGGCCCAGTGGCAACGCTCCGAGTGGGGACTTTTCAAGAATAGGAAAAGTCTTTCCAACGACTTGGTTGAACGCCGGGCCGACTATACGTCTTTGTGGCTTCGGCGATCGCAACGCTTTCTGGAACTGCTTCGCGCGCCCACAACCAAAAGAGATTCAACCTTCCCTCACCTGCTCTATCTGTATGCGAAAGGCACGCCGACCTTGGCCAAAGGAATCTGGGCGGGCAACCAGATCACCGGTCCCGATTCCCTTGTCTTTGAAGATCCTGAAAGTGTGGAAGCTCATCAGGAGGGATTGGCCAATGGATTCTTTGTGGATGGAGATGGAACCGTCACGGTCCCATCGGCCCTACTCCCATCGGCATATCAGCAGACCTTTCCTACCACCGTCCGGGAATATGAAATCGGCCATACGGAACTGGTCACTGACGGGGATATTCAGGAAGATATCGTTATTTTTCTCGACAATCACACGCCGCGTATTTTGGTGGGCGATTAAAGGCCCAGATTCTCCATCATACATCAATCGCATATTCCCTCTTTTAGCGGTTGTCCTGGTAAGATGATCCCATTTTCCGGGAATCGTTCTCATGTTCTGGCGAATTCTTGCAGATCTGGTTCTTCTTGTTCATCTGAGCTTCATCCTCTTTGTTATTGTGGGAGGGTTCCTGGCCCTCCGATGGCGGGGGCTGGCATGGATTCATCTGCCTGCCATGGTGTGGGGCGTGGCCATCGAATTTGGCGGGTGGATCTGTCCCCTGACCCCACTGGAAAACTGGCTCTTGCGAGCCGGAGGCCTGGCTGGGTATTCAGGAGGGTTCATCGAACGGTACGTCCTGCCCATCATCTATCCCATCGGCCTCACGCCAAAGATGCAAATGTACCTAGGCGCGGGCATCCTCGTGATTAATCTCGTGGCGTATGCCCTGTACTACCGACGTTGGTCAAAGGAGGACTAAAATCCCCTTGAGCTTGAGGCCCACTGATGAGATCGCATCTCACGAAGAACAGGATTCTTGCATTCTTTTTTTCGGAGCATGGTAATGGTTTCTGTGAACTTCTCCGGCCTTGATACCGTAATAGAAAAAGCAGGTGGTGGCTATGCACAGACTACTCTTGATTGTGGTTTTGTCCATGCCGTCGGCCTGCGGACCAGTTCAATCCTTCCAAAGACTTTTCCCGCAATTCTCCAAACCTCAGGTCGTCAGCTTCAAAAGTTTCCAAGTCATTTCATTAAAACAAAAAATTAAAGCATTAGATTAATTTCAAGCCCAGAAAATCATTGCCGTGAGGGAATCGAATCCACACATTCCTTTACGCGAAAATGGGCTCAAAAAAAACACCAAAAAAATTAAACGATAAGATTTCTTTTAACTTGAAGTTTTATAAATATAAAATTGAAATAGCCTTTCCAGTAAAGGCTATGCGCAACCTTAACGGGAAAGAAAATTATGAGGTAATATGGATAAAGACAACCGGAGTTCCGATACGATACGGCTATTGAAAAAGAGGCGAAGAGACCGAGCCTTTTAACCTGAAAATGACCTCTCATAACCTTGATTCCCAACAAGACCACGCACTCACTTACGACCACCTCCCCCATTTGATAAGCCCCTCCCCCAACCATCCCGGTCCCTCGCATACCAACATCTTATTCTCCGTTACGACGTCTATGAGACCTCCTGGTTTGATGCGTGAACCACTTTGATCAAGACAGCGAAGACGTTCGATGACCCGCTAAATCATGAGATGCGCCCTACCTGCGCAGCAACGTCTTGGCTATTTCCAGATCCTCAAGAACGGGATACAATTCCCACATAGCTCAAATGAAGTCGGACCGCTTCCTGTCAATCTTCACTGATTCCCATACTCGTTCGGTCAGTAACACGCCATGAACCTGTCCCTGCTCATTTTGCTGGGCGTGTTTCTGATTATTGTCTTCCGGAAAATCGGCGGAGTTCCCATAAAAATCTGGCAAGCAATGGCAGCTGGCGCCGTCCTGGTTCTCCTGACCGGTCAGATTTCTCCCCAGGCAGCCCTTCAGGCCATCGACCTGGATATCATGATTTTTCTAGGGGGAATGTTTGTCGTCGGTGAGGCCCTCATTCTGAGTGGGTATCTCGGTTGGGTGGCTTACGGGGCATTGCACCGGATCCGGTCGGCGGAAGGATTGATCGCGGTCATCTTACTGGGAGGCGGCTTGGGATCAGCCCTGCTGATGAACGATACCCTGGCCATCATGGGAACTCCCCTGGCGTTACAATTGGCTCGTGAGCATCGACTGGATTCGCGGTTGCTGCTAATGACTCTTGCGGTGGCCATTACCACCGGCAGCGTCATGAGTCCGATCGGCAACCCCCAAAACCTTCTGATTGCCATACAGGGTCCCGTGCCCGCCCCGTTTCTCACGTTTCTTCAATTTCTGGCCATACCGACCCTGCTGAATCTCATCGTGGCATTTTTCGTCTTACGTACGCTCCTGCCTCAGGCCTTTCATTCGGAAGGCCTATCTCACTCTGCCGTCATGCTGACAGACATCAGGCTGGCCCGTCTTTCACAGTGGAGTCTTGCCATTATTCTCGGGCTCATTGGCTTCAAAATGGCCGCCGTAGCTTGGGGATGGTTATGGGACATCCGCCTGAGTACCATTGCCGTGGCCGCCGCCCTTCCCCTTTTGCTGCTCAGTCCTCACCGCCTCACTTTGCTCCGGCGCATCGATTGGACGACCTTATTGTTTTTCGTATCGATGTTCGTGCTCATGGCCAGCGTCTGGCACACGGGTACCCTGCAGGATTGGACTACCCGCCTCCGGCTGGATCTTCAAAGCATCCCGTCTGTACTGGGATTCAGTGTCCTGCTGAGCCAGCTTATTTCGAATGTCCCCCTGGCTGCACTCTCTGTACCGTTGATAGGAGAAGGGCACGGCACCCTGGGCGCCCTGATGGCTCTGGCCGCAGGCAGTACGATTGCCGGCAATCTGTTCATTCTGGGGGCTGCCAGCAACGTCATTATTATTCAACGTGCCGAACAGGAGGGATGTTCGCTCACGTTCGGGGAGTTTGCCCGTATCGGCATTCCGCTTACTGTCCTGCAGACGATGGTCTATGGATTCTACTTGAGGTGGGCATTGGGTTGACCGTCGTTCATGGGTTCCCCTGTCCAGCAATCCATGAAAAATGTAAAATACAAAGATTGCGTGTCATTCACTTTATGCACCTTATGGAAAATATATGGGCAACATTCCGTTAATTCTCAAAGCGCTGGACTTCGCCGCACACAAGCACCGCGACCAGCGTCGTAAAAACGTCGAAGCCTCCCCCTATATCAATCACCCGATCGAGTTGGCGCGCGTGCTGTCCAACGAAGGGGGTTTTATTTCGTCCGAATTACTCTGCGCCGCGCTCCTGCATGATACGGTCGAGGACACAAAAACCACGGAAGAGGAGTTACTCGAACTGTTCGGCGAGGGCATCACCCGAATTGTTATGGAGGTCAGCGACGATAAGACCAAAACCAAAGCGGAGCGAAAACGCCTGCAAATTGTGCATGCTTCCAAGATCAGCCATCACGCCAAACTCGTGAAACTGGCCGATAAAATCTGCAACTTGCGGGATA
This sequence comes from Nitrospirales bacterium, assembly GCA_031315915.1. Classification (GTDB taxonomy): domain Bacteria; phylum Nitrospirota; class Nitrospiria; order Nitrospirales; family UBA8639; genus JACKFE01. The sequence goes on from JALDRK010000002.1 coordinate 36,617, forward strand.
TGGTCCACAGCCCGCCCACCAATTGGTCGCTGGAGCGTCGCCGTGAATATTTTGACTGGTCGAAACAGGTCGTCGATCAAATGCGCGGGACCCATGCGGAACTGGAAGCACTGTTCGATGCGGCCTACGCTCAGCGCCCCTAAATCCCGGCCTACTCTTCACCTTCGAGTAGAGTTGAAATACGGGCATCGGGGATTTAAGCCTTCGCGAACGTTGCAGGTCCTTCCGCTTTGGCGGCCTGTTGAAGCGCATCCAGTCGGGTTTCGTAGCGATGGCCGGGACGAATATGAGCGAGCACACCCAGCCCCTGCAGGACCGCCTCCACCTTCGGTTGCATCCCCACGAAAAACAGATGCTGCTTATGGGCCCGGATAATCCGTAACATATCTTCGATGGCCAGAGCCGCCGTGCCGTCGATCATCGGCACATCGGATAGGTCCAGGATACAACTGGTAAATTTTTTCAGGCCCGGCACCGTTTCCAAGCGACGCACCATGTTTTTGGCCGAGCCGAAACTCATGGGGCCATCCACATGAATGAGGACGATCCGCCCCTGAGCCCGATCCAACACGTCGGCTTCTTCCGGTGTCAGCGGCGTTTCCTCATGGGCCTTGGTGATGACGGACATCGTACCCAATTGCAGATCCGCCATTTCCTTGACGAATAAGAGACTGGCCAACACCACCCCGACACCGACGGCAGTAATCAGATCAACCAACACCGTCACCAGAAACACGACCACCATGATGCCCACGTCCATGCGCGGAGCCTCGGCGACATGCCGTAAGAACCGCCAATCGATAATGTCCACGCCCACCTTCAGGAGAATCCCGGCCAGGACAGCCAAAGGAATTTGTTCGGCCAGGGGTCCCAACCACAGGAGAGTCGCCAACAGGACAAGCCCCATCAACGCTCCCGACAACGGCGTTCGGCCTCCCGATCGAATATTGGCCACGGAACGCATCGTGGCCCCCGCACCGGGCAATCCTCCGAACAGGCCGGATACCATATTGCCGATGCCCTGACCGATTAATTCGCGATTGGAATTATGTTGCGTGCGGGTCATGTTGTCGCAGACTAATGAGGTCAGCAAGCTATCGATCGCCCCCATCAGGGCAATGACACACGCGCCTTCAATCATGATCGGGATCATCTCAAGTCGAACGCCGGGCAGCACCAGGGAGGGAAAACCTGCCGGAACAGTTCCGATCACGGGAGCTTCAGGAACGAACCAGGCCGCCAACGGGGTACACACCAGCAAGGCCAGGAGTGGAGGCGGGATCACCGACCCGATGGATTTGGGGGTCAATGCCGATATCCCCAACGCCAGGCCTCCCAGGAGCAAAAACCGTCCACTTGAGGTCAAGGAGAAACCCGGGATGGCGACCAGATTTGCCAGCACTCCGCTGGCCGCGTCGTGTCCGATCAACGGGCCGATTTGCAAGATGATGATGATCGCGCCAATGCCGCTCATAAATCCGGAAATCACCGGATAAGGCATCAGGCTAATGTACCGTCCCACACCCATGACGCCCAACAGGATTAAGCCTACCCCGCCGAGAATCACTGTGGTAAAGGCCAGCGACAGATCATGACCAAGGTCGATCAACAATCCCGCAAAGACCACGGTGAGGGGACCTGTCGGGCCGGAGGCTTGCGCCGGTGTGCCGCCGAATAACGCGGCAAAAAATCCCACAAAAATGGCCCCATACAGCCCCGCCACCGCTCCGGCGCCGGACGCCACGCCAAACGCTAACGCGAGTGGAAGGGCAATGACCGCAGCCACGACTCCGCCGAACGCATCTCCCCGAAGATTCTTGAAATGTACACCATGAATAAGATTCATTCCTGAGTTCATAGCATTCCACTCACCGATCCGTCGTCGGTTGATCTTCAGGCACATGCCTGAGAACGGGCTTGCGCGAACGGATCATTCTTTTTTATATACCATCACAGACCTGGGAACACACCTTCTTGTCAAAAAGGACGGACCAGATGACCTTACGGAGCCACGCCGAAGCCCTTTATCACGGAATACGATCTCTCCTGGGCGAGCATGATGCAATCACGGTTCAGACGAAATTGGAACGTGAACTCCGACATGTTCTGCCCGCGTGGTCCGACGACAAACCTACCGTTCCGGGTTGGTACTGGCACAAAGCCCCGGGCGTGAGCGAACCCCGATTAGTGTTGGTCGGTCACGGCCGCATCGACACCAAACTCATGGCCGACCTGGGTCCCCCCAATCATTTGGTGGACGTCCTTCGCATTGCCGGCCAATGGGCCGGCCCCTTGTTGCCGCCTGGATGACTCGAGACGAAACTGCGCATCATCGTGCCGACACGGCGGAGCAGGGGTTACGGAAAATGGTCCAACACCTGCTTGAACACGATTTCGAAAAAGTAACAGTAGAGAAAAATAGGGATGGGTAAGCCCAGCACGGTGCCTAAGAGGTAGTGACGAAAGCGCACATCGGCCAGAGCCAGAGCGTAATTGAGGACGGGAAGCGTTTGAAACATCAAGCGTAACAGTGTCACGGAGATAATCGGCCGGTCATCCAGATGCGCAAATACCCGATCCGCCCATCGATGGTTCAGCGTGCGTAGGGCATTGCCGCCGATCTTTCGAATGATGACATAACTCACGATGGAAGACACCACACCGGCCGTCAACGTGGCCAGGCCTCCCCACTCTTTCCCGAGCGCAAAGACCGCTCCGACCAAAAAAATCCATCCGGGAATATACAGCAGATTGCCCACGCTGAAGGCTAGGCAGAACAGTCCGATGCCCCACCAGTGATATTCCCAAAACAACGAGCGAATGTCTTGAGGAGACAATCGAGATCGAAGTCCCGTACTTTCCACCACAACAAACACGATCAGAAAGAATCCGGCGAGATAGAGGAGTTTTCTGGCCGGAGTGATGGTGGAAGACACAGCCATGGTTGCCTACGGCCTGAGGCCTACACAAGAAACAGCCTCTCATCCCGTCATGTCAGATTTGCACATGCTCAAGAAGTTTGAAGACCACACTAACCGCTTCGCGAAGCGCCTGCATCTTCTCGGACGGGTCCCGATAAATCCAGATTTTGGCTTGCAGCAGGTCCAGGAAACGAAGAACCCGATCTGAATGACTTTCGCCCAAGGACCAGACCACTGCCGTGAGCACCGGAAATTCAATATCATCGGATGAGGCAATCGTCTCCACAGCCGTGGCCAGATACTCCAGCATCGGTTCAAATGCGGCCGGGTTTCCCGTGGCGCCTTCAATCCGGCCGATTCCCCTGGCTGCGGCCGCCCGAACCGACTGCGTCTGTTTCCGATCCTGAAACAAGGCCACCAAATGAGGCAATCCTTCTTCCCCCGCCGTCGCCAGGGCTTCGATCGCTTCCACCGGAAAGTTCGGCCGTTGAATAAGGGTCAACAGAACGGGAAGAAATGTGGAACCGGAAAAGGTCGACAACTGCCGGATGATCAGTTGCTGTTGAGCGAGCTGGATGTCCGGGTCCAACAGCATCGAGGCTAATCGCGATGCTTGGCCCCAGTCGGCCATAACCAGGAACGGAAACTCCGATCGGGCCACCTCATGAAGCAGTGCCGTAAACACGGCACTGTGTTCAAATACCTCACCCGACTGTCGGATCTGGGTTTTTTCGTCCGAAACAGGTCCCCGTACCTCCGTGCTCCACCCCAAATCCATACCATGCAAACGATATCGGAACCGGCAGGCCGGGCCATGCCACAGACGGGCAGGAGCCCCTTCGATTTCGGCATCTCCACCGCCACGCGTGATTCCCATAAATCGTTTCCGCTCCTCACAAAACACGCGAAACTCTACGTCATGCGGATCGGTGGAATCGGTCACAACCGAAAAGCCCAGATCCTGAAACCGTTTCGTCACCAGGGCATTCAGTTTCTCTGACTGGACAAAATCGTTCTCCGTCAGGACGCTGGAAGTAAGCAGGATGGTTTGAATGTGAGCTAATTGGGAGAGTTGTTCGGAGGAAAGATGCACTCGCCGGGCCATGCTATCGGCAGGTTGAGTGAAGAGGCTTACCACAGACAGGCACACGAACATTCGAAGCATAGACGCCCTCCTGGAGAAAAGGTTGGCGGATCTAGAACCTCAGGCTTACAACATCTTCGTCCCCAGGGGAACCGGCTTGTCAGGGATACACAACGCCACCTCCCCACTGACCGTATGAAATCCGGTGACCAGGCATTCGGACTTCACCGGACCGATTTGCTTGGGCGGAAAATTGACCACAGCGACGACAAGCTTGCCTTCTAACTCTTCCGGTCGATAGAGATGCGTGATTTGCGCGCTTGACTTTTTCATGCCGATTCCCTCTCCGAAATCCACCTGCAGCAGGTAGGCCGGTTTTCTGGCTTCAGGAAACGGCGCGGCACTGACAATGCGCCCGACCCGCAATTCGACTTTGGTGAAATCGTCCCAAGAGATGGTTTGCACCTCGCACTCCCTACCCAACCGTTGTGCCATGGACGCATTCCGCAAAATTCGCGTCTACCGCATGGTGTGGATCAGCGTCCCAATCATGTTCTCCACGATCATCTTGAGAGGGAAGCCAGGTCGATGACAAACCGGAACCGCACATCCCCTTTGAGCATTCGTTCGTACGCCTCATTGATCTCCTGGATTTTCACGGTTTCAATATCACAGACGATCCCCTTGTCGGCACAATAGTTCAACATCTCCTGCGTTTCCCGTATCCCGCCGATGAGCGATCCCACCAAACGACGTCGGCGCAAGACCAGTCCGAAGCCCATAATCGACAAGGGTTCCGGCGGGGCCCCGACCATGATATACGTGCCATCCGTCTTAAGGAGGGTTAATCCGGTATTGAGATCGTGTTCGGCCGAAGCCGTATCGATAATGAAGTCGAACGATCCCGTTAGCCGACTCGACTCATTCAGACCTCCCATCGCCACAAAATCCTTCGCTCCTAATCGTTCTGCCTCGGCCTTCTTCCGGTCGTTGCGACTGAGTACCGTCACGTCGGCACCAAAGGCCTTCCCGAATTTCACCGCCATGTGACCTAGCCCGCCGAGTCCGACCACTGCCAGCCGATGCCCTTTTCCGACGCCCCAATTGCGCAGCGGGGAATACGTGGTAATTCCCGCGCAGAGCAACGGCGCCGCCCCGTCAGGAGCCAAGGCCGGGGGAATGGTCAGTAAATATTGCTCATCAACCACAATCTGGTTGGAATATCCCCCATAGGTCGGCTGTCCCTGTCTATCAAGGCCGTTATAGGTCAGAATCATGCCCGTGGCACAATATTGTTCGTCACCCTTGAGACAAGCCGGACATGTCCGGCATGAATCCACAAAACAGCCCACCCCCACCATGTCACCTTCTTTGACCTTTTTTACATCCGCACCGATTTTCACAACCGTGCCCACAATTTCATGGCCGGGCACCATGGGAAAGATCGCTCCCCCCCATTCGTCACGGGCCTGATGAAGATCCGAATGACACACGCCGCAATAGGCAATCTGGATGAGCACATCTTTTCCACCCACTTCCCGCCGTTCAAAGCTGAAGGGTTGCAAAGCCTCTCCGGCCTTCATGGCGGCATACCCGTTTGTGACTCCCATAACTCGTATTCCTTTATCGTTCGTCTTTCGTAAAACGGACCAGCCGGGGAAGAAGGCCCTAGGCTTGCTCACTGAGAAATCGCGGACGATCCCGGACCGAAATCATTCTCACCAGGTCCCTGACGGACAAAATCCCGACAATTTTCCGGTTTTCGGTAATCGGCAAATGCCGGATATGTTTTTCGGCCATGAGGTCGCTGGCATCATGGACCGTGCGGTTAATATCGATTTCTATCAGAGTTTGTGTCATGACGGTGCCCACACGAATTTCCGCAGGATCCTGATTGTGCGCCATACTCTTCTGGATCAAATCGCGTTCGGTGATAATACCCGTCACTTCTCCGGCCTGGGTGACCATGAGGGCGCCGATCCGTTTGTCCGCCATCAGCTTCGCCGCGGTCATGACGGAGGCTTCACGATCCACACACTGGATATCCCGCCGCATCAACACGCTGAGAGGTCTGTACACATCATCAAGATCCCGGATTGGGCCTTTCTCCGCATACACAAAATGTTTCACCAGGTCGCGGATGGAAATCAGCCCTACGATCGAATTCCCCTCTGACACACACAGATGACGGATGCCGTGCTTCTCCATAAAATGACTGGCATCAAGCATCGTGCGATCGGAGGGGATGGACAGTAAGGGACCGGCCATCACCTGTCCCACTGTCGTTCCCGTCACCGTCAGACCTTTGGCCATCACCCGGCGGATTAAATCCGATTCCGACAGGAGCCCGATAACGTTCGAGTGTCGAGGCTCCTTCTCTGCCGGGTACACCACGAGACTCCCGATCCGTCTGGCAGCCATGAGGCCGGCCGCATTCAGCACACTGGCGTCCTCGCTCACACCTCCAAGATCGCGCTGCATACAATGCCCGATGGTTTCTCGAAAATCGACCGTCATCATCGTTCCTTCTGCAACACGAGGTTCAGACCGATGCCGGCATCCCCGTCTGATCGATCATTTTCTTCGTTCCTGGACTCCTCGACCCCGCGATGAATTCGTCCGACACTCCGTCCACCGACAGGCCACAACCGGGTCAGGACGCTTCCTGTTCTTGAATGAACTGTCGCGCATTGACCAATTCCTCATACGAACACAGTTGATTCTTCACCAGAATATGTTCGATGGCGGCAATCCGGAACATCACTTCGGGCAGCATGATGTCAAGCCGTTCGTTCAGCGCGTCAAGCGTTTTCACCGTTACTGCGGGCGAACGGGTTGTGCGCCTGCGGGCCAACAGCTTTGTTTTGTCGGCGCGGATCCTTTTTGGAGAAGAGGAAGTTTTTTCTTCGCAGGGTTTTCGTCGATTGACGTGCTGCCTTTTTCTTTTGATGCCATTATACCCTCCAATAACAACCATGGACTTCACATCGAACATCCGAACGCGCCTATCTGCGCCCTGCCGCTTCCAACTGCGCTGACCGACTACTATACACGACCAGGCCCCATTTTCCGAATGCCGGGCATTTGGGTATGGAACATCAGCGCGCATCATGCCCTTGCTCCACCTCCTTACACCAGGCTTTTCAATTCAAGATTGATGGTGCGCTCACATTCCTGGCAAATCCCATGGGTCAGTCGTGGCATCTCCGCGCCTCCAAGAAGATCCATCCGCTTGATCGCTTCCTCCAACTCGACCCATTCCTCTGTCGGCAGACAGGCTTTGATACACCAGCTGCACATCCTGAGAAGGGGTTCGCCTCTCTGGACGTCAGGATCGAGCAGGGCGACCGGTTCCCGGAGTTCTTCGCGAATGGGATGGGTGGAAAGCATCAATGACCCCTCAAGAAGAGGAGAAAGAGTCATCAGAAAATACCGGCGACAGACGGGGGAATCGCACCGGAACCTGAACACCATCGTGTGATGTTTGGTCCTGACCATTTTAAAAATCTGAGCATACAGATGCCTGAGATCCTCCCCATCGATGAAATCCCATAGCGACTTTCCAATAACAAACGCACGATTCAAATGCGCCCCGTCATTCTGGCAGGCAAACTGCAGCCACGCTTCATTAATAAACCGGATGTGATCGGCACTGTCGATGGTATATTGAATCTGACATGGGCTGCCGGAAGCTCCAAGGTATTGATGCCTCCCCACATAGGTCGCCGGTGTGTGGGTCATCTTACGCCAAACGGCAAGACAGTTCCACCTAAAACGGATCGAGAGGACTTTGCGCGAATGGAGGGCACGTTCACATCACGTGGCATCAGCCATCCCCGAACATCTGGAACCCGCACGGGAGACATTGGTAAAGTGACACAGCTCATCTGTCCGTAAAGGAGCCGTTATGAAATACCGCCATCTCGGTCGATCAGGACTCAAAGTCAGCCGCTTATGTCTGGGCACGATGAATTTCGGCCCCTTCACTTCGGAGGCAGACAGTGACAATATTATGGACCGAGCCTTGGAACTGGGCATCAATTTTTTCGACACGGCCGATGTCTATGGCAAACAACCCGGACAAGGCATCACGGAACAGATCATTGGGCGCTGGTTCGCCCAGGGAGGCCGGCGGGAGAAAGTCGTGCTCTCCACCAAAGTCTTTGGACGCATGGGAGACTGGCCCAATGAATCCCGATTATCCGCCTTGCATATCAAACAGGCCTGCGAAGCCAGTCTTCGGCGGTTACAAACCGACCGCATCGATCTGTATCAAATGCATCATGTGGATCGGCGCACGCCCTGGGAGGAAATCTGGCAGGCCATGGAGCAGCTCTACCGGGAAGGCAAAATTCTCTATGTGGGCAGCAGTAATTTTGCCGGGTGGCATGTAGCGCAGGCCCAGGAAGTGGCCAAAGCCCGGCATTTCATGGGACTCGTGTCCGAACAAAGCCTGTACAACCTGAATGAACGGATGATTGAGCTGGAGGTCATACCGGCCTGCGAGTCATACGGCATCGGCCTGTTGCCGTGGAGTCCGTTGGCCCGCGGCCTGCTGGCCGGCGGAGGGGAACAAGTTTCCGACGGACGGCGGGCCGATGATGAACTCAAACAGGATGTGGAAAAATTCCGGTCTCGCCTGGATCAATATGAAACCACCTGCCGACACCTGGGAGAAAAACCCGCGGATGTCGCCCTGGCCTGGCTGCTGCATCAACCGGTGGTCACCGCCCCCATCATCGGTCCCCGCACCATGGAACAATTGGATGGTGCCATGCATGCCTTAGACGTGACCCTAGCGCCGGAACTCTTAAAACGCCTGGACGATATTTTCCCCGGCCCCGGCGGCCGCGCCCCTGAAGCCTACGCCTGGTAACATTCCCCCACCCGCCGCACCATGTCTCGATCTACTCCAACTCGTAATGTGATATTCCCACGCTCATGAACTTTATCCTTCACAAACAAGATGAGCATTTGCAATTGATCGATCAGGATGAACCCAGCCTCACACCCTTCGTTATCGATTTCGTCTCAGGCAAATTAGACTATCGGAGAAAATATGGACACGCAGGCGGCGAGGCCATCAGCGAAACCGTCGGAATTAAAAAAGGCCAACGCCCGAATGTTGGATGCCGCCGGGTGGGGTCGCGATGCGTTTGTGTTGGCCACCATGGGATGCCGCGTGCATATGATCGAACGCTCGGACATCATTGGCCGACTTCTGGAAGACACGCCGGAGCCAGAGAAGATAAAAAAATCGGTAAATTAATACACGAAAAACTGTCGCTGACATGCGGAGATAGCCAGCAGGTCTTGCTGGAGGTCCCGTTCGAACCCGAGGTGATTTATCTCGATCCCATGTTTCCCCAGAAAGAAAAATCGGCCCTCGTCAAAAAAGACATGCGCATCCTACAAACCGTCGTAGAGCCGGACGGGGATGCCAATGCGTTATTGAAGCTGGCGATGACTATCGCCACCAAAGCGGGTAGTCGTGAAGCGCCCGGCCTATGCCAACTTTTGGCCGTCTCACCCCCAGACCTCCATCAAAACAAAAAACACCGCTTCGACATCTACCTCACGAAACCTAATCCTTGAAACACCTCCCGGACTTTTCCGTAAAACATTTTCAAAAGCCATCTTGAATGTTTCATCCTATCCTCAGTGCAGCTTTGTCATTCTGTCCTCTTCTTTTCATCCTGAGCCAGGCCGAAGAACTTCGTCACACGGTGGAGAAACCCCGTAACTCCAATTCTCCCCTGACCTCGAAATTTCCAGGGCAACATTCCCATTTATCCACGCTTCATAATTCATTCCAGACCCTAAATTTTCCCTGTACTTATTTCAAGTCTTCCGGTACATTTCCGAAAATCCATTTTTGCTCCTACATGCCAAACTCTATGGACATTACCTGAACAACCCCCTGGCAGGTTCATGCCCACACCTGAAGACCAAGCACGCGAAACAATCGACACTCTGCTGACCCAAGCAGGGTGGGTAATTCAGGACAACAACCAAGTCAACTTATCCGCAGGGCGCAGCGTAGCCATCCGAAACTTTCCTTTGCAGCAGGGCCATGGCTTTTGCCGACTATCTGTTTTATATTGATGGCAAAGCCGCCGGAGTCGTGAAGCCAAACGAAAAGGGGCCACACTCACCGGGGTCCGAAATTCGATCCGGCCAAATACAGCGGGGGATTTCCGCCATCACTACCCGTCTACATTCGCCCCCTCCCCTTCCTCTATCGCTCAACGGGAAACCCGTTTTACCAACGAACTCGACCCTACCCCACGGTACCCCACGTTTAGCTTTCATAAACCCGAGATGTTGGCTAAATGGTTGGAGGAGGCCCGATTAGAGGAAGTCGACAATTCCACCCACGGATAAGGCTGCCTAAGAGGTGGAAACATTACAAATCCTTCTCCACTTTCGCAAACGCCTTCAAAACCTGCCACCACTAAAGGAAGAAGGTCTCTGGCCCGCGCAAAAAGTCGCCATCAATAATCTGGAACAGTCTTGGCCGAACCGCCCCCGCGCACTTATTCAAAATGGCCACCGGCAGCGGCAAAACCTTCACCGCCATCCACGGCCATCTACCGGCTCATCAAATTTGCCGGGGCCAGGCGCGTCTTATTCCTGGTGGATCGGGGCAACCTGGGCGACCAAACACTCAAAAAATTCCAGCAATATGTCTCCCCCGTACAACAATTTTAAATTTACCGGGAACTGTCGTCCAGCGGCTCAGCAACAACACGCTCGACACCACCGCGCGGGTCTGCATCAACACCATCCAGCGCATGTTCTCCATGCTTAAAGGTAAAGAACTCGCCGCGAAGACGACGAAGTCTCCGCCGCAGGCGAATCATTGTTCAAAAAAGCCCGAACCTATTGACTACAACCCGGCCATCCCCATTGAAACATTCGACGTCATCATCACCGACGAATGCCACCGCTCCATCTATAACCTCTGGGCACAGGTGCTGGATTACTTCGACGCCTACCTCATCGGCCTCACCGCCACGCCCAGCAAACAAACCTTTGGCTTCTTCCACCAAAACCTGGTCATGGAATATCCCCACGAGCAGGCCGTGGCCGACGGTGTCAACGTCAACTACGACGTCTACCGCATCCGCACCGCCATTTCCGAAGCCGGCTCAAAAGTGGACGCGGGGTTTTATGTGGAAAAGCGCGAGCGGGAGACCCGAAAAACCCGGTGGGAACAATTAGACGATGACTTCGCTTACGACCCCAACCAACTCGACCGGGACGTCGTCGCCCAGGATCAAATCCGCACCATCGTCTCTTCGGGACAAACTTCCGACAGAAATCTTCCAAGGCCGTACTGAAGTGCCAAAACTCTCGTCTTCGCCAAAGACGACGCTCACGCGGAAACGATCGTGAAATCCTGCGAGAAGAATTCGCAAGAAGGCAACGACTTCGCTCAAAAATCACCTACCGCACCACCGGGCCAATCCCAAGGACCTCATTAAATCTTCCGCAACAGCTACCACCCACGCATCGCCGTCACCGTGGACATGATCGCCACCGGCACCGACATCAAACCGGTGGAAATCGTCCTCTTCATGCAACCGTCAAATCCCGCTCCTTCTTCGAACAAATGAAAGGGCGGGGCGTGCGCGTTATGCAAAACCGGACGACCTCCAAGCCGTCACCCGAGGCGCCACCACCAAAGACCATTTCGTCATCGTGGATGCCGTGGGCGTTTGCGAACAGGATAAAACCGATGCCCGGCCAATGGAGAAAAAACCCACCGTCTCGTTTGAAAAACTCCTGCAAGCCGTCGCCCTGGGCAACACCGAAGAAGACGTTCTCACCACCATCGCCGGTCGCCTTGCCCGCATGGAACACCGGCTGTCTGCAACGGACGAACAACAAATTCTCAAAGCCAGCGGGGGCCTTACCGCTAAAGACTTGAGCCACCGTCTTCTGGATGCCCTTGACCCCGATAAAATTGATCATGATGCCATGGATGAAAAGAGTACCGTTATCGCAAGAAACAATCTAATCCAAGACGCCGTCAAGCCTTTTCACGATCCCAAACTGCGCGAACTCCTCGTCACCATCAAAAAGAACAACGAAATCACCATCGACCACGTCAGCCAGGATCAAATCATCGAAGCGGGGTTCAGTGCCGAAGCTCTGGAACGGGCAAAAGGCATCGTCTACTCCTTCGAGCAATTCATAGAAGACCACAAGGACGAAATCACGGCATTGCAGGTGCTCTATAGCAAGCCCTATAAGGCCAGACTCACCTTCGAACACATCAAAGAATTGGCCCAAGCCATCGAGAAGCCGCCCTATCTCTGGAACGAATCGCAACTCTGGCAGGCCTATGCGTCATTGGAAAAATCCAAAGTCAAAGGGGCCAATGGCAAACGCATCTTCACCGACTTAGTTTCATTGGTTCGTTATGCCATACACCAGGAAAATGAACTGGTCCCCTTTCCCGAAATAGTCCAAGTCAACTTCAACGCCTGGTTGGCCCAGCAGCAGGCAAGCGGAAAGCCGTTCACTTCCGAACAAATTCACTGGCTCGAAATGATCCGCGACCACATTGCCGCGAATCTCAGCATCGACACGGAAGATTTTGACTATGCCCCATTTGCACAAGAAGGTGGATTAGGGAAAGTGCATCAGGTCTTTGGAGACAAGTTGAGCAAGATTATTGAAGAATTGAATGGGACGTTGGCGGCGTGAGAACTACGTCTTCGAGAGTCACTGAGACTGAAACCGATCTTGTTCATCCTAGCCACCTGGCAGGCAGTATTTTGCCTACTAAATGGGAGTGGGTGAGTTTGGGCAGTATTTGCAAGACCACAAGTGGCGGGACACCAAGCCGTAAGAACAAGGAATATTTCAAAGGCAATATCCCTTGGGTTAAGTCCGGCGAACTGCCGGATGGACCTATTTCGAAAATTGAAGAATACATAACTGCAGAGGCAGTAAAGAACTCAAACGCAAAAAAGTTTCCGAAAGGCACTCTCCTTATTGCACTTTATGGAGCAACTGTAGGAAAACTGGGCGTTTTAAACAAGGAGGCCGCGACAAATCAAGCGGTTTGCGCAATCTTCCCACCTGAGCAACTCAAAACAAAATACCTTTTCTGGTACTTGCGCTATGTCCGTTCAGATCTGATTGCACAAGCAATCGGAGGAGCACAGCCGAATATCAGTCAGGGCATTCTTAGGAATCTCCTGATTCCAGTCGCACCTCCTGAGGAACAAAAACGTATTGTCGCGGAAATTGAAAAACAATTCTCCCGCCTCGATGAAGCCGTCGCCAATCTCAAACGGATTAAGGCCAACCTCAAACGCTATAAAGCCGCCGTCCTAAAAGCCGCCGTCGAAGGCAAACTCACGGAGAATTGGCGCAAAGCCCACCCCGACATCGAACCCGCCGCCAAACTCCTCGATCGCATCCTCACCGCCCGCCGCGCACAGTTGATTGGTAAAGGGTCGTATAAAGATCCAGCCCCCCCAGATTCATCCGAGCTTCCTGAACTGCCACCCAATTGGATCTGGGCAACTTCCATGCAAATATTTATGGAGGTCAAAGATGGTACCCATAATACTCCGCAATATAGACAAACGGGAGTTCCCTTTATCACACAGAAGCATATCAAGCCTGGGGGCTTGGTTTTCGAGGATTTTAAGTTGATTTCTGAAGCAGACCATGAACAGTTTTACAAGAGATCTAATCCAGAAAGTGGAGACATCCTGGTTTCAATGATAGGAGTCAATAGGGGTCAGAGTTGTGTCGTTAATACCGATGCCACTTTCAGCATAAAAAACGTAGGACTTTTTAAGCCAAATCATTTATTAACAAATAATAAATTCTTGCAGCTTTATTTTTCCTCTTTTGTCGGACAAAGGTTAATCTTGCAACGTTCCAAAGGAGGAGCACAACCTTTTATAGGACTATCAGAGTTACGCAACTGGCCGCTTCCCCTTCCACCCCTAGCTGAGCAATATTTAATTGTGGAAGAAGTCGAGCGCCATATCTCCATCATCGACGAACTTGAAACAACCGTCGAAGCTAACCTCATCCGCGCCAACCGCCTCCGCCAATCAATCCTCAGTAAGGCTTTTGCCGGAGGTCTAAAGGAAAACTGAAATATGCTCGCACCCGAAACTTTTAACCCAGAATTTTTGAGACCTGCAGAGCGTGTGAGCGAGCCTGATCCAAGAAATCTAACTTTTGTAATCTTCGATTCGAGCACAAATGATTATCGCCACCTAAACATTATGGATTTTTATGAGGCGGTATCAGCGTACCGACTCAACTTGACAGTTCCCCCAAAAATCATTTTTCAATTTGAAACCGCCAAAAACCTCTATCTCTATTCCTGGTTTGTCTACCGTTTCTATCCAATCTGCGAACACCATGCCTTGGCTTGTCTGGAGCTTGCGCTTCGGGAACGCTATAAAGATGAAGCCTCGAAAGAATATCGTAATAGGGACGGAAAGCTATACTTGAAAGGAGCACTTCGTTTCGCAATTGCTTGTGGCCATGTAAAACATGAGGGATTTTCAAGTTGTCATGAGACAGTGAAGAGGCGAGCGACAGATCGCTATGAGCAAGAAAAACTGGAGGAATTGCATACGAAAGGGTTGAAGGAAATCGCCTACGACTATTCCGACCTTGAAGTGACAGATGCTGACCGCAACCGGGAATACCTCGATTTTCTCTCAAATTTTTTGCCTAATCTTCGAAACGAATATGCTCACGGTAGCACCACGCTTGACAATCAAGCCCTGACGACTCTGGAAGTTGTTTCAGAAATCATCAACCAGATTTACCCAGAACAGTAGCCCATGGAACCGAAACAAATCGTTCAAAAACTCTGGAATTACTGTAACGTCCTGCGCGACGACGGGATGAGCTATGGTGATTATCCTTCGGGGAAGTTCAGGACAGGTCCTTCGACATGGCATAGAGCAGGCGCAAAACAATGGCCGTATTTGCTCTTTCTGAAAACGGCTGATGAGCGACTATAAAATATAATGGCCCTTTCTGAAGTTATCGGTTTTCTTCTTTGCATGCCTGGGCTATTATAGGAGTACAAGCGAGGGTGATCATGGACGAACTGGGTCTTCTCAAACAAATCACGGTGAATCCTCAAATTTTCGAAGGCAAGCCGATTATTCGTGGACGCCGCCTGGCTGTCGAACATATCCTCGGCATGTTGGCCGCCGGTGATACACCTGAAACGATCCTTCAAGGGTATCCATGGTTAGAACCAGCGGATATCCAAGCCTGCCTGGCCTATGCCAACCGGCTCGTCGGTCACGAACGGATTGAGCCGTTCCCCATCGAATCACCTTCGTGAAACTCCTGCTCGATACTTGCATCTGTCGAAGTGTGCGCTGAATGAACCTACCCAACGGAGCACATGCCGTCGTCGGAGCCGATAAGGTCAGAGATTACCTGCTTGACGTAACTCACCCCGATGGATTCGGAAAAGCAGCGTTTTTCACGGCCATGGGCTTCCAGCGAGAGGCATGGGAGGAGTTAGCCAATGCCCTGCGACAGATCGCATGGGACTCTGCTGTCACAAAAAGCATGACATCCATGCACGGGCAGAAGTATATTGTAGATGGCATTATCCCGACCCCGATGGGTCAGAACGTCATTGTGCGAACCATATGGATTGTTGATAAGGGCGAAGATCGGCCTCGTTTCGTGACGGCCTATCCACAAGAACGGGAGCCATGACCATGATCAAAGAACATGACCGAATTGTGCTAGCCATTGATGTTCCTTCCGAAGGCCTTGTGGCCGGAGATGTCGGTACGATCGTTCATGTTTATCGTGACGATCAGGCCTACGAAGTGGAATTTACCACCTTGGAAGGGAAAACCGCCGCAGTCGTGACATTGGAAGTGAGCCAGGTTCGTCCAGTTGGTAAACGCGAGATCACTCACGCTCGCGAGCTTGCTCGCGATAACCCAAAGACCTCACGTCACGTCAGCGATCGGAATCTGGTTTATAGATACAGGTAGCGGGACACCTCGATTTGTGACCCCCTATCCCTTGAAACGGAGGATACTATGATTCAGGAGTTAGAAGACGTCATTCTGGAATCCGACCTTCCTCAGAACGGACTTCAGCGAGGTGACATTGGCACCATCGTCCTAGTTCATCAGGAAGGCAAAGGATACGAGATGGAATTTACCACTTGGATGTGGCGAAACGGTTGCCGTTGTCACGCTGCCGGCTTCTCAGGTTCGACCAGCCACAAACGTGAGATTGCCCATGCGCGTGATCTGGCAGATTCGACACCCTAACATGAAACTTACTTTCGATCCTCGCTATAGCATCGCGTATTTGCGTCTGCATACCCAGACGGCCGAAGTCGAGACCATTCATGTCAGCGACGAGATTAATATTGATCTTGCACCTGACGGCACCGTCTACGGGATCGAACTGCTCAATGCCAACGCGCAGTTTGCTCGGGAAGATGCAGGACAGCTTGTCCTCCACAATGAGGCGACCGGCGAATGGACCGAAGTCAAACTGCCGCTTGCCTGAGCAGCTGATTCTCATCCAACTCACAGCAGGAGCAACCATATGGCCGAAAAAGTAAAAGTCTGGTTTGATGAAGAGGGAGATTTTCTGGAGATGCAATTCAAAGATACCCCCGGCTTTATGCGCTAAACTGCCAACGATGCCGTCATGGAGCGCGTGGATGAGCAGGGCCATGTTGTAGGCTTCAGCGTCCCTGGTGTCAGCCGTTTCAAAAAAGATCATCATCTTAGAAGCTGAACTCGCGAATACAACTCCCTAGCATGGGCTCATTTCCTCCCTGGACATCTGCATCCTTAGCTATCTTTCCTCGCTTCCTTGTGGAATCAAAACCAGTATATTCAGTACGCCGTTGTTCAATTTTTCATTGAATATCCTCATTCATGTTGTACTATCCTTCGAGAATCAGGTTTTATCTGCAATGAACAAGTTTGGAACCATCTGCCAATGAGCTCCTCGGCCATCGTGCAAAAGCTTTGGAACTTCTGTAACGTCCTCCGCGACGACGGAATGAGCTATGGCGACTATGTCGAGCAATTGACCTATTTGCTATTTCTCAAGATGACGGACGAGCGGACGAGGCCGCCCTATTCCCAATCCAGTGGCATACCGGACAAATATAGCTGGCCCAGTCTCCTAAAGAAGGATGGGGACGAACTCTTCGATCATTACCGCCATCTCCTTGATGAGCTAGGCAAAGAAAAAGGCTTGCTCGGACTGATCTTCACGAAAGCTCAGAACAAATTCCAGGACCCGGCCAAGCTGCGGCGTCTAATTGTGGATCTGATCGATAAGGAAAACTGGTCGATCATGAGTGCTGATGTGAAGGGGGATGCCTACGAAGGTCTGCTGGAAAAGAATGCGCAGGATACGAAGACCGGCGCAGGCCAGTACTTCACTCCCCGTCCGCTGATTCAAGCCATTGTGGACGTCATTCATCCCAAACCCGGCGAAACGATTTGTGATCCTGCCTGCGGGACAGGCGGTTTTCTCTTGGCCGCCCATGATTACCTGGTGAATCACAATTTGAATCTCACGAAGGACCAGAAGAAGCAACTGAAGGAAAGCACGCTCAGGGGATGTGAACTGGTTCAAGGAGTCGCCCGGTTGTGTGCCATGAATTTGCTGCTCCATGGTATTGGAAGTCAGGAGTACGAGCCTATTGTCGTGGGCGATTCCTTAGCGGCTGATCCCGGCGACCGGTATAATATTGTGCTGACCATCCCGCCGTTTGGAAAGAAGAGCAGCACCACGATCGTGGGTGAGGAAGGCCAGGTCTCGAAGGAACGGGACATTGTTGAGCGGGATGATTTTTGGGCCACCACCTCAAATAAACAGCTCAACTTCGTCCAGCATGTGAAAACTCTTCTGAAGCAGAACGGGCGAGCCGCCATAGTCGTGCCGGATAACGTGCTCTTCGAAGGTGGCGCCGGAGAGACGATCCGACGAAAACTTTTGCATGAATGCGATGTGCACACGTTGCTGCGCCTCCCAACCGGCTTGTTCTATGCCCAAGGTGTGAAAGCCAATGTGCTGTTTTTCGATAAAAGGCCTGGTGGGGAATCGGCATCCACCCAAAAGCTATGGATCTATGATCTGCGCACGAATAAACACTTTACTCTGAAAACCGACCCCTTGAAACGTGAAGATCTGGATGAATTTGTGAAGTGCTACAACCCGGCAAACCGGAATACTCGCAAACCGACTTGGTCAGAGAAACACCCTGAAGGCCGTTGGCGGGCTTATGACTATTCCGAGTTAGTCTCCCGCGACAAGGCCAGCCTCGACCTCTTTTGGCTCAAAGACGACTCCCTCCAAGACTCCGCCAATCTGCCCGATCCCGACGTGATCGCCCAGGAAATCGTCGACGACCTCGAAGCCGCCCTCGAACAATTCCGCCTGATTGCCAATGATTTAAATAGGGAGAATTCTACTGATGAATGAACCTCTACGGCCTTACGTCCATAGAGGTTCATTACTTTAGCAACTCCGGCCATTTTCGATTGTCGAAATTTTTCTGGTGACCCACTCGCCTAATTTTCGCCATAGGGTTTGCTCTTCGGTACCCTGCCCCGTTACCCCTTGTGCAAGCGCAAGTATTTCTTGATACGAACGCACGTGTAATGCCACCTGGTCCTGCCTGACCATCCGGGTGAATTCCGTCCATTCATGTGATCTGACCTTTTGGGCCATGGGCAAACCAGGACTATCTGCATAGATGATGACCACAGCCGGTTCCTTGTTCTTCTGCCGCGCTACCTTATATGCCACCACGAGATTGCGCATCCATTGATAGGCCGGTCCTGCGAAGGGGCATGGCTGATGGTCTGTTTGGGCATCAAGATGAAAGACCTTCGGAATGATATCCCAATACTGGATGCCCTTCCCGCTTAACGCGCAACGACTCGTCATGGTGTTGCCCCGATTGATTTGTTGTACATAGTTTCCATTGCACCGACTCCTGCCGTTTCGCCGGACAGTTTGCGAACAGGCGCCTCCATCCTGTTCGGTGAATTTGCATTCAAAGAGAATGACCGACCCCGGATTTTCCACATAGACATCCACTTGGGTCGGACGAGGTTCATTGAGCAATGTTGGACGTGGAGACCATTCCAGGGTGATAGTCCAAGGGCCGCCTGTTGGGATCCTGATGGACTCTGCAATGGCATCGAGAATTATGTCGCAATGAGACGAGGTTTTTATAGAGCCGAAGACATCAATGGCCAACGCTTGAGATGAATGCAGCGCATGCACTCCCTTATGCCACGGAAATGTTTCCCATGGTTCACAGGCTTGATGCGCAGCGGGGAAGATATTGCGTTTGAGACGCGTTCTGGTGGCTTGATCCATGTACGGTTGCCTTTACGGAGAGACTGGGGAGTGGATTCTGCTTGTTCATATGTATCGGTGGATTAGAACAGAGGCTGAATGGGTGATGAAAATGAGGCTATACTAGATTCGGCCATGGATAACAGGAATGCCAGAGTGGAGTACAATACGCTTATTGGAGCCGCCCACCGTTGTGGCGTTAAGCCAAAAGTTTCTCGATCATCAAGATGAAGAAAACTAACAAAAATAGCCCGGCGTCTCGGGCCTGTTAACGCGTTGGTGCCAACCACTTGTCAGCTTTTGTTCAGATTTTTTGCTGTTTCCTTTCTTTGATCGTTCTGCTAAAGTCATTTTTCTTATAAAGTTTTTTCTTCTTTCATACCGCAGTCACTTTTTTTATTCCCCTGTCTTTATCCATTTATCCGTTAGCTTCTTAAGGTTGTCACTCGCGTTTCGGACGTGATCCTGTGGTCGTGAGGATTCCCTCAAGCACGAGTGGCTCTGCCTCGGGCCGAACGGATACCGGCTATCGATTTATTTCGAGAGTCTGTCCAGAGCGTCGTAGTCATAGGCGTTGTCAACGGTGAGGGATTCGGTGCGGTCAACCAACTCCTATTGTCAGGGGGTGCCTTATGGGTATGCAGAATCGATCGTCCTCTCGGTGGTCCATCGTGTTGGCTGGCGGTGATGGTGCGCGACTGCAACCGTCTATCCAAAAATGGCTTGGGTACCCCCTGCCCAAACAATATTGTACCTTCACGGGCACCCGATCCATGTTGCAACATACCTGGGGGCGGGCGAACCGGATTGTTCGGCCCCGCCACAAGGTGACCGTCATGGGAAGTACTCATCAGCACCAATCCATCGCGCACTGTCCCGGCCACAGTGAAGAAGGGACCTTGCTCTTTCAGCCGCGGAATTGCGATACGGCACCGGGGGTGTTTCTGCCGTTGACCTATGTGCACGCCTGGGATCCCCAATCGGTCGTCGTCATTTTTCCTTCCGATCACTTTATTTTTCCCGAAGCTCACTTTGTGGAAACCGTGCGGCGGGCGATTCGGGCCGCGGAACTGTGGCGGGATCGGATGATTCTCTTAGGTGTGCGACCCACCCATCTTGAGCTGGATTATGGATGGATCGTTCCCGGAGGGATTGCGGGATGGAGTGAAGGGTCCTGCATTCGACACCTGCAGGAATTTGTCGAAAAACCGCAGTCTCTTGAAGGCGAACGGTTGATGAACCAGGGAGCTTTGTGGATACCCCTGGTGCTCGTGGCTCCTGTCGAGACGTTATGGAATGCCGGGTGGGACTGCGTGCCTGCGGTGATGGAACGCTTGTCTTACTTAGAGCACAGTATCGGCACTCCGGCGGAAAGCGCTGTGCTGCAAACCATTTACCGGGACATGCCCACCACAACTTTTCTCGTGAGATCTTGCAGCCGCTTGCCCGGCGATTAGGCGTGATGGGTTGGACAACGTTCTGTGGAGTGATTGGGGCCGCCCGGAACGGATTCTTGAAACGCTGCAGGCTGTCGGGATCCAACCCACTTTTCCCGCTGAGATCTTTCGGGCTCCCCAGACCCCTGCCACCGTACCGGCAGCATTCGAGGTGGCCTGAAGGGTCATCCTGGAATTTTTACCAACCGGCACCTTCGAAGAAATTGGGGAGCGGGACAAAAGTTTCCTTACGATCCCTCCCCAATCCAGGTTTGGGTCCGCAGGTCAAAGATTCTGGTCATATCACCCTGCCGATATTCCAACCACAGTTCCCGAGGACGGAAGAGAACTTCCGTGTCGGGGGTTGGGCTGGGAACCGGAATGCGGAAGGCAAGCGGAGCGGACGTGATACCGGACCCGGTCGGCGCGTTTCGCTGGGTTTCTGCCTCCAACGCCTCATCGAATTCCCGCTCGGCTGCCTCTAACGCCTTCAGTTTGGTATGGGCAGTATCCGGAAGCACGACCTTGGAATGGAGAGCTTGCAGTTCCAGAAAAATCCGGTAGGCTTCCTCGCTGCCCGCCTCTACCCGTTCGAGACATTCCAGGAACGTATTCACGAGCGCCATCCGAAGCGCCTCCCGTAAATTCCCCGTATTTTCCAGCGCCCGGCGAAGCCGGTCCTTTTCATCATTGTCGTCCGTGCCCGCCAGGCGGTCGAGATCACGATGCAGCCCGGCAATGATGTCATCCAGCTCATGAAGCTGTCCGCGAATCAGGTTTTTGCGTTCTAGCAACTCGTCCTTCGAAAAATAGATGAGGCTGGTGGCGGGATCGATCCCCGACGGCGAGTCATCCCCTCTAACTTTTTCATCATGACTATATCCCCCGCCCCCAGGGAATCCGAGACTGAGGCCTTCCGGTATGACGCCGAATCCTCCGGCGGGCACGGTAACCAGCGGGATGGCCTCGGTCAGTTCTTCCAACAGGGGAAACAGGTTTTCAGCCATGGATTCAATCCACGGTTTGACCCCGCAATCGAGGTCATCGAAACATTTGCGGACATCTTCGATGAATTCCCGCCAGGCACGGTTGATCCGCCGCATGTATTGTCCGTTAAAAATCCTGACTGCTTCTCCCGCTTCCGTCTTTCCCGCATGCTTGGCGTTAAACTCTCCGATGATGCGGTTGAACACAGTTTGGAATTTGGCATAGGCCGCACTGACACAGGCGAGAATACGGGCGTATTCCTCGGGACCGATCAACCGTTTACATTTCTCCAAAGCCTCCCGAACCTTATCCCAGATATGGTCAATGCGCCGGCGCACCAGCCAATACCATTTTTCCAGTTCAATGGCGGAAGCAAAAATGGTCAAGGCCGCAGCCAATTCGGACAGGACCAAATATTGCCACAGCAAGGTCACGCCCACCGCGGCCGCCCCCGGTCCGGCGGCGGCGATGTACGCCGCTAGTCTATTTTTGAGGAGCTGGAGGATGCGCGGGAGCAAATTCTTCGAGGTTTTACTAAGAAGGCGCCGGGCCCGTTCAAAATTAGCCGGGTCCGACATGATTTTGTCTACGACTTTTCGGGCTGCTTGTTCTTCTGCAACTGTCAGCATGGGTGTACCCCTCCCTGGTTAGGCGGATGGCGTATGAGAAGTTTGCAAAAACAGGTTGCCCTTTTTGGCTCAATGTTTTGCCAGGTTTAACTGCTCTTTCTACCGGTATGCGATGCGCAACCGGAACGAAGCCACTACGATCGTACTTTTTATCTTCACAGGTTGAAGATATTTGCCTCACCTACAGAAGGAGCCTATCGAATGAGAGAAAGCCGATGACCCGAAAGTCGTGCAATGGAAGATCCGGAAATTATACCTGGATTTTTTTAAAATTCGACCACACAATACAGACGCCGACTTCGGTTAGTCCTGGCGGACTTTCACAACTGAATGGGCTATAATTTTGGCCATGCGAAATCGGATGACAGTGACAGTCCCACGCAACCTATCGATGGCGTTTCGGTCGACGGTCCTCCGGCCGTTCCTCACAGTTCTCTGTCTCATCATGCTGCCGGTATCCGTGCAATCGACACAGGCTGCAGCAGACCCAGGTGTATGGCACACAGCCGCGCCGGCCCCGACCAAACGAACGGAGGTGGCTGCCGCTGCATTGAACGGCAAGATTTTTGTTGTAGGCGGGTTCGAGGAGCCCGGCTTCGGCAATCTGTTGAATTTTGCGATTACGCCGTCTCTCCAGGAATACGATCCCTCCACCGACCGATGGACCGCGCGGGCGCCCATGCCGGTCGCCCTGCATCATGTGGGAATCGGAGTGTCGGGGGGCAAGTTATATGTCATCGGCGGCTACCAGCTGTCGGGGTTTTCCGTCTGGCATCCCGTGGCCACGGTGTATGCCTACGATCCCGAGACGGACGTTTGGAGCGAGGGAGCACCCATGTCGAATCCTCGCGGCGCATTGTCGGTGACCGAACACGAGGGGAAGCTGTATGCCATCGGCGGGTACGACCGGAAGGCCAACATTGCCACTGTTGAGGTGTACGATCCGGCGCGCAACGTTTGGACTACGCGGGCGCCGCTCCCGACGCCTCGCGATCATCTCGCAACGGCGACCGTGTCCGGGAAGGTGTATGTGATTGGCGGACGCCTGAACGGGGACTATGGACGGAATCTGTCTGTCACCGAAATGTACGATCCCGTCACCGATGAATGGTCGCGTGTCGCGGATCTGCCCACGGCCCGCAGCGGCATCACGGCCTCTGAAGTGGGCGGTCGGATCTATGTATTCGGCGGGGAAGGCGCGGAAGGGACATTCCGTGAAAACGAAGCGTATGATCCTGAGCGTAATATCTGGGAGCCCATGGCACCCATGTCGACCGGACGGCACGGTCTCGGATCGGCGGTGATACAAACGCGCCTCTACGTGATCAGTGGGGGGCCGACTCCGGGAGGTTCCTTTAGCAATCTGAACGAAGTCTTTACCCCACCTGTGCCTGGAACTGCCAACCCTACCCAGTGATAACGCGCATATCAGACTGCCAGGGGAGCATGGTTAGACACAGATCATTCGGCAAGCCGGTCCTGATCTCAGACGAAGCACCTCAGGATGACAAGGGGGGGAAGAATGCCAGAGGGAATAATTAGGAAGACAGATGAGGTTTCAGCCGTACCGGAGTTTGAGGATAAAGACCCATCCGGCTAAAACCAGCGTGATCAGATTGGCGGTCAGCAACGGCCAGTCCCGGTTGATCAGCCCATAGGCACACCAAAGCCCGATCCCCGAGGTCAGAATTGCATACATCCCCAGGGACAGATCTTTGGTATGTTTGGTTTTGACGATTTTGATAGCCTGCGGAAGAAAGGCTGTGGTGGTGCAGGCTCCTGCCAAATAGCCCATAACGGTCACCCAATCCATGCTGTCTCCTCTTGTTGGTGTGTCGCACTACCCGATGCCGATGCTGGAGCAATTCACCCTGCGACGACATAGTAAACGGCAGTATACTCTCTCGGATGTCTTAAAGGTATGACGGCCGTACGAATGCGACTCGTCACAATTGAGATTACATTTTTCAGTCGGGCATCATATAATTAGCCCGTCCATCGAAAACGTCGATGTGGGACGAATACAGATGGCTGATTAACAAGGAGGAAGTATGGAGTGGAGAGCCAGTCATATCCTGGTGAAGGAAAAAGGGTTAGCCGACGATCTGAGAAAACGACTGAAGACCGGCGCGAAATTTGCCGACCTGGCGAAAGAATTTTCCACCTGTCCCAGCGGCTCTAAAAGCGGGGATTTGGGGTGGTTTGGGCCCGGCAAAATGGTGAAGGCCTTTGAAGATGCCGTCAAACGTCTTGGGCATGGCAGTTTAAGTCCGGTAGTTAAAACCCAATTCGGGTACCACATTATAAAAAAAACCGGACAGAAAGAATAAGGCCCGGTACAGGGTCTGCCTGGCTTTGGAAAGACAACCCTGGGCATTCATGGGGCGGTACCCGGTTGAGGGCCTGCGGGTGGTAATGGCTTCTGCTGTCTGAGGCGGGAATTTTCTTCCTTCAGTGTGGAGATTTCTTGCTGTAATGTATCCAGTTCAACTTCCGCGGCTGATGACGGGCGACCGGATGTGTGATGAAATTCCGAGGCCATGAATTCTCGTGTATGAGGCGGGGTGGTCTGATCGTGGTGTAGGCCTTTGAATTCCAGAAGCGCCCGGTAATCCAAGACCAATTCACTCACCGAGGCCTTGAATCCTCCTGCCAACCAGGTCGTGCGGGTCTCCGTTATAACGTAATCGGGAAAAAATAGAAGCCTCCGCTGCACATCTCTGAGGACGCGAAAGGGATTCTGTTGTATGGCGTGAATACCCTTCTCTTCCGATGAGACGCGTTCGCGGTGATTGGCCAGAAGGAAATGCACCTGTTGATCCCGGAGATACAAGCCGCCGGAGGTCACTTCAAGTGCCTGCGAGGGTGTGGAGGCGCCCCAGACGGCAAAGACCACCCAGTCCGCAGGGCGGGCGATGGCAAACGCCTGTTGCAATGCCGGAACGAGCCGTGGCAGATCCTCCGACGCAAAAACGGATTGCGCGGGCCTTGAGGCATCCATAAGCGCCCTCACTTCCTGGACGGCCAGCCGTTTCAGAAGCGCCAGGAGATCGGCGGATGACCATTGCACGGGATGCGCATGCCGGCTTTCGGGCTCTGAGGTTCCTTCGGGCAAGCGGGCCAGCCCCACGAACACACTGGGATCATCCTCCACCGGTTGCACGATGAAATCGGGGCCTGCACACCCTCCCATCACAAGCAGGAGAACGACGGACATGAACAGATTCATGGTGTCTTCCTCTGGTATGCTCTACAACTTAGCATCCAGCATGCCACGCAGATCCTCCATGCGTTTCCGGTTCACCCCAAAATCGTAGTAGCCGCTCCGTGCGGCCGATCGAAAGTGGACGGTTTTTGAAGTATCATCAAACCGGAACTCCACATCGTCCACAAAGCCAAAGAAGAAACTGTTGACCCTGAAATGGAGGTACGCCTCGGCTTCCCTTACCAGTTCCGTGCGAGGAAATTCACTGAAGATGTGTATGAGGAGGGCTTTGGCTTCATAGAGAGGTTTCTGATAGGAAAAGGGGGCAATGGCCTGGCTTTCCTCCACCGCGATCGTCGAGACGCAGTTAGGCTTGTTCGGGCACACAAGGAGTTGTTGATCGCTCACCATTATTTTCTTTTCTTTCGCTTCATGCGCAAAGACCGGCACCCCCAACAGAGACATCAGGAGCAGGCTTGTGAAGATTCGCCTGGTCGACTGGAAGAATCGGCATGATGGGTTGGTGGACATGGGGCTGTTAAAATCCTGTTGGTGGAACCGGCAGAAGATAGACAAGTTATGGGTCAGGCTAATTCTTCCCCTCAGCCTGTAGTGTAGCGGTATTGCCCAAATAAATCAGGTTTTCCCCTTCTTGGCTTTTGACCTGGCGCACAGATCCTTCTTCAGGCCTCAGAAATGGTCACATCCTTCAGGCTATAATGAGAATTTTCCCGGCAAAATGTAGAAAATGGGGGCATCTTTACTCTGGCTTCAGAAGGGCGCATGAAATCCCCGAAACCTTTACTCAAGGAATGTCTAAAATTCACTTCCTAAAATATCGGACCAGAGAGATTCCCGGCCGGCTGAAGTTCGGCCTGACGGAAAACGCACCAGGATCTCATGATGCACTATTTTGCCTATGGGTCTAACCTGGATGTAGCCGGCATGCAGGAGCGCTGTCCACACGCCAGGGCGCTTGCCCCCGGCTGCCTCAAGGGTTTCCGGCTGGCCTTCACCTGGTATTCGACCGGGTGGGGTTGTGGGGTGGCCGATGTGGTGGAAAGTTCCCAGGACGAAGTCTGGGGATTAGTGTATACCATCACGACGGCTGATCTGGATGCGCTGGATCGATATGAGGGCTATCCCACATGCTACAGGCGTTCGCAAACAACTATTCATACCCAAGATGACACACGGGAAAACGTCTGGCTCTATACGGTCTGCGAAAAAGCTGAATTTGCTTCTCCCTCTCGGCTGTACCTGAACATCATGAAGCGCGCCTGCGCCGACTATGGATTTCCAGACGCCTATACCCGGATGCTCAATAACATCAAAATGAGAAAAGGCTGATTGTGCTTCCTCATTGCTTGTCGTCCTCCCGGTAGGGCACTATCCTGTACCATAATCATGAACGTTGCTCCTCACAAAAGGAAGGAAGGGAAACCTCATGAGTCAATTTATAGATCGGATGGTCCGAGCGGCCAAACTGGACGCAGGTCTGTATGAAGAAGTTGAGGCGGATAAGAGTTCCATGGGGCAGGCGATGGGTGTCGTGGTGCTCTCGAGCTTGGCCGGAGGTATAGGATTCATGCAGGTAGCCGGGCCGGTGGGGTTGTTGATCGGCACCATCGGGTCGCTCATCGCCTGGTATATTTGGGCGTTTTTGACCTACATCATCGGCACGAAATTGTTGCCCGAGCCTCAGACCCAGGCCGATCACGGGGAACTTTTGCGCACCATCGGTTTTTCAAGCGCACCGGGCATAATCCGGATTCTGGCTCTTATTCCAGGCCTTGCCACGATTGTGAATTTTTTGGCCAGTGTGTGGATGCTTATTGCCATGGTGATTGCCGTGCGACAAGCCCTGGATTATCAGAGTACCTACCGGGCCATTGGGGTATGCGTGATCGGCTGGATCCTGCAGGCCCTGATTTTCTGGTTATTTATGATGATGACGGGTGGAATACCGGAGCCCATGATTAAACACTAGGATGCGATGAGGAACTATCAGACTTTATAGATAGTTTACTCATCCATCCTATTATTTATGCCTCATAAAACAATGACAAACAGTCATGGTTCCAAGCTTGAACTCGTGCATCGGTTCTTTTCCGGAACCGGGCCGAGTTACGATTTCATCGTCAACTTCTCCACCTTCGGCATCGATCGACTTTGGAAGCGCCGAATGGTGAACTTGATCCCTCCGCACGCGACACGCATCCTGGATCTGGCCTGCGGCACCGGTATCTCCACCCTGGCCATCGCCAAACGCTTTCCCCTGGCTCAGGTAGTGGGAGTTGAACTGCGCGATGAATATTTGGACATCGCTCGCAAGAAGGTACAGGAACTGGGCCTTCGCCGCATCGAGTTTGTCTTGAGCCGAGCCGAAGACTATCGGTCCCCCGAGCCCTTCGATTGCGTGAGTGCGTCTTATCTGCCCAAGTATGCCGATTTGAAAGTCCTGATTCCAGCTCTCCATCACATGCTCAAAACGGACGCCCTGCTGATCATGCATGATTTTACCTTTCCCCCCAAACCCTACCTTGTGTGGATTTGGCGCGTATATTTCAAGGTATTGCAATGGGTGGGCACTCCGCTCTTTCCCGACTGGCGGGAAATTTTTTACGGCCTGCCCGTCCTGATCGAACAGACCGACTGGGTGCCGGAATTGCGAGACGAGCTGGAGGCCAACGGCTTTCGGGATATTCGTTTTGAATATTTGACGTTGTATGGTTCCGCCATCATGACGGCTAGGAAGTAGTAGGACTGTTTTGCTGAACCGGGCTCTTCTGGATAGACCCCGATCCTTCGGCAAACCTGCCTTGAGCCCAGTCGAAGGGACCTCATGATGGCAAGTGGACAGAGGAATTAATTGAGCCAGCGCCAGAGAACAAGGCCTGCCCCTAACAGCATGACGCCCAGACTGATTCCCTTCAGAATCGCTTCGAACTGCTGCATGTGCGCAATATCCACGACCGTCCTGGTCTCCTCCGGAACACGCTTCAACGCCTTGTAGGGGCGCGACGCTTTGATCTCCACTAAACTCAGCAACCCCGTGCCGGCCGCAACAATCAGCACCGACACCGAGAGTTGATTGGTCTGCAGAATATATCCTGCCAGTACTGGCAGGCTGCCCCATGAAAATCCGAACCAGGCATCGGTATGAAAGCGGCCGGTGAACCATTCCAAGTTATACGCCAGGAGAAAGAACCCTTCCGAAAGCGCGATCACACTGAGGAGCGGCGCATACCAAATGATGTAATACAAACCGATGGCGTAGGCCAGCACGAGAGACACTACCGCCAACGTCCAAAGTTGCCGGAGGGAAAAGACTTGTCCCCAGGGTTTAATTCCCTTGGTGCCCAGGGCATCCAGGGCATGACCGCCGATTCCCAGCGCAAAAAAGTAGATGACCAGGATAGCTCCGACACGATCCCAGTGAATCTGCTCGGCCATCACAGAACCGATGACGGTATAAGCCAACACCATTCCGGTATAGGGTAAAAACAACAGACCGATGAACATCCGGAACTTCAACGGACCGAACGCGGGCACGAACCATTCCCGACCGCGATTCTGTTCAGATTCGTCATCCATCCCGTTTTCTCTCAGTTCGTTCCCGTGGGTAATGATGAGTCATGGGTATAAGGGTCTGAACGATCTTATGCTTTGAGATGGAAAAAGCCTAGAGCTACATCGCATTTTTCTCCGGTGGTCTTCCGCACGCTTCTCAATTTTTTTCAGGGTGGGTTGGATTAACACACAGGTTGAGCTACAGTAGGGACCCTACATCCTTCCCTCTATAAGGCGCTCCCTTGCTTGTACGTTAACGCACAACGAGTATTCGCGAGGTCCGTCACGAGTGCAATCGAATGATTCACGTGACCCTCGGTTTTCACAACTATGACACCTCGCATAACTGACAGCCGATCCGACACGGCCCAAGAGGCCTGGAACGTTCTTGATCAAAACCGGCGAGGACAGCGTGGTGCCGATACTATCGGTCTGGTCGTTCAGGGCGGAGGGATGCGGGGCGTGTATTCCATGGGTGCGCTCGCGGCCCTGGAAGAAATGGGATTCAGCCAAAGCTTCGATCATGTCGCCGGATCGTCGGCGGGTGCCCTAAACGGGGCCTATTTTATCACCGGCCAAGCCAGTTACGGAGTAGAGACCTATATTCACCATTTGACTCAAAAAAGTTTTGTGAATCCCCTGCGCCTCAGGAAAATGGTGGATATCGATTGGTTGGTCGATCATATCGGCAAACAGGCCCGCCCCCTTCACCTCCAGAAACTGATCACCGCCCGCACGACGCTTCATATTTCATTGACCGGTTTCACCGATGGACAAACCCGCTATGTCACCACCCGCGAGCTGGGCATCGATTTGTGGGAAGCGTTTCGGGCCAGTGCCGCCATGCCCATTCTCTACAATAAATCCGTGAAGGTCGGAAACGACTGGTATGTGGATGGATCGCTCCGAGCCAGGGTGCCGATTCAGCGGGTGGTGGAGCACGGGTGCCGCTACGTCGTGGTCATTTTAACCATGCCGCATTCGCACCGGATCAATTCACGACATGCCTGGCTTCAATCGCTGAGTTGGCCGGTTACCCGTCGTTACAGCGCGGCGCTCCGGCAAGCGCTCTTTGACGAAGACACGGACTATAACCGTATGAAGTCCGATCTCTCGCGTGGAAATCTCCCGTTTGCCGTCGATGCCCGGAAGGTCGTGGTCATTACACCGCGCATGCAACCCGAACGGTTTTCCACGATCACGACCAATCCCCGGCACTTGATGCGATGCGCCCTCCAAGCCAGAGAAGATACCTGGCACGCCTTCGGCAAAACTCCACCGGCCAACGCCGCTCCTTTTTCATTTTCCCTCTGAAAAACCACAGATACTGCCGCAGTAGTGTGGAAACCGGTTGACTGCCAATAGCAGCTTATCGTTCTGAGTACCACGAAGAATCGCTGCCCGGCCTGCACACATCTGGCTAAACTAGATGCTTCGTCTGAGCCTGCCCTGAGCAAAGTCGAAGGGGCTCAACCTGACAAAGCAAAAATACAACAAGACCAGCCCATCTATGTGGAGGCGTGAGGAACCGCTTTCATCGAGAGGGCGATGCGCTTGCGAAGGATGTCGACTTCCAATACCTTCACTTTCACCTGTTGATTGACCTGAACGACCGTATTGGGGTCACTGACAAACCGGTTGGCAAGCTGACTGATATGCACTAGACCATCCTGATGGACGCCGATATCGACGAAGGCTCCAAAGGCCGTGACATTGGTGACCACACCGTGCAAAATCATGTCGGGTTTTACCTGCTCGATGGATTGTATACCCTCATCGAATTTCACGGTTTCAAATTGTTGGCGCGGATCACGTCCGGGCTTGGCCAATTCGCTCAGAATATCGGTGAGCGTGGGTTTGCCCACCTCCTCCGTAATGTAGCGCGTAAGATCGATAGTGCGTTGTCGATCGCGATCTTTCATCAAGTCCTTCACCGTGCAACCTAAGTCTTTGGCCATCGCGTTGACCACGACATACCGCTCGGGATGCACCGCGCTGGCATCCAGCGGATGCTCGCCATCCGGAATGCGTAAAAATCCTGCAGCCTGCTCAAACGCTTTGGCGCCCAGACGGGGAACGTTTTTCAACGCTGTCCGGCTCTGAAACGGTCCGTGCTCCTGTCGGTAGGCCACGATATTGCCGGCTAATTGCGGACCCACCCCCGAGACGGCCGTGAGCAATTGCGGGCTGGCCATGTTGACATCCACCCCCACCCGATTCACACAACTGATGACGACATCCTGAAGACGCTGCTTCAGGATGCCTTGATCCACATCATGTTGGTACTGCCCGACGCCGATGGCCTTGGGATCGATCTTGACCAGTTCGGCTAACGGATCCATGAGCCGCCGCCCGATCGAGACGGCTCCCCGTATGGTGACATCATGATCGGGAAATTCCTCACGGGCTATCGGGGAGGCGGAATAGACCGAGGCTCCACTTTCGTTCACCATCACGATGGGAATATCGGACGGCAAGTTCAAGCTGCGAACGAACGCTTCGGTTTCTCGCCCGGCCGTGCCATTGCCGACGGCGATCGCCTCCACGTTAAACCGTTGACACCATTCCGTAATCGTATGGCCCGCTTTGGCTGCACTGTCCGGTCCCTGGTGCGGATAGATGGTGTCCGTATGACGCAAGTTGCCCTGACGGTCAAGGCACACCATTTTACACCCGGTGCGGAATCCCGGATCGATGGCCAGCACTGTCTTCTGGCCCAAGGGCGGCGCCATGAGTAATTGCTGCACGTTTTGGGCAAACACCTCAATGGCGGTCTGATCGGCCTTGGCTTTTGTCTGCAGCCGAGCTTCCGTTTCCATGGAAAGAGAGAGGAGCCTGGTAAAACTATCCTGAATAGCCAAGGTTACCTGTTCGGCCGCCGGCCCTTTGCCTTTCAGAAATAGCCGATGCAGCACCGATAACGCTTCCGGTTCCGATACCAGGACTCGAAAAGTCAGAAACCCTTCCTGTTCTCCACGGCGCATGGCCAGCACGCGATGGGAGGGAGCATGGGCCACGGGTTCTTCCCACTCGGCATAGTCCCGATACTTGCTGCCCTGCACGTCTTTCCCACGCGCACCGGTGGTCTTAAAGATTCCGTGCTCCAGATACAGCATGCGCATGGAGGCACGGGCCTGCCGATCTTCGCTGATCCATTCAGCGATGATATCGCGTGCCCCGGCCAATGCATCGTCCACTGACCCGATGCCGTGATCGGGATTGAGGTATTTTGTGGCTTCGGCCTCTACATCTAATTGTGAATCTTGTATCCACAGACTCTGCGCCAGGGGCTCCAAACCCCGCTCTTTGGCGGTCATGGCTCGGGTTCGGCGTTTGGGCCGATAGGGTACATAGATGTCCTCAAGTTCGGCCATGGTCGCTGCCGCTTCCACATGCCCTCGAAGCGCTTCGGTCAGTTTACCCTGCGCCTCCAACGACGTCAGGATGGCAGCCCGGCGCTTGTCCAATTCCCGTAGTTGAGCCACACGATCCCGAATGGACGTGATGACCACTTCATCCAATCCGCCAGTGACTTCTTTTCGATATCGCGCAAGGAACGGCACCGTGGCGCCATCATCAAGAAGTTCCACTGTGGCCATCACCTGCCTGGCTGTGATGTTCAATTCCGATGCGATGGTCTTGTCATGCAACCCTGTTTTTGTTGAATCCACTCATTCCCCTCGTGATATTTTGAGACCGAAACACCTCCGGATGACGAAAATGAAACTCCATGATGTT
This sequence comes from Nitrospirales bacterium, assembly GCA_031315915.1. Classification (GTDB taxonomy): domain Bacteria; phylum Nitrospirota; class Nitrospiria; order Nitrospirales; family UBA8639; genus JACKFE01. The sequence goes on from JALDRK010000002.1 coordinate 69,562, forward strand.
TCAGGCCGAAACCGTTTAGCATGGAGACCGTACCGTCTCTGATTTCACTCGCACAAACAGTTTCGACCAGGTTATTCGTGCTCTACCGGATTATGCCATCCGCCGATACCCGTCACTAAGGGAATGGCCTCGTGGGGTCCCCAACTACCCGGGTCATATTCATGGACGGGCGTGGGCTTCGTTAAAATCGGGTCTACGATACGCCAGGCTTCTTCGACTCCATCTTGCCGTGCGAACAAGGCCGCATCTCCTCCCATCGCATCTCCGATGAGTCGCTCATAAGCCCCTTCTTCATCTCCTCGTTGCCGGCACACATTCAGCTCGATGTCCTCGCCGGTCATTCCTTCGCCGGGCTTTTTCGCCCTGGCACCCAACGCGATGCCCACCCGATCGGGTCCCAGTCGAAACCGGAAATGGTTTGGCGGTTTCCGGTCTGTTTCTCTAAAGAGCTGTTGGGGTGGATACTTGAGACGAATAAAGACTTCGGTGGCAGTCACGGGAAGACATTTTCCCGTTCGAATGAAAAAAGGAACCCCTTCCCAACGCCAAGAATCAATATGCATCTGCATCGCGGCAAACGTTTCAACCTGCGAACCCATATTCACGCCGGCTTCGTCTCGATAACCACGGAACTGCCCCCGCACCAGGGATTTTCCCGTGAGTGCCCGTATGCCCTTAAACGTTTTGACCCGTTCGTCGCGCAGGGCTTCTCCTCCTGTGCCGACCGGCGGTTCCATGGCCAGGTTGGCCACCACCTGCAACAAATGATTCTGGACCACGTCGCGGATCGCACCGGTTTCCTCATAAAATTTCCCACGACCCTCCACACCGAACTGCTCGGCCATCGTAATCTGCACACTTTCGATGAAGTTGCGGTTCCAGATGGGTTCCAGAAATGAATTGGCAAACCGAAAAAACAAAAGATTTTGAATGGATTCTTTGCCGAGATAATGGTCAATGCGGAAGATCGCCGACTCGTCAAAGACGCCATGCAGGATGCGGTTCAATTGCTGAGCGGACGCCAGATCGCGACCGAAGGGTTTTTCGACAACCACCCGCGCGCCATCGGCACAGCCCGTTTTACTGAGACGTTCCACCACCGTCGAAAACAGGCTCGGGGGAATCGCCAGATAGCACAGGGGGCGCCGAGCCCTACCAAGGGTTTTCCGCAAACGGGTGAACGTGCTTTCTGCCTGATAATCGCCTTCCACATACCGGAGCAACCCGCAGAGTTTCTCATAGGCGGATGTATCGAGACCCGCGTCGGAGGCTTCCAGGCTGGCACGGACCCGTTCCCGGAGGTGCTCCACGTCTCGCCCTCCCCTGGCGACGCCGATGATCGGAACATCCAGCTTTCCCTTTCGAACAAGGGCCTGAAGAGCCGGGAAAATTTTTTATAGGCAAGATCCCCGTGGCGCCGAAGAACACCAGCGCATCCGCACAGTCCATCATGTCCTCCCTAAGCCGTCAGTGAACGAACAAGTCGCGCATAATCGTAAAGAGTCTGGTTTCAAGAATATCATGCGTGCCCGATCTTGTTGAAGGCAACACTCTATTCTCTGCGGTGACCAAAAAAGACCTGATCGTCCGGATCGGTGAAGAGAGATCCAACACCTGATTCAGCGAAAACGCCCGAGAAGAGGCCATCAAGTTCGGGTTCACCCTCCTCTGGGCACCCAGAGAATTACCGCGGCGCCGGCCAAACACATGCCGGCACCCACCATGTCCCACCGGTCAGGGAGCATGCTTTCCACCGCCCAGAGCCATAACAGGGAGGCCATGATGTAGACGCCGCCATAGGCGGCATAGGCTCGCCCGGCAAAGGCGACCTCCGAGCGCGTGAGGAGCATGCCAAAAATTACCAGGCTGATCGTACCGATGAAACCCCACCATGACGCCCGGCCCAACCGGAGCCACATCCAGAACGCAAAACATCCACCGATTTCAGCCAGGGCCGCGCCAAGATAAACTGCAAAAGTTGTCATGACTGTGCCTCCTTCAACAGTAACTCAAATATGGATTATTCCGATTGCGGATGTTTCCCGGTTTCTCGGGTAGAGTTAGGATATCCTGAGGGTTCGAGTTTTATGATGCAGCATCCGCATCCGCCAGGCATCCCGAATCACGAAAAAGGCGGAACGAAGGAAAATGGTCGCTATACCCAACCCCACCAGAAGATCCGGCCATTGAGAAGCCGTCATCCAGACACCGGCGGCTGCGATCAGGACCAACACATTCGCCAGAATATCGTTACGCGAGCACAGCCACACCGATCGCATATTGATATCCTCCGAACGATGTCGCCGCAAAAGCAGGAAACACACACCGTTGGCTGACAGGGCCAAGAGGCCGATGACTCCGATCGTTTCATAGGAAGGAATTGCAGGGTAGAGCAACTTGTAGACGCCTTCTGCCAATACACACCCGCCAAAGACTAACATGAGCAAGCCCTTGAAAAGGGCTGCCATCGCTTTCCAGAAATCGTTTTTTTTGACAACATACAGACTCACCCCATACACCAAGGCATCGCCGAGCATATCGAGGGAATCGGCGAGTAAGGCCGTTGATCGGGCCATGATCCCTGATACAATTTCGACGATGAACATGCCCGCGTTGATCCCCAAAACGATTTTCAGCGTATGGGATTGGCGTGTCTGCAGTTTTTCAATTTCACATGTGGCGTTCGTACAGCAATCTGCCATCTTCCCAACTCTCAAGCATTAGAAATTTTTTTAACGCTATCGGCTGTTTCAGTCGATGTCATGGGCCAATGTGCCATAAGACCGACGAACGCCAGCGCCGTGAAACCTGCCCCGGCCAAAAACGTGGCGGACGGACCGAATTGATCCCACAGAAACCCTGCAAGCAGACTGGCGATAAAGAGCATCACGCCGCACACAAGATTAAAGATACCGAAGGCACTCCCACGGTGTTCGGCCGGAGCGGCTCCGGCAATGAGTGTAGCCAGCAGTCCCTGAGTCAGGCCCATGTGAATTCCCCAGAGTGCCACACCAAGCAACACACCGGCCACTCCGCTCGCAAGCGCCAAGACGACATCGGCAAGAATCAATATGATGAATCCGGCCGCCAGCAGATTTCGAGGATTTTTGCGGTCGGCGAAAACACCGGACGGATAGGCCGAGGCGGCATAAGCCGCACTCATGATGACCATGACCAACGGGAGAAACGTGAGCGTCAGACCGGCATGTTCGGCCCTCAATACCAGGAACGCTTCACTAAAGCGTGCCATCGTCAATATTCCTCCCACAATGACAATCCACCAATACACTCGACCCAAGCGCGGAAAAGTCAGTTGCCGCGGGTTGAGCGTACGGTCGGCTTCTCCGGAATGAAGAGGCGTGGGCTCGCTCACCCCCACCATCAGAAACATCACTGCCATCAGGGCCGGAATGACTGCGACCCACAGCACCATCCGGATATCGTTGGCCAGCAGTGCCATCAGCACCATCGCCAACAAGGGACCAATGAACGCACCGATGGTGTCGAGGGTTTGCCGCAATCCATAACATGTCCCCCGCAAACCCGGAGGCGCGAGATCGGCAATGAGCGCATCACGCGGTGCACCACGGATGCCTTTTCCCACACGATCAAGAAAGCGGGCCAAGAAGACCGCGGATAAACCGGACGCAAGCGGGAACAGCGGCTTCGTTATCGCCGCAAGCCCGTACCCGATCACCACGAGCAGTTTGCGTTTTCTCCAATAGTCACTGAGCACACCTGAAAACACCTTGAGAACCATGGCCGTACCTTCGGCCAAGCCCTCAATAATCCCCACCGATACAAAACTGGCTCCGAGCACGGACACCATGAACACCGGCAGCAGGCTATGAATGAGTTCCGAAGACATGTCCATGAAGAGACTGACCATTCCCAACGCCCAAATACCTCGTGGGATAGCCGGTCGTCTGGTCGGAGGTGAAAACGGAAGTTTACACATACCGATAGAGGATCAGGACAGACTCTTACTATACTGAGGTTGAAGACTATTCTGATGCATCAAATCATTGGACTTTTTACCTTTTCCGCCCCCTTACTTCTGGCATAAATAGAGGACTCAACACAAGGCGGGCAAATTTTTCTCTTGACTCGGGACTATGGTACGGAGTGTAACTTACCGCTATGAAGATCGGTGAAATCGCGAAACAGGCTCAAGTGGGAATCGAAACCATCCGCTTTTATGAGCGAAAAGGATTACTGGGGCAACCCCCACGAACACCCGGTGGTTATCGTGTCTATCCACGTGAGGCGATCGCCCAAATCCGGTTCATCAAACGGGCCAAGGAGCTAGGGTTCTCCTTATCAGAGATTGCCGACCTCTTATCCCTAGCCACCAATCCCACGGCGACCTGTGCTGATGTCAAACACCGTGCGATGGACAAACTTTCGGCTATCCGGGAACGCATGACGGATCTTCAACGGATGAAACGGGCACTGGGCCGGCTCGTGGCATCCTGCAATGGGCGCGGGCCTATCGACCATTGTCCTATCATTGAATGCTTCGGAACATTACAACCAAAGGAGGTTGCTCATGAAGAAGACACGTCAAATTGAAATATTTAGTGCCGGGTGCCAGATCTGTGAAGACACGGTAAACCTTGTCAAGCAACTGGCTTGCCCATCCTGCGAAGTCACCGTTCTTGACATGAAGAATCACATCGTGGCTCAACGCGCCGGATCACTAGGGATTCGCACAGTTCCGACTGTCGTGGTAGACGGTCGATTAGCGGAATGTTGCGCGGAAGGCGGTCCTAGTGAACAGGTCCTGCGGGCAGCGGGAATCGGCACGCCCGTCAGCTAAAGAAAACTGGTTTGCCATTCAGTGTCATGGCCCCATGAAGAGAGAATCGACGAACGTATGGACAGTTTCCGAAATCACAGGAACTTTTGTCGCGTCCCTGTGTTGTTTTACTCCGTTGGCAGTTTTGGGATTGAGTGCGGGCGGCCTAGGCTACATGACCGGGTATATTGATTATTTTGCCCTGCCCGTATTTGCCATCTCGATAGGGATGATCGGATATGGTCTTTTTCGAAAGAGCTGTTATCGAAAACCCCAAGGTTGATACCCCCATGCTCCTCACATCTACGATCCACTGTCCCCATTGTTCGGGATTAATGGAAGAAGTCATGCCAATCGACGCATGCCAGGTCATATATCCCTGCCCACAATGTGGGGCCATTCTGAAACCCAAGGCCGGAGATTGCTGCGTGTTTTGCTCCTACGGCACCGTTCCTTGTCCTCCTATTCAGAAGGAGATCGGGTGCTGAAGAACTGGACATAGGCCAGACGAGGCCCGACAGGGCATTGATGAGGGAACAAAATTAAATATTCTTTCATTCTTGTACTTAACGGTTGCTGAGTTTACAATGTCCGTGATGCGACCTTCCCCAAAATTCCTGGCCCTTTTTCTTATCGGTCTGTTCCTCGCGTTCAGCTTCAATGCCTATGCCTGTGTGGTGACGGTCTATCCTGCCACGCCGGTGACATCCGGCAGCGATTGCACCAAACCAGGAAAGGAGCCGGTCACCCAGTTTTGCGACGGGTTTAAAACACTGGCCGTGCAATCCGTGGCAGATTTTTCCTCATTCAATCTGTCACATGTGGTTTTTGCCGAAAACTCGTTTTATCCTTTTTTGACTCCCGCAACAACCGGTCCATTTCTTCCCACCATTGCCAGTGAGAGTCTTTCGCCTCCTAGGGACATCCATATCCTTATCTCCGTGTTTCGCATTTGATACCCTCCGCATTTTTGCATTAACACCCATTTTCTGAATTCACGCAAGACGGGATTGAGATCGGGTTTCTTCACGACCGATCGACAGGGTGTTCTCCCTTTTCCTGCATTCATGGCTTTCAAGCAGGAAATGACACAACCCCTGAACCCGACAGATAGGCGGAGAATCTCATGGACAACCCAATTCGGACATACCTATTGCCGGTTTCTTTCGGTTTCTTTGTATTTTTTACTCCTATGGCCCTTCCGGCTGAACCGTTGCCTGGATCGGACCAAACCTTGCTGCTTGCCCCCTTGGTCCAAGAAGCAATTGACCGGAACCCTGAGATTGCGGCGACACGAGAGCAGGTTCAAGTCCTGAATGCCCGCGTCCCGCAAGTCCGTACGCTCGATGACCCCGAAGTGAAAATCCAACTCTGGAATACACCCGAGTCGTTGAATGTCACCAAAACGGACTCAACCATTTATGGAATCGCTCAGCGCTTCCCTGTTCCCGGTCTCTTGTCTCAACAAGAGGAGATGGCCGTTCGGGAAGCGCAACAAGCGGAGCAACGACTGGCTGCCAAGGTTCAGGAAATTATCGCATCGGTCACGGTAGCCTATTATGAGTTGTTTTATGCGCATACCGCTCTGGATATTCACCATGAGCAAGTCAATCTGCTCCGACAGTTTTTTCAAATCGCCAATGCCAAATTTAAAGTCGGAAAAGGCACCCAAGTGGATGTCTTGCGAGCACAGGTGGAACTGTCCAAACTCTTCATGCATTTACCCATCCTGGAACAACGACGGGAAACCGCCAGAGCGCATTTGAATACCCTCCTCGATCGTGCCCCGCTCGCTTCTCTTGGAACCCCAGAGGCTCCCAAGGCGGACCCGGTGACCTTCTCTCTGGACAGGCTTCAGGAAGACGCGCTGCGAATCCGTCCGGAACTTCAAGAAGCGGGTTGGGCCGTGGCCCAGTTCCAGTCAGCCACCAAACTTGCCAAATTGCGCTACTTCCCACAATTGCGGGTTGAACTTCAGCGCTGGCAAAACTTTCAGGCCGATGACGGCTTCGGAGGAAATGTGACTCTCAACATTCCGTTTTCCTTTTGGACGAAGCCCAAATATGACGCGGGCGTCCGGGAAGCCGCCGCACACGTGGCGGCCGCCCAGGCCAGAAAAAAAACACTGGAGAATCTCACGCGTTTTCAAATTAAGGATCTCGTGTCGCAAATTCAGGCCACGCAACAGGTTCTGGCTCTCTTTACCACGACGGTTCTTCCCCAAGCGAAACATACGCTGAAAGCGGCGCATGCCGGCTATCGGACGGATCGCACGGATTTTTTAGATTTGATCGATGCGGAGCGCGCGTTGATCAGTTACCAACTGGAATATTTCCGGGCCCTTGTCGATCGCGAACACCAGATTGCACAACTTCAACGGGTCGTCGGCAAGGAACTGTGACGCGGAGGGATATCCCATGCTTACCCTGCACTCCTCACGATTCCGCTGGGTCCTGATCGGACTGGCGGTTGGCCTCCTTGGAGCGGTCCTGATTCTGTTCAAAGAATCCCTCTGGACAGCCGTTGAATCCATGCGGACCGAAACGGTTGATGACTCCAGCAAACCGAAACAGGCAAAACCCGATAAGGAACCCAATTCCGGAATGCCCTCCAAGGAACCGAGAAACCTTCAGGCCACAGCCATGGTTTCATCGGCACGCCAGCAATTGATAGGCGTGAAAACCGCCCTGGTGGGCAAACACACACTTCAAACCGAGATCCGGGCTGTCGGCAAAGTGGAATATGACGAACAGCGCCTGACACATGTCAATCTTCGCCTCGCAGGTTGGGTGGAAGATCTGTTCGTGGACTATACGGGTCAAATGGTTCGTCAAGGTCAGCCGTTATTTACCCTGTACAGCCAGGAACTTGTGGCGGCTCAGGAAGAGTATCTCCTGGCCGTGCAGGCTACTGCGGACATTCAGGAAAGTCCGCTTGCGGAAGTCCGGCAGCAAGGAAGGCAATTGGTACATGCCGCTCGCGATCGTCTCCGGTTGTGGACGATTACCGACGACCAAATTGCGGATCTGGTTCGACGCGGCACTCCTCAAACCTATGTGACTATCTATTCTCCGGCCACGGGATTCGTCATAGACAAACAGGTGTTCAAGGGCATGTATGTCAAGCCTGAAATGACGGTCTACACCATCGCCGATCTGTCAACCGTGTGGGTGCACGCCGACGTCTTTGAATACGAAATGCCTTTTCTTCAGGTTGGCCAGTCGGGCCTTCTGACCCTGGATGCCTACCCCGAAGACACGTTTCAAGGAGACATTACCTATATCTATCCGTACTTGAGCACCAGGACACGAACCGTGAAGGTCCGCCTGGTGTTTTCCAACTCCCAATTGAAACTGAAACCGGACATGTACGGAACCGTACGCATTCAGGTGAACCGGGGAAATCGACTGGCGGTGCCTGAAGAAGCGGTGCTGGATTCCGGGACACGGACAGTCGTGTTTGTGGCTGAGAAAGAAGGCATGTTCCAACCGCGCGAAGTCACGCTGGGCCCCAAAGTCGGCTCGTATTACGAAATCGTCTCAGGGCTTCAACAGGATGAACGCATTGTCACCTCGGGCACGTTTCTTCTGGATTCGGAAAGTAAGCTCATGGCCAGCACCAACATGATGGGCGCGCTGGGAATGGGTGGAGTCAAGATGGAAAAGGCCCACATGGGCAAGATGGACATGCCGGGCATGAATATGAATGACATGGATATGAGTGAAATGGACAGCGGGCAGATGGAGCAAACCCGGAACAGGTCATCAACAGAGACCGTTGCGGGTGAAATAGAAAAGCATGCGGACGGACTCACCTTCCTCCTTTCCACCAATCCTTCGCCCATGCAGGTGGGAAAAAACCGAATTCAGGTCGCCCTCAGGGATGAACACGGGAAGCCGGTCACCAATGCCCAAACCCGACTGACGTTTACTATGCCGGGCATGCATCCAGCCACGATCTCCATGTCACCGACTGCACAAGGAACCTATGAAGCCACGGTCGACCTCGGAATGGCCGGCCGCTGGGACCTGAGCATCTCCATCCAGCGTGCCGGTCATTCCGATCTTCAGGAAACCTTTTCCCTGGAGGTCGATGAAGGAACAAAGCCCGGGATGTCCGGGATGCCAGGAATGTGAGTGAAATCCCATGATCGAACGAATTATCGACTGGAGTTCGCGTAACGGGTTTTTAGTGGGCATGCTCACCCTGCTCCTGATGGGTTGGGGAATCTGGGTCGTGGCCCGCACTCCGCTGGATGCCCTGCCGGATGTCTCGGACGTTCAGGTCATTGTGCTCACCGAATGGCCGGGGCGCAGTCCGGATCTGGTTGAGGATCAGATCACCTACCCGATTGTCACCTCGATGCTAGGCGCTCCACGCATCAAGTATGTGCGGGGGCAATCGTTTCTGGGTTTATCTTTTGTCTATATCGTGTTCCAAGACGGGACCGACATGTATTGGGCAAGGAGCCGGGCTGTGGAATATTTACAAGGGGTGACGGACAAACTGCCTGAAGGCGTATCTCCCACCTTGGGGCCGGATGCCACCGGTGTGGGCTGGGTCTTTCAATATGCCCTGGTGGACGGGAGCGGCCGTCAAAGCTTGGCTGATCTCCGCTCGTTTCAGGATTGGCACCTGCGCTTTTGGCTCCAAAGCATCCCCGGCGTGGCCGAAGTCGCCTCCATCGGTGGGTTCGTCAAACAGTATCAAATCCAAGTCGATCCGGTGAAACTACAAGGGTATGGCATCGGCCTCTCAGAGGTGATCCAGGCTGTTCGCCGCAGTAACAATGAAGTGGGCGGACGGATCATTGAGGCCAGTGAACGGGAATATATGGTCCGGGGCCGGGGGTATATTCGTTCTCAGAATGATCTGCGGACCATTCCGGTGGGAACGGATGCTCGTGGGACTCCGATTACGGTCCAGGAAGTGGCTGAAGTGACCATCGGACCCGATCTCCGACGAGGCATCGCCGAGTTGGATGGCACCGGAGAAGTCGTCGGAGGCATCGTGATCATGCGCTATGGGGAAAATGCCCTCGCCGTGATCGATCGAGTCAAACAGAAACTACAGGAAGTGGAGCCTTCTCTGCCGGAGGGGATTCGTATCGTGTCCGTCTATGACCGGTCGGACCTGATCCATCGAGCGATGGCCACCTTAAAAGACAAGCTGCTTGAAATCAGCTTCGTGGTCAGCCTCGTTACCGTGGTGTTTCTCTTTCACCTTCGATCGGCCCTGGTCCCGATTCTTCTGCTCCCGGTATCCATCCTTCTCTCGTTTCTGGCGATGTATTATCTGGGAATCAGCTCGAATATTATGTCGATCTCCGGGATTGCGATTGCGATTGGGGCCATGGTGGATGCCGTTATGGTCATGGTGGAAAATGCCCACCGCCGCCTGGAAGAGTGGGAACAGCGCGGTCGTCCGGGTTCCCGGCACTCCGTCATTCTTCATGCGGCCCAGGAAGTCGGGCGTCCGCTCTTTTTTTCCTTGCTGATTATCACGGTTTCCTTTTTACCGATTTTTACCCTGGAAGCTCAGGAAGGCCGTTTGTTCAAACCGCTGGCCTATACCAAAACCTTTGCCATGTTGTTTGCGGCGATTGTTTCCATCACATTGGCTCCCCTGTTCATGCGGTGGTGTATTCGCGGCCGCATGACTTCCCAAAGGAAAAATCCCGTGAATCGATTCCTGATTTGGATGTATGCTCCACTCGTGAAAGGCGTGTTGCGTATTCGATGGCTGGTCGTCGGCATCGCGGTAGCCGGCGTCATCGTCGTCGTACCCGTTTATCATAGATTGGGGTCTGAATTTATGCCTCCCCTCAACGAGGGCACGCTGCTCTCTATGCCCACCTCGCTACCCGGTCTTTCGGTTCAAAAAGCCTCTCAGATCCTTCAAACGCAGGATCGACTCTTGAAAGAATTTCCCGAGGTGGAGCGTGTGTTCGGAAAAATGGGGCGCGCCCGTACGGCTACCGATCCCGCCCCATTGAACATGGCCGAAACCCTGGTGACCCTTAAACCTCAAGAAGAGTGGCGTCCAAACATGACCTGGGACACCCTCATTACCGAAATGGACCGACGCGTGAAATTACCCGGAATGCCGAATATTTGGTGGATGCCCATTCAAACCAGAACCGAAATGCTCGCCACCGGCATCCGGAGTCCTTTAGGGATAAAAATCTTAGGGCCCCGACTTCAGGAGTTGGAACGTTTGGGATTACAGATTGAAGGGTTACTCCAATCGCTTCCAGGTACCCGAAGTGCGTATGCCGAACGCCTGACCGGCGGTTATTATCTGGACATCGAGGTGGATCGTGTGGCGGCTGCGCGATATGGTTTGACGGTGGGGGATGTGCAGGACGTCATCGAGTCCGCCATTGGCGGGAAAAATATTTCCTGGACCGTGGAAGGCCGTGAACGCTATCCCATCAACGTGCGGTACCCTCGCGACCTCCGTCAGGACGTCGAGGCCCTCAAGCGCGTACTGGTGACCACGCCCCAAGGCGAGCATATTCCGCTTGCACAACTTTCCACGATCTCCAAAACCACCGGTCCGCCGTCCATCAGGGATGAAAACGGGTCTCTCGCCAGTATTGTGTTTGTGGATGTCGCCGGCCAAGACCTGGGTACCTACGTGGACAAAGCCAAGGCTCTTATCCGGGAACACATCACGTTTCCGGCAGGGTATTCACTCCAATGGGCAGGCCAGTATCAATACCTCGAACGGGCCGAGCAACAATTGCGTATCGTCATTCCCCTCACGCTGTTCCTCATTATGATCCTCCTCTATCTGAATTTTCATTCTCTCCCGCGCTGCCTTTTGGTTCTGCTTTCGGTTCCCTTTGCTTGGGTGGGTGCGATCCTGTATTTGCATTACCTTGACTACCATCTGAGTGTCGCGGTCTGGGTAGGTTTCATTGCCTTGGCCGGAGTCGCGGCAGAAACCGGAATCATCATGATTATGTTTCTGGATGACGCCTGCACCCGTCGGCAACAGGAAAACCGTCTGCTGTCTCTGGCTGATCTTCGAGAGGCAATCATCGAAGGCGCCGTCTTGCGAGTTCGCCCAAAAATCATGACGGCCTCGGCCATTATCTTAGGCTTACTCCCCATCATGTGGTCTCAGGGAACGGGGGCCGATGTCATGAAACGCATCGCGGCGCCCATGATCGGCGGAATGGTCACCACCACCGTGCTCACGCTGCTGGTTGTCCCCGGCCTGTATTTCATCTGGCGCCGGCGGCAATTGAAGATGTAGGCCAGCATGCTCGAATATGTTCACTCGTTTTCGAAACAGTCAAATGGGCAAAGAAAGGAACTTCCGTAGATGATCCAATCATTGAACACCGACAAATGGAATATCCGTCACTTTCAAAGATGGATTCGATGCGTTCTCCTTCTCGTAATAATGAGCGGCTGTGTCGGGACATCTCCTCCATCCGCAGATGAACCCTTGCCGCCGCCCGAGCATGCCAACAACCTAGCGGCACCGTTAATCATGGAAGGCAATCGCTTATTTATGCAAAAAATGTTCAGAGATGCCGAGATGAAATACCAAGAGGCCATTGAGATTCAATCATCATTAGGGGAGGCCCATTATAATCTCGGCCTGGCTCTCACGAAGCGAAAGCTCTATTCCGATGCCCGCCCTCATTTTGAAAAAGCCGCTGAATTAGAACCGTTCAACCCAATCATTCGCAATGCGCCTCCATTCCGAAGATATGAACCACCGGCACCAAATATTCCAGAGCCCATACATGATAGCCACATGGGTCACCAACATTAAGTGGGTGTCGAACATTTCATTTAGGGTGAGGGTTCCATAACTGTGGCCTCGCAACGTTCAAAGCATAAATACCAAATTCAAGGAAAGTGTTTCCCTCGGCAAAACCCGGCCCACGCAACTTCCCGAATACCGACCAAGCATGATATCGTCCATCAGTCTGAATGGATTTTTCGGACGATCGGAGAATCAAGTGGGACATCAAGCCGAACACATTCCTGAAACGCATCCCTTACTCGATGAGGTGATGCAGGAATTAATCGACCATCGGCAGGCCTTCCACGGCTTTCTCGCCAAGCGCTTGGACAATGCCGCGTTCGCCGAAGACCTTTTGCAACAGTGTTTCATAAAAGCGATGGCCCATTTTCATTCCATCAAACAGATGGACAAAGTTATCCCCTGGTTCTACCAAATCCTTCGGCATACGCTGATCGATTATTATCGAAGCCAGGAAACCGATGCCAAGCGCTTACAAACGTTTCTGGATGAGACGGCCATACTGGGCACCAATCAGGTCCCGTCCCTTGATGAGCTGCAGCCAACCGTTTGCGCTTGTCTGGATCGCCTCGTGGTCACGCTTAAACCCGTTTATGCCGACCTCATTCGACGGATCGACTTATCCGGCGAGTCCATTCAAACGGTCGCCAAGGACTTACAAATCACCACCAACAACCTCACCGTCAGGTTGCATCGGGCACGCCATGCCCTACGCCAGTCGTTGGAAAATGCCTGCGGCATTTGCAGTAAACACGGATGTCTGAATTGCACCTGCGAATAGCCGCTCCCTCATCTTCTTAAACACTACGCTCAGCTCCCCTCTCCACAAGGGCAATGCGTCTTCCATTCCGCGATGACCCAATGTCGCCGTTCACTGAGTTAACCCGTTCACCCTCATTCTCAAAAGTACGCCAGATTTTGTCCCATACTCCAACCGCTTCACTTCATTACATGTCTACAATCCTCGCCTTTATGTGGAAACCAGGGTTTTGGACAGTTTCTTCAAGTAGGTTTCCCCAATTAAGGTATTACAAGTTTTTTCTCGATCAATTTTTCTTTCACGCTTGGGGAAGTATTCGTGCAACCCCACAGGAAAACGGAGGCGACCATGGCCCATCAACATCAGGCCTGTGTAGATGCTTGTGCCCGCTGTGCTCAGGAATGTGAAAATTGCGCAACTCAATGTTTGGGGGAAATGCCTGCATGTGCACAACTTTGCATCGATTGCGCGGATCTCTGCTGGTCCTGCACGGCATTCATGAGCAGAGATTCGAATTTTAGTGCAGAGCTCTGCGGCATCTGTGCCATCATTTGTGACGCATGCGCCAAGGAATGCGAAAAACATGACCACGAACATTGCCGACGGTGTGCGGAAGCCTGTCGACGATGTGCAGAGGAATGTCGAAACATGAGTAAAGGTGCAAGCACCCGTCAGCAACCTGTTGACGCGGGTCGCTAGTCATGTGGTGAATACCTTTCAGGCAAGGGGGGAGGTCTCCCCTGCCTGAGAAGCGTCGATTGAAAAGACGCCATGACAATTTTTACGAATTGCGTGAAAAATTGAACTTTTTCCAGTTCTGCCGAAAAAAGTTATCCATTTACGACGCCCGCCATGATCCTACTGGCGAGAGAGCGAGTGAACGACTGTCTTCATTATTTTCAAGAAAAGTTTCAGAATGTTGAATGTCGCCTTGTGGCTCATAATGTCCCTCGTGGGAATGGGCGTATCAGGCTGTTTGTCCATTCCGTTCTATCAGAATGAGATGGATGAGTTGCCTGATACGAAGAGTTTCACGCGCGAATATGCGCCGTCTCCTTTTGAAGAACTCCGCAATGAGAATCCGTCCACGACTTTTCCAACAGGCTTGTCACGGCAGCCTGATCGCGATCCTCCTGAAGATGCTCCGCTTTCTCTCGAACGGATCAAGAAGCTGGCACGTCAATACAATCCCACCTTAATCCAGGCGTGGGCACAAGTGGAGGGCGAGCGAGCCAAGGCTCTTCAGGCTGGACTCTACCCCAATCCCGTAGGCGGATATATCGGAGATCAAATTAACGCCAGGAAAACCATCGGAGAATTTCAAGGAGGATTTCTTCAACAAGAAATCGTAACTGCAGGAAAACTCGAACTCAGCAGGCAAAAATATTTGGCGCGGGCTTCCGCGGCAGAATTCCAAGCGCTTGCACAGGAATACCGGGTGATGAATGCTCTTCTCATCCAGTTTTACCGGATTGTAGGTTTTCAGGATCGGCTCGGCATCCAACAGGAACTTCTGAAGAGCTGGCAGGATGATCTGGTCACCATGGAGGAACAATTCAACGTCGGCCAGGCCAATGAGGCCGACGTGCGTCTGGCCAGAGTCCAGGTTCACCGCCAACAATTAATCGTGCAGATGGCTCACAACGATCTGCAACTAGAGCGGGAGCGGTTATTGACGCTTGTGGGAATCCCACTTTCATCGAAGCCACTATTGGGAGCGTTAATCGAAGATCTGCCTCCCATTCAATTTGACGAGGCGCTTCAACACATACTCCAACGAAGTCCTGAACTGGGATTGGCGCACGCCAATGTCCGCTCCGATCAAATCATGATTCAACGGGAAAAAGTTCAACCGATTCCCAATATTAAGATTCGGGGTTCGGCTGGACGAAATTATATTGAAACGCAAACGGTCTACGGCCTTCAGGCGTTCATTGAAATTCCGATCTTCGATCAAAACCAAGGAACCATTCATCAAGCGCAGGCCGATCTCCGGTTTCAACAAGCTGAAGTTATACGAACCGAGCTTCGGCTCCGGCGTCGTCTGGCAGATCAGTTTCAACAATATCTCACGGCTCTTCAACATGTTCAAACCTATCGGGAAGCCATTCTTCCGGAAGCAGAAGAACGGTACCGCATACAATTGCATAGTTATCAGGCCGATCGGGAGACATGGCCGGCTGTCCTCGAAGCTCAACGGGATTTTTTCATGCTTCGTCTGGAATATATTGATCAGGCTATTGCGTGGCGGACCGCCCGAGTGGCAATCGAGGGATTCCTGCTTGCGGACGGACTTCAGACGCCGGGCAGTGTGACGCCGCCCGGACATATCGATGCCAACCCCAAACCTCGATAAGAGACGATTATTCTACAAGACTGTTCTCTTTCATCTGACGGAGGCCTCAGCATGAACGATGGTGTGACACGACGGCAGGTCTTACTGAGCGGCGCGGCGGCGGCCGCGGGTTCCCTATCGACGCAACTCGTTCGCGGGGAACAGACAGGTTCAACTTCTTTCTCCCAACATGACCGGCAGGCTTCGACCGAGCCGTCCCAAAATCCCAATTCCAAATTTTCCCGTTTTTCACGGTATCATCCCAGCTTCGGCGGACCGCCTGAGTCCGATGAATATTTAGGGAAGCTGGTGCCGGGTCTTCGGTCATCCGGCTTAGAACCTGTCCCATTTATCGCTCCGGACCTGCAAACGCTTTCCTGGAAAATGGTCGATGGCGTGAAAGAATTCGAATTGCGGTGCACACCGGTCAAACAGGAGTTTCTACCCGAAAAATACATGAACGTCTGGGGATTTAACGACAGCATGCCTGGCCCCACGATGGAGGCGATCCAAGGGGATCGAGTCCGGATCATTGTCCATAACGAATTGCCGGAACCGACCTCCGTCCATTGGCACGGATTGGAACTCCCTGTGGAGTTTGACGGCGTTCCGGGCGTGACGCAACATTTAATTCCTCCGGGCGGCACCTATGTTTACGAATACGACCTGCACCAGACAGGAACGTTTTTTTACCATAGCCATGTGGCCATGCAGGAGGCATTCGGCATGGTGGGTTTTTTTATTATCCATCCGCGAGTGGCCTACGATCCGCCCGTTGACCGGGATTTCGGGCTGATCTTTCAAAATTTTTTCATCCCACCCAATTCATGGACAGCTGATTCCATGCGCATGGACTGGAATTGGCATACCATTAACGGGCGCAGCGGTCCCTATACGACTCCGCTGATCTGTAAGCACGGCGAACGGGTCCGCATACGATTGATCGATTTCAGCCCGATGCAACACCATCCGATTCATATCCACGGCCACACTTTTTGGTTGACGGGGACGGAAGGGGGACGCATTCCGTCCAGTGGCTGGGTGCCTCGAAACACGACATTGGTCGGCGTAGCCATGGCACAGGACTTCGAATTTATCGCCTTCAACCCGGGCGACTGGACGTTTCATTGCCATATGGTGCACCACATGATGAATCACATGGTGCGTCAGGTAGGCCCGCGTATCCGGGGCGAAGAAGACATGTCAACATATCTGGATACCATTCCGAATCGTCCGCCACCTCATCCAAGCTTGGACAAGACGACTTTTAATGTGCCTGGTTATCCACAGAAAATGCAGAGCAAGGAAATGAGCCAGGAAGCCATGCAGAAAATTAACCGCAGACGCGAAACCCGCGGCATGCGCAAAAAGTGGCACGAGGGCATTAAGGGTCTCATGACAGTCGTGCGGGTCCTGCCAGAAGAATTCTATGACCTCGTCATGCATAGCGATGAATACATTCCTGATGATGCCATTTTCGAAGCCATCGCCAAAGGCCAATACCGCACTCCTGGTTCCTCCTAACGGCTGTGCGTGGTCACCGCCCCATAGAAGTTGACTTTATCACTTTACTTGCCGGCCTTTGGAACATCCCTGCCGCATCTGTAGTAAACACGGGTGCTTAAACTGCACTTGTGAATAAGTCCTTTCCCTCCTGCTTACTAAATCTCCCCCTACTCTGCTGATCTCTTTTCCTTTATTTTTGCGAGCTTCCGCACGCGAATTCCTCCAACTGTAAGAATCCCTCCCGGTTTCCGTCTACATAGACAAAGAGGGCGTAAGGCATCGGATAGTTGGCGCCCACGACAAACAAACCAACATCAACAAGACGGAGGTTTTCATGAATCAATCAACATTCAAAATTTCAGGCATGAATTGCGGGCATTGCGTGGGCCAAGTTACCAGGGTGTTGTCCTCGCTGGATGGCATACGGGTGGAGCAGGTGAAACTCGGGGAAGCGACTGTCGGGTATGAACCCAGGCAAATCACTGCAGAAGAGATTGCGGAAGCCATCAATGAGGCGGGCTATCAAGCACAACTCACCGGGAGGGCCGTATGAGCATGATCGAATGGACCGTCATTATCGGCGGACTGACAGCGATTGCCTGGGTCAATTGGTACTTCTTTCTGGCTCAGGCCGTGGCGGATAAACAAGCACAGAAAAATCCGGAACATCCTTCAGCATCCACATAATGAGGGAAAATATAACCATCTCAACCTGAATCCTTTGTCATTCTGAACCCCTTCGACTGGACTCAGGGCAGGCTTGGCGAAAGATCTGAGCCCAAGTGAAGATTCCTTGGCTGAGCTAGATCCTTCGTTGCACTCATGATGACAGGGGAGACAATTAAACCGTGTACAAAATCTTTATCCATATCATGCATCGAATACAAATCATAAGGAGACATACATGAACGCCGCCATAGACACACCGAAGAAAACCCGATCGCCCTACTCTGCGAAAAAACCAAAACGGTCCCCGGAGAGGGCTCCGACGACGCCTCCCATCGACACCGTGAGTTTGTCCGTGGGCGGAATGACCTGCGCGGCCTGCCAGGTCCGTGTACAGCGTGCGTTGGACAAGGAGCCGGGCGTCATCCAGGCTTCCGTCAACCTCATGTTGAAATCAGCCAAGGTGACTTACGATCCCGGTGTCACGACTCCGGCTGCCGTCAAAGAGGCCATTTCCCGCACCGGGTATGAAGCAGAGATCCAGGCGCCTGCACAGAATAACCAGGATGAGCAGGCACGTCAGGAACAAACCCAGACAGAAGAATTCCGTTCGTTTCGCAATCGAGCGATCGTGAGCGGAATCGTCGGATTCATCGCCATGGTGCTCTCCATGCCGCTGATGAATGCCTCCCCCACTCACCCGCACAGTGGCGTGGCCGACCCCTTCATGCAGTGGGTCATGGGGTGGATGACGCCGGTGCTTCAAAACATCGCCCCCGGCCTCTATGACGTCAATCCGTCCTTCCTCTCGTTTTCGCTCCTGGTCATGACGCTTTTCATTATGACCTGGGCCGGGCGACATTTTTACACACGGGCCTGGGCTGCCTTCCGGCACCACTCAGCCGACATGAATACGCTGGTGGCCGTGGGGACGGGCTCGGCCTTTCTGTTTTCACTTTTGGCCACAGTGGCCCCGGATGTGTTCCTGAGCCGAGGACTGGCGCCGGAAGTGTATTACGAAGCCGTGATCATGATCATTGCCCTCATCCTCACGGGGAATGCCATGGAGTCCAGAGCCAAACGCCAGACCTCAGCCGCCTTGCGCGCACTGATGACCCTGCAGCCCAAAACCGCCCGCATCATTCGGGATGGCGTAGAACAGGACCTACCGGTGGAAGCCGTGCAGACCGGCGATATTGTGCTCGTCCGCCCGGGAGAGCGCATCCCGGTAGATGGCACCTTGTTGCATGGCGCCAGTGCGGTGGATGAATCCATGCTCACGGGCGAATCGCTGCCCGTCGACAAAACGCCTGGAGATCCGCTCATCGGCGGAACTCTGAATACCACCGGTGCGTTTCAATACCGGGCCACGACTTTGGGGACAGACAGTGTGCTCTCCCGCATTGTCCAACTCATGCGTGAAGCCCAGGGTTCTCGTGCGCCCATCCAGAAACTGGCCGATCGCGTGAGCGGGATCTTTGTGCCTGTCGTGCTTTCCCTGGCCATTGCTACCTTTATGGTGTGGTTTGTCATGGCGGAAACCGCCCCCGCGATCAGCGCTCTGGTCGCCGCCGTGTCGGTGCTTATCATCGCCTGCCCCTGTGCGATGGGACTGGCCGTTCCCACCGCAGTCATGGTGGCAACCGGCAAAGGCGCTGAACTTGGCGTCCTGATCAAAGGGGGGGAAGCGCTTCAACGCGCCAGCCAGGTCACCACCATTGTGCTGGATAAAACCGGGACTCTTACGGAAGGACAACCGGTCGTGACCGAAATTTCCCCGGCTCCCGACACCAGGTATACCACAGTCGACATCCTCCGTCTGGTGGCTTCCTTGGAACAGGCTTCCGAGCACCCGCTGGGCCAGGCGATGGTGCGGTATGCGCAAGCGAAGGAACAGCCCTTCTCTCCGGTGCACGACTTTCATGCTCGAACCGGACGCGGTGCCGTCGGCATGGTAGAAGGACGAACGGTGGCAGTGGGAAACCACGCATTGATGTCCGAACTCGGCATTCAGACTGACCCTATCCAACAAGATGTAGAACGATTTGCGGCAGAAGGCAAAACACCCGTGTATGCGGCCATCGACGGAACCCTGGCAGGACTCGTCGCCATTGCCGATCCGCTCAAACCTTCTTCGCGGGAAGCAGTGGAACGCCTACACAAGCTGGGCTATCAGGTGGCGATGCTCACAGGGGATCATCAACGCACCGCTGAAGCAGTAGCCCGGATGGCCGGCATCACACAGGTGGTGGCCGGGATGTTGCCGGAAGGCAAGGTGACGGAAATCAAACGGCGGCAACAGAACGGAGAAGTCGTGGCCATGGTGGGCGACGGCATGAACGATGCCCCTGCGTTAGCGCAGGCCGATATCGGCATCGCCATGGGGACCGGGTCGGACATTGCCATCGCGGCCAGCGATGTCACCCTCATGCGGCATGATCTTCGTGCCGTGGGGTCGGCTATCCAGCTTGCCCGGCAGACGATGAAGACTATGAAACAGAATTTGTTCTGGGCCTTTATCTATAACGTGGTAGGTATCCTGGTGGCGACGGGCATTCTCTATCCCGTCTGGGGCATCCTGCTCAGCCCCATCCTGGCCAGTGCCGCTATGGCTTTCAGTTCCGTCAGCGTCGTCACAAACAGCCTGAGGCTCCGAATGTGGTCACCCGAGAGCTGAACATAGGGAATTTGCATGAGCGGTACCGAATCACAGGGAGGGAGCGCCGTGCTCCCTTCTTGTGACTTGCTGAAGACACCGCCTCGTCGTTTCACAACACAAGACAGAAGTATGGAGACAACGATTCCCCCCTTCGAATAGGTTAGTATAACAATGGGAGAAATTTTTCATTTCATAAGAACAAGGTGAGTCCCGTGAACATAATGCACTTCAAGAAAAATGACCAACACTCTGACATGACACGACGGGAGATGCTGAAAGGGCTTGGCGGTCTGGGGTTAATGGCCGCTATGGCACGACTGCTTCCTTCCTATGTCTTCGCCGGTCCCAACGGGCCAACGACCATCTCCCCCCCAGTGTTAAGCGGCAACACTATCGATTTACTCATTGGGGAAACCCCGTTTCTACTCGGAGGTCAAACCGGGATGGCGATCACCATCAACGGCACGTTGCCCGGTCCCTTGATCCGGTTGCGGGAAGGAGAGCATGTCACACTCAATGTCAGCAACCGGTTAGAGGAGGATACCTCCATTCACTGGCATGGCTTGATTCTCCCTCCCGGCATGGACGGTGTGCCCGGCGTCAGCTTCGCGGGCATCAAACCGGCTTCCACTTTTTCTTACCGCTTCCCGATTCGGCAAAGCGGCACCTATTGGTACCATAGCCACTCCGGCCTACAGGAACAATTGGGCGTTTATGGCCCCCTGATCATCGATCCCATGGAACCCGAGCCGTTTCACTATGATCGGGAGTATGTCGTGGTCCTCTCGGATTGGACGTTCGAAGCGCCGAAAACCGTATTCGCCAACCTCAAAAAACAAAGCGACTACTATAATTTCCAGAAACGCACCGCGCCAGAGTTCTTTTCAGACATGGTACGGATGGGAGTTGGAGCCGCACTGCAGAACTACTTCATGTGGGACCGGATGCGTATGGATCCCACAGACTTTGCGGACGTCACCGGCTACACATATACCTATCTGATGAACGGCTTGTCACCCGAGCAAAATTGGACAGGACTCTTTCGCTCCGGGGAACGGGTTCGTCTGCGCTTCATCGGCGCCGCGGCCATGACCTTCTATGACGTACGAATACCTGGGCTCGCCATGACCGTGGTGCACGCGGACGGGCAACATGTGCAACCTATCTTGGTGGATGAGTTTCGGATCGGGCCTGCGGAAACCTACGATGTAATCATCGAACCTACCGAAGATCGATCCTATACTCTCTTTGCGGAGACGATGGATCGGAGCGGCTACGCGCGGGGCACTCTCGCGCCACGGGCAGGCATGAGTGCTCCTCTTCCTAACCGCCGCCCCCGACCCCTCCGGACCATGGCCGACATGGGTATAAGCATGAAAGGCATGGACACGGGCATCATGAATCATACCAGTCACCAGGACGAGGGACATTCTGATCACCCCGTCATGGTGCCCGCGACCCCAGAGTCAACACACATGCACGACAGACACCACATACCAAACATTGAAGCCAATGATCCGCAACACGCGCCGATTCCCGGCAGTATCCCCGTCCAGCACCCACCGGACCATCACGGTACCGGCAATCAATCGATTGCAGAGTATTCCAGGCAACGTTTGGATGAACCCGGCGTGGGTCTGGAAAACACCGGGATGCGGGTATTGGTGTACACCGACTTGAAAAGCCTGACACCCTACCCCGATCAACGGGAACCGGAACGGGCGATCGAGCTTCACCTCACCGGCCATATGGTACGCTACATGTGGTCATTTGACGGCAAGAAATATTCAGAAGCCAAAGAGCCTATTCGATTTCATTACGGCGAGCGCCTGCGTCTCACGTTCGTCAACGATACGATGATGGAGCATCCGTTGCACCTGCATGGGATGTGGATGCACCTGGAAAATGGAACCGGTGCCTACCTGCCGCGCAAGCATACGGTCATCGTGAAACCGGCCGAACGGCTCTCCGTGGCCATCACCGCCGACGCTCCGGGACGGTGGGCGTTTCATTGCCATTTACTTCTGCATATGGAAGCCGGAATGTTCCGGGTCGTCGAAGTGACCGGAAATGAGGAGCCAGAGCCCCATTCATGAGCGTATCACTTCGAGCCATTCTAGCGCTAGGCGCGCTAAATCTCCTGAGTATGGCACTTTCTTTCTCAGTCGTGTCAGCCCAGACCGTCCTCCCCGCATTAAGTCGAGTTGGTATTCAGAAGCACAGCACCTCGGAAGTAAAGACCGAGGCTCGGACGGAAAAACAATCGCGCGGAACTCCCTCAAAGGCGCGCACAGAATTACACATGTCCCCCCAGCCTGACTGGCCTAGTCCAGTCGAGGATCAACACCCTCACGTCTTTTTTCTCGCAAACATCCTGGAATACCGTCCGGATGTCGGCGGGACGGGAAGTGCGACAGATTACCGATGGGATGTCGAAGGCTGGTACGGTGGGGACTACAACCGCATCTGGTTTAAAAGCGAGGGCCAACAGAATACGGCATTTAAAGCCGACTACGATGTGGACTCACAATTCCTGTACGGCCGGTTCTTTGAGCAGTATTATGATTTTCAAGTTGGCGGGCGCCTCGAAACACAATCCTACCGGGGACGGAACGTGACACGCGGTCTCGCGGTGATCGGATTACAAGGACTTATCCCCTATCACTACGAAGTCCAACCCGCTCTGTTCATCAGCTATCGCGGGGATGTGTCTGCCCGCTTCACAGGCACGAAGGATCTTTCGTTGAGTCAACGCCTGATTCTTCAATTTCGATTGGAAACGAATGCCGCGATTCAACGAGTCAAAAAATTTACGACCGGGTCCGGCCTCAACAATCTTGAAGGGGGAATCCGCCTTCGATATGAAATCCGCCGGGAGATTGCCCCCTATGTTGGCGTGTCTTTAGATCGAAGCTTTGGAGACACCGCCAGCCTTGTACGACAAGAAGACGGTAATCCCAGTCAGGTTCGATTCGTCGTCGGTATACGAGCATGGTTCTGACAAATCCGGCTAGGATGGGCCTTCAAACCAGGGTTGGGCTTTTTCATTCATGGCCAGGAGGAGTGTGCTTGTGTGAGTCCTGACCGAATGTCACGTTAATGAATGAAAGCAGAGTTTGAAACGCCTTCGATCCAGTCTTGGTGCCCCCCCTTACAGCGATCAGAAAAACATTAAATCCTGCAGCCAGAAGAAATACCGGAAGACTGATCCTCTCGCGCCACTCCCGCAAGGCCCTGTACAGTTCGTTTCTCATCGTATGTTGACGACTTTGCCCCACACCTTCCTGGGTCCTCGCGATTTCCACTGCGTCAGATTACCTACAAAGCCTATCCGAAAAGCATCCAGCACAACCTCATGAAAACCCCGGTGTTTGGGCTTTTTCCCTGACCTTCATCCATCGAAAATTTCTCTCATTCGATACTGAATAACCCCAGGGTTTTTGAGAGTGCTCCCTGCAATGATGGTTCAGGCATACTGTCTAAAAACGTTCCTCATCCTCCGCATCTGGACGATGGATGAACGGGTTATAGCACGTAGGCGATGGGCCTAGGTGTTATCGGATGCACACAAGAGAAAAGGTGAAAAAGACGCATGATCGCCGCCGCGAAGCAGAAAGCCTACGAAAGATGTTCAGCCTAACTGACGGTCGAACCAGCAGACTTCACGGTTATCTTACGACCTGGAAGATAGACGAAAGACAATTACACAGAACTTTGTTTTTTCACTATGGAAAGTTCTGAAAGGTATCAACGATCCAATGTCATGCTATTTTTTCAGCCAAATATTTTTTCTGAACCCGAGTGACTCATATCCCCAGCCAAAGACAGGGGTTGGTTCCTCGACATCTCCAAATCCCTCTTCGGATCCTCCTTCTCCTGTCCCCGATCCGGATCCCTTGCATCCAAAGCCGCCCAACCCCGATCCGCCCCTCCCTGATCCCAACCGGCCTCAACCTCCTCCGCCACACAAGCCGCCGATTCCTCAAATAAGAGTTATGGCGAATGATGCCGCCAGAACTGCAGCGTAGGAATGAAACCAGGTGAGGACAATGCTGACACGGTCACTTAACCGGTTCATCCTACTGGCACTTGGTGTCATCATGATCGGAACGGCAAGCTACAGCCGGTATCACGTGGTTCCGGTACATTTGGAGGATTAGATCAACCACCAAATTATCTTTTGACCGGATTCGAGAGGTTCCCGAACAGTATCGCGGCAGGCTCCTCGTTGTAGGAGGAACGGTCCTTGCCCTGAAGCATGAGGATCAAACCACTCGTCTTGACCTTCATCGACTTCCTGTGACGAATGAGTATGTTCCTTTACCGGCACGCACAACCAGTCGGGATCGGTTTTTTGCGGTGTGTTCCGGTTCTGTTCCGCTCGGTCCAGACCTTCTTCGACCGGGGACAACCGTGACGATCATTGGGAAAATCAAAGGCAGCCAACCCATCATGATCGGAGAGACGACACAAGCCGTTCCGGTTTTTGACATCAAGGATTTGACGATCTGGAAGCAGGCCGGTCAGGAGAGCCCAGGTGTCAATGCAGGGAATTGGTTTTCCCCGTTGTACATTCCTTATGGCTATCATCCGGCTCAATGGTCAAATTGTTGAGCCCGCACTGGTTGGTGCCCACACGTGCCGCCCATTCGTCGTTCGAATTCATATAGTCGGACTGCCTTCCCCAGCATCACACCTTTCCTCTATACTGATTCGGGGATGAAAGAATCGGCAAGGATGCTCCAGTAGGATCATCGTTTGCCTGAAGAATTGAAGTCGGCATTCCGTATGCCGTTGTGCGTTCATTCTCAGAATCAAGTCCGGGAATACAGACAATGGAACAACAATCCGACTCCCTAAAAGAGAAACCAAAGCGCCGCGAATTAGGCATGGTCAGGATGGAACAGGTGAAAGACCCTGTCTGCGGCATGATGGTGAATCCCCTCAATGCCGCCGGCCAATTCGAGCATGCGGGCACCATGTACTACTTCTGCAATCCCCGCTGCCAAGAGAAATTCAGCCATGATCCGGAAGGTTATCTCACCGGAAAACACCGGCAGACGATGGACACGGAACCGGCCAAGCCCGGCGCCACATACATTTGCCCGATGTGTCCCGGCGTGGAATCTCCAAAGCCCGCTGCCTGTCCGAAATGCGGCATGGCCCTCGAACCGGAGGCCCCTACCGAACCAGCCACGAGAACGGAATATGTGTGTCCCATGCATCCCGAGGTGGTGCAAGACCGGCCGGGTTCCTGTCCCAAGTGCGGCATGGCTCTGGAACCTCGTGAAATTGAACTCGAGGAAGAGGATAACCCCGAATTGACCGACATGACTCGTCGATTCTGGGTTGGCCTGTTCTTAACCTTACCGATCTTTTTTCTGGCCATGTCCGAAATGATTCCTGGGAAACCGGTGCAAGAACTGTTTTCACCATCCGCTCTGTCATGGGTGCAATGGATCCTGGCGACGCCCGTGGTTTTATGGTGTGGATGGCCGTTCTTCCAGCGTGGGTGGGCCTCCGTCGTGCACCGAAGCCTCAACATGTTTACGCTGATCGGATTAGGAACCGGCACGGCCTACATCTATAGTACAGTGGCAACCCTTGCGCCCGACCTCTTTCCGGATTCATTCAGAGGAGAAGGTGGCGAGGTGGCCGTCTATTTCGAAGCCGCTGCCGTAATCACCGTACTCGTGCTGCTGGGGCAAATCCTGGAATTGCGGGCTCGCAGCCGGACAGGCACGGCCATCAAGGCACTGCTGGGCCTGGCACCTAAAATCGCCCGACGTCTTAACAAAGATGGGTCGGAAGAAGAAGTGCCGGTGAAGGACCTTCAGCCCGGCGACACACTTCGGATTCGACCCGGTGAAAAGATTCCCATCGATGGGGTCGCACTGGAAGGTCAGAGCGCCGTCGACGAATCCATGATTACCGGCGAGGCCATTCCCGTCGAGAAAACATCCGGGAGCCAGGTGACCGGAGGCACGGTGAATGGGACGGGCACTTTGGTCATGAAAACGGAACGGGTCGGCCGGGACACCGTACTGGCCCAGATCGTCCGCATGGTGAGCGAAGCGCAACGCAGCCGGGCACCCATTCAACGAATGGCCGACCTGGTGGCCGGCTATTTTGTTCCGATTGTGATTACCGTGGCCGTGCTGACTTTTTTGATCTGGGCGTTTCTGGGACCCGAACCGCGCATGGCCCATGCCCTGGTCAATGCCGTGGCGGTGTTGATTATTGCCTGTCCCTGCGCCTTGGGCCTGGCTACGCCCATGTCTATTATGGTGGGAACCGGACGAGGTGGACGGCGGGCATCCTCATGAAACATGCGGAAGCCCTGGAGCAATTGGAAAAAGTGAATACCCTCGTAGTCGATAAAACAGGAACGCTCACGGAAGGCAAACCCAAACTGATGTCGGTAATTTCCCGGTCCGATCTGAGCGAAAATGATCTGCTGCGACTCGTCGCCAGCCTGGAGCGGAATAGCGAACATCCATTGGCCTCAGCCATCGTGCAGGGCGCTAAGGACAAAGGATTGGAATTAGCAGAAGCCAAAGACTTTCAGTCGAAAACCGGCAAAGGCGTGACCGGATCCGTTCAGGAACGCCGCCTGGCACTCGGCACGCGGAAATTTTTAGAGGAAGACGACAAGGTCGATCACGGAACCTGGGGCTCACTCGCGGATAAGGCCGACGACTTGCGCCGGGAAGGCCAAACCGTGATGTTTGTGTCCGTGGACCATCAAGCAGTCGGTCTCATAGGCGTAGCCGACCCAATTAAAGCCTCGACGCCGGAAGCCATCCGTTTGTTGCATGAGGAAGGCATCAAGGTGATCATGGTGTCCGGCGATCACCGGCAAACTGCACAGGCGGTCGCACAAAAGCTGGGCATCGATGAGGTAAAGGCGGAGGTCTTGCCCGAACAGAAAGGGCGCATCGTCAAACAATTTCAAGAACAGGGACGAATCGTCGCCATGGCAGGAGACGGCATCAATGACGCACCGGCCCTAGCCCAGGCCCATGTCGGCATTGCGATGGGAACCGGCACCGATGTGGCCATGGAAAGTGCGGGAGTCACTCTGGTGAAAGGCGACCTACGAAGCATTGCCCGTGCCCGTCGACTCAGTCAGGCCACCATGCGGAATATCCGACAGAATCTCTTCTTTGCGTTTTTCTATAATGCCATCGGGGTGCCGATTGCGGCCGGGGCGCTGTATCCGGTGTTCGGTTTGTTGCTCAGCCCCATGCTGGCCGCCGCAGCCATGACATTCAGCTCGGTGTCGGTGATTTCCAATGCCCTTCGACTACGAACCGTCACATTGTAAATTGTCCAGGACGGGCTTAATCAGGAAGAACAGACAAACAGTAGAGACAGCCCCCTCAGATGACCGGCATCAGGTTCCTCACCCCGACCTGGAATGTTTCCGGTAAAGGGCCTCCATTTGAAAGTACAGGCAGGAAGCCGTCCAGGCAATCAGCACTAACCCGGTTAATGATTCTATTCCGGTGAGAAAGCGAAGCGGACCGGTTGGAATAAGATCGCCAAATCCCAGGGTCGTATAGGTAACGAAGGAGTAATAGATACAATCTTGAAACCCGGGGGTAACCTCGCCGACGAGAGTCCCATATTTTTCTGCGAGGATTAACCCATAGTACCCCACCGCAAATATCAACACTTCTAGAATATGCGCCAGAAGCGCCAATAAAATGCCCCAGATGATGCCCAGCCTTGGTCGCCGGGATCGGGAAGGCATGAAGGTAATAAGACGGTAGACGGCTTCATAATGAATAATAACCGACACACCTACGAGCAGTGTGGTGATGAATAAGGTAAGAACCATGAATGCCGGTAGACAGCTGAGGTTTATTCCAAAAGAAATTCAAAGTCTTTTTGGGACAGGCCCGTGCCTCCGCCATGATGGGCGGCCCCTTCCAACACGGCATGATAGAGTTCCAGTTTTTTCTGCTTCAGTTCCATCATTTTTTCCTCAATGGTATGGCGCATGAGCAGCCGCATGATGGAGACCTTCCGATTCTGCCCGATGCGATGGGCCCGGTCCGATGCCTGATTTTCCACGGCGGGGTTCCACCAGGGATCCAGATGAAAGACATATGAGGCCTTGGTGAGATTCAATCCCTGCCCCCCGGCTTTGAGGCTCAACAAGAAGACGGAAGGTGCGCTCCCCTCCTGGAACGTTTGCACGAGTTTTTTCCTGTGGAGCGTGGGCGTGGAGCCGTCCAGCCGCACATACGGAATGCCATGCGCGCCAAAGGCTTCTTCCACCACATCCAGAAACGACGTAAATTGGGAAAACACCAGCGCACTATGTCCCTCCTCAATCAGTTCCCGGAGACGATCAAGCAGGCAGAGCAATTTGGGTGACTGTTCCGCACTGGCCGCATTGATCAACCGGGGCGTCAAACAGATCTGTCGTAGTTTGAGAATGGCCGTCAGGGCAATGACACGCGCTTGAGCGGAAGTTTTGGTTTGATAGGCTGCGGCAATGGTCGTCCGAATCGTCGCCACAGTCTGTTGATAGAGCACCTTTTGACGGTCGGAGAGTTCCAGATAAATATCCGTTTCCACCTTGGCCGGCAATTCCTTGAGAATTTGGGTTTTGGTCCGGCGCAACACAAACGGTCTGGTTCGCTGCATGATCATATCCAGCACCAACGGAGTCGGCGCTTTCATTTTCCCTTTCATCTCCTCATAATCTCCGAGCAGTCCCGGGACACAGAGATCCATGAGCGAATAATATTCGCCCACATGGTTTTCCAAAGGCGTGCCGGTCATGACGCATTTAAAATACCCCTTCAGGCGGCGGGCAGCTCCCGTGGTCCGCGCCACAATATTCTTCACCGCCTGCGCTTCATCGAACACGATGACGTTGAACCGGGTTTTCTCCAGCACGTCAATATCCCGGCGCACCAGACCATAGGTGGTCAACACCACATCGGCCTCGGAAAAGGCCGTGGTCCGTTCCTTTCCCGTATATGATTGCACCATCAGGTCTGGATAAAATCGTTTGATTTCATGTTCCCAATTGAACAGGAGACTGGGCGGCAGCACTACCAGATGCGGCCCCTGAAGGCGTTCGGGCGCGGTGATGATGCCTTCCTTAATGCCAGCCAACACACTCATGGCCTGCAGGGTTTTTCCCAATCCCATATCGTCGGCCAGACAGGCGCCCAGCCGGTGCCGATACAAAAAGGCCAGCCAATGATAGCCTTCCTCCTGATAGTGCCGGAGGGTAGCCCGCAGGCGTTGTGGAAGGGGAATCGGTTCGATGCGCTCAAAGTGCAAGAGGCGATCAATGAGCGCTTCATCCTCAGGCGGCAGATGCACAGTCACCCCTTGTCGGCGCAAGGCCACCCAATCCAGAATCTGCAACTTAGGCACCTGCACGATGATCTTTTTATCCCATACGCCGGGTTTGGCCTGCGGTTTTCCCGTCAGCGAGGAGAGAGCTCGCAACATCGCTTGGGTCTGGGGGTCGATGATACGAAGACCGCCATCCGATGTAAGCAGTCCTCCCTGCTGAAGAATTTTTTCCAGATCTTTGGCCTCAATCCGCACACCGTCACACATGATCTCCGGGTGTAGCTCAAACCAGTCGATAGCGGACGAACGACGTGCATCCACCGAACATTCCCACTGTGAGGTGACAATCGGCGCGTCCTGAAAATACAGGGTCAGGCCGGCTTCCTTCGCCAAGGCGAACAGTTCCGGAAGCAGGGGATAGAGGGTGCCCGGAGTCACACGCATCTCATCATGTGTGTGCATCTCCTCGAATATTTGCGAACCAAAGAGCCGATAGGGAATCGCATACAAGGCCGTTTCTCTCGCCCGATCGTTGGGAATCAGACACCATTGTCCCCGATCAATGGCCAATCGAAAACTGGGAATCAGCGCAGGCTCGGAAAAACGATGCAGCAGTGTGTCGGCTTCTGCCCGCAGTTTAAACGCCCCGAATTCTTCATGAGCCAAACAGGCCTTGATGGTTTTTCGCACATCGGCGGATTTCTTCAGACACCAGAGGGTCAACAGGGTGTCATACAGGAGTGTTCGACGTTTTCGAGCCTTCAGGCCGCTAGACACTGCGGTCGATTGATTCATGAACGGGAACACCGAAAACAGGGCCGCACTCGGGCTGGTCCGGCTATCACCCAACCAACATTCAGCTCGCAAGACCGCGGTCTCCTGATCCGCGAGAAAGTCTCCGGAAGCCCGCTTTGCTCTCACCAGCGTCAGTCTGTAGTCGTAACCGGATTGCTGATCGAGTTCCATGGGCTCCGGAACCGGCACATCTTTCCCGTCCACTTTCAAGGCGATGCCGTAGAATATCCGTGTCTTATCCGGCAGAGGAATATCACATTGTAATTGCAGAAAATCCTGAACGGGTATCGTGAAGGGAGCTCGTGCCTCATTCTGACGTTTGTCTCCGGATCGTCCTCCGTGCATTCCCGGCGCGATGGGATCTTTGGAATAGGTAAGAGGGCTGTTCAACAAATCCTGGTGTCGAATGAAACCGGCGCGCCGGCCTTGGTCATACAGCAGATCGAAGATCTGCCATCCTCCTTCATATTCCAAGGGGGATAATCGGTGCGTCGTCATATCCACCACAAATCCCATGATGGTGTGGACCGACTCCAACATCTCACCATATCGGACACATCGGGCGGTAATGGTGACTGTCTGCCCGACCAGATTCAACTCCGTTTTAGTGGTATAGATGGTGGAGGGGGTCCACTCTACAGGAATTCGTTCTTCCGCAGTTTCCACAAATAGGGGATGACGGTGTCCGTGGTGATTGAGAAAATTTTGGAGTCCTTCCTGTGTGGACCAGGCCGGATCCTGAATCGATCGCTGCAGCAGAGCCAACTCTGCCGGCATCCCCAAGACCGATTGGCACATCACACCATGATTGGTAATCATCACCTCACCTCGACCTTCCCGCGTTCCCAAGGTCACCTCAAACTGCGCCGGAATCGGAAGGGAGGGCATGGAAGCGGACGTCGCTTTTCCCCCGGCAAGGAGTTGCCGTTCCAGAAGGTCCCGACGGCTGATATTGGATCTATGAGACATTCGAAAAGTGTCCGGGTTGAGAAGATTCACCGAGGTCAACAACACGCAGATGACATGCTTACATTGGTCGGTCTGTGTCCACGCGGGGCAGTTACAGGTATAGGCCAACATCCCGTCATCAGCCATCAACCGGATGGTATACCGGAGACTGCCTCGAACGATGGCCGACAGGGCAGTTCGAGTCCGATCCCAACTATAGGCCTCCAGCCTCCCTTGTGCGTAATACTCATAGCCCCGCATGACGACGGCTTTGGGAGCTAGAAAATATATCTGATTGGGAGAGATGGCGTTCAGATGTTTCAGAACCCCAAAGGGTTCCATAGCCATTGGCCTTCTCACTCAGGTATGACTCTCACCATCCATCCACTTGCCATGATTCGACACTACATTAGATTGGCAGGGTTGTTCTGCTGCGCCTCAAACCGGCGTTAGGTCAATTGGAACGGTTGACGGGCTTTTTGTCGTTTTGCGCTTCAATTTGTCAACGACAATTGTTGGTGCAGGAATCGCGTTGCAAATTTCAAGAGCATCCGGCTTATCGACCTGAACGGGTTGCATCGTCAGACCCTGCTCACCTGACGTCATCCCATTGAGCACCCGCCGGTAGGCCCGGTGGAAGATGAGATACACCCGTACATACTGAAAAGATTTGCCAATAATTCCCTGCCATCGCCTGCGAGAAGTGCAACGTCATCGGACCCACCGAAATCTATCCGGTCGACCTCCCATACTAACACCGGTTGACCTGATTGGCCATCGTTCACCCACGAAAGACTTGTCCCAAGAAACGTGGCTTTATCGGTGTCAGACGAATGTGTCAACAGGAGTGACAGGATTAGCGACACGCTTGTACGGTCACCAACCACTGCATTGGTCCCAGTTGAAGATCACGATGGTGAGGAACTGTGCCGAGATGCTTGAAGACATATTCAAATCGGTGTCTGGGGTTGTTCATCGTTAACCCGCTGTTGAACTGTGGCATTCCCCCGGAACAATCGTTGACCCGGTATCGTCCACTGCCGATACTGTGAGGCGCTTGTGCACCATCGGCATAGATCCACACAACTTTCTGTCGGGGGTTGACGATCACATCAGATGGCAGGAAGAAAGGTGGTGGTTCGT
This sequence comes from Nitrospirales bacterium, assembly GCA_031315915.1. Taxonomy (GTDB): domain Bacteria; phylum Nitrospirota; class Nitrospiria; order Nitrospirales; family UBA8639; genus JACKFE01. Next base: position 102,281 of record JALDRK010000002.1, read on the forward strand.
AATACGATAACGACCGTCCAATAGAGGCCTGACTCCAACCGGCTTCAGGAGGCACCGGAGCCAGTGAAGCGCGGGCACACTAAAAATTCATTATCGGACGGTTGAATTTCACATCGTTGCGCATCCTAAGCTGTCGCCGTCACGCTCTCTACCCGGCGAAATACGGCATGAGAAGCGCTTCCCTTAAACAGATCGTCTTGATGACCGTCACGGGAACCGATACGATCTTCCCAGATTTGGCTTCTTCCACCTGGAGCCGCCAATGAAATGAGTTGGATTGAGTTTCCAGGTCAGCTCAACGAGAACGGGAAGGAACCATTACCGGATAACCGCCTGTCTCACAAGAGGAACGCCGGCTACAAGGATTGGAGGCGAAAAAAATCTCCGCCCTTCTTTTGTTCATCATCTGTGCCCCAATGAAATTGTTTCTCAACTTTTTTTACTTGGGGCACATGTTTGGAACAATGAATATAGGCCTCGTCAATATCCACCAGAACCCAACATTCAGGATGCCGCCCACCTTTCACCTGTGAGGCTTCCAGAACCTCGGGCACTACATCCGGCATTTCGGCAACCTCTTGATTACCTAACACGCGAGCCCGTCCATTCACGTGCAACCCTATCGTACTTTGATAGAGATCCAGAAATAACAAGCCGATCCGGGGGTTGGCTAGGATATTGCCGATGCTGGCCATCACGCCATTACCCCGATACTCGGGAAAGATCAACCTTCGGGCATCCAATACACTGACGAATCCGTGGGGACCCGCCCGAAAAGAGGAGTCACACTGCCCATGCTGATCGGCCGTCGCAATCCAACACATTTCCTGTCTGGCGATAAATTCCTGCATACGAGAATTTAAGGCTGTGACGACTTGGTTCTCATAAAACTGAAGGGCCCGAGCTTTGGAACCGAACCGTTCTTGCGCTTCGACTTCGGCAGGAAAACTGCCTGGAGAGGGTGGGAAGGTCTTAGTGGGTTTCATGAGTGACCATCACATGTATATTCTCTATCTGCCAAAACCTGAAAAACGTCTTTAGTATTCGCTGTTAAAATCCAATCCCGATACCGACTCCACCACCGACTCTCCCACCGGTACTGCCTCCGCCAAAAATTCCATACCATGGCCCCGAGGCACCCTGTAATTCCTCAGTCTCATGATTCCAGACATGAAGATGCTTGATGGCCAAGGTGGGATATTGGTAAGTCATTTCATCCAGTTGAGCTGTTTGGCCGCCCGTCACCTTCCCTACAACCGTCACCCGAGTCCCGGGTGGAAATGTGGCAGGGTCAAGGAAGGCGTGTTCAAAAGCCAAAAACCGCCCCTGCGAATCGGTCTTGATACTGGAAGGTCGGTTTGAGCCATCCAAGGGCAATTGTAAGATTTCCAATTGTGTCGCTTCGCTCGACCGCTTCGCGTGCAACACTTCCCCTCCCAACACCACTAATTTTCCCTGGAATGTTTCCGGTTGTTGTAATATTTCCTGGAAGGAGGCCTGGGAGTCTATATGCGATTTGAGCGAATCCGGTATGGCCTCCGGGCCAGAGGCACATCCGGCTAACAAGGCAAAACCCCATACTGTCATTTTGCGTAAATGGCCGTTCATACTCCGCTCACTGTATCATAAAGACAGTCTGGCCTAGAAGAGGTCTTTCAGGACATTCCATGGTATCGAAGAACTCAAAAATGGAAATATTTCGAACGAACCGGCGTTCGAGGCAAGCGAAGTTTAACTGACAAGCAATGGCAATAAACCAATTGGAGGCTAGTACTGGGGCGGTTGAGGGCCAGGGCGAATTCCCAGCAAATCGGGATCCTCATCAGAGGAAAGTGTCGGAATTTGGGTTTCTTCGGATTTTCTCTGAAGCCGACGTGTTTCCTTTTCTTGCTGTTTCATCTTTTTGTCCATTTCGCGGTTACGCTTACCCTGTGTCATTTTACTGGATCTTGCCATGATGTATCCCTTTTCGTCTTTTCTTTCAATGCCAATTTATCCATAAAAAGGATGATGCCGCCCTTCCGGCCTTTACGATTCCCAGGATAATATTCGAATGCTTCGTCCCCTTCTCCTCCTTTGTATGTGAATTGGTTAGCTTGTTCCCCTCAGGAAGCCATGATTGGGGATTAGGGTTCAGATTCTTTGGAGCCTTGCTTTGATTTTCCAGCAGATTTGTCCGACTTGGTCGGAGTATTTTTTTTCATTTCCTTTATATCAGTCTGACTGCGAGCCCCCTGGTCGATGGCTCGACTGGAAATGACCTGGGCTTGTCGTCTAATCTCTTCAATGGGAACCGGAGGCGGACCTTTTCTCGGATCCGGAATTCCCAGTAAATTCCAACGAATTTTTTGTGGTGGTTTACACGCTTTTGGCCGTTGATTTTTCCCGCCCCACTGCATGGTTAGTTTCATGACAAGCTCCCTCTCTCACACTGAATTTTACACTGCTCAATCTACTTCCATCTGTCATGGTGATTCAGGAAGCCAAGCTTGGTCCGTTCCAAATCATATATGGTGGCTTTTTCATCAGATCTGTGAATGTCGGATACATGGGTTTGGCCTATTGATAGGCAGCAGTCTGGGCTTCCAGATAGGTTCCCCCATCCAATCCATCAGAGATAACCCGACAATCCGATAAATCTCCTTCATTGGAATCCAACTCGACAATTGAACATCGGAATACATGATTGCCTTCTCGCTGTATTGAATTGTGTCCCTGTTCATATTGATGTTTGATAAGCTTTCTCCAGCGTGACAAGTGCCTTTTTATTCTTCTCTTTTTGTGACGAGACACCCCATGTCTATTGAAACTACCCTCGTGCCAAGGAAGGAATTGGAGCCTTAGAACCGGGGGAAGAAACACCCCGCTCCTGGCTGTAAGAAACAGGAAAAGCGGTAATTCCCAGACAGTTTACGAAAAGGAAGGGAGATTTGGACTCATAAGCCGCTTTGTGTGGAAAGCAAAACTGCCCGCACCGTATTTCACCCTAACAGCCTGGGGTTAGGGAGTCAAATCGAAAACACTCATGACACATGATGAGAAGCATTATTTTCCCACATTCCAAAGAAGGGTAGGAAACCGAGAAATGGCAATTGTGCCCCCCAAAGATAGGGTAGAGGATTGTCTGAATCTTCACAAACGTATGGGATCATCGCGCAGGAATTCCTTAAAGGGCCACCTCCTCACCACGTGGTTTCCACTTCCTGGCCATCGTTTTCGCTTCCTCAATTTGAGCAGGAGTCAGTTCCTGTTCAAGCATGCTTACCGCTTGAAGAGCAGGATCCAGCCCCTGTTGAGCCGCCAGGTACGCCCATTTGTAAGCGTGGACTTTATCCAGGGTCACGCCTTCGCCTTTATAATACATGAGGCCCAAATGATTCTGGGCACCCCCATTCCCCTGGTCGGCAGCACGACGAAACCAGTAAACCGCTTCTCGAAAATCCTGGTCTCCGCCCAATCCCAATCGATACATGACACCCAAATTATTCTGGGCAGTGGGATTTCCTTTATCCGCCGCCAGACGGTACCATTTCCTGGCCTGTTCGTAGTTGGGTTCGACACCTTCTCCAAAGCGGTACATATAACCCAGCATATTTTGCGCATCCGAATTGCCCTGTTCCGCCAACGGCTTCCAGAACTCCCAGGCTGACCGGAAGTCTCCACGCAGATAGGCCTCTTCTCCATCCTCGTAGGCGGCCCCCACCGGACAGGTTACAAGAAGCATCATCCCCAGGAATATCCAGGTGAGGACACAAGGTTTCTTCCTCATACTTCTTCTCCGATCAGATTCCCTTGATACAAAAAGAAATTGCCGGATGGATGCTTTCCAAATTTTCATTCAGACAGAAGCTGAACTTTGCCGCTTTGCCTCTAATTCGGCCCACCGGGCATACAACCGCTCCACTTCCTGCTCAGCCGCTTTCAACGTCTCAACAGCCGCCTGCAACTTCACATAATCGCATGCGACGGAGGGATCAAGCAGGGGTTCTCGGGCCTGAGCCAGTATGGCTTCGGCTTCCAGAATACGCTGCTCCATTGTAGTATACTCCTGGCTTTCTTTGTATGACAGCTTTTGGGATACCGTGCGATGCGATCGTCCTCCCGACTCGCCCATGCCCGAACCTTCTGAAGCATTGGCCTTTTCCCGTTTGCCCAGCCAGGCTTCCCATTGCTCGTATTCCGCAAAGAATGCATACCCGCCCTGTCCATTAAAGCCCAAGAATTGGGTACACACTTCCTTCAACATATAGCGATCATGGGTGACCAGCACGAGGGCACCAGGGAACTCTTTCAGACTCTCCTCCAATACTTCACGCGTCGGAATATCCAGATCATTGGTGGGTTCATCCACAATCAAGACATCGGCCGGTTGCAACATGAGGCGGGCCATGAGTGCCCTAGCCTGCTCTCCTCCGGAGAGAAGATCCATTCTGACATCCAATTGCTCCGGCTGAAATTGGAATCGCTTGGCCCACGCGACCACATGCAGGGACTTCTCTCGGTACGTCACCGTAAATCCCGTATCCGACAAAGTTTGCCGCAAGGTCAATTGGAGATTCAGTTGTTCCCGGTATTGATCGAAATAGACGACCTTCAATCGATCCGCATGCCGGACTGATCCCTGATCAGGCTCAAGTCCTTTGGCCAGAATATTCAGAAGCGTGGACTTTCCCGATCCATTCACTCCTAACAACCCCAACGTTATTCCTGGGGCCAGCACGATATCCAGACTCTCAAACAACACTTTGCTGCCGAATCTCTTTCCAAGGCCTTCCCCCACCACCAAACGCTTGGTTTTCCGGCCAGAACCCGCAAAATCCAATTCCGTCGTTTCCTGCCGAAGTCTGTTGGAAACCTCCGCCAATTGCGCCTGCAAAGCGTGGGCGGTCTCCACCCGGTATTTCGCTTTCGTGGTGCGGGCTTTTGGTCCGCGCCTCAACCATGCCTCCTCCTTGCGGACCTTTCCCGCTAAGGCCTGGGCTTGCTGATCCTGCACGTCATGAAAGGCGTCCCGTTTTTCCAGAAAATCCGAATATGTCCCGGGAAAGGTCAACACGCCATCGGCATAACGGCTATTCAGTTCAGTCACTTGCGTAACCGTCTTATCTAAAAACCACCGGTCATGACTGATTAACACCCAGGCCCAGCTCCCCTGAACCATGAGTTGCTCCAACCACCGTAACCCGTCAAAATCCAGATGATTGGTCGGCTCGTCCAACAACAACACATCGGGATCCTGCATGGCCCCGGATGCGATCGCCAGCCGCTTTTTCCATCCCCCTGATAACGGGCTCACCAGTTGGCCGGGATCGGAAAATCCGGTTCGACCGGAGATCTCATACATCCGGCGCTGACTTTCAGATTCCGAAAGGCCTGCCTGAATGGCTGCCTTCTGAAGCACCGTCCCGACGGTCGAATCGGGAGAAAAATCCGATTGCTGGGGAACGTACGCTACACGTAACGATTGACGTTGAGTGAGGATTCCTTCGTCGGGCCGCTCAAGACCAGCCAGAATTTTTAATAACGTTGATTTTCCAGAGCCATTGGGACCGATGATGCCAATCCGGTCTTTTTCGCTTACCCCAAACGTCACATTCCGAAATAATGGCTTGGCCCCAAAAGACTTGGTCAGTTTTTGTGCAAATATCAATGCCGACATCGTGCCTCTTTCATGATCGACAATCCCTCAAAAGCGGGACGAGAAACGTCTTGTCCCCTTCACATTTGCGCAGGGACTTCCGGTACAATACCATTCAACTCACTACCCGGATTTATTTGAACGATGGACATTCTCGTTTCCGAAGGCACCTTCCTTTTTCATGTGCCGTATGGGCCCTCCCTCACCGACGGAAGTTGGGACGCCAGCTTTATTGACCTGAAGGCCAACCCCAACCTGATTCCAGTCCTGCCTCCCTGCGTGGGATGGCCGGAAACACAGGAACTGTTAAAACAACTCAACCACGCACATTCTCCCTTCATGACACTCGCGGCCGACCAAAGTTTTGCCAAAGGACCAGACCCGGCTCGTCCGGTGATTCTGACATCTTTTGTCACCGTGTGCTTTGCTGAAATTTCCCATAATGCCAAACACATCTTGACCGATCTCACCGCATTTCTTCGTGTTCACATGAAGGACTTGCTTCAAGAAATTAGCACATCGTTGGGTCACCCATTGGACTTGGAAGTGATTCTGGAAATTCAGCCCACCCACTACCGCACCCAACGCGTGCACGGTTGGAGCCTCACAGTCATGATAATTGGCTCAGGGCAGGAGCATCATGCGGTCCGCGGCCTCTGGGGTTGGGGAATTCAAGCTCTCATGGACGCCTTGAAGGCCTATGCGCCGATTGAAGGGTGACTGACCTCCCTTGGGCACCAACAGCCTAGCGAGATCAACATCCGAGATTCCGGCATCAATTCGTCAAGATTATTGTTTCTCGTGACGATCAATACAGTCGAAAATTTGATGAAAGGCCGACCCGCTGAGGCTCGATTATCTAGATTTTTATCCGATATTACTCATTACCGCCGTCTAGCAAAAGGGTGTGCAAGCCGATCGGTCATTCGACGCCATAACCCCTGATACGTTTCCCTTCCCTGCAATACCTCACAGTAGCGACGTAATACCCGCTGATAGGCATGGGGAAAGGTCCGACCTGCCCACCGATGCACTGACCGTGGAAGTCCATAAATGATGCGACTGAGTTGGGCCGCCACATAAAATTCCTGGCCAAACTCCTTGTTGATGGATTCTTCATAGTGTTGCAAATGGGAAGGATTTTGCCTGAGAGCCGAAAACACCGCGACTGCGGCCAATTGCCCTGAGCGAACCGCATAATAAATGCCTTCCCCCAATAACGGATCGACCAGATGCCCTGCATCCCCCACCAACAGCGCACGCTCTCTCACCAGATTGCCTTTCCAGGGGTTCTCCTGGTTACGACTTCTTTGATAGGCGATAGGCAACGGATGGCCTAACGGCGGGGAAATGGATAGTCCCTCCAAGCTTTTTTCATTCCGGACAAACAGGTCAAAGCTCCGCCGCGGGCGATTAGCCCCTTTGACAAACTCACCCACACCAAAGGACAGACCATTGTGTTTAGGGAACACCCATCCATACCCTTTTTCGGCCGCGGTAAGACTGATCACCGCTGTGGGAACCGTATGAACCGAAGACGGCAAAGGTATCCCATGATATTCACTTTCCAAGGCCGGAATCGTGTGGAACCGTCTTCCGGGAAAAAGATGTTGCGCCACAAGACTCCTCACCCCGTCTGCACCAACCACGAATCGTCCTTGATACCGGCCATGATTCGTGTTCACTTCCACCCCTCCCTCATACATGCGAAGAGCGATCACCGACTCTCCCTCATGCAATCTGGCTCCCGCTGCCACAGCCTTGCCTACTAACCACCGGTCAAATTGAGGACGCATGACCATATAGGCAACCGGTTGAGGAAATTCCAAATAAAACGATTCTTTTCCGCCACCGGGTGAGATTGAACTCGATGGACCGTTTGCTCTACGACCGTTTTGAAATCATCGGGTAAATTCGTTCCAGTTGGCCGAAAGCCCTCCCCGCCACCTTATAGCGAGGATGCACTGTTTATCTGGCTTCCAATACGGACATTCCACGTTTAGGCAATTCATAGGCGGTGGTGGCTCCCTGCCGGCCAGTGCCAAATGCACAATGACATCCACCACTGTCGACGAACTGAACGATGGAGGGACGGCTCATTCATCGGCGGACCATGGGGAGAGCACCGCTCTTCCGAAGAGTGAGATTCTTGAACAAAGCAAGACATTATCATTCGTTGTATCTGCCTTCTCAGGTCTGCATTACTTTACTGAAAACTCTTTGAGATTGACCAGATCGTATCCGATGGCCAGCTTCATGAACCTCCACGGGTTTACCTACGTGGTATCTTTCCTAAAATTCAAGCTGCGCTTGTCCGCAATATTCGCCTGCATGGCGACATATCGGCGAATGATGTCTTCATCAATGCCGACCGTGGATACAAAAGTACCCTTTTGACCAGATTCACCTCGATCGGCCCCACCTTGGCGGCGTACACAGGCCTTGACTCCGGCTGACATTTTCTTCAGCGTCTCCACCACAAAACTGACATACTTTGGTGGAATGACCGTATGCGAGTGCACATGATCCTTCTCTACCCCAATCTCCGTCAGATGCTAATTCCGGATAAAATTTCCACAGCTTCATGTAACTTCGAAGCAAGATAGTCCGTAACGCCTTTGACAAGGATCTTCCGCCGGAATCTGGTCACCCACACAATGTGGTACTGCGTTTTGTAAACGGTATGGGCCGCTTTGTGTAATTTCATGCATCGCAGTGTACCGGAAGACGCAGGATTCTGCTCTCACCCCCGCCTTCACAGGCGGGGAACTCCCGCTTAATTAGAATAAAAAATTTGGCTCGATGATCCTGACAATAAACCGATAAGGCTCTCATGACAATTTGAGGAATCAACGGAAGGAGCCCCTATGCATCAACACCAACGATCCTCAAGCCAAATTTCAACATGCTCAGGTTGGACCCGTCTCTCACGGAAATTTATTTTCAGTATGAGCTTGATACTGGCCCTGTGCGGGATTGTTCCAGGCTGTTCCATACCCTCCCTTCAAAAGACGGAACCGCTCGGACCGGGAGATCATACGTTGTGGCTTGATCATGACCACAGACATCGTTCATATCTGGTACACCTCCCCCCTCAAGTCACGACGAATTCATCTCTTCCCGTGGTGTTGAATTTTCATGGTGGCGGAGGCCATGCGGCCCAGCAACAAGCGTATTCGAATTTGGATCATCTGGCAGACTCCAAGGGGTTCATTGTGGTTTATCCAAATGGGACAGGAAACCTATCATCACGGCTTTTGACGTGGAACGCCGGAACCTGTTGCGGGTATGCGACAAAACACGGAATCGATGATGTCGGGTTTATCCGCCTCCTGATCGACCACTTGAAAAAACGAGTGCCTCTTGATGCCACACGGACATATGCGACCGGCATGTCTAATGGCGCCATGATGGCCTATCGGTTGGCTGCCGAAGCGCCTGATCTTGTTGCTGCGATCGCGCCGATTGCCGGAAGTATGGCACTTCCCCACATCTCGGCATCGCGTTCTGTGCCGATTATGCATGTGCACAGCCTTGATGACCCACGCGTACCCTATGAAGGGGGCTTCGGACTGCCGTTTCCGTTAACACGGCATCAAGACCATCATTTCCCCGTGGAAACTCAGTTGAGACAATGGATTGACCAAAACCAATGTAGCCCAGACCCTGCAACAGCCCCGATGCTCCATGGGAAAGGCGGCACGCCGGAAGCCCATCACACGGCCCAAATGATTTCCTATAGTCCCTGTCAGACCGAAGCCGAGGTGCGGTTATGGCAATTATCCGGCCCAGGGCATGTTTGGCCCGGCGGGGAACCAACGCCGTTTCAGCGGTTCCTGGGACCTCCGACTAACATCATCCAGGTCAATCAGGAAATGTGGGAATTTTTCATTCGCTACTCGCGATGAGCAGGCAACAGATACTACGCGCACACGGATAACCGATAGAACTCAGAATGCTCACGAAATTTTTAATATTCCGTCACCCTCCTCCCAGAATCACGTCGACATCTTTATCGACTTCCCCCCTGAGGATCGAAATGGTGACTGACTGTCCCGGTTCGGTTTGTTCGATAAGATAATTTTTCAACTGCGCCGAACTGGTAATGGGGACGCCATTGATCGCCACCAACACATCGTCCTTGCGGAATCCGGCGTGCCGTGATGGACCTGACGCCTTGTCAATCACCAGCACCCATCGTCCATCCTTGTTCCTCGTGCCCAAATGAAGTCCTAACAACGAAAATCCGGGTATGCGCCCCTCTTGTAACGTAGTGACGACACGATTGACCAACAACCCCGGCAAGGCAAAGGCAAATCGGCTGCACCGGCGATCTTCCTGCTCCATCTCAGTCTGAATAATGGCATGGACCAGCCCGATTAATTCCCCATCCAGATTCAACAACCCGCCTCCGGAATTCCCACGACAGGCTGACAAATCAACCTGCATGACTCGACTTTGGAGGGTGGGTAAAAAGGCATTGGGATTTCCAATGTGTCCAAAACTGATGGCCGGCCCCCACCCTAAAGGGTAGCCCACAGTAAACACCTCATCTCCATAGGTCACAGCTTGCGCACTCACCGGCACACTGGAAGACGGCCATTCCAATTCGTTGTGAGACAATTGATACACGGCCACATCCATATAGGCACTGGCTCCTTTTCGAATCGCCGTCAATTCACGCAGATCGTCGGTTAACACTCTGATGGTTTCAGGGACGATTTGCTTGGACCCTTCCGTGCGTTCTACAGCATGACGGGCTGTCACAACCAATCCATGACCGATGTGAATTCCCGTTCCTTTTACCGAAACGGATATCCCAAAGTCCTCGACTACATCTCCTTGTGCCGATCCACCCAGGATTCCAACGGTGGCTTGTTTGGCACGCTCGATCCCGGCGGATTTGTCTAAGGATTCCGCACGAACCAGAGATTCGACATTTATGAAACATCCGACGATACACAGGACGCGAAGGATCATCCTGAAATTTTCGGCATAGCTTTTCATGGTCATATTCCTCGTAAAATCCTATTACCTGATGGGATTCACCATCTGACCTAGGGCCTGAAACAAGCGGCTCATCGCCTGATACGAATAGTGGGCATTGCGTCCGCTCGGATTGGGCAACACAAAAACCTGCGACTGATGTATACAAACCGTTTGAAGTCCCGGTTTGATCTGCATAGTTTTCGAAACCGGCGACACATTGCCCAATGGTGACTCAGAAAAAAGAATCCTTGCCATGCCTATCCCCAAAAGCGCAAGGATCTTGGGACGAAAGTGCGCGATTTTCTTTAAAAGGGCGAACCGCCCCCGCCGATAATCCTTTTGGGTCAATTCATGAGTTCCCGTCGTCGGGCGGGCAACCAAATTTGTCAAGCCAATTCCCCATTCCAACAGTCTGGCATCTTCCCAATAATTCACAGGACGGGGGACTAGGCGGGAATCAGCTAACAATTTCCAAAAACGATTGGAATGACCTGCAAAATGATGTCCTACCACCGCAGATCGCAAACCCGGATTGATGCCTACAAACAAGACACGCAAATCCGAGGTCACATAATCCGGAAGGCCGAGCAAAACCTATACCTCACCAATTAAAAAAACCAGGACGTCGTCAATGAATGGAGACGTTAAGAGGAAATCAATGTCAATGGAGTTTTCAGCGGGATACGATGGTCTTTTGAATTTCGGCGAGAAGTTGTTGGGCTTCGGGAAGTAAATCTAGCTGTTGCCGGTTTTTGGCCAGGTTGTAGGCATCTCGGGCATAGAACAGCGCATCTTGCTGATCGCCCCGTTCTACACACAGTCTGGCAAGACCTATTCGAGCATTAATGGCGGTCGGGTCTTCCTTCACGACCCGTTTGAGCAACACTTCCCCCTTCTCTGGATCTCCCCCCATGATCCACGGCAACCGGACCAGCAACATACCCTTCGCCGAGATGGCATCAAGATAATCGGGATTCAGGGCAATGGCAGTGTTCAAAGCATCCATTAAACGATGGTATTCCAGTGCCGCACTCAGCACCTCGCCATCCAATCTCATCTGCTCTCCCAAGTTGCAAAAAAAGGAGAAATGCCCATTCGGATACTGCTTATCCAATTGCATGGCCTCTTCAGCCAACTGCTTTCCCAGCTCAAAGTGACGGGCGCGCACCTCTCGGTCTGTCGCAATCCGTCCTTTTTGACATTGCTCCATCGACTGCTGGCTCAATTCAATAGCTGATGTCCCCGCCCAGACGATCGGAGCCCACATCAGCACAATTATTAAACACGCCATTACTTTATAGAAACCTGACATGGCTACTCCTTCACCAAGACCGGATTTCAACCCAGTCACATACAAACTTCTCGGAACTTTCCTGAGGGGGGTTTAATTGCAAAGAGGGTATCTGATTATAGCATATGAATTTCGTTGTCTTCAAAGGTTTTTTGCCGTTGAGGGACGTTCTTGCATTGGTAAGCCTTGAGGACACCCTGACCTGTATAGCCAAAAAAAAGAGGCGTGATTTTCTTAACCCGCTCGTGCGAGCATCCGACAAGATCACAAGACTGAAAAACCTCATGAATGATACCGCTGCCCTCACAGCCGTAGAGAAGACTTTTTAAGAAAGGCGGTTTCCCAATGGAGTCGGAAGAGATTCGACAGCTTTGGGCTGACGGAGAAGAATGGGTCATTAAACGTCAACACCACCAATATTGGCACCGTCCAGACCAAAAGCCTGGCCCTTGGAGAACAGGACTTCCTCCAAGTGTCTTCCCGCCCGATATCGAATTACTGTTTGATGAATAATCAGCGGTTTTGACATCTCCAAGACAACGCATTACCCTTCATTCGATTTTTCCATTACTCCAAGTTTTCATCGCCACCTTCTCTCGAAGGTTGAACTATGCGTTTGCCAGGACGGGTCATCGGCCTGTTAAAAGAATACATGCATAATTTGGTCGAACAGGCCAAACAAGAAGACGTTGCCCTGAGCACATTTGGATTTGCCAAGCAACCCTATCGTTCCGATCAGGCCATTTCCGATTTGCTGGCGATTTTAGATGATCGGATTGAATCGGAAGGCGTTCAGGTCGGCTTGGCCGTCGAATTTCTGCACCAAATGTGGACGTTGTGCAATCAGGCCGATTCACAAATCGCGGAGACGGTATGGCTCAGAAAAAATCTGGAAGGAGGGACGGGGTCGAAGGCGGAGATCAGAGATCACACCTATCACGCCCTCATTACTTACCTGGAATCGCAACCCGAAGAAGACGAAACCGGAGAAGCTACGGCAAACTGAATGGCAATCCAGCCCTCATGCATCCGTGTGGCCCGATGTGTCCATCCCTCACGCTGGAACACAACACGAATATCGGCCTCATCTTCACATAATAATCCGGACAGGTATAAGGCGGTCCTTGGGGAACGGAACCGGGAAAAATACGGACTCAAAGATAGAAGGGTTCTTCGATCCAAATTGGCGATAATCACGGCATAGGCCTGCTCAGGGATTTCTGTCATCTGCTCGTCGACTAATTCAAGCTCTTCCGTCAAATTGTTCACCATGGCATATTCCCGAGCACAGGCAATGGCTGTCGCATCCACATCAATGCCTAAGGCAGAAGAGGCCCCTAACCGCAAAGCTCCCATGCATAAAATGCCGCTTCCCGTCCCGATATCCAAGATCCGGTCACCCGGATGCCAATTCACTTCTTCCAGCCATTCAAGCAACAGTTGGGTCGTTGCATGATGTCCTGTTCCAAAAGCCTGCTTCGGGTCCAACACCAATTCAATCCGAGACTCTGGCGGGCTTATCGCACTCCAACTCGGACGAATGAAAAAACGTCGACCAACGCAAATGGGTTGCACCGAGGCGGCCCATCGAGCATTCCAATCCTGCTCCACTCCTGGCAACAACGCTATGGATTTTTCAGGCAACTCGACTCCCAATAGCTTCAGGGCCACCTTGACGTGATTCAGCGCCGCCTCTCCCGTCCCTTGCCAGAACAGGCTCATCAGACCATCCTGTTCCCATACTCCCAAAAAATCCGGGCCGTCACACATCCCGGCCAATTCGGATGCGTCCACACATTGCGGAATTTTCACTTCAAAATGCCGAATTTTCATATAGAATGACTGAGATCACACAAAACTCTCATTTTCCCCATTACCATGAATACTGTAAGAACAGATCAACGCGAACGCAGCCTCTTCCGCATTCTTCGCCGTCTTGAACAAGCCAAAGTCAGGGGAGTCGAAGCCAGCAGGAATTTCAGCCGGTTGCGACTAGTGGTCTTTTTGATCGGCGCCAGTCTGTGCTTAGGTCTCTATCAACAGGCTTGGTTTCATGCAGGAAACCTGCTGCTGTTTGCCTTCCTGGCCGGCTTTCTGACTATATCCTTTTTTCACCAACGATTGAAATCACGACTCAGGCGCTTGGACCTTTGGATGGACCTGAAGCGGACCAACCTTGCCAGGCTCCGCCTGGATTGGACTCAGATTCCCCCGATCATGCATACCTCCCCCCCTCATCATCCCTATGCCTTAGACTTGGATTTGGCCGGACCGCATTCTCTGTTGACGCTTTTGGATACGACCTTCTCCTCAAATGGCCGCCTGGAATTGGAACGATGGATCTTTCAAACCGAGAGTCCCAATACCCATTCCCTGGACTGGCCTGACCGGCAAGCCTTGGCCAAAGAACTGACCCCCCTGGTTCGTTTGCGTGATCGGTGCTGGTTAGCCACTCGCCTCATCGCTCCAGAACCGCTCGATGGCACACGCATTACCTCCTTGATCGAGCATCCAACCGGCATTCCATCCCTGTCCTGGATCCTCCCAACCAGCTTTCTTATGACGGGCCTTACCCTCTCCTTAGGAATGTGGACCATTCTGACCGGTGCACCAAACTTTTGGTTACTCCCATTAGTTCTCTATGCCGGGATGTACTTCATGCTCTCAGGTGCGATCGGTTCCCTCTTTGGGCGAGTGCTGGCATTGCATATGGAGTTGGAGAAACTGGTATCAGTAATTCGTATATTGGAAGAAAGTAGCGTAACGAAATTTCCGACAATTCGACACGTCTGCGCTCCTCTTCTCGAATCTGCACATCGCCCAACCCGCAGCCTCGCTCGTCTCAGCCGTATTTGCCAGGCCCTCAGCGTCAAAGCTCATCCCCTCATTCATCTAGGACTCAATATTGTTACCCCATGGGACATATGGTTTGTGAGCCGGCTCGAACGCCTGCTCAACCAACTCCGGCATCGCCTTCCCGAATGGCTCGCAACCATTGGCATCATCGATGCCGCCAGTGCCCTGGCTCGCTTTGCCTATCTGAATCCCGACTATGCCTGGCCTTCCCGAGAGACCACAGCCTCTCAATCCATTCCAGGACTGACCGCCAAAGGCCTCGGACATCCGTTGATTCCTCACAATCGGCGGGTCAGCAATGATTTGGAACTACGAGGGGAAGGACACATGGTGTTAATCACCGGATCGAACATGTCGGGGAAAAGCACCTTTCTCCGGACAGTGGGAATTAATTTATGCCTGGCCCAGGCCGGTGGCCCAGTGTGTGCGGGGACCTTTTCCTGGAACTGGCTTCGGCTTTCTTGCTGCATCAGGGTGACCGATGCGTTGGACGAAGGGTTGTCCTATTTTTATGCGGAAGTCAAACGCTTGAAAGTCATTTTGAACGGCGTACAGGATTCCAATCCTATTCCCGTATTATTCCTGATCGACGAAATTTATCGCGGCACGAATAACCGTGAACGCCTCGCCGGCAGCCGGGCCTACATTCAGGCTCTACAAGCCAGTCGAGGGTTAGGCCTGCTATCCACGCATGACTTGGAACTTGCGGGCCTGGCGGATACCAACGGCCATCTTCGCAACGCGCATTTTCAGGAAACCGTCCGGGAAGGTTCCCTCCACTTCGACTATCGGTTGCGTCCAGGTCCCTGCCCGACGACTAATGCCTTGCGCATTATGGCGCAGGAAGGCCTCCCTGTACCGGAGGAAGACGTTAAGCGAAAAAAGTAAATCGCAGGGAATGGGGAGTACCGAAAACTCAAGAAGGAAAAATCAGAAAACCTGAGATTGACAGCCTGGAATACCATCGCCCCATATGCTTTACTTCCGACGTTTCAACCCTTATGAATTATGGAGCGAATAGCCGCACTTCCCCCTGCGCCTGATCGGTCTTGGACCCGGTAGAGGTGCCACAATGAGCACAGAGATATTCATAGAGATTCCCGCTGGGGATGACTAAAAGGAGGCGCTCACGAGCAGGGGTCGCCGTCTGGCATTTCGGACAAAACAGCAGGGACGCCCGTAGAGAGTCAAACTGTCGTGGATCTTCTTGGGGGACAGGCGGACGGCGCCCACCCCCCCGTGGTTTTGATCGAGGACCCATAGGAAACGGGGGCATTGGCATACATTGATCTTAACGAAGGGTCATGGATCGGTCAAGATTTCAACGATGAGAGGTAACAACCTCAATGACATTTCACAGACAATGACTGCTGAACGATCAATGCAACGACGACGTCCGGGAAAAGGTTTTTATCTTAAGATGCCTTGTCTTCCTGAGAGAATTAAAGACTTTCGCTGGGCCTTTAGCAAGGGTGATGGGAGCGAAAGACAGGCCTGGTGAGCAGTAGGGCGAGAAATCCCCGAATGGAACAACGGACACAACCGGAATTTACAGAGCGGCGAAACGAACACCGCTTTGAGCTTGATCGGTTTTCGAACCGGTTGAGGTCCCGCTATGGGCGCGGAGATAGAGGGAGCCACTCAATCATCTGTTTGGGTCCGTGCAAAGACCTTTCAAATGCACCTACGCGGGGCGAGGGGAATCCCATAGGGTTCACTTGGACATTTACTGATTCAGAAATAAACTGACTTCGAAGCAGTCGGCACATATCGTCTGACGCTGTTCTTCTTCTGTCTAATCAACCCGGCTTCTCATTGGTTGCTCACCGGAAAGCTGATCACCAATCCTCCCATGACGTCACCGACTTTGAAATCCGATTTCGGGCTGTTGGGATGTGAGTTGTGACATTCGACACACGCCGTAGTAACAGCCACGTCGGCATAGACCGTTTCGAACAACTGTTTCTCGCCGCCCCCGGTGGTACTGGAATACGGTCTATTGGGATGTATCTGAACCTCTTTAAGAGCCATCCGCTCAAATTCATTGGCTGGCGCGTTGGATTTATTGATTGGCCACTGACTGATCAGGTGGTAGCGGACATTTGGGGCGGTCAATTCAGCCATCTCGCTTGTCTCCTGCAGGAGTTGCACCGGTAAAGGCAAGGAATGTGTAGCCTGCCAGTTTTCCGAGGTATCGACAATGCGCTCTTTCCCAAGTCGGTTGACGATGTGGATGGTATAAAAGTGGCGATGGGCCATGATTACCGCACGCACATAGTCGGCAACCGTTCTGAGAGGAATACTCTCCGGGGTGCCGGAATTCTTGTCCATGGCGAAGAGGCTTGGGACAGCCAGCGCCGTGATCGTTACAATGACGGCAATCCGGGTCAAGGCTTTGCTGGTCATGATACCCTCTCTTTTCTTTCGATGGGAGTTAGACCCATAGGCAACGGGATAGAGTCAAATCCGTATAAAATCAAGAGCTTTTGGATGCGAGGCGTCATCAGGAAATCAGAAAACTGTTCTGCGATAGAACACAAGGAGGCTCGACAAGTCGATACCACTGCTTGCCCGAACTGGATCGGCACATACGTCCCGATTGGGTTTTCATCGCTGATGCGTATATGCCCGCTAGAGATCGAATCTATACGAAAGACCAGCCCCACATCGGCCTTGCCTATGCGAATCAAATTCATGATGTCCTCGCTATGTGACCCATAGAGAATGTGAGGACGACTTTTATAGGTCGGATAGAATTTTGTCAGCACCCGGGCGGTAACATCTCCCAAAGAGGACGTCTGGGAATCACCAAGGGCAATACGTGTGGACTGGTTCGACAGCGCATCCTGAAAGGAAACAAACAGGGCCGGGGAGTCCGACGACATCACGAGAACAAGTGACGTCTGGGCATAGATCCTAGGGCGGCCGTTGAGAGTCAGCCCTTTCTTGTACAGGTACTCGACTTCTTCAATCCCCGCCGACAGAAACACATCGATCGGAGCTCCCTGTTCGATTTGCTGAAGAAGCGTTTTCGATGGCGTGTACACAACATTGACTGCCACGTCATATTCTCGCTCGAACAGCGGCAGAATGTCGCTGAAAGCCGGTCTTAAACTGGGAGGTGTTCCAACTGTCAGAGGTTCAGCCTGGACAGGCTTCCAGGTCCCGACGATGGCCGCCAGTCCAGCGATAGCGACGATCAGTATTTTAAACACCGGAATGTCCACTCTATACCTCCGCAAGTCCGCTGAATGTGCGAACTATGCGCACTTGCTAAGACGCATGGCGATGCGGAAACTTCTGCAAATTATATGTTTCGTAGAGATACCCGGTGGGGAGCACTAACAGAAGGCGCTCACGAGCGGGGGTCGCAGTCTGGCATTTGGGACAAAACAGGAGGGACGCCCGAAGCGACCTAAACTGTCCCGCATCTTCTTGAGTGACCGAAGCCCGGCGAGGTGTCATGCGAGGCTGCCCGGGGCGGCTAGGAAAGGGTAACTTTGGCATGGGGTTAATCTTATCCAAGGACCATTACCCGGTCAAGATTTGCAAAAGGGTACCTCAATCCTTCAGAAACTTATTCCCAAATACACCGTCGCGCGATTCTTCCAAATACACCAGGCTTTCTATTCGAGTCGATCAGGCGTTGAGTTGGACTTCAAACAATTTCTTCACCTGGGGAATACGAGATGTATCGGAAGCCCTCTCCTGCCATCACCCCATATTCGCAATCGAAATAGGTTCGGCTACCGGCATTCCATTTCGAATAATAATGGGCTTCGAGATATGAGGCGAAATCCGTTCACCCGGTAGAATGATGCCGATAAGATTTAATGGATCGGCATGAGAAAGACGAACTTCCTGGGATCCGGCTTGAACATCTCGACGAACCGCTCGCAGGGCCTCCACGGCCTCGGGCAAGGCAAATTGTTCACCGGTATACCCGTTGACAAATCGTCCCCCTCGCATCTCGCCTTTCCATTCCATCTTCCGGTATTGGATCAGCAATTCTCGCCACGTCACAGGCAGGGTTTCGCGTTTCAGTACATCCCGGAAAACCACCCCATAACGTCTGGCCAATTGTGTGGCCCACCGTTCATGAGGATGTTGAGGCACCGATTCGTCGTCATAAGAATCTTTTTCGTGGTTTTCCAACAACGACCAGCGCCCCGCACTATGGCGTGGCCGACGCGCCCGATCTTTTCCTTCCGCCCGCCGCCGTCGTGGATCGAGCAGCGCCCGAAGGGGATCGAATCCATCAGCAGTCGCCAGACCTGCCGCGACCAACTCCCATAAAGCCTGTTCTACCTCGGTAGCCAGATGGCTGGTTCGTGTTTTCAGCTCCGAAAAAAAACAGGCTCCCCTGGCGGTCAAACATTCATAGATGTCTTGCGCCA
This sequence comes from Nitrospirales bacterium, assembly GCA_031315915.1. Lineage (GTDB taxonomy): Bacteria > Nitrospirota > Nitrospiria > Nitrospirales > UBA8639 > JACKFE01. The sequence goes on from JALDRK010000002.1 coordinate 121,452, forward strand.
CTCCGCTCAGGGGCATTCGCATCACTGATGACTTCAACGGTTTCTCCGGCCGAGCGATCTCTAACATCCACTCCAAATCCTGACGGCGACAAAAACTTATCGGCACCAGACTCGTGGGTGTCAAAGGCTTTGAGGCAGGAACGACCCCGACGGTCTCCACGGTCCAAATCTCATCCATATTGGCAGGCCGCACAGAAGAAGAAACGGCCGGTCTTGTCACAGGTGGGGTGAGGCGCCCCCATGCCATTTCGCCACGAAGACACAGATTGTCGAGCCATTCCGGCTTGTAATTCGCCACACGCACGGCTAGCAGGGATGATTCCCAGGAGGATGCCGGCGCTTCAAACCCGGCTAACTGGGCCAGCACTTCACGAAGCCCTGCTTCCCCGTGCCATTGGGCACCAGGCGAGCAATGCTGCCAGCGCAAGAGAAGCGCATGAAATCGGAAACCGTGACCGGTTCGATTTCCTGCGCAAAGCCGAGACAGTCCGACGATGGATGCGGGCCAGGAGGCTGCGGTCACACCATTCTTCTTCGAACATGTCAGACACATTCTCCTTTGGTCCTTCCCCTTCACCCCTACCCTCTCCCCGATAGGGAGAGGGAGACGATAGAGGACGGAAATGCCCTCGAAGAACCTGTCCCTGTCCTTCCAATTGCAAGCAAGCCTGCTGCACGAGTACCGTGCTCAAACTCAATCGCTCCGCCAATTCGCCGGTGGTAACCGGACCGACATGCGGCATCCATCCTTGCACCACATCACGCACAGCGGTTTCTACGGTAACGGTATCTCCATTCAAAGACACGGAAGGGACCTCCGGTCTGCCGGCGATCACATTCATTCGTTCGAACAAAACCTGAAGGCGTGGCAGATGCTCCCTCGTGGTCCATCCCTCAGCGAATTTCGTTCCCGAAGCTCCCTCAACAGATACCCGAAGAAGCAGCACGCGGCCATTTGTCACCAGAGTATCGCTATACTCCTGCCATGCCGCCCCCATCGCCGAGGGCAACCAACAGACAACCTGTAACAGGTCATAGAGTTCATTGACGTCCCGCACCAGCGGCCAAGCCTCTTCCACCACCGCGTCAATCGCCACCGCATCAAGAGTACCAAATTTTCCATCAAAAGAACTCGGTAACGTTCGCCGGAGATTGACGGCACGGGCACGCCGTTCCTCCAAGGGGGCATCATCCAAGAATGCATAGGGATTGGCATTCAAGATTTCATGGGCGAAAGGTGACGGTACCGGAGACTCCACAACTCGAATCCGTATCTCTTGCCGTTCCAGACGATCAAGTACGTCTTGTAGACCTTCAACATCCATGGCTTCGGTTAGACAGTCACGCAGAGTCTCTTGAACCAGCTTATGCTCCGGAACAGGAATATCTCCGACGTGGTTATCTCCACAAGCCGCCGCCATCGGGAACGCCGCCGCCAAAAGATCTTCCGCCCGCATCCGCTGCAGATGAACCGGCACACGTTTGCCTTGCTGAAATCGTAAGAGCGCCAGCGCACGGGTGACATTCCACCGCCATCGAGTCACAAACATCGGCGTCGCCAGCGTGGCCTGCGTCAGAACATCCTGCACCGTATTGGCCTGCAGGAATCCGAATATGGCCTCCAGAGGAAAGCTATGCTGCTCGCCCAACGAAAGCACTAGCCCGTCGTCCGTAGCGGCCGCTTGTAATTCGAAATCAAAATTCAGGCAGAACCGTTTGCGTAAGGCCAGACCCCAGGCACGATTCACCCGACCGCCGAAGGGTGCGTGCAGCACCAATTGCATGCCGCCCCCCTCATCAAAAAATCGTTCGGCAATCACGCAGTCTTGCGTGGGAACATCCCCAAGGATCTGTACCCCATCGGCCACATAGGACAACAATTGGTCCGCTCCGGCTGCACCCACGCCACACTGTTCCCGCAACCAACCACGGGCCATCTCATCGCCCGGACCCATTCCCTTTTCAAGTACTTCATGGACAGCCTTCCGGGTGACAGCCACGACTCGGGAGAGCTCGCGGGAACGGGAGGGCGCTTCTCCTCGCCAGAAGGGAATATTGGGGGGAGCCCCATGCGCATCTTCTACCCGGACTTTCCCGGTTTCTATGCCGCGAATACGCCAGGAGGTGGTTCCTAATAACATGATGTCTCCGGCTAAGCTTTCAATCGCAAAATCTTCATCCACCGTTCCCACTACCGTGCCATCCGGTTCGGCTACCACGGTATAGGTGGCCGTCTCGGGGATGGCTCCGCCGGAGGTCAAGGCGGCCAATCTGGCCCCGCGTCGTGCCCGAAGACGGTGGTCATACCGGTCATAACTGATCAAGGCATACATGCGACGGCGACTCGGCACAAACCCGTCCATGATTAATTGAAGCAGTTCTTCAAAGGTTTCCCAACGCAACTCACGATAGGCATACGCGGAACGACAGAGATCAAAGAGTTCTCGGGCATCCCATTCCTGCGCCGCCACTTCGGCAATGATTTGTTGGATTAAGATATCCAACGGAGCAGTCGGAATGTCCAAGATTTCCAGTTGCCCGTGGTGAATGGCCCGCACCACCGCGGCACATTCCACCAACTCATCCCGTGTCGTGCAAAACAATCGTCCTTTCGGCGTGGCGCCGACCCAATGACCGGCCCTTCCCACCCGCTGCAAACATGTAGCAATCGACCGGGGAGATCCGATCTGACAGGCCACATCCACATACCCGATATCAATGCCCAATTCGAGCGACGCAGTGGCCACCATCACTTTGATCCGGCCGGTCTTTAACCGATCCTCCGCCGCCAATCTGAGCTGACGAGACAAACTCCCATGATGCGAAGCAACCTGCGATTCTCCCAATCGTTCACTGAGATGATGAGCCACTCGTTCAGCCAAACGCCGCGTATTGACGAAGACCAGGGTCGAACGATGCTGTTCGGCAATTTCCGCAATACGATCGTAAATCTCCGACCAGATCGCATTGGTTGCCACCGCACCCAATTCGTCCTTGGGAACTTCGACCTGCAAATCGAGGCGTCGCGCATGGCCCACATCCACAATTTGGCAGCGGGAAGCTTCGAACAGTGAGGCCGGGTTAAGTTTCGGCCGGCGAGACAAATCTCCCGACAGGAACTGCGCTATTTTTTCCAAAGGGCGTTGCGTAGCGGACAACCCGATGCGGACCAATCGTTGAGTGGTCACGGCCTCCAGCCGTTCCAAGGACAAGACCAGGTGAGAACCCCGTTTATTAGGGGCCAGCGCATGAATTTCATCAACAATGACGGTATGCACTCCTGTCAGGAGTGCCCGGCTGCGCTTGGCAGTCAGTAATAGATACAAGGATTCAGGCGTCGTGACCAGGATATGGGGTGGATGCTTCAGAAGCCCCTCACGTTGGGAAGCCGGCGTATCGCCGGTCCGAATCCCTACCCGGATGCGTGGCCCCAGAAACCCGGCGGACAAGGTCAATTGGCTAATTTCAGCCAGCGGTTGTTCCAGATTTTTTTGAATATCATGACTGAGCGCCCGGAGAGGCGACACATACACCACTTGTATGCCATCTTCCAATTCTCCGGTCATCACCTGCCTGATCAACCGATCAATACAGGTCAGAAACGCCGCAAGAGTTTTTCCGGAACCGGTTGGCGCCGAAATCAGGACATGCTGACCGGATTGAATAGCGGGCCAGCTCACTTGCTGGACATCGGTGGGTTCTCCCAGCCTTGTACGAAACCATTCTTGAACAATGGGATGAAAAGATGAGAGCGACATTGCCAATATAGAGCCAACAGTTGGAGATAAGGGATGGTAGCAAGAATGCCGGGGTTTTCACAGGCCGCCTCTGGACAGGCAGAGACTAACAGATTTCTGTGGATCTGCCCTTACACTTCAAGACAGCCATGAATGACAGTTTGAAGGCATGAATGCCAAAAGCACATTGGCGTTGAAGGGATTGTTTCATCACAACCAGGAGGCAACGATCATTATCGCGAAAGAGGAACACGCAATTCTTGAACTTCACCGATTCCACCAAACAGAAAGACCGGATCGGAATTCTCGCTTCTTTTCTATATTCTAAATTCTAAGAAATGCGTGGGTGAGATACGGTTTCAATTCCCATAGAAAAAGATGCAAAAGAGCCAAAGAAAGCTACAGGCATACCGGATTTTCACTCCCAATTTTACCTAGAATTCTGTTAGGTTACGTATCGGAAGGAATAAGGACCTTGGGATCACGGGTTGTTATTACAGGACTGGGCATCGTCTCCCCCATTGGGATTGGGATTCCTTCTTTTTGGCAAGCCGCCTTAAAAGGGATTTCGGGGGTTTCTACGATCAAATCATTCGGAGATTTCCCTATGGAAATGTTCCGTTCCAGAATTGCAGGCCAGGTGTTTGATTTTTCCCCTATTGATCCGGGGGAGGATACGTTTTCCAGTCGGGTTGATCGCTATGCACAATTTGCTCTCATGGCTGCAAGGGAAGCCATCCGCGACAGCCAACTTGATCTGACAGAAGAACCCCGTGAGCGGATCGGCATTGCCGCCGGTGTCGGCATGGGAGGGATGATAATGGGCGAGCGAGAGTTAACAACCTTATATCTTTCGCAAAAGCCCCACCGGGTCCATCCCAATTTTATTCCTACCATCACCCTCAATTCGGCTTCAGGCATCCTGTCATTGGCCTTTGGAGCCAAAGGCCCCAATACCACGATCTCCACGGCCTGTTCATCCAGCATCCATGCCATTGGACAGGGCATGCACATGATTCGTTCCGGTCAGGCCGATCTCGTCATCGCCGCAGGAGCCGATGCCAGTATCACACCGTTGGTTTTTGCGGGTTTTTGTTCGCTGCGGGCTCTGTCCACCAAATATAACGACCATCCCACCAAAGCCTCCCGCCCATTTGACCGGGGCCGGGACGGTTTTGTGATGGGGGAAGGGGCCGGAGTGCTGATATTGGAGTCCCTTCGTCATGCCACCCGTCGAAAGGCCAGACTATATGCCGAACTCGTGGGGTATGCCGCCACCAGCGAAGCCTATCACATGGTCATTCCCCGGGAGGATGGATCAGACATTGCTCGCACTATGCGGCTGGCCTTAAAGGATGCCGGGATGACACCCAAACAGGTGGATTATATTAACGCGCATGCCACCGCCACGACGGTAGGAGATGACGTAGAAATCAAGGGATTTCGGACGGTCTTTGGGAAACGGGCGGATAAAATCCTCGTCAATGCCACCAAGTCATTGATTGGACATACCCTCGGGGCAGCGGGAGCTATCGGAACCATAGCCTCGGTTTTGTCGCTTCAAAGTGGTATGATCCATCCCACCATTAATTATGACGATCCGGATCCGTCGTGCATGTTGCCCGGACTATCAAATGCGCTCCAACAACGCCCCATTCATATCGCCTTGGTGAACGCTTTCGGCTTTGGCAGCAATAATGGCGTGTTGGTCTTGAAAGGGATGTCATGAAATCAGCACCAAACTCTCTTCGCGATCAGGTCTTTCACACTCTGGGAAAATACCTGCGTATGGACCCCGCTCGTCTCCGTCCGGACGATTCCCTACGCGACGACCTTGGCCTGGATTCCTTACAAACGATTGAACTCGTCTACGAGGTCGAATCCGCCTTTGACCTCCAAATTCCGGATGAGGACTTTGGCCGTATGCAAACGATTCAAGATGTTGTCGCCTATTTAAGTGAACGGATCACCGATCCGAAACAATCCAAAGCCCTTCGGTCAGGGAGAACTGCGTCAAAGAGTGCGACGGCCCAACCACCCTCTCCTACCCGAAACACGAAACGACGAATCTCATGAACACCACATTCCCTCAACACGCCGCTCATGTGTCCGTGCACCAACTGGCCGATGCGATCCACGCGACCGTCCAGGGCCCCACTGACGTCTTGATTTCCGGAATATCCCAACTCGATCACGCCATGGGAAGCGATCTCTCCTTTGTGTTAAAACCCACCTTTCATGCAGCGGCCAAACTTTCGCAAGCCGGAGCATTTGTCGTGGGCCAACCGATTCCCGATGAACCCCGTCCTCAATTGATCGTGCCGCACCCCCTCATCGCCATCGCCACTCTCGCCCAACGATTTTTTGCCCCCCCTCTTCCTCCTCGCGGAATCCATCCCTCGGCTATCCTGGGCGTGGAAGGTCGAATCGGTCCGGAAGCCTCCATCGGAGCGTTGGTGACCATCGGCGATCGAGTGCAAATCGGGGCGAGGGCAACCATTTATGCCAATGTTCACATCGGAAATGACGTCATCATTGGAGATGATTGCACCCTGTACCCTCAGGTCTCCGTCTTGGACCGATGCGTCCTTGGCAACCGCGTCATTTTGCATAGCGGGACCGTTATCGGCAGCGACGGCTTCGGATATACTCAACTGGATAGCCGCCACCATAAAATTCTGCAACTCGGCAATGTCTTCCTGGAGGACGATGTGGAATTGGGCGCCAATGTCACCGTTGACCGCGGCACTTTCGGCAGCACCAGAATCAAGCGTGGAACCAAAGTCGACAATCAGGTTCAGATTGCCCACAATGTCGTCATCGGCGAAGACTGCATTCTGGTCGCGCAAGTAGGCATCGCGGGAAGCACCACCTTGGGCAACAACGTGATGATTGGCGGACAAGCGGGATTAGTCGATCATATTACGGTAGGCGATAATGTGAGAATTGCCGCAGGCTCAGGTGTCACTAACGACGTCAGTCCGGGCTTTATCGTGGGAGGGCGCCCGGCAGTCGATCATGCGACCTGGAGGAAGTCTCAGGTTATTCAATATCAATTGCCGGAACTCCGAAAGGAGATTTTGTCCCTACGGAAGCGAATAGCTCTCCTTGAGTCTCGATTAACCGAAACTCACGACTCACCCTAGTTTTCTGCTCCATTCCAGACTCACGGCCTGCAAACAAAAGAATTCCTTCATCCATCCAGCATCCAGGAATATCTGGATCACTTCTTTTGGGGTGCCAACACCAGGCCTTTCCAAAAAAATAGTTTGGCCCAAAAGTATCCTGCCCAAGGCAGGAAAAAAGACGGGATGCCATCCAGAAAACCTGTGCTCATCACAATACCCGATAACGTCAACATCCCGACTATCGCCACGAAATACGCCACCGGAATCAGACCCCGCCCCCGATGCTCAATGTGAACATCCGAAGAAGATTTTCTAGCCTTATGCAATGAACGTTGCGCATAGGTCTTCATGCGATTCGCAAAGTATCCCGGAAATTCGCGTAGCAAAAACTGCTGATATTTGGTATGTCCGATTCCAAGAAGCACCCCAACCACCAATAAGGCCGAGCTATACACAAAGGTCTCCCAGGCATACGTTCCGACCAGCAATTGATAGCCCAACGCCAAGACTCCCGCCAGCATGGCAATCAACCCCATCAGACTGGAAGGCATCAGAATATAGGTTCGGACAAATTCATGAGCTTTGTCCGTTTCGCTCTCTTGACGTTTTGCGGTAATAATTTTTGGCATAGCAACCGAATCTGAGGATCTTGAGAGCCGGGTTATGATTCGTCTTTTAATGAGGAAGAATCCGCCTGATCTTCCAGGGAATCATCCGGCACACGATACCGCTGTCCCAACCAACCGCTCAAATCTACCAATTGGCATCGTTCCGAGCAAAAAGGGCGAAACACGTTTCCTTCCCATGGGACGACTTTTTGACAGATAGGGCATTGGGCTTTCAATCGAATACCTCTTCCCGAACGTCTCTTTCAGGCTTTTCGTGGTTCCAGCCTTTTCTCCATTTCCGAAGACCAGCATTCACTGACTTGCATGATATTTCGCCGGCAGCCTTCGTTCAGGGAAAAACCCGGCTGTATCGCGCACCCATCAAACGATCATTCATACATGAAACTGGGCCTCATAAAGTCCGGCATAAAGACCGCCTCTGGCCACCAAACTCGCATGGGTTCCCTCTTCGACAATTCGCCCCTGGTCAATCACCAATATTCGATCCACGGTCTGCAAAGTGGATAATCGATGAGCGATTACAAACGTGGTTCGATCCTGCATGAGTTCCTCCATGGCCAGACGGATCTCGACTTCCGTTTCCGTATCGATATTGGACGTCGCTTCATCCATCACCACAATCGGGGGATTTTTTAATAACACCCGGGCGATAGCAATGCGTTGTTTTTGCCCAACCGATAACTTGACGCCCCGTTCCCCGATTTCCGTGTCATACCCGTCCGGAAGAGCCTGAATGAATTTTTGGGCTTGGGCGGCGTCTGCGGCCGCAACGAGCTCCTCTTCGGAAGCCTGCAGGTTGCCGTACGCCAGATTCTGCCTGACGGTACCATTGAACAAAAAGGGTTCTTGCTGCACAAATCCGATTTGATCTCTCAAAAAAGCCAATGACAATGACCGGATATCATAATCGTCGATCCCGATGCTGCCTTGTTGGACATCATGGAATCGGAACAGCAGTTTCATCAGCGTACTTTTTCCTGCCCCGCTCGGGCCGACCAATGCCACATGCTCCCCTGGTCTGACAACCACCGAAATATCCTCGAGCACTGAGACTTCGGGGCGATAGGAAAAGCCCACGTGCGTGAAGGCCACCTTTCCCTGCAATCGGGATTCGGCTGGACGAATGGTCCCCGAATCCGGCACATCGGATTGGGCATCCAAAATATCGAGGACCCGCTGCCCGGCGGCCAAGGCATGCTGGAGAAGATGGTTCACCGAGTGGATCTGATTCACCGGTGTATAAAACAGGACCAAATAGGATAAGAACATGACCAATTCACCGATTGTCAATTGCCCGGCCATGACTTCCAATGACCCATACCACAAGATTAATACCGTTCCCATGCTGCCCAGGAAGACCATCCCCGGCGAATACACGGACCATAACCGCATGGCCTTTAGGTTGGATTGACTGAATTCCTGGCTGACCTGACGAAATCTGGCACTTTCGTATGGCTGGTTGTTAAAGCCCATGATTTCCCTGATGCCGGAGAGCGCATCCTGCAAATACCCGTTAAGCTCGGCGGCCCGCTGACGGATATCGTGGTATTGCCGGTGCACCCGGCGGGTAAAGGTCACTCCGCCAAGCACCAACAAAGGAATAGGGAGAAATACCAACAACGCCATTTTCCAATTGAGGACGAACAAAATCGTGGTGATGCCGACTAACGTCAGCGTCGCCGTCAATAACCCCTCGACTCCATCCACGAAAATGCGCTGCACATGTTCGGTATCGTTCACGACCCGCGACATGATTTCTCCCGTTGACCGATTTTCGTAATAGCGAAGAGACAACCGCTGCAGCGCGTCAAACACATGATGCCGCAAGGAATGAATGACTGTCTGTTCAAGACGATTGTTGAATCGAATGCGGAGGGAATTACATAAACTTTTCATCCCATAGGCCAGGATCAGCCCGCCCAATACCCAAGGGAGAAGCGTCAGATTCTCGTTTGGCAGGACATCATCAATGACGACCTTAATCAGCCACGGCGGGAGTAGCTCCATAGCTGTAGTCAACCCGGCAAAGACAAACGTGAGCGTGACCAACACCCGATAGGGAGCCATAAAGGCCAAAATTCGCAACAGAGATTTCACCAGGAACTCCCGTACACAGTAGCGATGGAATTTTCCAAGAAAAAAACGAATGTTCCGGGGCGGAAGGAAAAACAATCACCCATAGGGCAAAGGCAAGCCGTTAAATCACCGTGGCCGACTCTTCCCGCCAATAGGCATCAAACTCCTCTAATTGGGTGAGGGTCGACAGATCGGTCATTCGATCGATAAACAACTTACCGAGCAAATGATCCATTTCATGTTGGATGCAGACAGCATACAATCCGTTCGCTTCAATATCCTGCAGCGTTCCCCTCCGGTCAAGCGCTTGTACCCGAACCATGGAAGGCCGTACCACTTTGCCGCGCATGTTATCAATACTGAGACACCCCTCCCACATTTCACTTTGGCTCGGCCCATAAAAGATGATCTTGGGATTAATCAGCACGGTATGGGGAATGCCATCGGTGCCCTGACATTCCATCACGACAACTTGCTCGGAACGGGCAACCTGCGGGGCCGCCAATCCAATTCCTTCGAAGTGAAACATGGTTTCGAACATATCATCAAGAAATTCCTGAAACTTTCGGCTGCTAATTACGTCAGGATCTACGGGCTTGGAAATTTGCCTCAAAATCGGATTGCCCACTTTTGCTATCGGTAAAATCGCCATGCCTCGCACCACGTCCTTTCTATCTTATGAAATATTCTCTTTTCCCTTACTTCGTTCGATATCGGCACCTAGTGATCCATGGTTATGTACCCGGACTTTCTCCTAACTCACATTGAGATTGGCCGGAGGAGTGGGCACTTGTTCAGAATTAGGCGCCTGCTGACTGTTTTTTTTGAATTCTTCCCACCAGTCCCACCATTCCTGGACCCACTGTTTTCGATCCTCAGGAGTTGAAATTTCCCAATCGTGGATCTGACCACCGAATTTTGTGAGAACCCAAAACGAATCTCTGGCCGTAATGGCCACATACTGTTCGGGATCGGGAATCACACCGATAATGATTGGAAGAATTTCCTTGAGGGGCACATGACGGGCTTCAAACACCGCCGTACTCCTGATTGTGGAATTCTCGTCTTTTACCATTTCAGCGATTGCCGGAACCACCTGTAAAGGATCAATACGAGTAGCAACCCGGATCGCGTGGGCGCGGACACGGGGTACCTCCTTCGTATCCACAGCCCGTTCCAACAAAGCGGGGACCGAAGCGGGATCCTTAATCATAGCCATCGTCTCGACAGCATTGTAACGGACCCGGTCACCCGGCAATGAGAGAGCTTTGATTAAATAGGGAACAGAGTGTTTCCCATAATGAACAAACTCTCCCATGGCCCAAAACTCTTGTTTGCCTGCCAAGAGGGGAACCAGCGCATCCAGCCGTGCTTTTTCCTGCTCAGAGAGCTGTTCCGGGGCTGGAGTGGCCGCTTCGGGTTCCTGATACTCCGGCTGAGTGGGTACCTCATAGGGCATTTGTACCAAGGACCCATGGGGAACCTCCCGACTGGAAGTCGCCCAGGACATCCCGGAAAATATTAGTCCCAGCACGACGATCCCTGAACCCACAGCTATGCTTCTCTCCAGGACAATCATTATCCCTTGTTCCTTTCCTCTAAAAGGCCGCTTGCAAGCCATCTCTCTTTTAGTCTAGTGGCAGATCCGTAAAAGGGTCAAGCCGGGTTAATGAACCTTCAATTCGGTCCACCCCCGGTCATAATACCGGATGGCTTCCGACACATCTTCAATCCATTCCATTCTCGACATCGCTTCCCCAGGTGGATACACCGCCGTATTATTCCGTATGTCGGACGGTAAGCGGTCCCGAACCAGGCGATTGGCCGAAGCGAAAAGGAGTCGTTGAGAAGTTTGTGTGGCCACCTGCGCATCCAGCAGATAATTGATAAAGTCCATGGCTAAGGTTTTCTGGGACGAACTCGCCAACACCGCAAGGCAGTCAGTCCAGATCGTGCCCCCCTCTTCGGGGATAATATACCGAATAGAAGACCGTTCCCTCATGGCCCTCGCCACCGGTCCTCCCCAACCATGCGCCATAACCACTTCACCGGATACCAATAGCTGATCGAATTGTTCGCTGGAATAGGCTTTTACCAAGGGTTTCTGGTTGATCAGTTTGTCCCTGGCTTGTCGAATTTCCATTTCCGATTGACTATTCAAGGAATGTCCCAAGGCTTTCAAGGCCACACCAAAGACCTCTCGCTGATCATTGAGCATACTGATCCGTCCGGAATACTTCGGATTCCATAAGGCCTCCCAACTGCGTGGAGGATCCCCCATGACCTCCGAATCATACCCAATCCCCACCGTCCCCCATAAATACGGAATGGCAAAACGATTTCCCGGATCGAAGGGCAAACGTTGCAAGGCATCTTCCAAATAACGAACATTGGGTATTCGTGCCATGTCCAAATCCGCCAGTAACCCCAGGCGACTCATGATCCCGGCCATAAAATCCGAAGGGACCACCACATCATACCCAGTCATGCCGGATTGGGCTTTGGCCAATAATTCCTCATTGCTACTAAAGGTATCGACGACGACACGCGCATGGTGAGTCTGTTCAAAACCGGAAATAATCGTCGGATCCACATAATCCGACCAGGTAAAGTAATAGAGAGTTGGAGGATCTGACGAATCATTCGCCTGTGGCGGAGAAGAATCCGAACACCCAACGGCAAGCAAGCAGCAGAAGAGACCACACAGGCTTAAAGTACGATTCCAACGGCGATTCATGTTCACAACAACCGCTTTTCTGCATACCGGCCTACACGTTGTTGATAACACCAAGAGCATCCCACCCCGAGAATGGACACCAGGACCAGCAAAGCCGACAGAGCATTAATTTCCGGAGTCATCCCCGTTTTGATCATGGAAAAGACCTTGAGGGGTAATGTGGTCGAGCCTGGGCCCGCCACAAAAAACGTGACGACAAAATCATCCAGGGAAACCGTAAAAGCCAGAAGAGCCGCTCCCACAATGGCAGGTTTCAGCAAGGGTAAGGTGACATGGGTTAACACTCTCCAGGAATCGGCTCCTAAGTCCCTTGCAGCATCTTCCCAGGTTGGGTCGAGTTTCCTTAACCGGGCCCGAATGATCACAATGGTCAGAGGAAGACTGAAGACCCCGTGGCCTAACATAATCGTCAGAAATCCCAGCGGCATCCGAATCAGCACAAACATCATAAGCAAGGCGACCCCCAAAAGAATTTCGGGAATCACCAGGGGAAGGACTAATCCCATGTTGATGAATGAAACAGCGCGTCCACGAAGGCGTTCCATCCCTATGGCCGTACCTACACCGAGCAACAGAGACATGCCCGTTGACGCCAACGCAATGATGAGGCTGTTGATCATCGCATCGAGGAAGGCCGGATTATGGAATAGCTTGTCATACCAGCGTAAGGAAAATCCCTGCCAGGTCACCCCCATTTGAGAATCGTTAAAGGACAGTACGATTAGAACCGCGACAGGCAAATAGAGAAAACATAAGACCGCGACACTATTCAGTATAAACATGGTGGGGAAGCGGGTCATCCTGCGGCCTGTTCCGTAGATTTCCGGCCTAACCATCCCCACAAGACCAAGATGGTCCCCATCAATCCGAACGAGAGGGCGGCGCCAAACGGCCAATCTCGGGCCACTAAAAATTCTTGTTGGATCAGTGTGCCAATCATCAGACTTTGGCCTCCTCCCAGAAGATACGGCGTGATAAATGCTCCCAAAGATGGAATAAAAACCAGAACAGCCCCGGCCACCCATCCTGGTTTACTTAACGGGATGACGACATGCCAAAACATCCTGAAGCGTGTGGCACATAAATCCCTGGCTGCTTCTTCCAAGTGAATGGATATCCGTTCGAGAGCGGCCACCAGAGGCAACACCATAAAGGGTAAATAACCATACACCAGCCCAACAAACACGGAAAAATCCGTGAACAAAAGAGGAATCGGATCACCTGTCCATCCTAAAAACTTCACAAAACCATTGATGACGCCATCTGCGCGAAAAATCAATACCCACGCATAGGTTCGGACTAAGAAGTTCGTCCAAAATGGAATCATGACCAAGACGAGAAGCCATTGCTGCCAGGCTCTGGAAGACCGGGCAATACAATACGCCAGGGGAAATCCCAACAATGCACATACGATGGTCGTTCCTGACGCATAAAGAAAAGATTTGAGAAAAATTCCTATGACAAGAGGATCTGCCAACCGAACGTAATTCTCTCCGGTCCAGGTCCATTCCAGCCCTCCATACGGACCCCGAGAAATCAAGCTGACCAGAAACATCAGCGCTAACGGCAACAAAAAACATATTCCCCAGAACAGCAGAGAAAGCAGCAACGCAACCCGAATAGGAAAGGGAGACTGGATTGGTAAGAGCCGGTTCACGATACGCCGTGAACCGGGAAGATGATCCCGTCCTGGATGAGCCATTCGACTTGAACCGGCTGCCCAATGGCGAGAAGCTGAGTTCGAAAAGTCGAGCTAGGCATACGGACAACCCATAGCACGTCCGTTGAAAGACGAACATGACAGAAAATTTCATTCCCATTAAAGACCGTTTTTTCGACTATGCCGGGAATGGAATTTTCGGAAACAGAGGTTGAAGAGCCACATCCGATCGCTAATTGTTCGGGACGAATCATGACCGTGACCCGTTCTGAGGAGATCGGATGTACGGGACGGGGAACTTTGAATGGAGGAAGGCCTTCCTTCCGCATCCAACATATTTCGCCTTCTCCTCCGGCAATGACTCCCGTCACCGTATTCGACAACCCGATGAAATCGGCCACAGTCGTTGAATGAGGCGTATGATACAGTTCCTGAGGAGTGCCCACCTGCAGTACCGTTCCTGCCGACATCACGGCCAACCGATCCGACAACATCAACGCTTCATCCTGCTGATGCGTCACACAAATAAAGGTGGAGTGCAATTCCTGTTGCAGCCGCTTCAATTCCCCATGCATGCTCTGACGCAATTGCTGATCTAACGCCGCCAAGGGTTCATCCAACAACACCACCACCGGTTCATTGACGAGGGCCCGCGCCAAGGCCACTCGCTGTTGCTCGCCACCGGATAAGTCATTTGGAAACCGTCGTTCTTTGCCCTGAAGGCGGACCAATTCCAACATTTTTCCGACCGCGGATTGGATTTTTTTTGAAGACTGCCTTCGCATTTTGAGACCGAAGGCCACGTTGTCATACACCGAAAGATGCGGAAAAAGCGCATAGTGCTGAAAAACCAAATTGACCGGACGCTGGTCGGGAGGCTGAGCATTGACCAGCGTATTCTGAATATAAATATGTCCTTGATCAGGAAAATCCAAGCCGGCAATCAACCGAAGCAAGGTCGTTTTTCCTGAACCACTGGGGCCAAGAAGAGAAAAAAACTCTCCCCGCTGAATCTCTAACGACACCTGATTCACGGCCGTCGTGGTTCCATGTCGCTTGGATACGCGGTCTAATCTGACACAAAGTTCCATTCGCAGAAATATCTGTCCATGTTGTGACACGCCATGTTTCTGAAGGGGGGATTCTAGGAAGGGGAGAAAAAGGAAGTCAATGAACCATGAACGTCCCTACCCTACGGCCAAGATCAAGACAATCGTCCTTGCTTAGCGCATAAGGAGAGAAAAGACAGGCTACCTGGATGAATGGGGCTTGACGCTCATTCTCATCAACGTTGCAGAACGGCGTCTTGAACAGTCGCACAGGGATCTTGTAGCGCCGCGGTCAAGGCTTCGAGCGCACGCCGTTGATCGGAAACGCCCACCGCTTCATTGCCCAGATGAGTCGCTGCGCTGAGGCGTGTTTCCGGGTCTTCGTGAAACAGCAGATCTTCGACGGTTCCTTTCATTGTGTGTGGTGCGGATTTGATATACATCTTGGAGGCTCCTTCATAGACAATCAACCAGGTTGAACGAATTTATCGGTCATTGAACGCCAAAACTTGAAATTCTTTCAGCAGAGATTTGGGAGCCGAGTCCGATTCCAATCTCAATGCTCCTGGGTCCCATTCCGCTTTTGGACTTTGCCGACTCATAAGCAGAAAAGCGATTCAGGTCCGCTTCCCCGTCACGCGAAGGCGACCGTGTGCCACTTGAATTGGAAACCGTCCCCCATTTAGGCGACGGAACGGACCTCAGTCTGAGCATGAGTCACCGGTATCAGGGTTGGCAAATCCACTAATTGAAGCAATCCTTCTACACAGGGACGTGGATTATGAATAACCAGGCTGACCCCTTTTTTCCTTAGCGAATGATATAACAACATTAATTTTCCAATACCGGCACTGTCCAAGGATGAAACCGTGGTAAAGTCCAAAATCAGTTTCTGACAAACCCGCCCCTCCCCGGCCGCCAATGCCGTTTCCAGCGGCACTCTGGCCGATTTATCAAATCGCCCCGATAAAAATAATACCCGGGTGTCCTGACTCCATTTAGCCCTGATTAACATAGCTCTTCTCCTTCTTATCTGCATTCGACAACATATCAGTCGCCATAACGGCTGTTCCAACAAAAAAGGTGAGCAACCCTTGTGCCAACTCCGCTCGAACTTCTGTCCTTCTACCCATCTCGACTAAAGTCAGATCAATGCGAGAGAAATAATAAAGAGCAGTGCCCGACAACCAATCGTATTCTTTGCCATATTCGAAGCAAAGCAATCCTTACCTATTGATGATGGAAAAAGATGCCCGCTTTCAAGAGAGAAAATTGGAGAAAACTAAGTCAGGTATCAATGGAAAGGATCTCTTCACATACGGACATTTACCAAGGAAAAACCATCTTGAAAAAACATCTGGGATAGGTCTGCCGTCTAAGAAAGTGCAACCCGCACAAATTTATACAGGACAATTTTGCCAGGACACTGAAAAATCAATATTTTTTCACGGACGGACAGAACGAAACAGAAAAATGAACTCTCACAAGGTCAGATGGAAGGAACAATGGGGCAGGAATTAACGCGGCGAAGCTTGAGCTGAAAGCCCATTCAGCATGGCTTCAGGCACAGATCGGTAGATGGGAATTAGATCAGTTAAATGAGCTGCCTCCAAGGCTTCCCGCACAAAGGATGGTGGACTGACGATACTCAACCGAATCCGATTGGCCTTCAAATTAAAATACCATGTGTATAATTGTCCTACCCCACCCAAATCCAATCCCGTGATGGCAGAACAATTCAGAATAAGATGGTCACATTTTCCATCTCCGGCTTCCGAGATAATCCCTTCCAGGCCGATCTTGCAATGACTATCCAGATTCCCCGTGAGAGATTGGATTTTGGTCGTGGGATGGTTATAGCGACCGAACGCCAGCATAGCCTTCTTTTCGGAAAAGACGGATATAAGATGAAGGCTATTATTGAATAAATTTTCTGATTCATAAGAAAAAAGAGCTGCAGGTTACAGGCAAAGCCAAATGAGAACTGATCGGACATCCTAGTCCAGTTACACCACATTTTTACAAGGAATGAGAAAGAGGCTGGCTTCACCTAGGGGTTTTTTATATGGTGCCGGAGACCGGGGTCGAACCGGTACGCCCCTTTCGAAGCGAGGGATTTTAAGTCCCTTGCGTCTGCCTATTCCGCCACTCCGGCATCGAAGGGCAAGGCGCGAACTGTACCACTCCCTCTAAAATGGTGCAAGATTCTCATCTTCGGTGAAGACGGAAATTCAATGACAATGATGCCAGAGAATGCTCGGTAAGATTGACACGATTGCAAAAAAAAGAGGATGCGGGTCTATCCGCATCCTCTTTCGCTTAACAATCTCTTTGAATTTCTGACTTGGACTAATTCAGGTGGATCACCATATGACTTCGGCGATTTTCCTGGAAACAATCCTCGCTGTCTTTTTGGCAGAAGGGACGCTCCTTTCCATAGGAGACGATTTTAATCCGCTGGGCATCGACACCCAGTTTTTCCAGATATTCACGTGCCGCCTCTGCCCGTTTTTTCCCCAAGACCAGGTTATAATCCTGAGTCCCTCGTTGATCGCAGTGGCCTTCAATGGTCAACATTTCACCGGGATTATTCTTCAGCCATTGGGCTCCCTGCTCTAAATCTTGAGCCCCCTGACGAGAAATCGCCCAACTATCAAAATCAAAATAAATGTCTTGGAGAGTACCACCCTGTCCATCGAATCCCTTGGTGGCTTTCAAATGGGTTTTCTTGACTACCTCACTGCCACGTTCCTGAACCCTGGCAACTTGCATATCAGGGTTGACATATTCCGGGGATGGTCCTCCATTTTCTTTAACATAGGAATCGGCCCAGGTATTGGGATTCACCGAAGCCGAAGTCGTATCGGAGGCAGAAGAACCATCGGCGGTCTGACTCATATTTGATGGATCGCCATAGAACTCTTGGCTGCTGTTTCCCCCACGAAGATAGGCATTGGCCCAGGCTTCAGGATCCGGATTGGCTCCGTTGGCCGATCCCTGTCCAAAACCACTGACTCCGCCATGATTCGGTCCGCTTCCTGAAATTCCCGAATAATTTTGGCCGTAATCGGTTCCGGAGAAGTTGGAGTCGCTTTTGCCCCCATTTGCTGAAGAGTCCATAGCCGTTTCCGAAGACCCCTGAGCAGAGGGATCGTTTACTGCAGAGGATTGAGCGGCAGTTCCAGAGTATGGCTTACGTCCGTTAACCGTACCTCCGCCATAATAGTGGCCCTGTCCATCGGACCCATGGGCGGATCCGGAATTTAGGAGTGCTGTTTCCTCCGAACTTCCCGGCAATGCAGATTCTCCATCTCCCTCTGAATTTGCGCCATATCGAACGGAATGTCCGCTGCACCCGGCAATCATGACCATACCCAACACGACTACTGCCAATACCTGAATTGAATTTCTTCTATCCCCCATGAGCCCCTCCTGGTCAATAGTTTTATCCTGGTGATGTTTCCGTTCCATAATTTCACTTTCCTCTGAATAATTTCCCATGACAAATGGCGTAAATGAGTTGAGCCAATAACTGACTTTTCACTCAACGCTTGAGGTAATCCAATAAGTTAGGGTATCGGCACGGTTGGGAAAAACTTTAGGATGGGCGGCCTAGGAGGAAAAAACTGCCCCCCAGTTTTAGGGACGGACTTGCAATGGCTATTGCGATCCCTTCACAAAGATCTAAAATACCTTCTCGTTCGGAAGGAACCTCCTTAAGCCGGCAGGCAACAATTTCACTGAAAAAACTTGACTGGAGAGTCAATACGTTAGAACGACAGGTTACTTTTGGCAAAGGACCGTTGGATATTGGGATAGAAAGTTCTTCAGTACAATGAACTCGGTTATCCTTTCTTCAGAATAGCTTTCTGGTACCACTCCCAAAAGCGAGCCACGCCCTCCGGTACCGATACCCTCGGTGCGTATCCCAACAACTCCCGTGTTTTGGAAATGTCCGCAAAGGTATACGCAATATCGGCATCCAACATAGGGGCCGGAACCAAATGCGCTTTACGCCCAGCCAATTCTTCAATCCCTTTGACAAAGTCAACAAGGAGAACAGGCTCCCCTCTCCCCAAATTGAGAATTTCATAGCCTAACGGGCGGTCTACTGCCCCGACTATGCCGCTGACAATATCTCCGACATACGTCCAATCCCGGTGCATATTCCCGTTGTTGTATAGTGGAACTTCGCAACCGGTAAAAATATTATCCAACACTTTGTAGGCCATCATGTCGGGGCGGCCTCTTGGACCATACACCGTAAAAAATCGCAAGACCGTGCAATCCAACTTATAGAGGTGGTGATAGGTGTATCCCAAGAGTTCGCTGGCCCGCTTGCTGGCTGCATAGGGCGCCAACGGTCTGTCACATTGATCTTCCGGGACAAAAGGTACGGTTTTCGTATTGCCATACACCGAAGAAGTTGAGGCAAAGACAAATATGGGAGTCGGTCTGTTGGCTTTGCCTCCATTCAGTCTTCCGACTGCCCCATCCAGCAGGGCTAATGTTCCGTTGACGTTCACGTCGTAATACAGGCCAGGATCATCAATAGAAACACGAACTCCCGCCATGGCCGCTAAATGGATGACGCCATCGAAGGTATATTGTGCAAACAAGTCTCGAATCAATTCGCGATTACGAATATCGCCCTTGATAAAGTGAAATTCCCCCTTCCACTTTTCTTTTTGAGCCAAGCTTTTCACTTCCTGAAGATTGGCTTCCTTGCGAGCAGGATCATAGTAGTCATTCAGATTATCCAACCCCACCACGCAGTCCCCCCGTCGCAAAAGAGTTTCTGCGGTATGACTACCGATAAATCCTGCCGCCCCGGTCACCAGTATGGTTTTAGCCACAACAACTCCTTTCTTGAATTATCCCAAGCAACAATTCCCCTCGATCAAAACCGACCACTTCCCAGCCTCATCGATCAACCTCATGGAAGCCTCTGAACTCCTTGACGAGGTCCAAGAAAGCAGAAAATCTTTCAACCTCTTAACCCCAGCATCTTTCGGAACCAACGGTTTGCAGCTTGACGGTCAATTTCCCTTACCTAAAATGTTTACCTGAAAGTCTACCAATGATCTCAGGAGAGGCCGAATCACAAGGTTCGTTGCCTTGTGAGGCCCTCCCCCCATTGTTACAATGCCCACGACATGAAGATCCTGTCAATTGAAACGGTCGATGTTCCAGGTGTAAAGGAAACCTCAGGTATCGGAACGGGGAATGACTTTGAGGCTGAAGTTATTGTCTTTAACTGCGATTGCCATACATACCAACAAGTTATCGCACTGTTCTGTCAAATCATCCCGGGCATGACATCTGCGCATGCCTTTGAACTAGCCTGGCAAATAGACCATCGAGGAAGCGCCATCGTCTTTCAGGGAGACGTCAAATCAGCCGAAACAATCGGCAAGAAACTGTCGGCAGGTGGCTTACGCGTTGAAGTTCGATATTAATGAACTCATTCGATCCTCGGATTGATGATTACCCCATAAAAACCGTCTTCCCTGGATATTCCACCATACGCTGATTTCTGTTTGTCTTTACGGGAACCAATCAAGCACTGAAATCGTCCTACTTTTTCTTGACGGGTTTCTTGGGTCCTTTTATCTTTTTCGAGGCAACCGGCTTGTGAGATCTTGGATTTTTATCTTTGGATTTTTTCGGTTTTCCGGCTGAACGGGAAGAGCGAAGTTTCGCGTCCGACTTCGTCCGTGAAACTGCCGCAATCTTTCCTTTTTCTTTTCTGAGAGAAGCCGTCTTACCCCCCGCAGCGGTTTTCTTTTGCTCTTGACTCTTCGGCACAGCGGTTTTTTTGTGGTTTTTCCCACCCACAAGAGTTTTTGCCGTACCTTTTTCCTCTTTTTTTTCAGGGGCATAAGACCCTTTTGGGACAATATTAGTCGGTTTCTGCAAAGGAAAAGTGGGCAGTTTTTTCCTTTTCAAGGAGTCTCCCGAAAAGACTCTCACTTGGTACAACTCGAACAATTGCTCAATAGCCTTTTGATCGCCTTTTCTGGCCAGTGTCAACAACCGGCGACGCTGATTCATTTCTTCTTCTTCCGTGTGGGAAGTGACTCGCCGTTCCATTCACAGAACCTCTCTGGAGATGTTCATTGCATCAATAACCGGGACAGTTGAGCCCATCTTACACGAGCCGGTGATTATTGGCAATATTCCCTAGTGAACTTTTCTAGGACCCTATACTGCAAGCACCCTCGCCCCTGATCCATTGAAAATCTCTCGGGAAAATACCTTCCCTGAAGAAACAAGAGCCTTTTCCGCTGAATGGAAGGAAGAAGACGTTCTTCAAACATCTGTGGTTGGGTTGAACTTTCTAAATAATTACCAATTACGCCAAGAGTATTTGCAATTCTTCAACTGAAGGACAGACTGACCTAAAAAAAGTAGGCCTCTTCAGATTGTCTGTCATCATTTCCCCATTACAATCCTGACGAAGACCCGATGAATAATTTTTTAGGAGAAGGGACAAAAACGAGACCAAACTTTCATAATGATGATCTTTAGACTTTCAATGTGGGGTGAAACGATATTATTGACAGACCAAAGAAAACGCCGATATAGTGAGGAGGATTTTCTCTGATATTTCAATGGCTTTTCCATCCTTATATCCACTCTACACAATGCCTTTTCGAGGATTTTTTATGTCCCAACATACCACTCCCTATTCCTTAGAAATAAATTGGTTATGGAATCGGGCAAGCCAACAGCTCTGGAATTTTCTCCACGCATAAAGACCATATGGTGGACCCCTATGCAGAGACCCGCCTTCCCAAGGAAGCACAGGTTGAAGGTATTCAATATAAGCCCCAGGCCAAAGGCCCCTTCTCGTCCATGGTTGTTCCATACGATAAGTGGGGTTGACCTTCTATTCAGGGGACCTGGCGAAACGACTCGCGTGTGAGTAAATGTGCCGTTATCGTGCCTAACTTACGGACGTCAGGGGGGAATCGTGACTGCCAACGACGAAGTGGCTGATGCTCTGCGGGAACGCCTCAATCAACGTCAAGTCCTTCAGGACATTAATGCCTGCTTTGAGTATTTAAATGCCAATTTGGCGGAAGACACTACATTGGAACAACTTACCCGAATGCTCATGCGGTGGTCGGATTCGGGATGGGGGGCACCCCGGCCATTCAAACAGCAGCCAAACGACGACGACCGCAAAGCCGCGGTGGCCGTGAATCCTGAACACTCAAGACCCTGCTATTATCAACGGATTGTATTGCCCGTTGTCGGGCAGCACGTTCCTGAACAAACAGAACTCTGACTCAAGGCGAACTCCAACAATTTCAGGAAGAATGCGAGAAGGCCGGGAAACCGTCACCATTCAGCACTATCCAGGGGCAGCTGATGGCTCTTGCAATGCACTTTCTCCGGTATTTCGTCAGACAGAAACCGATTCTGTTCTCCAATCTTCAACGGAATTCATTAATACCATTTTAAAGAAACCCTGATTCGAGAAACACGGCCTCTCGTAACGGTATTCTTCCGGATCATCCGGTCTTACCGCCAATCCTCGAACAATCCAGGCCGCTGACATATGCCCATCGTTTCTTCATGTGTCCTGAACCTGCTCAGTCCGCGTTATTTAAAAATCCTTTGTTCCCTCGGCCTGAGTATCTTGGGCTTGGTGTTACCCATGAATTCGCAGGCTGTCGCCGAAATGGTGGCGGATCCTCTAAATTTTCTGACAACCCATTCGTCTGAACTTCGCAACATTCGTTCAAAAGAGGAAGCGCTGCAGGTCTTTCTCCAATCCAATCCCTCCCTGATCTCAGAAGTTGGCTTTCGACAAGCACGAAAAGAAATTCCTCTAAAAGTCGAGATACCCACGAACGTCCAAGAGGCCATCACTCAAATCATGGCGAGTTTGGTTGCGTTACAAGCTGCCCAAGACTCATTTATCACCAAGAGTGAGTCCCATGCAGGCCATCACTCTGACAGTCTCACTCCGCTGCAGTCCCCCCAATATGAATGGATGGCCGACACCTCGATTCATGAAAAATTGACTGCCTTCACACTTCTTGAGAGCGCCCTTTTTTCTCTTCAGTCCACCCCGGCAGCCGCCATTGAGGGTTCAAATCAGCAATACCGTCAATTTGAAGAATATTTTGATACACAGTTCCCCGAATCTGCTAAAGGCCACAAGTCCTGGAATAGTCTGCTAAAACACCAAGGTCTTCAAGGACTTCACAATAGGCTGGAAGAATTCCAAGCCTCCCTAGAACCTTCTCCGGATGAAAAATCACCAACCCAGGCGGATATCATTCATTTTCGCCAACACTATATTCGTTCTCGTTTGATTCCCTATTTTCACTCTCAGCTTCAATATGAATCAATCGCATTACAAGCCCAAGCCTACACAATCCTTCTTACACAAGGCCCGATCATCTCCCAATGGCAGGAACAGAAGAAGGAACGATCCACATTGGCCAGATTGTGTGGCTCTTGGCTTTGGACACTTCACAACCACCAGAATCACCAAGATCATAAAATGACAGTCATCTTCCCACCCCCTGGAGAATCCCTTCCTTCCGACCAACCAAGCCCTAACGCCATTGCCCTTCACGGGGATACCGTCTACCTTGAGTGGGTATTTCCTCAAGGCAAACAAGAGGACAGTCTCCTGCTCAGCAATCGAGATTCTATTATGGAAGGCACCTTCAAAAATACGCTCGGCCCTTATGGGAGCATAACCGGGAAACGCCTCTCAAGCTGCAAACCCTGATCGAAACATATACGTCCGTCGCTTCATCTCCCTCCCTTCTGATCCGAAAAGGTGTAAAATACAAGAAGCATCATTTTTTTCGGAAAGGAGGAAGGTATGCTTTCTTCAGCCCTTCTCGAACCTTCTATCCAACAATTCGGACGATCTCTCGCCCAACAAGCGCAGCAGCACAGACCCTTGACGTTTGACCATCGTTGGTGGACCAATCTTCTGTTGGACTGGGGAACCCGTGACGAACCCTTTAAAATCCAACTGTTTCGATTCATTGATGTGCTCCCTGCCTTGAAGACCGATGAGCAGTTTTCCACAATCCTGAGGGAATACTTTGGAAACCTGAACTCCCTGCCTGCTCCTTTCCGTTGGCTCTTGAACCATCTAACGGGCAACCCACTTGGGAATAAAATCAGCGCCAAGCTCATTCGAAGGCAATTTCTTCATATGGCCAATACATTCATGGCCGGAGGATCCGTTGAACTGGCTGGCCCCATTCTGACGGATCTGTGGCAATATCCCTGTGCCTTTTCCGCAGACTTATTGGGGGAAGCCACGGTCAGTGAACCGGAAGCCGATCACTATCATCGACGCTGTCTCGAAACCCTCACCTTCTTACACACCCTCGCGACAAATTGGCCATCGCAGAACATTTTGGAACGAGATCACCTTGGGCCCCTTCCCCGTGTCCAATTGTCCATTAAACTCTCCGCTTTGTACTCGCAATTGGATCCTCTCGACCTTGAGGGGAGCTACGTCGGTATGGCTCCACGCCTTTGCTCGCTTCTCGATCTGGCTCAACGCCTTCCTGCCGCCATCACCTTCGATATGGAGCAGGCAGAACTCGAACCCTTCATCCTGTTTGCGTTCACCAGGATTTTTTCTGAACCCGCTTATCAGGCCTATCCGTATGCGGGGATAGCCTTGCAAGCGTATCTCACTCATTCCCACAAAAGCCTCGAAACGTTGTTGAACTGGGGAAAAAACAGAAACAGTCCCTTCGGCATCCGCCTTGTCAAAGGGGCCTATTGGGACTCGGAGGTCATCCGTTATCAACAACGGAATTGGCCTGTACCGGTATTTCAGAGGAAAGGCGACACCGACGCCAACTATGAAGCCCTCGCCACAACCATCATCAAACACCGATCATTCATTCGTCCGGCATTCGGATCTCATAATATCCGTACCCTGGCCCATATCCAGGCCCTGGCTCAATCCGAAGGTCTGCCACCCGACGCCTATGAATTTCAAATGCTGTTCGGCATGGCGGAACCTTTCCGGAAGAGTCTCATCAATCTGGGACATCGGCTTCGCTTGTATACCCCCATAGGAGACCTCCTTCCCGGCATGTCCTATTTAGTTCGTCGTCTATTGGAAAACACATCCAATGAAAGTTTCATCCGTCGGCAGCATGAAACAGCCGACTCCATTGACCACCTGTTGGCCGCTCCCCCCAAAGCCATGAACGGAGATCCGGATCACCTCCAAACAACAGAGACCGCTTTGAAAGAACTGAACGAAAATCCCTATGAAGCCGGAATGTACACACCGTTCATCAATGAACCTCACACGGATTTCTCGATTCCGGCGACTCAACAACTTCTGACCGAAGCTATTCAACGAATTATTTCCCAGTTGGGTCAACACCATCCCTATCCCGTTGCCCCTTCCGTCAACCTGGATGGGCCCGAGCTGGTCAGCATCAACCCCAGCGATCCGCGCCAAGTCATTGCCCGCTTTTCCACCATGCCCCCCTCCAACCTCGAAGAGGTGGTCCAGGCGGCAAAGTCGACCCTGACCAGTTGGCGAGCGGTTCCGCCACGAAAAAGGGCTGACATCCTGTTCCGAACCGCTGACTGCATGAGACACATGCGAGCGGATCTGACAGCGTGGGAAATATTAGAAACAGGGAAACCCTGGCGAGAAGCCGATGCCGATGTCGCCGAAGCCATCGACTTTCTGGAATTTTACGGTAGGGAAATGATTTGCCTCACCCGCTCCAATCAGTTGATTCAAGCCCCTGGAGAAATGAATCGCCGGCAATGGAACCCTCGGGGACTGGCTGCCGTCATTGCCCCCTGGAACTTTTCCCTTGCCATTCCCACCGGCCTGGTATCTGCCGCTCTTGTGACCGGCAATATCGTGTTATTTAAACCATCGGAACGATCCCCGATGATGGGCCATCACCTCGCTACCCTTCTGAGCAAGGGAGGACTGCCTTCGGGTATCCTACACTTTCTTCCCGGCGGCCCGGAGCTCGGAAAAGCCTTAGTCGCTCATCCCGCGATCAATGTGATTGCCTTTACGGGATCTCAAGCCGTGGGCTTGGAGATTCTGCGCACTGCTAGTCGAGTAGAACCGGGGCAACGACACATTCCGCATGTCATTGCGGAAATGGGAGGAAAAAACGGCATCATTGTGGATGAGACTGCAGATCTGGATGAGGCCGTAGTGGGTGTCTTGGCCAGCGCCACAGGGTATCAGGGACAGAAATGCAGCGCATGTTCACGCGTGATTGTGCTCGAAGGCATTTATAAGGGCTTTCTGGAGCGGCTCAAACAGGCGTCACTGAGCATTCTGATCGGCCCCCCGCAATATCCTGGCCATCGGATGGGCCCCCTCATTGATGAGCGGGCCTTGGCTCGCATTCGTCATTATGTCGAGATGGGCAAACGGGATGGCCGTTGTGTGTTGGATCGACAATGCGAAGGTCCGGGGTATTTTCAAGGCCCGGTCATTCTGACGGATCTTCCCCTTTCTCACCCTGTGGTCCAGGAGGAAATTTTCGGTCCGGTGGTGGTTGCCTTGAAAGCCTCAACTATTCAGGAAGCTCTGGAGATGGCCAATGATTCGTCCTGCGCCTTAACGGGCGGCATTTATTCCCGAAGTCCTGCCAATATTGAACTGGTTCGGAGAACATTCGACGTCGGCAATCTCTACATTAACCGGCCGATCACGGGATCACTGGTCGGTCGTCAACCCTTTGGCGGGCATCGACTTTCAGGCGTCGGACGGAAAGCCGGAGGAGAAGGCTACCTCGAACAATTTATGGTGGAAACGATTGTCAGCGAAAATACCTTACGGCGAGGATTTGCTCCGACCCAGTGAGGCAACATCGGAAGAAGAAGTAAATTTTTCTAATTCCTCAATGACCTCCACCATACGTTCATGTTGATTCCGTGGGGAAGGGATGGTTTGCCGTTCCACATATTTCAACAACCCCACGCCTTTGGCAAACCAAGCCGTCATCACATCAGTCCCTTGTATCGTACTCCCGCCCTCGGACAAGTGCACGTCCATGGTCATACTGGCTTCCAGTTTAATCGCCTCCGGATAGGTCCCGGCCGGTACCGTCACCGATTCACGTCCCTGTACGGTGACCACGGCAAGGACATCCACTGTTTCCGATTCTCCGTCACGATCCAGATCCATTCCCAAATTGAGGCCGCGACGATTTAATTGTTCAAATGAGCTGGGAATCTCCAGAGGAAACCGAACGATTTGGTACGGCACCAGTTGCCGCTCCAAGGCTGTCCCCGGCTTGGAGCCATAATAGCGGATACCGGCTACATCCCGGCGATAATAACTGTCCGACGGCCCCTGATCTCCCGGATTAGTATCGTGAAACACGGTCACGACCACCCCATCAACGGATTCGGTCCCCATCACTTTCGAGACGTTGGTAAAACGCTCATCTGCGATTTGTACCATTCCGCCTTCGATCATCGTGCCCCGATACACCCACTCATTGCCTTTTTGGTCGGGAAAATACTCGGCCACATCTTTGATACGAATAGCCGCCTGATCTGCTGCCAGAATCGGTTCTACAAAGGCATCCATGCCCGATAAGATGAGAACGCTGCTTAGCAAGAAGAATCTCAGATTGGTATACATAGGTGGGTGTATCGCGATGAACCTACCACAGGTTATTCGAATGCAGCAAGATTTTCCATAGTATATCAGAAGACGCAGGGCAAGACTCTCACCGAGGAATCTTGGTATCGTAGGCCTGCCGCTCAATATGACGCTCTATGACTCGTTTCCACAGTTTCCATATGGCTCTGTTTCTTTAATTGTACGTTCAACCCAGGCTTTTTGGATCGGAAATGTCAATGAAAACTACTCGAAACTATTCAACGGTTCTGATTTTTGGCGGGTCTGGAATGATCGGGAAAGCCATAGCCCTGGAATTTGGCCGAAAGGGATTCGCTGTGGGACTGCAGTATCATCTCCACCGTTCCAGAGCCGAACAGACAGCCACACTTCTTGGGAAAACGGCTCAAGACGTGCATATTGTTCAAGCCGATGTGCGGCACCCCTCTGAAATCCGTTCAGCCCTGCAACAATTCAACGCCGTATTTGGATCCCTGCACGTTCTGATCTGGGCTGTCGGTGCAAGCATGTCCGCGCTTTTGGTTAAAACGACTACGGACGAGTGGCTTCGTACACTCGACATCAATCTCACCGGAGCCTTTCATACGGTGCAAGCAGCCGCCCCGATTTTTGAACGGCAGAAAACGGGGGTCATGATTTTTGTCGGATCGCTATCAGGAGAGCAAGGAATGGCCGGACAGGCGGCGTATTCGGCAGCAAAAGCAGGATTGACTGGTCTGATGCAAACGGCTGCAAGGGAATGGGGACATCTCAACGTGCGTGTGAACGTGGTGTTTCCAGGATGGCATCCCTCCCCGCTGGCCGCATCACGATTCAATTCCGT
This sequence comes from Nitrospirales bacterium, assembly GCA_031315915.1. Classification (GTDB taxonomy): domain Bacteria; phylum Nitrospirota; class Nitrospiria; order Nitrospirales; family UBA8639; genus JACKFE01. The sequence goes on from JALDRK010000002.1 coordinate 149,931, forward strand.
TTTACGGCAAACCCCACATACCCTTCATCGCACCCCTTCATTAAAACATGTGGCCAGGACGGTATTCCACCTGGCAGAGGCGGAAGATGTCTCGGGGCAAGTGTGGAATTTGGACAGCCGCATCCGGTAGCCCCATCTGCCTTTTTCATCGGACTGTGAACAGATGAATGCGCCCTTTTTCTCTCGTGCATTATTTATCACCGGCACCGATACCGGGGTGGGAAAGACCTTGCTGACAGGCACCCTTCTGGTGGCACTTCAGCAACAGGGAAGAAAGATCGGCATTTTCAAGCCGGTCGAAACCGGCATCCATCCGTTGCGGGAAGCCCAATCCGATTCTGCCCGCCTTCGGCGATTATGTTCCTCAAACCCGTCGCCTGACTCCATATGCCTCTATCGTTATGAACCACCGCTCTCCCCCCTGGCCTGTTCCCGCCTGCTCGCCAAACCCATTGACTGCATGAAAATTCTTCGCCATTCGCAGGTCTTAGCGCAACAGCATGAGTTGACCCTGATAGAAGGGGCCGGAGGTCTCCTCACTCCCCTGACCTTTACCCATACGATGTTGGATCTTCTCGTGACATTACAGATTCCTTGCATGATAGTCAGTCGAACCGATCTGGGAGCCATTAACCATGCCCTCCTGACATTACGGACTCTGAAACAGACCGGCATTTCTACGCATGCCCTTGTGCTGAATGAACCCTCTTCAGCAAACGGAGCGGCATCCTTGCAAAGAGCCTCAACCATTGAACTGATTCGTGAACTGGCTTCAGTCCCGGTATACGGTCCCATTGGCTTTGAAAGCACGCTCGCCTCGAATTGGGAAACCGGTGTCCATCAACTGGCAGGGCACCAGGAAATCCAGCGGTTGATTAGGTCATTGACCCGAAAGGGGCTATAAATTGACGGAGGGCTAATGGGCGATCAGAAGCCTCGAGAATCCCTGAAGCCACGGCTACACCGTCTGCCCCGGCTTCCCGCAAAGCCGGAATGGCGGATGATGTGATCCCGCCAATGGCAAACACCGGTAACGTTGTCAGGTGCCGTATGCGAGCCAGTTCTTCCACGCCCACGACAGGCTCATGCTGGGTCTTGGTTTTGGTGGGGAAAATCGGACCAAATCCCAAATAATCGACCTCATCTTGTGAAGCAGCATAAACCTGGTCAGCATAATGAGTCGAGAGTCCAATCAATCGGTTGGTTCCCAGAATAGTTCGAGCTAACGTCACCGGCATGTCTTCTTGGCCTAAATGGACACCATCAGCCTCTACCGCTAATGCCAAGTCACAGCGGTCATTCACGATGAACAGCATCTTTCCCCGCGGGACCAGCTCTCTCAGCCTTTTTGCCCTGAGATAGGCCTCCTGCATAGAGCCGATTTTATCCCGATATTGGACTATTTGTACCCCGACCTGCACAGCCTCTCGCACGACCTCTTCCATGCCAGCTTGGTCCACTAAGGCCGCGTCTAATATAAGATACAAACCGCCAAGTAGCTTATGGTGCTCGGACCGTACACTCCGGGAAACATTCATACCGAATGGAGGGCCAATAGACGGTCGAGAAACCTGGTCGAAACCGGACCTTTCTGGAAATCAGAATTTTCCAGAATCCGACGGTGGAGGGGAATACTGGTTTTAATACCTTCAATCTCAAATTCATCTAAAGCCCGACGGATTCTGGCCAATGCTTCCTGACGATCCCGCCCATAGGCAATCAACTTGGCAATCATGGAATCGTAATAGGGATGGACGATCCCGGTGGTATCCATGGCCGTATCGACCCGGATACCGGGACCGCCAGGAGGATGGAACTTGGAAATGGGGCCAGGACTTGGCGTCAGCTTATCCGGACATTCGGCATTAATGCGACATTCGATGGCATGCCCTCTCAATTGGATATCTTTTTGACGATAGGGCAGTTCCTGACCGGCCGCAATGCGAATTTGTTCCTTAATTAAATCGATGCCGGTGACCATTTCCGTCACCGGATGTTCCACCTGAATCCGGGTATTCACTTCCATAAAATAGAACCGACCTTTTTGGTCCAAAAGAAATTCCACCGTCCCGGCATTCCGGTATTTCACCGATTTAATCACATCCACTGCCACCTGACCCATCTTACGTCTGAGCGACTCATCCAAAGCCGGAGACGGAGACTCTTCCAACACCTTTTGATAGCGCCGCTGAATGGAGCAATCCCGCTCATAAAAATGCACCACATGGCCATAATGATCGGCCAACACCTGAAATTCGATATGCCTGGGATCTTCAAAAAACCGTTCGATATAGACCCCTCCATTTCCAAAAGCATTCTGGGCTTCCAGTTGAGACGACTCAAGGGCTTGAACTAGTTCCCCTTCTTCCCAGACAACCCGCATACCCCGCCCGCCCCCGCCGGCAGAGGCTTTCACGATGACGGGAAATCCCAACCGTTTCGCGACGGTCAACCCTTCCTTGATTTCTTGAATCTCGCCATCGCTGCCCGGAAGAACGGGAATACCCCGCTTTTTCATATGAGCCCGAGCCTTCGATTTATCACTCAGGAGAGCGATATGTTCCGAGGAGGGACCAATGAACGTGATGCCAATGGACTCGCACACTTCGGCAAAATGCGCATTTTCAGCCAGGAATCCATACCCAGGATGAATGGCATCCACTCCGGTAATTTCAGCGGCGCTCAACACGTTGGGAATGTTCCGGTAGCTGAGCCCGCCTTCCGCAGGCCCCACACAGACATGTTCATCGGCATAACGGACATGCAAAGACTTGGCATCCACGTCCGAATGGATCGCCACGGTCCGAATATCAAGCTCCCTGCAAGCTCGAATCACACGAAGTGCAATCTCACCGCGATTGGCTACTAATATTTTTTTAAACACACTATCCCTTCACGGATCTATAGCAACAGTGTTCAACACGCACGAATCCATTCCCTCAGCAGAATAGGTCTTTCTGTAGGTTAGGCTATGGGTTGCGGATCAATCAAAAACAGTGGCTGGCCGAACTCGACAGGGGTGGCACTTTCCACCAAAATCTTGATCACTCGGCCATCGGATTCTGCCTCGATTTCATTCATGAGCTTCATGGCCTCTACGATACACAACACCTGCCCTTTTTTCACGATATCGCCTTCCTCAACATAAGGATCGGTATCGGGGGATGCGGCACGATAGAACGTTCCCACGATGGGAGAAGTTACCGTCAGAAATTGATCATGATCCGACATGGTCCCTGAACTGTACATGGGTGGTGGTGATGGCGTGTCCACCATAATGGTTGGCTCGACAGCAGCCACTGGCACCGTAGGCGGCAGATCACGCCGAACACGAATTCGAACCCCTTTTTTCTCCAGTTCGAGTTCGGTCAATTGGTACCGGTTCAGTAATTCCACTAAATCTTCAATTTCTTTTCGGGAAGAGTCTGCCATAGTTATCCTAAGATGAAAGTGCCGCACACGGTGAGTGAACGTTCTATCCGATGATGTTATCGTACTCGTTCCACATATGACCGGGTTCTGGTGTCGATTTTAATGGTTTCTCCAGCCTCCAGATATAAAGGCACCTTAATCACCGCTCCGGTTTCCACAGTGACCGGCTTGGTGCCTCCGGACGCCGTATCCCCGCGAACGCTGGGGTCGGCCTCCACCACCTTGAGTTCCATGAAAATCGGTAATTCAACGGAAATAGGCTCATCATGATACAACAAAATTTTCACGACCGTATTTTCTTTTAATAAATCCGTATTTTCTCCCAATTGACTCTTCGGATAGGTAAACTGTTCAAAATTGTTCGTATCCATGAACGTATAGTCATCCCCTCCGCTATAGAGAAATTGCATATCCCGTTCATCCAGATTGGGTTCATCAAATTTTTCTCCTGAACGAAAGGTCCGGTCAATGACACTCTTCGTTCTGTAGCCCTTGAGTTTTGTTCTGACAAACGCTCCTCCCTTACCCGGTTTTACGTGCTGAAATTCCACAATATAATATGGCTCACCATCCAGCTCGAGACGGGCCCCATTTCGAAAATCCGCAGTCGTAATCACGCCATCATACTCCCTCTAAAAGTGAAAATACCGTCCTGGGTCCTATCGGGCCGGCTTCTGCTGAAGAACCGCGACGACCGCTCTGAGACCCAACAAATAACTAGTCATTCCGAATCCCGATATTTGTCCCACCGCCACGGGAGCCAGGAAGGAACGCCGACGAAAACTTTCCCGTGTATGAATGTTGGATAAATGAACTTCAATAAACGGAATACCTACGGCCAGCACCGCATCCCTTAGGGCCACACTAGTATGCGTATAGGCTGCAGGATTCATTACTACGCCCTGATAGTGTCCGACGGCCTCTTGTATCCAGGTGACTAACTCCCCTTCCATATTGGACTGCCGACATTCCACCGATACCCCTAACTCTCCGGCTAACTTGCCGATGGCCTCATTGATGTCTTTCAAGGTTTCCCGTCCATACAAGCCAGGCTCGCGTGTCCCAAGCAAATTCAAGTTAGGTCCGTGTAATACTAAAATCTTCACAAAAGACTCCTCCTGAAAGAACCGATCAGGGAATTAGCCTTCGAGTTGAGAAACAGGCATTGATGACTGGAAGGTCCGAAAGGAAAGGATAAACAGGATTGTATCAGTGAGGAACGGATGGGTCAACGGATTTTATGCATCTTCTCTCGGTAACCAAGCCTGTTCGGCACGGGATTTAAGCACTCGCCGTAACTCCACCATCGCACGGGTATCCCGCTCACAATAGGCCTCAAGTTCTTGCGCGATCCTGGCACGCTCGATTAAGTCAGACTCCTCAGTGACCATTCGACGGTACATGACGGATGCGACCGCCCCGTTCTGGATTTCTAAGTCATCATAGGCCAATTCGGGCACCAGGGCCGGCAGCACGGTTTTTATAGAAAAAGACCCTTTGAAATCCGGATGATAGTATTGCTGTTGAATGACGGAAAGCAAATCCCACAAACGCCGGATCACTTTTAACAAGGCCGGTTTCAGATTCGGCAGCCAGTCCCCCAGAGCCAATAACAGATAGCGTTCGTACTCCGAGTACACACAAATCGTGCCAGATTCCCCAACACTTTCCAATAGACTGAGTGCCACTTCTTCGCGAGGATCTCGACCATCGGTACATAAATATTGATGATGCACTACAGTTCCATCGGGATACTCAATGTGATTGGACCATTGAAATGGGATGGGACGATACGGCCTGGTTTGGGGGAACAATGGGATGGCTGGCATAAAGGTTTCAAAATCCAAATGATGGACGGGATACCGAACCGACTCCAACCTTGCCCGAAGCAACGGGGAAATCCATTCCACATCATTTTTGACACGACGCTGGACATCCGTCAGTTCATAATGATCCGGAATCTCATCAATCGTTTCGATTCCCTCTTCCATCAACGCCTTTTGCAGTTTTGAACTGCCGGGTAGATAAAAGACCCATCGTGAAGGCTTATCCTTGGTGCAATGCGCCCAGAACGGACATTCATAGGGCATATGACAATGGACATCCGGGGCAATGTCAGGCGGAGTCGGGGCGTTCAATACCGCCCACATGTCTTCCAGTTCTGGGAGCAGGACGGCTTGCCGACGCGTGACTTCTTGGGTCATATTCACCAGGGAAAACATTTCTGCTAAATTCAATCCTTCCCCCTGAAACGCGTACTGGGTATTCAAATGCATCAGCGCACAGGCCTCAATCTGAAGCCCGCCCTTCTCCAATACCGTCATTTGAATGGCCAGATCATCCAGGTGAGTCGGCTTCACTTTGGAAGTGGCTTTGACCTCTATCAATCGCCAACGGTCAGGAGCCAACCGTTCCAATACGTCAACTCTGACCAGCACCCCTTGCCAGACAAATGCCCCCTCAAAGATGGCTGGTACGTCAGGATTCGATACCAACATCGAGGTTCGACTCAACGCGGCCGGAATTTGCCGATGGGTTTCTTCCACCAACACTCCACCGGGAAAATATTCTCGAGCGACCACGCCAACTTCCGTTCCCATATCCATAATGGCTCGCCGATCCGGAGTGGGAGGCGTGGCTAATTCAGGGGAATGAATCTCCAGATACAATCGTTTCGAACATTGGATGCCTGCTAAAAACCGGCTTTTGGATAACCGGTGTGTTGGGACCGAAATCGCGGGAATCTCAGAGCTCAATTCCAAATCCTTCCCATCTTGAATCACTGCAGAATGGGCGTTCGAAGGCGAATGACTCACATCATTTGTACTCGACATGGGAGAAATATTCAATCGTCATCTAAAATTGGTTCATTCGATAAATATATTTCGGGTTGACTCGTCGGTATAATACTTCCAGTATGTCTCCCTCTGCATTACCTGACTACCTTTCATCCAGACCTGGTTCCAGCCTCGCCCATCAAGAAATACGACAATTGGCCCATTGGTTGGCCCAATTTCTGGATGCCACATGGATTATTCCTGGAACCACCATCAAAATTGGTCTGGATCCCCTTCTTGGTTTGATTCCAGGGTTTGGAGATATCCTGAGTAACGCCGTAGGATCCCTTCTGCTCTTTCTTGCCACCAAAGCGGGAGTTCCCCGGATCGTCATTGCCCGGATGGCTCTGAATGTATGTATCAACATGGCCATGGGAGTCATTCCTGGTATAGGCGTTGTGTTTTCGATCTGGTTTAAAAGTAATCTGCGGAATGCCCAACTCTTGGACCGGCACTGCCGGTCAGACGGACGGGCTGTTGCCCTGGCAGACTGGACATATGTGGGAGCCGTCCTCGGCCTCATGCTTGCGCTGATGGTTGGCATTCTCGGTGGCGTGGTATGGGCTGTTTCTTCTCTGATGGAATTTCTCCGCACACTACCCACTTAACGCTTACCACAACATATGCCCAACGGTATCAGCGAGTTCCCGTCCTCTTTCCGTCAACACATAGCGATTGCCCGATTGGGAAAGCAGATTGTCAGTCAACAACTGTGCCAGTGATTGGGTCCACTTCACCTCATGCTCCAAACAGTCTACCCATTCCGTGGGTATGCCTTCCACCCGGCGTAATCCGAAAATGACCCGTTCCTTGTGCTGTCGGACTTCATCCAACACTTCCATATCAGAAACGGGAATCTGTCCGTTCCCAAGCTGTCCGGAGTATTCCAAAACATCCGGAACATTCCCCCATCGCACCCCACTAACGTAGGACTGTGCGCTTGGGCCAAAGCCGAGATAATCCTGCCCTTGCCAATATTTCAAATTATGCCGACAGGCATAGCCCGGGTGAGCCCAATTGGAAATCTCATATCGTGTCAACCCGGATCTTTGAGCCTGATCATTGACCGAATTCTGAAACACGGCTTCTTCTTCCGGATCACAGTTCCGTAAAACCCCCTGCTCCCACTGACGGTAAAACCTGGTTCCCTCTTCAATTGAAAGGGCATAGCAGGAAAGATGTCGCGGCCTCATCTCCAAGACCTGACACACCGTGTCATCCCAACTGGACAAAGTTTGCCCTGGAAGTCCATACATTAAGTCCAAATTGATATTGGACAGTCCTGCAGCTTTGGATGCCTGGACCGCATCATGAACCGGTTGTGTCTCTGAGCAAAGGCCAAGGGTTTCCCTTTCATGGGGAACCAACGTCTGGACTCCCATGCTGACTCGCGTGACACCATACGCTTTCAGCGCGCTCAATTTATCAAAAGAGACAGACTCGGAAGTTGCTTCCACCGTCACCTCGGCTTGTGCATCCAGTTTCCAATTCAATTTCACACAGTTCAAAATGTCACCCAACTGACTGGCCGACAGTACCGTTGGGGTACCTCCACCAAAATATACCGTGGATACTTTGCGAAGCACGAAATCCTCTTTCGAAGCCCAAAGGACCATTTCTTTTTTCAGATCGTCAACAAACTGCTTCATTCGCTTTTCAGTTTGGATAACCAGATAAAACGCGCAGAAATGGCATCGACGAGCACAAAACGGTATATGGATGTATAGACCGACATCCTCAGAGATTATGGGACTACGCAATGGAGTCGTGCTTTTCACGGAATTTTTTATTGATCCGGGTTTTTGTACAAGGCTATTCTCTGGTGCAACCATACTTAGCAGACCTTATCCCTTCACAAGTGTTCGTCGGATTTTTCTATTTATGCTCTCCGATAATATTTAATATTCCCAAGGATTGATCCATCGCGGTGTTTCAAAATACACAATACCGAAACTCGATCCTTGCGATACTCATTCCGACTCGTGATGCCGCTCACGATATATCCGGGTCACACCACGCTGATGAAGCAGCGCCGTGACCTCCCTCACCATTTTTCGTCCCCCGCAAACGTACACCGCATACCGTTCAAGGTTTTTCATATCCCGTAGAAGTTGCGTCACCCGCCCCTTATGGCCGGGCCACTGGTTGCCCCCTTGTGACAAGGTGAGGGTAAAAGAGAATTGTGGATATTGGACGGTCCATGATTCAAATTCCTCAAAGAAATAGATATCAGATTCCCGACGAAGCCCCCATAAGAGCGTGACGGGTTGCGATCTCCCATTTTCCAACATGGACGCAATCATAGAGCGGATAGGCGCAATGCCGGTCCCTGTCGCGATAAATAGCAGTTCCCGATCAGGATCGTCCTGTAAACAAAAAGACCCGAACGGTCCTTGTATCACCAATTCCTGTCCAACAGATTGGTTCCGTAAGTATTCTGATCCAATCCCCTGCTCTCCTTGGTCAAATAGTAAACAAACGCGATTTGAAGAACTGGGTGCAGAGGTTAAGGAATAATACCGGCGAATGGGTGCCTCGGAATGAGAGGTAGGCACGGCAATAGCTATAGCTTGCCCTGGTTGGAATGTCAGTGCCGGTGGGTCCACCACGGTCAGAGTTAATTCAGATACGTCAGGCACCAGCATACGGACTGAAGCAATTTTCACCCGATAAGACTGCCAGCTCATATCAGGAATGTATTGAATCCTGACGAATCTGGCAAGAGATCCAGGAAAGAACTTGAAGCTTCACCTTTAAAAAAAAAAGGGGGCGGCCTATAGATATGGCCGCCCCCAAATCCTGAACGAACCGGGTTGCCGGTTATTTCGATTCGATTTGAATGTTTCGAACCTTCGCTTTTTCCTGTTTGGGAATCTGAATGGTCAGCACGCCATTACTAAACGACGCTTTAGCGAGATTCGGATCCACATAAGCTGGCAAGCTAAAGCTTCGAGAAAAGGCTCCATATTCAGCCTCCCGAATGTGGTATCCCTCCGCCTGCTTTTCATGTTCATGTTTCCGCTCCCCACGCAGTTGGAGGGTGCGATCAGTCACAGACAATGTCACATCTTCCATGCCGACGCCCGGCAATTGAGCTTCAATGGCCAGATGGTCTTTGTCTTCGTAGACATTGACGGCCGGACGCCACGCGGTAGTTTCGCCATTCCGGTCATCCCACACCGGTCGAAGCGCTAACGGCCGGCGAAACAACCCATCTATCGCTTTATCAAACTCTGTATATGGATCCCATTTTACTAACATAACTTTTCCTCCTCATTTGTCTTGGAAATGGATTCATTGCATTGTCAAACCCAGCTGGGAACCTATCTCGTTTGTCTACGTCAAAGATAAATCGCATAGACAAAAAGTCAAGGTGGGTTCAACAAAAACGGCATGCAGAAGACAAAGAAGTTGCCGATGACCGAGAACGATTTTTACGACTCGATCCCGCAAAGGTCCAACAAAAAGGCGTAAATAAAAGCCGTTTCCTTATAACGTTGAAAACGCCCGGACACGCCGCTGTGCCCGGCTTCCATGTTGGTCTTGAGAAGCAGACGATGGTCATCGATTTTCATGGCACGCAATTTTGCCACCCACTTGGTTGGCTCCCAGTATTGGACCTGGGAATCATGCAGGCCTGAGGTAACCAGGATATGCGGATAGGTAACCTTGTTGACATGGTCATAAGGAGAATAGGACAGCATATAGTCATAAAAAGGTTTTTGATTGGGATCACCCCATTCATCATATTCTCCAGTAGTAAGTGGAATATCCGGATCCAACATGGTGGTCACCACATCAACAAAGGGAACTTGCGCCACAACCCCTTGAAAACGATCAGGGCGCATGTTCATGACAGCCCCGATCAACAGCCCTCCGGCACTACCGCCCATCGCGAACAACCTATCAGGATTGGCGTATCCGGCTTCCACTAAATAGTCGGCGCAGGCCAGAAAATCAGTAAAGGTATTTTTTTTCTTGAGTAATTTTCCCTCCTCATACCAGACCCGCCCCAATTCTTCTCCACCGCGAATATGAGCAATGGCAAAGACAAAACCTCTATCTAACAGGCTTAAGCGAGGGGAACTAAAACTGGCGTCCATACTGGCTCCATAAGAACCATACCCATACAGCAACAGAGGATGAGTTCCATTCCGCTGGAATCCCTTGCGATACACCAGGGAAATGGGCACAGAAACGCCGTCTGCAGAAGTGGCATACTGTCGTTCAGTCTGATAATGGGAAATCTGAAAGTTACCCAAAACTTCTTCCTGTTTGAGAAGTATCTTTTCCCTCCTGCCCATATGGTAATCATAGATGGTCATCGGAGTGGTCATGGAGGTATACCCAAAACGAAAACAAGAAGACTGGGGTTCAAAATTGTCTCCCGTTGTGGCGAGATAGGCTGGCTCGCCAAAATCCAACTCATGCTCCTCTCCCGTCTCCCAGTGACGAATACGAAAATGAACTAACCCCTGCCGTCGTTCCTCCACCACCAAATAGTCTTTGAATAGTTCAAACCCTTCCAGCAGCACATTCGTGCGATGGGGGATTACTTCTTTCCAGGAGCCTTGATCAGGATGTGAAAGCGAAGCCTTCATTAATTTGAAATTTTTGGCCTGATCGTTGGTTCTGATATAAAAATCATCTCCTAAGTGATCCACATCATATTCATGTTCGCGCGCACGCGGTTGAAAAATTGTCCAATCTGCCGTCGGAGTATCAGCATCCAGAAAGTGATATTCACTCGTAATCGTCTGGTGAGAACCAACCAAAAGAAACCGTCGGGATTTACTTTTGGTCACAAAAACCGAAAAGGTTTCGTCTCGCTCTTCATAAACCAAAACATCGGTGGAAGGGGAAGTTCCCAGAACGTGCCGATAAATTTGATACGAACGTAAGGTGCCTTGATCCTGACGGGCATAGAACAGGGTACGATTATCATTGGCCCATGCCATATTTCCCGTCACAGATTCAATGACATCCGGCAAGAGAGTCCCGTGCTGTAAATCCTTGAATTGAATGTTATAAATTCGTCGACCTTGCGTATCGGTGGCAAAGGCCAGAATGTCCTGCCCGGAACTGACGGCCCAACTCCCTAACGAAAAATATTCGTGCCCTTTGGCCAACTCATTGGCATCCACCATCAGCTCTTCGTTTGCCTCGTGTTCCACGGATTTCCGACAGTAAAGCGGATATTCCTCTCCTTCCTGAAATCGGATAAAGTACCAGTAATCTCGGATTTGAAACGGAACGGAGAGATCCGCCTCTTTTATTCTTCCCTTAATTTCTTCAAATAACTTAGTTTGTAATCGGTCGGTATGGCCAAGAACCGCCTGTGCATATTCGTTTTCCGCATTTAGGTAATTCAAGACCTCGGGATTGTCTCGCTCCCTTAGCCAATAATACTCATCTACTCGGACATGTTGATGCGTTATCAAAGAGTGGGGGATGGCCCGCGCCTTCGGTGGCACAGGCACGTTAGAATAGGGGGGCAATATAGCCATATAGGTACATGCAAGTGAGAAAACTATGTTTTCCTTTCACAAATTCACTCATCAACCGGCCGGACAGATTTTCTGACACCTTTGATTTGAGAGCGCTGTTTTTTTTCAATCAAACGTCTTTCCCGCGTTTGCTTCGGAATCCGAGTGGGAACTCTAGCTTTGGTCGGCCGAAAGCTCTCTTGCAGCAGACTCACAAATTTCTCGATCACCTCTTGCCTATTGGCAGATTGCGAACGATGACGTTGGGCTTGCAACCGAAGGATACCCTGTTGATTAATCCGAGGCTTTAAATATTTGACTAAGCGTTGTTTTTGCCAGTCGTTCAAGGTCGCCGATTCTTGGAGATTAAATTCTAACACCATCCCCGTGCTGACTTTATTGACATGCTGACCACCCGGACCACGGCTTCGAACGGCAGTCAACTGTAACTCTGAATCAGGAATCTCCAAAAACTGAGAAATTACGACTCCCATCCGTGCTCCTGGGGAAATATTCAGGATCAAGATCTGTTCATGTGAGACAGACCTGTCACCGAATCTTCTAGCCAAAATACCCGAATTCGGTCTGGGCGTAAACCTGAACCTGATAAAAAAAGAGCCGGAGCGACACTCACTCCGGCTCTCCGTGCATACTCTGAATCAGTAAGGGGTTACTTGATATCGGCCAGCATCGCCTTCACATGAGATTCTTTCAATTTTTTTAATGCGACCACCTCTATTTGTCGAATCCGTTCCCTCGTCACATTCATGGATCGCCCAACCTGTTCCAGTGTCCAAGCTTCGTCCACCCCAATACCAAACCTCAGTCGGACGACTTCTTTTTCTCGCGGAGTGAGAACTTGGAGGATTTGGTCCAACCACTGGGCATTGGACTTTCGCATGACTTCCTCATCGGGCGACTGCCCGTCCATATCGGGAATCAATTCCCCCAATTCTGTTTCTCCATCGGCTGAGGGAGCATCCAGGGAAATAGGGTCCTGGAAAGACTCAATCGTTTCTTGAACCCGCTCAGCCGTCAGATCCAACTCACGCCCAATTTCTTCAAGGGATGGCTCACGATCGAATTGCTGTGTGAGCCGTTGTGCGGTCTTGGCGATTTTTGTGGATGCTTCATTGGTATGAACCGGCACCCTGATGGTCCGACTTTGGTCGGCAACAGCCCTCGTAATGCCTTGCCGAATCCACCAGGTGGCATAGGTGCTGAATTTAAAGCCTCGGGTATATTCAAACCGTTCTGCGGCTTTCATTAACCCAATATTACCTTCTTGAACCAGATCCAAAAATCCCAAACCTCGCCCTAAGTACCGTTTGGCCACATCCACTACAAGCCGTAAGTTTCGTTGAACCAACTCGTCCTTGGGTTGTTCAATATCCACTCTGGCACGTTGAATGACCTGACGCACGGCCTCTAATTCAATGTCATTCTTTTTCCCGACCTTACCTCGGGCTGCGTTCAACGATTTCAATAAGGCAACTTGCTCAAGAATCTCATCAATCACAGGAACGGAATAGCCGTTTAATTCCAAGTGCCGGGCGAGGTGAATCTGAATGGCCTCTGACTCTGAAGTCGCAGGTAGACGATTCAACACGACCAGAGCCCGACTCACGGCTTCCCGAAGCGTAGAAGTTCCCTGGTATAACCGCTTGGCCAGGGACAATTCTTCATCTCTCGCCAGAAGAGGCCTCGTCCGGAACCCGCGAAAATAGATCGACTCCAAATTGGCCGACCCTGCTTCCCCGGAAGACGCCTTTTTTCCTTCCACATCTTGTTCTTCTTCCCAAGAATCACGCGGACGTTTGGATGCACGTTTATAGGATCGCTTGGGGGTTAGAAAAGGAGCAAAGTTTTTTCTGCCTTCCAAAAAACTCGGTGTCGCTTGAAGTGTCGTCATTGCAATTCCCCCTTCGTCATACCGGGTTAATTCTTTTGTCATCTTTATCTTTCCTATTTCTTGCTTGACCGAAGATGACGAACCACCGAAAACCTCTTATTGTCAGGTATAGATTTACCAGACCGACATGAAAGGGGAATTAACGGAATATTAAAATTTTTTAATGGAATTTAACCCTAGACCTGGGGGAGATCAGGGCGAGAGGCATGAGACAAGGGAAGGAAAACAGTGAATACGGATCCCTGCTTTGGCTGACTGTGCACACTAAGAGTACCTTTATGAACCTCCACAATCCATTTACAGATAGACAGTCCTAACCCTGACCCCTTTGAAGCATGGGCACGAGCTTCGTCTGTTCGATAAAAACGATCAAAGATCCGTGTCTGTTCGTCAGGTGAAATACCAATCCCCATATCTTGAACGGTTAATTTCACACGTTGGTCAACGACCTGAAGTGATAAGGTCACGGTTTGACCGTCACAGGAGTATTTCACCGCATTATCAACCAGATTCAACAGCAATTCACGTAAGCGAAGATCATCCCCCAACACCACGACAGGCTCCAGAGCATTCAGGACCGTGGTAACATGACGATCCTGGCCCAAGACCGTGGCCTGCTGCTGAACCTCTCGCACCAGATCGTCCAATTGGACAGGCAGCATCTTGAGTTTGATCTCACCCAGATCAGCTCTCGAAAGAAAGAGTAATTCGTCCACGATTCGGCTCATCCGGTCAATTTCCTCGAGATTGCTCTCAAGCACCATTCGATAATCATCGGCTTGCCGAGGACGCCTGAGTGCCAGTTCCGTTTCTCCCTTGGTAATGGTCAACGGCGTTCGCAATTCATGCGAGGCATCGGCACTAAACTGGCGAATCTGCCTGAAAGACACCTCCAGCCGACCGATCATGTCATTGAACGTGGACGCAAGCTGTCCGATTTCATCATTCGAGTGAGGAGTTTGAATGCGCTGGGTAAGATCGCCCGCCGCAATCCGTTGGGCGGTTTGGGTTAAGACATGAACCGGACGGAGAGCCCGACCCGCTAAAAACCAGCCCCCCGCCAGCGAAACAAGCAGGGCCACAGGAGAGGCGATATACAACCCAATGAGTAAGCGATGCAACATACGTTCGGTCGACTGCAAGGACGTGCCCACTCTCAGAATATTCACCAGCTGGTCTCCTTGCCGAACTGGAAAAGACAACAGCCGGATGGGCACACCTTTTTCAAATTGGACGGATTCGAAGGTTACCCCTCCTTCCAACGCGGCCCGGAATGCCGTTTGGCTAAGGGGGATTTCTCGACTTTGAATATTCGCAGATTGAATAGTGACTTGGCCGGCCGGCCCAAAAATTTGAAAAAACTTATCCAACAATGCAATTTCCGGAAAATCCTGTGAAAGATCTTCAAAGATTAAAAATGGACCAAACCGGTGTTCCCCCAGTGTCCGGATCGCCACAGCTGCAGCCTCTTCCAATGACGCATCTACTTGCTCACGGAGGGCTCGAGACATGACCAAATAGAGGGACACGGCAAACAAAGATAAAATCAAAGCCAAAGCCAAGCCATACCACAAGGTTAACCGGACACGGATCGAAGCATTCTTCATGCGTCGGTCCTCATCATATATCCGCTCCCTCGAACAGTTTGAATAAGACTCCGATCCCGGCCCTTATCAATTTTGTTGCGCAAATAACTGATATAGACATCAATCACGTTCGTAAAGGTATCAAAATCCAAATCCCACACGTGTTCGGTAATCATCGAACGGGTCAAAACGCGCCCGGCATTGCGCATTAAATATTCCAACAGCGCATACTCTTTCGTGGTCATGTCCAGACGCTGCCCATTTCTGGTCACTTCGCGGGTTACGGGATTCAATATCAGGTCTTCAACCTGCAACACTCCGGTTGGCGCCCCCCCCGCCCGTCGCAATAAGGCACGCGCTCTGGCCAGCAGTTCCTCAATGGCAAATGGTTTCGTGAGATAGTCATCGGCACCCGCATCCAACCCTTTCACCCGCTGGTCGACTTCCGAACGAGCCGTCAAAATTAAGACCGGGGTTTTCACATCGGCAGCCCGAGCCCGCTTCAAGACCTCGACTCCCGGAAGCCCCGGCAGCATCAAATCCAGAATAATCAAATCGTAATTCACCGTCTGGGCCCAATCTAAGCCCCCCAGTCCATCTCCGCACACATCCACAGCGTAGCTTTCTTCCTCCAACGCCCGTCGAATAAAGGAAGCCACCTTGGGCTCGTCTTCAACAACTAAAATTCTCATCGTAAAAAATCATATCATGAAAAAACGGCAAGCGAGAAATAGAGGAGCCCATTTGCAGAATCGTCTTTTTTCATGGGGGTTATAGTTGACTCTTTTAGGCCCAGAACAAAGAAGCCCCGCCATATACATGGCGGGGCTTCTTCTCACAGATCAACTTCAAACAAAGACCGTGACTACAAATGATCCACCAAACTGCGTAACTTATGACTACAACTGGGATGGCGCAACTTCTTCAGGGCTTTCGCTTCAATTTGTCGAATCCGTTCACGAGTCACATCAAAATCTTGTCCGATTTCCTCCAGAGTATGGTCTGTGCTATCTCCGATACCAAACCGTTTCCGGATCACGGTTTCCTCACGAGGAGTCAAGACGCCTAAGGCATTGGCAATTTGCCGTTGCAGATCATAGCGGTTGGCGGCATCCATGGGAGAAACGGCATTTTTATCTTCAATCAAGTCCCCCAACTGACTATCCTCTTTTTCTCCAATTGGGGTCTCCAACGAGATTGTCCCTTTGGATATATCCAACATCATTCTGACTTTTTCCGGAGTCAGGGCCATCCGTTCGGCGATTTCCTCGGGAGTCGGTTCCCGCCCTAATTGTTGTACTAACTGTCTGGCCGTCCGAGCTAGCTTGGTATTGGCCTCAATCATATGCACCGGAATACGAATCGTCCGAGCCTGATCGGCGATCGCGCGGGTGACGCCTTGTCGGATCCACCAGGTCGCATAGGTACTGAATTTGTATCCCCGCTGATATTCAAATTTATCCACCGCCCGCATGAGGCCGATATTCCCCTCCTGAATCAAATCAATAAATTGCAGCCCTCGATTGGTATATTTTCTGGCAATACTCACGACCAGCCGCAAATTGGCTTCAATCAATTGGGCCTTCCCGCGCTTGACCTTTTCTTCGGCAGTTTCCAATATCGACACACTGGCCTTGAATTCTTCCAGGGGCATATTCAAGACTTCGTCCTCAATTCGTTGAAGAGCCTCTTTCGCCGCCTTGATCTCGCCCTTGAACGTTTCAATTTGCTCTGGCGAAAGCTGGGCGCTCTTTTTTGATGAAGACCCCTTCGAGCCAGACCGGGCTTTTTTCCCGATGATCTGCATGCCCTCCTCTCCGGCAAATCCTAATTTTTCCATACGCACAGTCACGGTCCGTTCGGCTCCGCGAATCTCATAGCCGAGATCCTTAATTTGCTTCAGCATGAAATCTTTGACCCGCTGATGCAAATTCAACGCTTCAATTTGATCTACATATTGTTCAATCATGCCCATCCGTCGCTTTTCCATTTGATCTTTTTTAACTTTGGAAACACGACCTTGACGACTTTGTGAATAGAGAGTCAAAAGATTTCGTCCGAGTTTTCGGACTGCCGTCAACCCTTCCAACGTCCGCATGCGCAACTCTTCGTCCTCCTGCTCTCCCGCCTGCACCTCTTCCTCTTCCTCCTCTTCATCCAGCGTGTCCTGCAGCAAGACAAGATCACGCACGCGAATTTCTTCCTGTTTCAACTGGTCATGCAACGTTTCGATATATTGAATATTGACTGGCATCCCATAAACCGAACAGGCCAATTCTCTCTTGCCTTCTTCGATATGCTTGGCAAGCCCGATTTCTCCCTCACGAGTCAACAAGGGAACGCGACCCATTTCTTTCAGATAGAGTCGAACGGGATCATCAATGCGGGTTGGCTCACCCGGAGTTAAATCAATATCAAGAGACGCCTCGCTCTCATCCTCGGAATCTTCGGCTTCCTCAGAAGTTCCCATATTTCCTTTTTTGATTGAGGTAACTTGAACCGCGGTGCGTTTGACCGGATCAATAATCTGCAAATTGGCCTCGCTCAAGGCATTCATCACAGCATGTAATTGCTCAGAACGGATCTGATCAACGGGAAGAACCTGGCCTAAATCCTTGAGGGTGATATGCCCCTTCGATTGACCGACAATAATTAACCGTTGAATGACCTCCGACAAAGTAACAGTTTTCCCCATTCGTAACTCCTTCAATCAATAAAAAACGCGTACATCATACCGATGTGCGAGCAGATCTCCTCCTCGGAATATTTGTTTGTCATATACGCTCCCACTCCTCTATCGAAGAACCAGGACGAGGACAATAACCCCCTCAAAACAAACACAATGGAAAAAGAACAAACCTCAAGTTTTCTTCTGGTCTTCACAAAAGTACGGCATTCACCAAAAAGACGAAACCAGAAAAAAGAACTATTCAAATGCTTATGGGAATTGAGAAAATGAAAAAAGTTAAACTTAATTTTACTAAATTGCTTGACAAAAAGTAAATATTGCAATTTCGAGTAAAATTCATCCATTTCGAAATCTATAACCTATTGTTTTCAAAAGACTTTAATCCGTCACAGGGCAATTTCCCTCTTCATGATTTTACCAGGGAGCATAAAAAATCTTCCACATCCCGTTTCCTTCAGACCACTTCAAACTTCTCAAATCATCAAGAATCACGAACAAAATCCGAAAAGACTGATAGAAAAAACGCAAAAACCATAAAAGATCTTCAACTGAGTTGGATTTTTCTTATCGGGGTACACAGTACAAGGCTATGCTGAAAATTCTTCTCGTCGAAGACAACCTAGAAGATGCCTCCTTTATCCAAAGTCTTTTAAAGGAAGGCCTACATAATCAACTTACTCTCCATCAAGCTTCTACCGCCCAACATGGGCTAGCATTGGCTAAACAATATCCTCTTCAGGCCATCTTAATTGATGTCAATTTACACCAGGAACTCGGATTAGACTCTATTACGCAATTTATTGAATTTTGCCCCGGCACCCCGATACTCATTCTAAGTGAAGTGGAAAACGAGGAATTAGCTCTGGAAGCGGTTAAAAAAGGGGCACAGGATTATTTGATTAAAGGCCAAATAACCAGCGGAGGTCTGTGTCGAGCGATTCGGTATGCCATGGAACGACAACGGGCCACCCAACGAATTACACATTTGGCCCATTATGACCATTTAACAGGGCTTGCGAATCGGGGACTTTTTTACGAGCGGCTCAATTCAGCCGTGGCCCGTTGCAACCGGAATGATACGGCCATGGCACTGATATTCTTGGATTTAGACCATTTTAAAGCGATCAACGACACGCTGGGGCATGAATATGGGGATATCCTCCTTAAAACCGTCGCTCACCGGCTCAAGCAATGTATTCGAGAAATTGATACCGGCGTACGCCTTGGAGGAGACGAGTTCGCAGTTTTATTAGAACAAATATTATCGGTGGAAGATGTAGCGATGGTCGCCAACCGCATCCTTCAATTATTGGCCAAACCCGTATTGGTGCAACAGCATCAACTCCACGTGACGGGAAGCTTAGGAATTACCATTTATCCTTGGGATAGTGCTAACCCCAAGGAATTATTAGCCCATGCGGATGCGGCGATGTATCGGGCCAAAGCCCAAGGAGGGCATAACTATCAATTCTATACGGCAGGCATGAAAACGGCCGGCTTGGACCGTACCACCTTGGAGGTGGAATTGCGCCGAGCCCTCAACAAACAAGAGTTCCTCCTTCACTACCAGCCACAATACGATCTCCGCACCAAACGAGTGGTAGGCATGGAAGCCCTTTTGCGCTGGCATCATCCGTACCAGGGGCTTATCAATCCGAAGCAATTCATCCCGCAAGCTGAAGAAAACGGTATGATCCTACCTATTGGGGAATGGGCCTTAAGAGCCGCCAGTAAACAAGCCAAATATTGGGAAAAGCAAGGCTTCCCCACCACACAGGTTGCGGTCAATCTTTCCGCCCGACAAATTCACCACGGCAATCTCCCCGCTCTCATTCAGGATATTTTAATTCAATCTCATCTAGACCCGGAAAATCTCAAGCTGGAACTTACCGAAACCTTTCTGATTCACGAAACGGATGAGACTCTCCAAACACTTCGAGAGCTCAAAGCCATG
The DNA here is from genome assembly GCA_031315915.1 of Nitrospirales bacterium. Classification (GTDB taxonomy): domain Bacteria; phylum Nitrospirota; class Nitrospiria; order Nitrospirales; family UBA8639; genus JACKFE01. The sequence goes on from JALDRK010000002.1 coordinate 169,827, forward strand.
GGCATCCATCTCTACATTGACGACTTCGGCGCCGGCTACGCTTCGCTCCGTTACCTGAAATCTTTTCCAATCGATGGCATTAAATTGGATCAGAGCCTCATTCAAAATTTGCCACACAGCACAAGCGATGCAGCCATCGTGGATGCTGTGATCTCGCTGGGGAAAAAATTAGGATTACAAGTCATTGCCGAAGGGGTGGAAACCGGCGAACAAATGGCCTTTCTGGAGGCCCATGCTTGTGACGTCATTCAAGGTTATTGGATTTCCCCACCCTTGCCTGCGCTCGAAAGCGCTCAACACATGGTCCACACCTAAATTCAGAGCATGTAAATACGCCATACCCAGCAAATTCTCCGGGGTTTTTTGTTGCATCACGTTCAAGCCTTAGACTATTACCTCTTAACCCTGCGATCGACTTTGGTGGTTGAACCCTACTGACTTTTTCCTCATTCCCTTTAATGTCAGAAGCGCAGATAGCCGGAAGCATCAGACAAAATCACGACCTGCACCCCCTTCTTCAACAATGCACGCAAGCCATCGTCGATCATTTCCACGCCGCCTACCCACAGATCTGCCCCCTTCGATCTCTCAAACACATTCACGGTTCAAAAAAAGTCCCGGTGGTTGTTCTCAGTTCCTCGGATGATCCCCATGACATTACCGCTTGCCACCGGGACGGAGCCAATACCTATTTGGTCAAACGCCCAATTTTGAAGGATTGGTCAATTCCATGCGAGCATTTCGAATTTTTTGGTTGGAAACAGTCAAACATCCGGTCTACTGAACAAGGTCTATAGGAAACTGTCATCACTTGAAGAACTAAGGAGACGAAATGCCTTCCGCCTTTTCTCCAAAAGAAACCATGTTCCTGGCGGATGATAGATCTGAAGACACAGAAACCATCCGCCGCAGTTTTCTCAAGTCGGGATGCCACAACACCATCGTCCATTTTGAAAACGGAGACGACTCCCTCTCCTGTTTATTTGCAAACACCTTCGATGCCAGCGACTCTTCACAGTATTTCCATTTCTCAGAGATTATTCTTTTTATTCTTTGGGATCTGAATATGTCCGATACTGCCCCGCCAAAGAACTCCTCCAGAAAATTAAGTCCGACCCTCGACTCAAAAAATTCCCGTCATCGTTCATGCTACTTCATCGGACAAACGCGACATCGAATTCTGTTACAATAGGGGAACCAAGAATTATATCGTCAAACTTGTGGAACCCGATGGACTTCTGAAGGCCATCTCCCGGCTGAAAAATACAGGCCTGAAATTGTGGTTTCGCCAAAAATTCATTAATGTCTCCAATGAATAAATTTCGAGTGTAGGAATGGTCCAAGCATGAGTACCGCCACCTCCCATTTGTGTAAAGCATTCTTCACACACTTCGTTTAAGCTACCGAGCCGAACATGCCTATCGACATGACACAATCGCCACCCTCCAGCCTTCGCATTTTTATCATCGATGACAATTCCAATAACCGATCTCTGTATAGCCGATGGATCCGGCGCACAACGCCGCGGAGCCTCGAGATTCAAGAAATGGAAACCGGAGAAGAGGGGTTGGAAGCCTGTAAACATTCCCTCCCCCACTGCATGCTGTTAGATTGCCAACTTCCGGATATGACAGGCTTGAATTTTCTGAAAAAAGTCCGGCACATCCACTCATCATCGAACACTCCCATCATTTTCCTGACAGAACAAGGAAACGAACAAGTGGCTGCTCAGGCGATTAAGCTGGGAGCCCACACTTTTCTCATAAAAAGCACCTTGTCGGAAGAATTTCTCTGGCATCATATTGAGCAAGCCATTGCTCAGAGTGTCACCGTGCGTCGGCTCCAAGCCCTTGAACGTCAATCCCGCACTATTCTGCAGTCCTCAAGAGACGGATTGATGGTCGTGGATGCTGATGGACTTTGTCGTTTTTCCAACCCTGCAGCCGAGCATCTGCTGCGGAAAACAACAGAGGAACTGCTCGGCTCGCCCTTTGGCTATTCCATTTTCCAGGAGGAAATACGGGAAATTGTGATCCACCATCCCGACGGCCCGACCACACCCGTTGAAATGCGAGTGGTGCCCATTGAATGGGACAACGAATCCGCCGCTCTCATTTCATTGCGTGACCTGACCGAGCGCCGAAAAGCCGAAGAAGATCAAAAACGTCACGAATTGGAACGCCAATATGCACAGAAACTGGAAAGCTTAGGGGTGCTGGCCGGCGGCATCGCGCATGATTTCAATAATTTATTGATGACGGTGGTGGCCAGGGCGGGTCTGGCCCTACGTTCCCTGCCCAAGGACGATCCAGCTCGTGAACATCTGCGTTTCATAGAAAAGGCCGGATTACGTGGGGGAGAATTGGCCAATCAGATGTTGACCTTTGCCGGACAAACTCAATTGAACTTTCAATCCGTAGATTGTTCGCTGCTTTTGAAGGAAATGAAATCAATCATTCGCTCGGCCGTTTCCAAAAAGATTGCCGTGAACATGGAAACCGCAGCCAACCTGCCACACATCAGAGGAGATCGCGCGCAACTCCGGCAAATGGTCATGAATATTACGATTAATGCAGCTGAAGCGATCGGAGACGGAGGCGGGGTAATCACCATTACCACTGAGGCCATGGACTCTTCCACGAAAGACCTCCGACCTTTTCATATCATTGGGGATCTACCCTGGGGACCTTGCGTAAGTGTGCGTATAAGCGACACAGGAAGCGGAATCAAACCCGAGCTGATCCCTAAAATCTTCGACCCGTTCTTCACGACCAAATTCCCTGGCCGGGGTTTGGGGTTGGCGGCTATCCTCGGCATTATCCGTGCGCACGGCGGGGCATTGGCCGTTCAGAGCCAGGAGGGTAAGGGGACGGAATTTTGGTTTCTGTTTCCCTTCTCCCAGAAAACTCCCACACCACCCCGTTCAACCAGGCTCACCATTCCTCAGGCACCCCCGGTTTCTTCCCATTCTCCTAAGATGATCCTCATCGTCGATGATGAAAAAGATGTACTCGAGGCCTGCTCGCTAATTCTCCGGGAAATCGGGATGGAAACGTTGGTCGCCTCGGATGGGCCATCGGGACTTCAACTGTTCAAACAATACGAACGACACTTGGCCTTCGTACTGGTAGACCTGACCATGCCCCATATGGATGGAGGAATGCTCTGCAAGGAGATCCGTCTGCTGAATGCACATGTGCCCCTACTCGTCTCCAGCGGATACACCGAACAGGAAGCCATGAAGCATTTCGCAGGACTTGAAATTGTCTCTTTCATTCAAAAACCTTTTCAAGTCGAAGTCCTCATTGAAAAGGTCCAACAATTAACCAGGGCCATGCCTTCTCCCCCGGCCATGTAAATCCACGGCATGGAAATATTCCTGACCATCCTTTTTTGAATCAACCAGGCAATTCCTGCAACGTAAAACCGTATGCTCCGTTAATGTGTATCAGGCACTCCTCTCTGGACTTTTTCCAGAATTGCAGACCTTTCTCTTGGTTATGGGTATCCGTACCCTCCACTGAGATGCCGCTCAAAGATCGACGAAAGCCCTAAATGATTACGGTACAGCGAAGACTTCACCACCGCCTCACGATCAGGAGCCAGCTCTCCGGCCCGTTGAAAATGATAGGTGGCCTCTTGATGCCGCTTGAGTTGATGAAGCGTCAAGGCTGCATTAAAATGAGCTTCAGGAAAATCGTCATCGATCTGCAACGCCTCTTGAAATTTAACTAAGGCTTTTTCCCATTCCCCTCGCTGGTAATAGTCAATACCTGCCAAATTGGCCTGATTGGCCTGCGGATGTGCCAGAGGAAGGGTTGCCAAGGGAATCGATTTGACCATACATCCGGACAAGAAAAAAGCTACAACCACCACAACCGACGAAAGCCATATATTCTTCATCTGGTTTCCCCCATGCCATATTCGTCTCGCTCCCAGGCTGATCGTGATAATCCCATAACGGAATCTATTATTCTGCAATGTGAGGCGCATGTCACTTTCTCATGATGTCATCGTCATCGGGGGCGGATCTGCCGGATATGCCGCCGCGCGAACGGCCCAGGCCGAGGGAGCCGATGTGGCGATCATTGACCATGGACCACTTGGCGGTCTCTGTATTCTACGCGGCTGCATGCCCACCAAAGCCATCTTACGATCATCCGACATTGCCGCACTCATTCGGCGAGCGCCGGAGTTCGGCTTGCACACACACGGCATGCAAGCCAACCTGTCGGCTATTATTGATCGGAAAAACCGGTTAATCAAGGCGTTTGCCGATGACCGCATTCAATCCCTCACGGATAGCCGATTCACCCTGTACCATGAACGGGCACATTTTCTCTCCCCATCGGAACTCCAAGTAGGCCCCCAACGTATATCGGCCAAGAACATTATCATCGCCACCGGCTCGGTCGTGGCCAACCCCGACATCAAAGGCCTTGAAGAAGTTGGCTATCTCACCAGCGACGACGCGCTCGAATTATCCACGGTACCGGAATCACTGATTGTCCTGGGCGGCGGACCGGTCGGATTGGAATTGGCACAGTTTTTTTCACGCATTGGTGTCCAAGTCACCCTCTTACAACGAAGCGACCATGTTCTTTCCGATTCGGATGAAGACCTGGCACGTCCGGTAGAGACCCGCTTCCGTGAGGAAGGCTTGCAGGTCTTTACCGGAACGGCGATTCATGAGATCACGGCTGCGGGGATACTCAAAATCGTTCATTTCCTCCACAAAGGGCAGCCGCAACAGGCCACGGCCAGTACTATTTTGCAAGCCTTGGGACGGCGACCCAACATTGACGGATTACATGTGGAAGCTGCTCAACTGTTGCTCCAAAAAGGGAAAATTGTGGTGGATAGCACCATGCGAACCTCCCAACCTCACATCTATGCCGTGGGGGATGTGAATGGCCTGCATGAAATCGTGCATATTGCGATTGAGCAGGGGGAGATCGCGGGATGGAACGCCACGCATCCAACCCAATCTCCCAAGCATTTTGACGAACGACTCAAAGCCCAAGTGGTGTTCACTGATCCGCAAATAGCCAGTGTCGGGCTTTCAGAGAAAGAATGCAAAAAAAACGACATCTCCTACCTGGTTGCCTCGTACCCATTTAACGACCATGGCAAATCGCTGTGTTTAGGTGAGACCCACGGGCACGTCAAAGTGTTATGCGATCCACACAGCGGAACGATACTTGGAGGCCATATCGTAGGGCCTGAGGCCTCTGAACTCATCCATGAACTGATTGCCGTCATGTATTTTTCAGGAACCGTACGCGACCTGTTCCGCATACCTCACTATCATCCAACCCTGGCTGAAATCCTGACCTACCCGGCAGAAGAACTGATCAATCAACTTCTTCACTAAGGAGGCACGTCGAATTCCCTGAAAATCTTGCCTCATAGGATTCCATCCGTAACAAATGAGTGCATTTCCGGACTACAGGAGGAATTCCAGAAGTGATCGGACACCCCGCAAATTCATTTGGAAGGATGTCTTCTGCATTTCCATCTCACGAGTCATGGCTTCGGCAAAGAAAAACACTGGAGGATTGAGTATGAAAACGCACATAATGGAGTCCAACATGGTATCACCCTCTTCATCTGCTCCCCCATCCTCCCAGCGTGCCTATGGCAAAGCGGTCATTGCGCTCGTGTTGCTGGCAGGTATCGGGGTATTTTTCTTTTTTGATTTAGGGCGCTTTCTTTCGCTGGAAACGCTCAAAGCGAACCGGGACGCCCTACTCGGATACACGGAATCCCATTTTGGGCTGGCCATAGCGTTATTCATCGGCATTTATATTTTGCAAACCGCGTTCTCTCTACCTGGAGGCGCCATCCTGACATTGACCGGCGGATTCTTATTCGGAAGCCTGTTAGGTACGCTGGCTGTGAATATCGGTGCCACCATCGGCGCCACATTGGCATTTCTCGCCGCACGATATCTCTTGCGGGACTGGGTTGAAAATAAATTTGGAGATCGTCTGGGATCGATCCAGGCAGGATTCGCCAAAAATGCCTTCAGCTACCTGATGACTCTCCGTTTGATCCCGGCCTTTCCGTTTTTCCTGGTCAATCTGGTCTCTGGGTTAACACGCGTCAATCTCGGCACGTATGCATTCGCTACATCCATCGGTATTATTCCGGGAAGTTTCGTCTTCGCGTTTGCCGGTCGGCAACTGGGAACCATCAATTCTTTGAGAGAAATTGCCTCTCCTCCTGTTCTCTTGGCCTTTACGTTATTGGGATTGTTAGCATTATTACCAATCGCCTATCGCAAATGGGGGCCGAAAAAAGAGCCGTTGGGTTAGGGGCCACGCACGTACTCACACATTCGAGGAACTCCATGACATCCCCTCACACATCTACCCACTACGGGTCCATGCTTCCCCAGGACCAGTTCAATCAGGAATTGGTAAACAATGTGCACCCCCCTCAATGGCGCAATCCAACACCATCCGGACGGTATAACCTGGTCGTCATCGGAGCCGGGACCGCTGGATTGGTGACCGCAGCCATCGCCTCGGCACTGGGTGCCAAAGTGGCACTGATTGAACGACACCTGATGGGCGGAGATTGTCTGAACGTTGGATGCGTGCCTTCCAAGGGCATCATTCGAGCCGCGAAAGCCTGGACCGCCGTCCGGGAAGCGGAACAGTTTGGCGTGCATGTGTCCGGTGAGGTGAAACGTGATTTTGGTGCAGCCATGGCCCGCATGCGAAAACTCCGGGCCCAAATCAGTCATGTTGACTCGGCTCATCGCTATACCAAACTGGGGGTGGATGTTTTCATCGGCAATGGCCGGTTCACCAGCTCCGACACGATCGATGTGGATGGCACGACCCTTCAGTTTGCCAAAGCCGTCATTTGTACCGGAGCCCGCGCCGCAGTCCCGTCGATCCCAGGATTAGCCCAAACGTCGTATCTCACCAACGAAACCATCTTTTCCCTGACGGAACTGCCACGGAAATTGGGAGTCATCGGTGCGGGTCCTATTGGGTGTGAGCTGGCCCAATCGTTCGCCCGATTCGGCAGCCAAGTCTATTTAGTGGAAGCGATGCACGGTATTCTTCCCAATGAAGATCGCGATGCCGCCGACATCGTGGAGGAATCGCTTCTCCGGGACGGGATACAGCTGCTGTGTTGCGGGAAGGACTTGAAAATTCAATCTGCCAACGGAAACAAACACCTTTCGGTTGCCTCACATGGTCAACAATATGATATCCCGGTGGACGAAATTCTGGTTGGGGTCGGCCGCAGCCCCAACATCGAAGGATTGGGCCTAGAGACTGTTGGTGTGGAATTCGAGAAATCCGGGGTGAAGGTCAACCATCGCCTGCAAACCAGCAACCCCCGCATCTTTGCCGCAGGGGACATCTGCTCTCCATTCAAATTCACGCATACAGCCGATGCCCAGGCGCAAATCGTCATACAGAACGCGCTGTTTCCTCATCCGTTCGGTCTAGGTTATGCCAGCACGAACAATTTGGTCATCCCCTGGGCTACCTATACCCAGCCGGAAATTGCCCATGTCGGTCTCTATGAAAAGGATGCGGAAGCCAAGGGCATCCCCATCGACACATTCACGTTTCATCTCAATGAAGTCGATCGAGCCATTCTGGATGGAGAGGACAAGGGCTTCGCCAGAGTGCATGTTAAAAAAGGCACGGACACCATTCTTGGAGCGACGATCGTGGCTTCCCATGCAGGCGATATGATCAGTGGATTCACCCTCGCCATAAAAGGAGGCCTTGGCCTCAATACCATCGCCAGCACCATTCACCCCTATCCCACGCAAGCAGAGGTCGTCAAAAAAACCGCGAATGCCTGGCGAAAAACGACCCTGACCGAGGGGAAGAAACGATTCCTGAAAAAACTGTTTTCCTGGCAGCGCTAGTTGTCTCCTAACGATATGACACGTGGCCTTTGCATCACAGTTGGCTTACCTGGAATCTACTTGGCTTCGCTTCTATTTGGTACTTCAACCCCTTCTGCTTTGGCCAACCCCGAACAGCGTCTGAACGTAGGGGAATTTTCATCGGCTCAGGCAGGAGGATCCTTGCCCAAAGGGTGGCAACCCTTGACCTTTGAAAAGATTCCGGAACATACCCGGTACGAACTTGTCAGCGACGAGGGGCAAGTAGTCGTGAAAGCCACGAGCCATCAAAGCTCCTCCGGACTTACTCGCGAGATCACGATTAATCCCAAGGACTATCCGGTAGTTGAATGGCGCTGGAAGGTCAAAAATATTTTAGCAGAAGGAGACGTGACCAAAAAGTCGGGGGATGATTACCCTGCCCGCCTGTACATTACCTTTGAATATGACAACTCGAAAGTGGGATTTTTCGAAAAAATCAAATACGAAACGATCAAATTGGTCTATGGCAAATATCCCCCCATCGGGGCCATTAATTATATATGGGAAAGCACCAGCCCCATCGGCACAGTCCTTCCCAATCCCTACACCGACCGGGTGAGCATGTTTGTGATTGAAAGCGGTTCCCGGAAACTCAACCAATGGATAGTGGAGGAACGGAATATTCTTGAGGACTATAGAAGGGCTTTTGGGGAAGATCCCCCAAACATCTCAGGAGTGGCCATTATGACGGACACCGATAACACCAAGGAATCAGCCGTGGCCTATTATGGGGATATTGTGTTTAAACGATCGCGGTAAACGGAAGAAGCTCAACGAACGTCTTTGGGAGAACCGGTGAGTTGGGTTCTCGTGTTTCTGATATGTCTCACGTTTTCAATACTTCGGCTCCTGTCCCCTTTTCCATTTAATATTACATCCCGCACTTGGTCGTTGTGCCTCGGCAACCGGCCGTCCGGCAAAAACCGCGTCCAAAGCTGAGCGGAGATCCTTACCTGTCACCGGCTTGCCATTTCCCGGACGACTCTCATCCAACTGCCCGCGATAGACCAGGCGCCGATCTTGATCAAATAAGAAAAAGTCAGGAGTGCACGCGGCGGTAAAGGCTCTTGCCACGGACTGGGATTCGTCGTAACACAAGGGGAACGTGAATCCCATTTCCTTGACCATTTCTGCCAACGGTCCCGGAGCATCTAATGGATAGGTATGGGCATCATTACTGCTAATGGCGATGAAACTCACAGGTTTCGCTTGATAATCTCTCCCCAGTCTGGCCAGTTCTTCCTTGATGTGCACCACATACGGGCAGTGTCGACAAATAAACATCACAAGCACAAGCTCGTTTGGTGTTAAACGTTGCGAATCGACCGTATGCCCCGAACACACATCAGGCAATTGAAAGTCGGGCATGGTAGTACCCAGAGCTAACATCGTGGATATCGTTAAGGCCATTATTCCCTCACTACAAGATTTCCATAATTCTATCCGGCCTACCTGGATTCTTTTTCAACCCTCGGCACATGATCATCAACGACAACCGTACATCAGGATTCTTGAGCTTCAGACAATCCCCGACGGCATCAGTCACGTCACTTCTTTTCCTCAGCACAATCTGAAGACAGACCACGATTGACATTCCAATCCGTGAATCGTCGATGCAGTTGGGCTTTGACATGGGGAGGGGTGGGATCAGGAGGTAATCGCCGAAGCGTGGAAATGGTGTACCTCATTTGTTTCAAAAAATTCCTGCAGGCAACACACAGCCCGAGATGCATGTGAAAACGGATGCGTTGCGTCAGGGACAAGGCACCGTCCAGATAGTCGGTCACCAATGCGGCCACCTCCTGACAGGAAAGATTTCCGATCATATAGGCCATGAGTCGTTGTCTGAAATGGTGATTCATGACGGAAGGTGTTTCTCCTGGGCCAAATAATGATTCAGGCTTTGACGGACTTTGGTCCTCGCCCGATGAAGCAGGACCCGTTGATTGGTCTCACTGATATCCAGAATATTACAAATGTCCTCGGAAGACATACCTTCAAGATCTCGTAAGGTAATCACTTGCCGTTGAGTTAACGGGAGCGCGGCAATGGCCGCTTCAATCGTTTCACGGCATTCCTTGGAGAGTAAAGCCCGCTCGGGAGTATCCGGCTCCCAATCGGCCGGAGGAACTTTCCAGTGGCCGGCCCTTGATCCCTCGGTCACAAACAGCGAGTCATCTAACGATGGCCCATCCTCCCGTTCACCCGCTGTCCCTAACCCCATCGGTTCATATCGACTTTCCCGAACCCCCCGGGTCTTGGCACGATTACTCAGAATTCGGAATAACCAGGTCTGGAAAGACGATCGTCCCTCAAATCGACCAATACCCTCAAAAACTCCCAACCACGTTTCCTGCACAACCTCTTCCGCCACAGCCCGGCTTGGAACAAATGCCAGCGCAACCCGCAACAATGAGCCGGAATAACGATTCACGACATACTCAAAAATGTGTTCATTTCCCTGCTGAAGCCCTTTAATGACCGTGACATCATCGAAGTCAGACGTAGAAAACGGAGATGGCATAGAGGGTAAGAACGGACCTGCCCTTGGTTGAATCAATGATAACCAGATACACGGGATACAGCGATTATCCCGTTCCCCAGGGGAAGAATCAAGATGATTCGTGCAGAGAAGACCTCCCATGGGCTGACAAGATGTGAAGCCTGACCTTCAGGGAGGCTGAACCTACGCGTGGAGAGATCAAAGAAAGAATAGGGCCAGGATCGGACTTAGTTATCTTGAAACAGGTTGGCCAGTATACCCGTACGAGTTGTGCTCTTTGTTTTCTTTAAGAGATGGCGGACGTGCTCTTTCACCGTATGTTCACTAATATCCAAGTGTTTGGCAATTTCCTTATTGGTCCAGCCTTCGGAAATATACCGAACAATTTCAACTTCCCGGTCGGTCAAACGATACTGATCTTTGACCTGGCCGGAAACGACCCGTCGTTCCCTTCCGAGTTTTTCCATCAAAATCAACATACAAGCATCATCTTTTTCCGCATAGGCCGCCAACGGAAACCCTCGCAGAAGAACGGGAGATTCGGCATTGCCTGTGATGCGCCGCAATTCGAAAGGACCATCCACACGATCCGCTTGAACATGATCCGTTTCAGGGCCCTCCAAAATGGACTGTAACGATACGCAAAGTTCCCGGATTTCCGTAGGCAATAGACTTGGCGAATCACCATCTTCATGAGAGGCTCGGATCTGATCACTGATGACTTCCGCCTCGTGGTTCATGAATAACAAATCCCCACTCCCGGCAAACAGCAAGACCCCAGGCACGGATCGTCGTTGGGCAATCGCTTCCAATCGAGTCATCCCTTCACCCAGATCGCCTTTTGCCAATGGCGCACACGGTATACTGATGGATCGTCGACTCACGGTTCTCTCCTGGTTAATTGGCCGCGTTCATTTCAATAGCCTTTTAAAGAGAGTTACCGGTCCAGGCCGCATTCTCCTCATAGGCCACAGCAAGTTCTGTCAGAACGTGTCGGAAATTGAAAAAAGGAACTTAAATGAATAGGATAACAACCAGAGGGAACAAACAAGAACTTGAACGAACACTCGTCGGCAACCGGTGAAAGAACAAAAACCCGGCAGATCCGATCCGGGAAGCCTCCATCGTCCTTCCCGAATACTCGTTCTCTAGAATCGCGAATTGGTGAGGATCACATCAGCCTCCGACCAGGCTTGCTCAAACATCGGTTGGATGGCAGCCGCTTCGCTGGTCTTCTTCTGTGCACGCAAGCTTTGCAACAACCCAAATAACGACCATCCGCTTTGAGGATGCACGCCTAAATCTTCACGAAAAACCTGTTCGGCTTCAGCAGGCCTACCGGCCTTCAACAGAACGGCCCCTAACACCTGTCGAGAAGGCAGATACCAGTCTTTGGGTTCGGTATAGTTGAGGCCTTCTTCAAGTTGAACCGCCTTCTTCAAATACCCCAGAGACGCTTCAAAATCGTCACGGGCGGCGGCGAGTTCCCCCGCCAGAATCGCTTCGGCAAGACGAAGTATCGGCCTCACATCGTTCAGATCAAAAATCGTGAGGTCGGTGATCGCGGGATCTTGCACAATCAGTTTCAACTGGTTCAACTGGGCGGCGGCCTCATCCAATTGATCTCGACGAATAAAAGCCAACCCCCGTGCATACCGCCAGATCCCCCGTGGGTACACGAGATCGGCAGGCGGTTCCGGCACTTGTAAAATCTCGGACCATTGACCGAAAAGCGCCTGAGTGTAAAGGGGAAGCAACCAAAAATGCTGAAGGGTTCCCGCAAAGCCCGGATCACGCATCATCTCCGGATTCACCTTGGAGGCCGCTCCTTGAGCGGCCTGCATGGCCATGTGATGTTGTCCGGTTTTAATCGCCGCGGCCCACAAAAAGTGATGATTATGGGGGACATAGGCGGCGGTATAGAGACTTTCGGTATGAGAATGCTCCAGGTAGTGATTGTCGATCTTGACCGCCCGTTGATTTGCCACCGCCGCATCATGATAGCGTCCCACCCGAATCCAAATGTGCGAAGGCATATGAACCAAATGTCCTGACCCGGGCACTAAAGTCGGGAGAACCTCGGCACTGGGAATGGCTTTTTCGGGGTGAGGAGAAGCCTCAACGGCATGGATGTACAGATGATGCGCAAGAGGATTCTTTGAGTCTTGGGCAATGCTGGCTTCCAACAGCGAAACGATCTCAGAAGTCCAAGCCTTGGCCGCCCCGTCTTTCTTCCAGAAATCCCACGGGTGAAGATCCATGAGGGCTTCGGCCAATAATGACCCGATCACGGAATCCTCTGGATAGGTCGTCCTCACCTCCCTCATCGCCTGAGCATAGGCCTCATCCAGGTGTTTTCGATCTTGTGAAGCCTCACCGGTATAACGCGTTCGCAACGCTCGAATGAGGGCCTGCTCTTTCTCCCCCGCTCCCTTTGACAAAACAAGGGCTTGCTGCACGGCCGAGAACGCTTGAGTCATCACTGCCGGATCCATTGGCGCATTAATATTCGGTCCAAGCACCAGGGCTTCCCCCCAATAACACATGGCACAGTTAGGATCCTGTCGTTGAGCTTCTTTGAAGGATTGCCTGGCTTCGGCATGGTTAAATCCATAGGCCAGGATCAATCCCTGATTAAAATAGGCCTGGGCCAAAGGGACGGAAGAGGTGATGGGATAGTGGTGATTCCCCAAATGTTCAAAAAGAGGAACGGGCTCTTTGGGGGTCGGCTCCGCACCAACAACCAGGACGGAAGCGAGAAAACACAAGCCCATGAATACAAGAAACCTGGAAAGTCTGATCCTCTTCATATCGCCCTCCCCCTTGAGAAATACGCTATGCCCCTTTTCAAACTGTGAATTTTTATCTTAACCTCACCTTTTTCCGCAACTATTTTGTCCTGTTCATCGCGAGATAGGGCTTACAAATTTTCAGGACGAATAAAAGACGTTGTCACGGCGTTGGAAGGACGGAGATGAAAACCAAGCAGGTCTTGAAGCCATTCAATCACACAAGGCAACCCATGCATCAGATTATGGGCGGCACTATCCGACCATATCCATCGTTTTTCCGGAAATACCACAACATGCCCAATACTACACATATACAATCAAAGAGCCCAAAGCCCCTCTCGAAGCCATCCAAGACCCCCCTGAATACACTGCCCTATGAAGGAAAAGAACCCGCGACAGTCACCCTGCATCCGGAGCCAACCATTATCCTTACAATTCCATCGAAAAAGCACTACGGTCGATTAACGCTGTTTTGTTCCATACATTTCTTCTACAAATTCCTTCTAACGGTTAACAAATTGAGGAGCTTCCTCTTTCTCCACGATGTAACATCTCCCCTACTCGGAAGACCATTTTCAAGCATGGGAAACACCAGACTCACAGAAATGTCTCACCGTCGGTTTCTTCAATTGGACTGCCTTCCGGGTATCCCTCCATTCATGTCAAAGATCGAAACGGCAACAGCTTCCCCATGGAGCCAACCATTCGGCTCTCCCACACGAACCATGAGTCCTATCACCCCAACGAGGCGTTTGCAGATTACGTCGTACCGTCCTCCGCCTTTCGTTCATTCGGAGCCGCCATTTCCGGATAGAGCATCGGTCATGCACCAAGTCATTATTTCGGGTGTTTGAATATTCGTCCATGTCTCTTTTGACTGTTGAAGGCTCAGCACGACATCTCTGAAACATGAACCGGCTCCTCAAACTAGGACTGACCCTTTTCCTCTTTACCGGATGTTCCACCATTCCCCAAACCTTTGTCCCTCCCGACCCTCTTCCACCTCAGAACTTTACCACCCAGTCCCTCGACCGAGCATTGCGGGAACACGTCCATGACGGAATCGTGGACTATCCAGCCTTGGCCGAAGACCGGGACTTCAGGTCTTTTATCAAACAGATTCGGCATGTGCCCCCTCAACAACTCCCGACGCCCAATCATCGCTTGGCCTTTTGGATCAATGTCTATAATGCCTTGGCGATTCAAGGCATCATGGATGGGTCGTCCCCGGAAACGATAATCGGAAGATACACGTTTTTCATCGGTGACACGTACCTGGTTGGAGGGACATCTCTGAACTTGTACGACCTCGAACAGGATCTTCTAATTCCTCGCTTCACAGAACCCCGAATCCACTTTGCGATTGTATGCGCATCACGGTCATGTCCAAAACTTCAATCCAAGGCTTACACTGCCGAAGATCTGGACCGCCAACTCACAAGCAGTGCCAGAAATTTCATCAACGACCCCGCGCGAAATCACTTCGATCGGAAGAACCGCATCGCCTATCTGTCAAAAATTTTCGATTGGTTTTCAGGCGACTTCGCCAATCATTCAGGATCGTTATTAGAGTATGTGGCCCGATTCGTCTCGGATCCGGATCTGGCAGCCGAATTACGCCACACTCCGTACACCATTGAATTTCTACCCTATGACTGGTCTTTGAACGGAATCCCCCTGCCCGCCAAACCGTAGTCCGGCATCGGCTTCCCAATGTTTCTCTCTTGTCAGGATTCCGGCTCCACTTTCTTTCAAGCTTTTGTCCGGAGCATGTAACGTTCTGGCCTTCCTGAGGACTAGCCTAACGTCAGCCGATCTGTCACTGGCAATGTTCGGACTATTTTGCCCTGACACCTGCACTCTTTATGAAGAGAAGAGACAATGACATCGTGTCAATGAGGGGGACAGACAGAAGACGATCGGCATAAGACGGCAAATTGGTGTCATCAAGACCGGACAACCGATTCCCAAATTTCATCAATTGGACTATGCTCACAAACCATCGAGGTTTCGATTTGTCTCTACCGATGAGGTCGAATCTCTCGAGCCTTTTTGAATCAGGCCGGCCTCCTGAGGGACACGACCACTCAATCATCAGGCAGTTCATCTTTGAGAAGGGAAAATAGTCAATGGCGGTGATTAAATCAGGAGAGCATGTTCATCTGGCACAATTACTTCAATTTCTGGATCTGGGAGAACAACTGGCGCATGACTGCGCAAATGCTCAGGTAGATTTGGCCTCAGACTACCGATTGAAAGCGTTTCTGGCCGGGCAAGCCAAACAGGAAGGCCGACATGCCATGGCCTTTCAGCTGGCGATTCGATGGCTTTCTCCCCGTGCCGTAACCTCTCCTCTTGTTTTCCCCCACATGAACCAATATCGACGCCTCATCATGGCCGCAGTCGAACGAGGGGATTTTGCAGAAACTCTCTTAGGGGAACAGATCATTTTAGAAGGACTGGGAGAGGCGATTTTACGACGCATGGAGGCCGGGCTGGCCAGACGAAAGGCTCCATTTGGCCGATTACGCCGAATGCTCCTTCATCAAGAAGAGGCCCACCATAGCTTCGGCCTTCGGACCTTGGAACGCATGATCGCTGCAGACATGATATCCATTGAGGGTCTGAAAAAAGCGGCATCCCCCTATGTGGAATTGGGAAAATCGATGTTGTTTGCTGCACAGGACGCCTTTCAGGCCATCAAGGAAGACCCGCAAAACTATTGGGACGACTTTCAGATAGGGCTACCCGATTGGCTGCAAGCTCACCATCGAAAACCTAACCTTTTACGTTCGACTCTCAAGGAGAGCAGGAACATCCAACCCTGGAGTTTCATGTGATTTGGGTTATCATTCCCACATACAACGAAGAACTGGCTCTTCCAAACACTCTCAAATCGGTATTTCAGCAAATGGAACCTTTCCGAGTGATCGTGGTGGATGGGGGAAGTACGGATCGGACCCCGGACTTGATTCGCCGAGACTCCCGGATAACCTCCTTCATCGCACCTAAAGGACGGGCCTCACAAATGAATGCCGGAGTGCACTTCGTCAATCACCAACAAGCGTCTGCCGATGATTGGCTGATGTTTCTTCATGCCGATACACTCTTGCCACCAGAGGCATTTGAAGAGTTGCACCGACTGCGGCTCGACCCCGCCCATCAGGCCGGCGGGTTTCGCCACCAATTTTCCGGAAAAGACTGGCGATTACGAATGATCTCCTGGTTGGACAACTTCCGGTGCACCCGTTCCCATATTGTCTATGGGGATCAGGCCGTATTTGTGCGACAGGGCCTTTTTAAGGACCTGGGAGGGTTTCCCCAGCAACCGTTCCTGGAGGATGTGGCCTTTGGAGAAAAATTATTGACACGAACGATTCCCCGGTTGTTGCCCCTAACCGTCATTACCGATGCCCGAAAATTCATCAAAATGGGCGTATGGCGAAGTTTGCTTCGGGTCCTCTTGATTATCCTGCATGTGGAATTCGGTCTTCCAACGTTGACTCCGGCCTTTTTTCAGGATGTCCGCTGAATCCTCGGGTAGGCCCCTGCCCGTCATCCAAAAACCGGCGCCTACTTCCATCAAATGAACGTACCGAACACGATCGTTCTATTTTTTGCGGTTGAAAACTCAAGAATGCCGAACCCGGGGACCGATAACGTCTTAGGAACCAGAGAGCCGATTCACTTCAAAGGTCCCATGGCACACGAAGAAGATTTACCGGGATTTCTGAAAGATTTCGACGATGGCGACTTACAGCGCTATACGTGTTTCGCCAGCGAATTCCGGGATCAGCGCATGGAAGCGGGCTCCATCCATGAGGCAGGCTTCTGGAACACGATCGTCAACCTGTGTATTGACGAACGCCTCCGCAGAGATCAGGACATCCGCCGGCTAGAATACATGTATCGAACCGGCGTCGACCCGCAAGACGAATAACCCCTCACTTACGGCGCAATCTTTCCCATCGGGGCTTTTCGTAATTCCGCCATGCGTTCCTTCGCGGTCTGCGCTTGAGGACTATCGGGATGATCGCGGATGATCTGTTCGTAGAGCTCCTGCGCGTGCAGCAGATTGTTTTGTTGCTCCTCGAATCGAGCCGTTTCCAGAAGTTGCGTCGGGTCTTCACCGCAGCCCGTCAGCAGTGAAAGCAGCAACACGACAAGAGCCCCTTTCCCGGAATCCATCAAGGGTTGCAACCGTTTCCTCCATGACGTCATTTTGATCATCATGCGCTCCTCCCACAAAATTTCCGTGCCGTCGACCTTTCGTCCACGATGAAAAACGATCGTCGAAAAATAGCCGTCACGTTTTCCACGCATTCCTAAGGATCGCCCCGCGTCCGTCCGATAGAGTGGAACAGAGCACAGGAAACGGTTCTCATGTTCACTCACTCAGGAAGGTCGATTGTTCCATGCAAACAGAACACGAAGTGAATGACGCACTCAAAACCTTTGACGATTACGAAATCCGCGTGTATACGCGATTTGCCACCGAATGGCGCGATCAACGTTTGACCGATGGCTCTCCCGCCGAAGTGGCGTTTTGGAATGCCCTCATTTCACTCTTCGTGGAAGAGCGCCATCGACGAAAAGAAGAAATACGACAATTGGAAGTCATGTATCAAGCCAGCCATGATCGGGTGTAACTTGGCCAGGATTTTTCCTTGCGGTTCTTCGAGAACAGCGTGAACGAAGGACCGCGGGACCATCGCCTCAATGAGACTCCTCCGCTTCTCTTCAACAACCAGTGCGAAAGGCCCTCACCGGACGCTCAATCGACCGCCAACATCTGTTCATATAAACCTTTGGTCCGTTTGGCAATGGCCTCCCAACTGAACATTTCCTCGGCTCGCAGGCGACCGGCCTTCCCCATCGGCAATCGTAATTCCGAATCCCGCATGAGCTGATTGATCCGATCCGCCAAATCCTGAACGAACACGTCAGGATCGTTTGGCAAAAACTGCGCTTCCGTCTGCTGATCGAGCGGCACCAACAATCCGGTTACCTCGTCCACCACTACCTCCGGAATGCCTCCAACGGCCGTCGCCACCACCGGCACCTCGCAGGCCATGGCCTCCAAATTAATGATGCCAAAGGGCTCATAAATGGAAGGACAGCAAAACACGCCGGCATGGGAATACATCTCGATCAAACTCCGCTTGTCCAGCATTTCCTGAATCCAAAAAATCTGCCCCCGATGCGTCCTGGCCGTCTCAATCGCCTCTTTACATTCAGCGGCAATAGCCGGTGTATCCGGAGACCCCGCACAGAGCACAACGGGAAAATCCGGATCGAGATACTGGAGGGCTTGAATCAGATATTGAATTCCCTTTTGCCGGGTAATACGACCCACAAACAAGACATAGGGTTGGTCCACGAGAATCCCATGACGGGTCAGGACGTCATAGGTTTCCACTTTCTGAAATTCGTTGAGATCGATCCCGTTATGAATGACGTGCACCCGTTCTTCAGGCACCTGAAAGTATCTCACCACATCTGCCTTGGCTCCCTCCGACACTGCAATGATCGCATCCGCCATTTCCAAGGCGGTCTGTTCCACCCACAGCGAATAATCGTAGCCGCCAGCCAACTGCTCCCGCTTCCAGGGCCGCAGTGGCTCCAATGAATGCGTGGTAATGATGAGCGGCACCCCGTATGTGAGCTTGGCCAGAATACCGGCCAGGTGGGTGTACCAGGTATGACAATGCACGAGATCGGCATCTACCCCCAAGGAACACATGTCTGAATCCCGCTGGATAGCCCCAAATACAGAGTGCAGTGGTTTGGGCGCCCCAATTTCTTTACCAGACAAGGGAATGCCCCGCACTTTGAGGCTGCCGGTCTCGGAGAATTGCTCCCCGAAACACCGCACCTCAACCTGAATCAGTTTGGCTAACTCCCGGCTGAGGTATTCCACGTGCACGCCCGCTCCCCCATACGTATTGGGAGGATACTCATTCGTCAGCAGCAAGGCTTTCATCAAACACACTCCATGGTGAATAAAACTTCTCTGACGTTGCTACCTTAAAAGAAAACAGACACGAAGTCATCCATCCATTTTCAAAAAGAATCCCGAAAATTTATATGATCCCTAAATCGCAGCCCGACTTCCATAGATACCGGAATCAGCGAGCCGAATAATGCTCTTCCCGTTGAGACAATTCAACAATTATTTTCAATCAGCAAACATCAAGTAACACTTTAACTTATCTTTTCAACCTTCAACCGGCTCGGCTATAAGAAACCTGTATTGCAAAGTATCCTGGCCAGCGATTACCGTAGGGCATCCACAAAGCAGGAAGAATTCTCAACGAAGAAGGGAACAGCAGGCATGGCGGAATTTCAGTATCAGGAAATATTTGAACATGGGACGGACACGACCGACTATCGAAAACTCACGTCGGATTACGTGTCCACCGCGACATTTGAAGGCCAAGAGCTCCTCAAAGTTCAACCCCAAGCGCTCACGCTCTTGGCGAGGGAAGCCATGGATGATATCGCCCATTTATTGAGATCCAGTCATCTTGAACAGTTATCTAAAATACTCAAAGACCCTGAAGCCTCCGCAAATGACCGGTTTGTCGCGCTCGAACTCCTCAAAAATGCCAATATCGCCTCCGCCCGCGTGCTGCCGGGCTGTCAGGATACCGGGACGGCCATTGCCATGGGATACAAAGGGCAGCAGGTCTTCACCACCGGCAATGATGCCCAAGCCCTCTCGCGCGGCATTTTTGAAGCCTACGATACGCGCAACCTACGGTATTCGCAGATGGCCCCCATCGACATGTTTACTGAAAAAAATACCGGCACGAATCTCCCGGCCCAGATCGACCTCTACGCGACACCCGGCTCGGAATATCATTTTTTATTTATTGCCAAAGGCGGAGGCTCCGCCAACAAAACGTTTCTCTACCAGGAAACCAAGGCCCTCTTGAATCCCAAATCTCTCCTCAGATTTGTGGCTGAAAAAATTCGCACATTGGGTACTTCGGCCTGTCCTCCGTACCATCTGGCATTAGTCGTGGGTGGACTGTCTGCGGAATTCACACTGAAAACCGTCAAACTCGCCAGTTGTCATTATCTGGATGACCTTCCCACCACGGGCAACGCTCAGGGCCGCGCCTTCCGCGACACGGATCTGGAACAACAAATCCTGAAACTCTGCGCAGAGACCGGCATCGGCGCGCAATTCGGCGGGAAATATTTCGCGCATGACGTGCGGGTCATCCGCCTTCCCCGTCACGGGGCCTCCTGCCCAGTGGGATTGGGTGTCTCCTGCTCAGCCGATCGCCAGATCCTGGGCAAGATCACGAAGGGAGGCGTCTTTCTCGAACAACTGGAAACCAACCCGGCCAAGTATCTTCCTGAGGTCACGGAAAAAGATCTGGAAGGGCATGTCGTCAAAATCGACCTGAACCACCCCATGTCGGAAATTCTGGCTGAGCTGCGCAAACATCCCGTGGCCACACGACTCTCGCTGACCGGCCCCATTGTGGTGGCCAGGGATATCGCCCATGCCCGGCTCAAGGAACAGTTGGATGCGGGAAAAGGTCTGCCTCAGTACATCAAAGACCATGTGGTCTATTACGCGGGACCGGCCAAAAAGCCTCAGGGCCATGCCTCGGGATCGTTCGGCCCCACCACCGCCGGCCGCATGGACTCCTATGTGGATCAGTTCCAGGCCGCTGGCGGCAGCATGGTGATGTTGGCCAAGGGCAACCGATCCAAACAGGTGCGGGAAGCCTGCGGAAAGTATGGCGGGTTTTATCTGGGCTCCATCGGCGGCCCTGCCGCACGGCTGGCCGAACACAGCATTAAGAAAGTGGAAGTCCTGGAATTCGAAGATCTGGGGATGGAAGCGGTGTGGAAAATTGACGTGGAAGACTTCCCCGCCTTCATCGTCATCAACCACGAAGGCAAAGACTTCTACGCCGACCTGACTGGCCAGAATGCTTCCGGCCTTATTCAGGTCGGATAGAAAGAGAAGCAAAGAGATGGGGTTAGTTATTCCGCTTTTTCCAATCGTCCGTTAAGAGCCCGGAAAAGCCCCAGTCTTCTTCCTTGATTTCCTGAATCACGATATGCGTATGTTCCGGTTTTTTGCCAAGAATGCGCACAAGCGAATCAGTAACTTCCTTAACTAACTGGGATTTCTGTTCTCTTGTGGCGCCTTTGGTAATCTGAATATTGACGTATGGCATCTTGTAATTTTCCCATCGGTAAGTAGTAGCACACAGGAGAATTAGCTCTATTATGGAATGATGCGGCCCTCAAAGATGCGCGTTTCTCTCAGCGCACGTTGAACATCCGGGTCTTCTATCGATTCGATCGCTTGTAATTCCTGCACATACCGCTCGGGCAGTCCGTATTCGATGGCTCCTTCCACCACAAACCGCTTGTACCACTCATATGGCCTGACGGCGTCATCAATCACCGTCGCACAGTAGGTGACGGCCTGGATTACGCCGGACGCCGTAACCACCTCCACCGTCTTTTCATCGTACCCCTGATGCAAGCCCTCAATCGCATCCAACAATGGTTTCTCCAATCCGGATATTTCAAACAACACCCCATGCACCAGATGGTGATCATCTGCGGTAAAAAATAAATCGCACTTTCCGGAGCCATCATAACTCTTCTTATGCCACCGCAACTGATGCCCCCTGACAGCCCCCATCCCGACCGGCCGAGCAGAGGGCGTTCGCTCGCACAGCCGATTGGTGCACATATTTGAACCATACGCAAAATAGGAAAAAACTTGTGTCATGATTTATGTCCGACTCACGACCAAAGGCCAGACCATGGACCAGACAATATATTCACGGAATGAACTTACTTAGTCGTATGTGATTTCTTTTTCTTCTTCACCGGTTTCTTTGCGCGAACGGCTGCTTCATATGACCGTACCGCCCAGACCTTGGCTTCGTCCGGATCGTCGAAGATGTCCTCAGGCGCCATGTAATAGGACATCTTGAACGGCTTTCCATTTTTCTCATAACTGAATTGCTCCAACTCTCGTTGCACAAAGTATGAAGAAATCGTCTCGTCGGCTTTCAGATACAACACGTCATCTGCCACCAGCGCGAACATCAACCCCTTGTGGAAAATGCCGTATCCCCCGAACATGCGCCGGGGCTCGACGTGACCGAATTGGACAAAGACCTCTTTGAGATATTCAACATACTCGCTCATAGCAATCAATTCGTCTAATTCATCCTTCTTATGATTACGGCGCCAACGCGACTTACCGGTCAAATGCAGTTGCGAACCCTTATTGTTCTTGTTCGGATACGTGTCAGAGCTCAACGGTCACGCGCAGGAAAGTTGCCGGAATGACCGTGGAATCCTTGCGGTTGCTTGTGTTTTGACTGTCGAACAAATCTTCCAATTCCCGCTGCAGGTCAGCGGCCCGGCCGTTCTTGTCTGCGGCTTCGAAGGCATTCATGGTTGGACCATAATATTTCCTGAATTCATCTACAAATGCTGACGGGAAGCCTGGATAATGAAACATAAACGTATCCCGCATGAATGAAATTTTTTCGGCCGGCACTCCCCCACCGGCAAATCGCTCGATGACGTGGCTCTCGACTCCCCACGTCATCGGACTGACGAAGCCTTCCGGTGGCGGCGGGGTATAGCTGGAACTGATCTTTAAAATCTGCGCAACCAATGTCGGATCGTTCGGAATCCAGTTGCCCATCACGATCCGACCGCTCGGTCGGGTCACCCGGACCATTTCCTTGGCCACCTCAAACGGTTTCGGCGCAAACATCGCCCCAAAGATACTCACGACCAGATCAAATGTTTGATCCGGCAACTGGCGTAGATCCGAGGCATCGCCTTCCTGAAACCGGCAATTGGCCAGACCATGTTCCTTCGCCCGCCTGTTCCCGGCCTCCACCAGATTCCTCGCGATATCCACCCCCAACACCTCCGCTCCGAGTTTGGCTGCCGGCAGGGCCGTGGTGCCATCGCCGCATCCGAGGTCCAACACGTTAAGCCCTTTTGCAATGCCAAGTCGCTGGACAAGTGCTGCTCCGCTTTCCCGCATGGTTGCGGCAATGCGCGTAAAGTCGCCTTTTTCCCAAAGTGCTTTGTTTGGATTCATGGAAATAGTCCTTATGAAAAGATTGATGGAGTGATGAGTCGAAAATCGAGGTTCGCCTCAAAGAGTCCGGGGCCGATCAACGCCTCGTCTTATAGGGATTTCCCGGCGACGGCAGACACCCAGGCCTGGGCGAACATGCCGTTTGCGTCCTTGGCCCATTCCCGAAGAGTGGTTGCGTGACGACTGGCCCCCTGTTGTTCGAGTTGAAGAGCCAGATACTCTCCGATGAATTCCAATGATGGATAACATTCGTACCGTGCGGCAAGACGGATAACTGTAAACCCCGCATCTTGAAGAAGGACACCCAAATTCTTGCCGATCCGTAAGTTGCCGCCATTCGCCTGTTGAAGATCGGCATAGGCCGCGACGGCAGCTTCGAGTTCAGACGATGGAGGAGAAAGCAACCATCCCTCGGCATCCGGACTGCAAAGACCGATCATGCCATCGGGTTGTAACACACGAAATGACTCCCGCAGCGCCTTCACAGGATCGGCAAGGTGCTCCATGAGGGCATGGCAAAATATCCGATCAAATGATTGTTGTGCGAATGGCAGTTCGTAGCAGGACGCAATCTGAAAATCAACGTTGGAAACACCGGCCTCTCCAGCATGCTTGCGGGCCTGCACAATCTGAGATTCGTTGAAGTCAATTCCCGTAACCTTCCCTGGTACGACCAGCCGGGCGATATCGACACTGATGGTTCCGGGACCGCATCCCAGATCCAAGACAGTATGACGCGCGCTCAAGAAGGGGGCAAAAAATTGGCCATGCGACTCCAGACCTCGCCTTGCCATAAAATTAGTGGCGTTGTTCGTATACCCTGGAGTGTACATTTCAGATTTCATCGTTCTCCCGCCATCAAATCATGGTTACTCTTCGCAACAGCAGGACCGAAACACCCGACCACCGTGGCATAGCTGATGATGCAGTTTTCATGTTCCACGACGGCGGCACTCTTTCTTTCAATACATCCAACATTCCCGATCATGTCCATGGACCTGGACGCACAAACGATTGCACGCCGTGACATCTTTTTTGGTCGCGGGGCGGACAGCCCGGCCGGGCAGTACGGAATGAAAAACCGGACCTTGTATTGTCGAAATCGGTTCATAGGCGTTGAACCCCAGCTTGGCATATAGAGACAATAAGCGATCACGATAGGCCGCCTGCACCAACCCGATATCTGCGAAGGAGCCTTCATGAGCCCGTCCGAATAGGAAAATACCCAGGAGAGAGACTCGATGGCCACCACAGGGGAGGAAAATCTGGCGGAAAACCACTTTCATTTCTTGATCAAACAGTCGGCGGGTCGTTCGGTTAATTTCACCCGGATATTGGTGTTCTTAATCCGATCTCCCGCAAGACATTCGGCCTAGGAAACCGTTCCCAGCCACCTCTTTCAGACGACTCAGGCCCACAGCAGCCGGCTACTCCACATACAACGTCGATGAAGGTTGCTTATCTTCAGTTGAACTTTCCTATTGGGGAAGTGCAACTGTCACAAGAACCCCACCCATCACGTCTCCCAGCTTGAAATCCCTCTTGAGGCTTTGTGGGTGCCCATTGTGACAATCGGCGCAGTGCTGAGACACGGCTTTATCGGCATAGAGTGCTTGAAAAAAGCGAGCCTTGCCCTGAGTGGTCACGGCTGTATAGGGACGATCGGGATTCATGAGGATCTTCGTCAGCCCGGTCCGCTCGAACTCTGTCGTTGGGCGATGCTCTTTATTGATTGCCCAACTACTGATCAACCGGAACCGAATCTGTTTTTGCTGTTCAGCCATGAGTCGCCCCGATTCCTGTAAGAATTGGGCGGGTAAGGGGAGATCTCCGGTCATTCTCCAGTTTTCCGAGGCAAAGACAATGCCCCTCTTCTGCATCTGATCCACAATTTCGACCTGGTAAAACGTTCGATCGGCCTGGACCACACTATGCACATAATCGGCCACCAGTTCGGGGGCTATGCCCTTGGGCGGATCCGTCTCCTTGCTTGCGGCAGAGAACACCCACTGTCCAAGGAGGCAAGTGAAGGTGGTTCCAACCACAAGTCCCAAGCAAAAGCCTCTCATATTCATATTGCGTCCTCCATTTCTGCTTGTAGCATGATTCGCTCATTGGCTCCGCTGCCCGTGCTCTCAAACAAATAAGTCCGAACAGTCATGAATAAACTAAATACTCGTCTCCGTAAAGCCCTTGGGTTTGAAACCCTCAAACAAGGATGTTATGGCCTTACCCCATCCGTTGCACTAATGATAGACCGGCATATCAGTATGGATTGCAAAAAATCTATGAACAGAGAATGCAAAAAGTCAATGACGGATTCCTGACGCTTAATCCGGCAGATAATTCCGGAGTAGCATGGAATCACCCCCTTTGATATCTTGGAACTTGGCGACTAAGCTATCGGTATACTGGATTTATGTCAAAGCGTGTTGGGTTTTCCGAGGGTGCTGACGAAGGTCTAGAACCCTATACACGGTCACTTTCTGGAGATTTTCCATCTTGTAGTAAATTGCGAAAGGAAATCTTTTGGCTAACATCCGGTGATATCCAAAAGTCTGTAGATGGATCCCCGCATAGAGGGCCAATGAGTCAATATCGGCAAACACGGTATCGAAGAAATACTCACCTACCCCTTCTCCCTGCCTCTCATAGAACAATCTTCCTTTATGCAGATCGTCCAGGGCTGAGGACAGGATTTTAATCTTCATTCAAAGCGTTTCCGGAGTTCCTTCTTGGCTTCCTGCCAGTCCAGAGTCTGCTCAATACCGGACTGTACCTTTTGTTCCGTGTCCCTCAGTTGCGATTCATGCCAGGCGGGTGATTCAACTAAATGGTCTTCTTGAGAAAGATCCTCCCAAATGGCTTCCATGACTTGGAGCTTTTCCTTACGGGACAATTGCTTGATAGCTAAAATGTCTTTCATGGTCGGGGGTCCTCCTTTTTACGACAGTGCCAGATTGCTCACGGCCAGATGAACTTCATTGTACTCAATGATTCTGTGGGGATCTATCAGAATTTTAGTGTAATTGTGAAGTGTATGGTTCAATCTTGCCATCGCACAATCCACTTTCGGCTTCAAAGCTATCCCAAAGCGTGACCAGTCGCTGTCATATCGCATGACCTGAGCCCGAGCATTTGATCAGTCAGGTGGATGATTAGGGAAAATTTAGGAAATGACTCGCTTTGTCATTTCGAGCAAGGTAGGCGAAGAAACAACTCAGGTAGTCTTGGCCCCATCATTCATCTGCAAAAAGATTGGCGAATCTACATAAAACATTAAAAATTGCCATTGCCCGTCTACCTGAATGAGCCGAGTATTGATACGACCTTCCCCATTCTCGAATGTCGCGTTCACAACGTATGTAGCTGTGGTGACTCTGCCGTGTTCCGTTGTAAAAGAAATGTGAGAATCGCCTTGAGCATTACCCAAAGACCTCAAAGCACCAAGATTGGAAAGCTTCCGAAATAGCTGGTCAAGCTGCTCGGGTTTTTCGTTGACAGCTTTTAATAATTGTGGCGAGGACCGTTGTAGCAACTCATCCGTAGACCAGGTATCGAGGATGGCTGGGAGGTTTGCTTCGACATAGGCCTTGCTCGATGCATCCAGGGCTCGACCATGAAAGGCGGCGTACGCGATAACACCGACCCCGATAAGAATAAGCACCAAGAAGATGCCACCAATGATCGAGAGAACATTCTTCATGAAATTATGAGAAATTTCAAAAAACCCTTCGCCCTATACATCCTATTTCGAGCTCAAAACTTCTAACGCATTCATACCCTACTGAAGGGTTGAAACCGGAAGATAGCTATTAGTCGTCGAGAACAAATAAAAACTTAACCGCAGGGGAAAGTTGGTGAGGACAAGGTTTTCTGTTGGTGCGTTTTTTAGTGAGATGTAAGATTTATGATTATTTTTTCTTGGCTTTCGTCTTGGGCGTATTCGATCGAAATGCCGCATCATATGATCGAACTGCTTTTCAGAAATTCAACGTCATTGGCAATCAGCTTGCGTTAAAGTCGCTATGGAAACGACCCTCCGGGTCGTAGGTATGACGGAGTGCCTGAAGGCGTTGCCAATTCGCGGGAGCGAATGACCGTTCCGTACGCGCCGGCTCGGCGATAATGTCGGACTCTCCCACATAATGGCCCACCGCATACCGGTCCAGGGCCGTCATCGTTTCGCGATGCCAGACGGTGTTGGCGTCGTCATCCTCCGGCCGCTCCCAGATCGCATAGCAGAGGAGTAACATCGCAGCCGTCATCGAGAAGGCAGCATCGGGTAACACGGCCGCACTATCTTCCACTCCCGTGGAGATCGCGAACAAGGCCAGCGACTTTGGTGATGGGGCTTGTAGGAAAAACTCGCGCACCGGCGCCAGTGACTGCGCGGGCGGAGAGTTCGACCAGACTGTATCGACCAGATAGCGATGATGTTCCGGCCACAGCCTCCCACCCATATCGAGCAACGCATCCAACGGGGTCGGCTGAAGCACGTCTTTCCCCAGACATCGGGATAAAACGGGACAGCTCTCCAAAAGACCGAAGGGGACAGCAGCTTCAATAATGGTATCCAGAAACGCCGTCGCAGTCAGAATACACACAAAGCCGTTACTGGATCGGCACCGCTCCGCATAGGCGGGCGGAGCGGGCGCACAAAACATCGCCAACTCCACCTCTTTGGGAAGCTGTCGGGCAATCCCGGCTGCCCACGTGCCGATCTCTTCAAGATGTTCAATCGGGTAATAATAGGTGCTGGTGGTGATGGCATCTGGCACGGGATACAACTTGAGCACGTATTGTGTCACCACCCCGAAGAAGCCCAGCCCTGCCCCGCGGATTGCCCAAAGCAGGTCGGCATGTTGCTCCCGGTTGGCAACGACCAGGTCGCCGTCGGCTGTCACCACGGTCGCGGCCTCAACGCTGAAGCAGGACGGCCCCCAACCATTGGAGTTCCAGCCCAGCCCGCCATTCAGCAAGAACCCGCTCATCGGAACCGAGGGGCAATGCCCGACGGGAAAGGCCAGTCCGTGTTCAGCCAACTGGCGGTTGAGTTCCCGCCCCGTCACCGCCGGCTGAATCGTTGCCATGCGAGCCTGAGGATCAATCGAAACCCGGGTTAAGCGTCCCAGATCAATCAACAGGCTCCCATCGCACAACGGAAACCCGACCCAATTATGCCCTCCGCCACGCACTGAGATTTTTAAATTCTCGGCACGGGCGAACCGAACGGCTTCGACAACATCCTGCTCGGACGCAACCTGCACGACCACCTGCGGGTACCGCATCGGCGTCAGCCGATTCCAAATCAACTCCCGCCTGAGATCTTCATACACGGCATCGGTCGCCGTCATCACCTTGCCCCTAAGGCGACTCTGCAGGGCTTTAAGATCCATCTTTGGGATTTATTGTTCTGCGGGGGAGGTCAGGCAGGTCCTGATCTATAGCACATCACCGGTAACCAGACCAAACATCAATCTCTTGTGAAATATGCCATGCCTTCCAAACATCCGTCGTAGATGAATGGCGACGAATGATTCGAGCATCGCATTGAGACATTCAAGGTACTGGCACATATTGATTGCTGGAAGCCTTTTGGCATGACTCACACTCTGTGCTTGCACTGTGGCCGGCGAAAATCCCTTTCGGTCTCGCGGACCTTGGACGGCACCCGCTATCATCACTGATCACGAGTTAGCTCTCTTCGTCTACGGACGAAAGACGCTTGATAAGTTCCGCGCATTCGCGTCGAAGCAACGGCACGTCAGTCCCAACGATTGCCCAAACCAGAGCGTCATCCACAGTCGGATACTCATGAGTCAGCTGGTTACGAAAATCGACGACCCGACGCGCCCGCGTGATTGCTCCAAAAGTTGTGGGTGCAATGCGGGCGAGGGCTGCCATCGCTTCACCCATGATGATGAATTCCCGCTCCACCGATGAGCGAATAAGACGATTACCTTGGTATGCCGTCAAATCAAGGTTCCGAACTGCGCTCTCGATTGCGTCGCAGGCTTCAAGAATGTCGACCAGATAGGCTCGCTTGTCATGAGGCATAGAGCAACTGCTTCGTACATTCGATGTTGCGAGAAATATATGGATTCTTTACCGCCCCGACCATGACCAGATCAATTTCCCGATCCAACAACGCCCTGAGCTCGGCGCGGAGGTCGAAGTAAGCATCGACTCGCGCATACGGCTCCATGGGTGCGAACTCGACAAGCAGGTCCACATCACTCTCCTCCAGCTTGAAATCTTCACGTAGCGCGGAGCCGAATGCGTCAAGACGCGCAACGCCGTACCGTGCGCAAACCTCCGCTATTGCTTCGCGTTTAGTCTCCAGTAGTCCAATCACGGAAACGTCAGCCTCACTTCACTTATTGTACCCGCAAAGCCGATGATGAAGGCAACAAGGCGGACCTCCATAAATCTTTAAAAGCAACCGGTAAGTTGATATAGAGCCAATAGAGTCTGCGGCTAAGTGGCGGACCGGAAGCGCGTTGGTTCCAGCTGCGAGTTCAGTATCAGCGGCGGCGCAGAGTCCGCAGCATGCTGTTGTTCTGCATCTCAGTGCGCTATACCCGGTACTCGCGTACACGGGAGATAGACAGCCTCAGTCACCCTGCTGCCGGACCACTGCCGTATAACCTGTCGTGATTTTGCGACTTGCCAGATCATGCATCGGAGTCTCCGTTGCGACGTACAGGCTTCCAGCGCGATGCCAGATACGCACCATAGGCAAAGAAGAGACCCAGAAATGCCCAAGTGATTTGCTCCCAACGATCATAGGTCGAGGCGAAGAGCGCTAGGCAGACGAGAGCAAGAATCACAAAGACTCCTGCCAGAAGAATACTCGTAATGAACAAGGTCTGCGGATCATGCGGTGGCATCACACAATTTCATGACATTGTTAGAAAACAAACGTGTGTGTAATCATTCGCGAGTGAAACCTGATTCGAAACGGAGGTATTTGACGCAGGCCAATCCGTCAAAAAGGCCGAAAATCGGAGTTCTCAGGTCGACGAAAGTGCACAGTCCCCTTCGTTTGGCGATTGGAGCGCTTCCAGCCCGTTGAAAAGTACATTTGCGTTTCACATGCTTCCAAAGGCGCATAAAGGCCCGCGACTGAGTGGAGGCCGTAGACTGTCCGCTCCAGGCGCGTGTTCACCCAGCGCATCCGCATTGGTAACTGACGTGGCTCGCCTGCATTCGCTCCAGTGATCTGGTTCGGCTTGGAAAAGATCGCGTCCATCGACAACGGATGAGTCAACACAGATGCCATCTTATACTCCGTAACATTCGTGGTCTCTGCGATGCCCAGTTTGTCCAAACCCGCGGCAATAGACAGTGCACTTTCGACCGGCGCGAATATCTGGATCGTCTTTAGAAAACGCCCAGGCGGTTTCCCAGGCATCCTTACACTCTTGCTCGCTAACCACTGTAATCGTCGATACGCGAGTAACCTTATCTGACACTTCGACGGGTGCCTCGCCAGGATTGATGTCAAAATGCTTGTGAAGCAGACATACGCCAAACCGATCTTCGTATCCGTGCTTCAGAATCACCATTCTCAATTCTTCAAGCACTTCGTAATCATTTTCGGAAATTGGGTTCATGTCCTCAATTAACTTCAGTCGAGTCCACTGGACTGTTTCGAGTTTGAGACGTGATTCAAAATCGACTTTTGTGTTCATGTTGATTTTCCCCTTTCTTGTTTGGTAGCCAAACGGGCATCGGAACCCCAGCTTCTTCCCCTGCGCCTCCACCACACTACGCCCATCAGAAGCAATCTTTGCCGCTCGCGGGGGAGAGGAACGTCAAGGATCAGCCCCTCGGAAGCCATCGAAGGCAACAGAGAGAATCCAAAGTGCGCAGCACTTTGGGCGTCGGCTCAATCCGCATGTTAGTCACCATGTTTCGAGTTCAAGCCCTTGAGCTCCATGCTGAGCTTCTCTTCGAGGTCCCTGATCTGCTTGTACATCAGACATCGTTGTCCCTGCACATCAAAGCGAAGTTCACTGCTGTCTTGAGCCAAAAGTATGGTCGGGATTCCACATCCCCAGGCAAACCCAACTTCGAGATAGACGTTCGGATTCGCGCCGCTGAGGTCAGCGATTACCAACGACGCCGTTCGGATCCGTTCTCGCACCCAAGTGATCACGTCGCCAGTGAACGATGATAAATCAGCGCGTTCGCATAGCAAGCCGGCACTCTTGGCGGCGTTTCGGATACCGTAGTGGTACACATCTTCGAGGTTGTCCGAGAATGGCATTGCGACGAAGACATGGGCCTTTGAAGCAGAGGCATATCCTACTGCCCGAAGACGCTCTCTCGTCTCGGGCTTTGCCGCGTCCAGTAACCGTGATCCTCCTCGCTGATCCAAGGTTCCCGACGGGACGATCTGATTGAGAGTCTCCTGGAGTCGGCGTGCTCGTCCTTTATTGCGCTCGACAAAAATAATGACATCGAGTTGATCTGGGGAGTCGGACGATTCCACGGCATCGAGAAACCCAGCAAGCTGAGATTCAAACGCCTCATCTTCGTCCAAGCCGTAACCTGTACCGTGTACCGTAACGATGAGTTTTTGGGTCTCTGGCAGTTGTCCTGCCAGAGACGAAAGAACCTTCCTCGCGAACGCACGGATCTGCTGGTATTCAAAATCCCATAGGGGTTCCACGCCCACAAAAAGAATCGACTTCGCCGCAACGCCCGGAACCCCGGTAGGACTCGAAACCCATCGGGTTGAGGACTCATCCCGTCATCGGCATATCCTGCCTTGCGCAAGAGCTGTGCGACATACGCATCGAGACCATAGCGCGCCTGTGCATACTTGAGGGCGAGGACATCACCCTCAACCGCAGTGGCATCGCCATGAAGGACTTCGATCCGTAATGGTGGACTCCCGGCCATGATCGTCTAACAATGTTTAGGCAGACTCGCATAAGAGCCGGATCCGTGTATTCCTGTCCAACTAACACGCCAATCAATCTTCATAAAAATATCATTTTCGTAGCAGTTTCAATGAGTTGCACATCAAGGTCTATTCATCAGGGCATTTCATGCGGATCCGCGTAACATGTCCAACTGTAAATTAGCTCAATTTCAAACCACTGTCCTGCGGTACCATCCAATAACTTCCCTGAACAATTCAAGTTAGGAGATGATTTAACAATCGTCGAGATAAGTCAAGAAAAGATTTGTGTTTTTCGAAAATAATTCGAGGCAAAAACCAAGCACTCAAATCCACCCGGTCTCTTTTTAAGCCCGGAACCATTCGTCCGGCTGGGCTCAGATCCCTCGATCTAGGCATGGGATGACAAATTCCCTAGGACTCGGACGCCTGCCGCCCAGCCCCATGATCGGACGCTCTTGTTCTTGACGGGCTTGTGTGAGCCCTTCGACAAAACTCAGGGCAGGCCCCGCACATTAGCCTGGCTCCCCTACTTCGCGTCCGATTAATCTGATGAGGATGGGGGGCATCATTGGTTTTGCCCACCTTTGCCGAAACAACAATGGTTGCGCCCTTCGGGACGCAGCAAGCAATACCTCGACTGCCAGGCCGAACCCCGGCATCACAGAAAACTTTTAAGACATAAAGAGGTCCTGGTCAATTGTAAGTTTGCTCATCCCTCTTGGCGAGCTTCAGAAGCACAACTTTTTTATGTTGGTCGTCGATATCATACAGGACGCGATAAGGACCAACCCTCAGCCGGTATTCAGCCACGAAACGTGACACAATCAACTCTCCCGCTAACTTCTTTGTGCGTTTACCCTGTGGGCGTGGGTTGGTGCCAAGAGATCGAATGGCCGAAATGATATCCTCTTGGTAGTTGGCAGGAATTTTTTCTAACACTTTTTGAAATAGGCGCTCGACCCGCTCGCTGGGAAAGACGACTTCATACCCCATCTAGAGGCCCATTTTCTTGAAAAGGCGCTCGGCAGGTACGGCTTTCCCTTGCGCATAGTCTTTTCGGGCCCGTTCGATTTCTCCAAGAAGTTTCTGGTCTTTTAATTCGTCGATCGTTTCGACTAAATCCAACATGTCTTCATAGGGAACGAGAAACGAAACCGGTTTGCCGTGCGAGAGAACCATTGAAGGCTCCTTTAACCGAATGAGCTTTGATAATTGGGCTTGCGCTTCTCGGACATTGACCGGCTTAGCTTTTCGCAACAGATTATTGGCACTCATGATGATTCCCTCCCATGCATTGCACTTGTATGTAGACTAACAGACACCCCAATCCCTGACAAGGCAAATACGTGCCTTGCAACACATACGGTGGGAATAGCTAGATTCCCGCTAACAACCGGCGGGAATGACGAAATTAAGTCCTTTTCTGAGAGCAAAAGGAAAGTTGCCTAGCTGGACCCGCAGATATGAAGACTAAAGCGTGGGCTGAGAATCCGATGAAGCAATGAGGCTCGGTTTAACTTTTTTGGGTCAGTTGTTGGAAAGAAATTTCAGAAAGGTTGGCTTGGGTATCGGCGTGTTCAATGGTCATTCCAACGAGCTGACCATCTTTATCGAGGTCAATCAAGATGTTGTCATTGATATCCCGGGTTTCTGCCACGGCATGGGTACTAAACTCGATATACGCGGTATCCGTATCAGAAAAATACTTTACTTTCATTCTGGCCTCTTAAAAGATCGGTCAAAAAACGCATTGTGAACCGTTTCCTTATCCGCCAAGACGATCACTCTAAGAAATTTGCCATTGGCTTCTTCAATCCGTCCCCAAAAACGAAATCATCCATCAGATTGAATGGTTTCATATTTCAGCAATTCGAACGACTTGTTCAATCCCCTCCATTTAGATGAGGTGACGGTCCGGCCGTTCTCACATGTAATCAAAATAACTGGTGGTTTTCACGAGCTTTTAGTGTACCCATGGCCTGGGATTGATGCAACGTAGCAGAAGTACCTGGGAAAATGAGCGCACATCTCCTTTCCTCTTGACCGACGCCGACCACCCTGCCCCTTATTAATACTTATAGATCTCCGCTAACAACCAGCGAGAATGACGACACTGGGAAAGAATCCCTGCCCTGGGCGTTGCTGAGACCCAGGACAAATCCGGCTGTCTGAGGAACCTGTTTGAGTCCTTCGATATAACTCAGGTCAGGCTCCGCGAGTTGGTCCGTTCTCCTCAGCATGGCGTTTCTCCCTCCTCATAAGACCAGACGCAGGGTCAATGGTTTTGGGTCCTTTTGCCGAAATATGGCATCGCGCCCTTCGGGACGCAGCAAGAAATTCGGCCTCGGCAGCCTGAGCGAAACCCGGCATCTATCATTCCTAAAAACTCTGCATAGGCACCTACCACCAAAAAGCAGGTATGAACATGAATTGCCCCCTCAGGTTCATTCTCCCGGATTAACCATGCGGGGATGGCCCCGCATCCCCGCATCCATCCCCGCAATCCCCGCAAATCCAAGCATCCACGAAACATCATATCCATTTGACTTCGTTCATCTTTTTTGAATTTTCCGGATGGCAACGCCCTTGCTCAAGGGAATGGGTGCGTCACACAACGCCGCCCGGAAAGGAGGTGAACCAGGTTCTCGGGCGAACGGCGCAAAAAGAAGAAATGACCGGATAACCGGTGAAGACAGCAGGGCACATTCAACCCATTTTCAAATGACATGACCATAATAAAGGAGTCGATCATGAAAATTTTTCCAACAAATATTCGTGTTAATAAGAAAACATCTGACCAACCTACCCCGCCATCACAGGCAAACCAGCAATCCGGAGAGCCCTCGGACTCCAAAGAGATTCTATTGCTGTCCTCCGGCCTGCTAGCCCTTGTTCTGGGAATCGGAGGTCTTCTGATGTATACGGAAGAGAGTCCTCAACCGGCCACTGCTTCCCAACCCATCAGACAAGTAGAAATGGCCAAAGCCTTTTCTTCCCCTGTGAATCAACCTGCTACCGAGGAATTCCCCGTCACTGAGGCTTCTGCGGTATTGTCCGAGTCTGAGGCAAACCCTGCTACGGCCGACCCGCTCTCCGCTGCTCCCACCGTTTCCCCTGCAGACTCCACTATAGTGAATTTTGGTTTCTCCCAGGCCACGCTTACCGAAGAAGGGAAAAACACCCTCAGTGCTCAGATTGCGCATTTACCCAAGGACTGGAATGGAACCTTGCGAATCCAGGGCCACACCGACACCAGAGGGTCCGAGTCGTACAACCGGACATTGGGAGCCAAGCGGGCTGAGGCCGTCAAAACCTATCTGGTCTCCCTGGGCATTCCACAAGACCGCATTCATACCGACAGCTTTGGCAAGGATGCTCCCTTGTGCCAGGAGGATGCTCCCGCTTGTCACGATCAAAATCGGCGCGCGGAGATTGAGTGGCTGAACAGTCCTGTGGCCCAGGGTGAGGAGCCGATGGTCTCCATGACGTCATCAGTCGCAACCGGGGACTCAAGTTGGAAATTGTCACAGACCCCACTCTTGAGGAAGCCGGTGAGTCCACTCCCGTTAATCCCGCCGTGCACGACTCTCCGCTTCCGGAAGAGACCACCTCCGAATTGATTACCATTGATGTCGTAGCCAATCCGGAGACCCAGCCGTAAGAAAGGAGATCATGAGGGGGCGGGACGGCTCTGCCGAATCCGCCCCTTCCCCTCTCATTCGGTTCGCCTGACTGTTCAGACCCTGCTCACACCAACCACAACCCCTTTGACCCGAGGAGCTCCCATGCCGAACTGGATACATATTTTTCTGCCACTGTGCCTGTGGTTGGCCAATGGACTGGTGGATAGTTGGTTTCTGCCGCCCGTCTGGGGCCAGCCACCCAATACGGCCATCACCAAATTACCGCAACAGTCACAAAAAGTCCGACCCGACGTTCAACCCGGCCTGACAATCCGCCCCATGTCCGGAGGCCCAAACCTCCCCGCCCCTACCGTCTCGACCAAGATTACCACGACCATCAGCGGGTTGATCGTGCGCACTACCGTGTCGCAAACATTTCAGAATCCCAGTTCCGAATGGGCCGAAGGCATCTACGTCTTTCCCTTACCGGAACAGGCGGCAGTCGATCATTTGCGCATGCGGATCGGCGAACGGGTGATTGAAGGCATCATTCAGGAAAAAGCCGAAGCCAAGAAAACCTATGAGCAGGCCAAGCGCACAGGCAAACACGCCGGATTGCTTGAGCAGGAACGGCCCAATGTGTTTACCGCCTCCGTGGCGAATCTCGCGCCGGGAGAACCGGTCATCGTGGATATCGAATATCAGGATCTGGCCCGGTATGACCAGGGCCGGTTTTTTCTTCGATTCCCGATGGTGGTGGGTCCCCGCTATATCCCCGGCAGTCCCGTTTTTGCTGCCGAATCCCCATCGCAAGAGACTGGCATGGGATGGGCAATGAATTCCGACCAAGTTCCCGATGCTTCACGGATTACTCCCCCGGTCCGGCATCCTGACGAAGGTTCCATAAATCCGCTCACGCTTCACATCGACCTGGCGCCCGGATTTCTCCTAGATCACATAGAATCGCCCACTCACCCCATCCGGACCGAAGGCACCGGTAAGGGCACCACGCACATCACCCTGGTCGAAGGCTCCACCTATGCCGATCGCGATTTCGAATTGATCTGGACGCCAAAAGCTTCTCACCACCCGCAAACGACATTGTTTCTGGAAGAACAAGAACGCGAAACGTATGGACTCTTATTTTTTCTTCCCCCTAAACAGACGACAACAGGGCCGGGAGACATGGCTC
>JALDRK010000020.1 GCA_031315915.1 Nitrospirales bacterium
TTCTCCTTTCTCCAGAAAAGACGGCTCCTTTGGCTCGACGGGTATTGAGGTCGGAGGGATGGCGGGTCTGCTAGACGAATGGATTCTCATGGGAAACGCTCCATGGGACACACCCGAAGTCTTTCAATCAGGACACCTTCTGTTTCCTGGGCTCTATCCCATACTTGGCTATCTCCCGGCGCATCACGCGCACGCCATGTCCAGGCGATCAGATGTGAATACATCCCGAAGAACAGGAAGGCAGAGGCTTGGCAGGACAATCCAATTATCACCCGGAAAATCCTGGACGTGCTCTCCAATGACTCACTGTTTACCGGGTACTCGCTTCGCCTTGCCAAAGCAAGTCGTATCCCAGTTCCTTGGTTTCCATACACAAACTGGCAATGGCGCTGAACGTCTTTTGAAAAACGGCATCGGCATGAGATTTTTCATGATGCTCAAATGAACGCCAATACGTCACAATCGCATAATGGGCATCGGCGCTTTTGGAATCACTGAGTGAACCCTCTGCCGATATAAACCCGGAAAATTTCAACACCTGCCCGGCGATGAATCCGCCCATGTCTCCGCCATACTTTTCCTTCACAACCATACACATTTCCCCAACGGCCATCTCTACCTGATCGAAACTGACGCCCGGTTTTAGTTTAACGGTATTGAATAGCATTTTCGCACCAAATGGGATGGTAATGGGTCCGAACATGACAGCCTCCTTCACTGGACACCAGGTCCTAGCCGCTAGATCGTTAAGAGTTTTTACAACATACACCAATGCCTCCAGACTACCATAGACCCGCATCCGATCAGTTAGACTTTTGCATTGACCGCATCTATCTCTCTCGTTATGATCCCTTTACGAATGCACTCTTCCTGACAAACAACCCCACACATCAACATCCAAAATTTAAACAGTCCACACGTCACCGAAATCATCCATACGATTGAAAGACTGCAGGAGATAAGGATTATTATGTTGAAAAGAAAATCACTGAAAACCATGACCGGCGTCTATGTCGCCGTGGAAGAGATGGGACCGGAATTCAAAGGGACCTTAACCCGAAAAGATGTCCGGACTCGTGTCGAGGCCCAGCTTCGCACCGCAGGCATTCGTCTCATCAAAGAAAAAGAAGCCGCGAGATTACCCGGCGAACCGTATTTATACGTCAATCTGGCCGCCCTTCCTCTCAAATCAAAAACGTTTGCTTGCCGTATTGACCTTGAAGTTCACCAATTAGTCGCCCTCGTGCACGACCCCAAAGGCGGTCACGCCATTACCTGGGAACAAGGCATGCTGACCGTGGGCGGCATGGAGGTCATTACGAAGCACCTTGATGAACTGGTATTTGAATTTATCTGCGACTACCTGGCTATGCATCCCGGCGTGTAAGGCCATAGCCTGTTCCAACCCATCCCCGGAAAGACACTTATCAATACCTTCGAACAGCATTTGACCTTGACCGGGTAATCATGGGACAAAGGCTTTCATCACTCACTTTTTTCCATAAGGAGACTCTCATGGCCAAAGCACGTGCCCGTCATATTCTTGTGCCCACAAAAGAAAAGTGTGAAGAATTAAAAACGCAAATCGAGACCGGTGGCGACTTTGCCGCCATTGCGAAAACCCATTCGACCTGTCCGTCGGGTAAGCAGGGCGGAGATCTTGGGGAATTCGGGCCCGGTCAGATGGTGAAAGAATTTGATTCGGTGGTCTTCAACGGAGAACTCGGCAAGGTTCATGGCCCGGTTCAAACACAATTCGGCTACCATTTACTGGAAATCACCAGCCGCACGCCTTAAGCAATTACAATAGATCGGTCGGGCATGACAACACATCATGCCCGACCGATACTCCAAGAGTTTTCTTTATCATCGTTGTTGTTTGTCCGATCCGGATTGAAATGAAAATTTATTTTCACGATCCGGATGGAAGAATGATTCCGATGATTTGTTCGACTCATCACCCACTTCCTGGCGTTTGGCAGGGAGATTTGCCTTCGTGTACACTCTTTGGACGTAATCACTGGATACGAATACGCACTGACAACCTAGCCGGACATGACTGTCACCCTCCTGCCTGATAAATCATCCCAGTTTAAGAAATTGCTGCGATCTCCACAGTTGGAATTTATCTGTGAAGCCCACAATGGCCTGAGTGCCAAGATAGTGGAAGAAGCCGGATTCCAAGGCATTTGGGCGAGCGGTTTGTCCATTTCTGCCCAATTTGGCGTACGCGACAATAACGAGGCCAGTTGGACACAGGTCTTAGACAATCTGGAATTCATGTCCGACGCCACGCGCATTCCCATTCTTTTGGATGGCGACACCGGGTATGGCAATTTCAATAATATGCAGCGCCTGATCCGGAAACTGGAACAGCGGCATATCGCCGCCGTCTGCATTGAGGACAAGCTGTTCCCCAAAACCAATAGTTTCCTGAAAGGGGAAGCCCAACCCCTTGCCGACATGGAAGAATTTTGCGGCAAGATCAAAGCGGGTAAGGATGCCCAGTCGGATCCTGATTTCTGCATCATTGCCCGCGTGGAAGCCTTTATTTGCGGCTGGGGACTGGCCGAAGCCTTACGTCGTGCCGAAGCCTATCACCAGGCCGGAGCTGATGGCATCCTGATCCACAGCGCACTGGCGGTGCCCGATGAGATCCTAGCCTTCAAACGTGAATGGGGCGACCGCTGCCCGGTCGTGATTGTGCCGACGAAATACTACGCCACCCCCACGGATGTGTTTCGGCAGCATGGCATTTCCCTGGTTATTTGGGCCAATCATATGCTTCGGGCGTCGGTCGCCTCTATGCAAGCTACGGCCCGTACTCTTCAGGAGCAAGAAAATTTATTGTCGATCGAGGACGAAATCATTTCCGTCTCGGAAATTTTTCGATTGCAAGGCGCGGCCGAGCTCTTAGAAGCTGAAAAACGTTATCTTCCCAAAACTGCCGAACGGGCTTCGGCCATTGTCCTGGCAGCATCCCGCGGCGATGAACTCGGGGAACTGACGGAAGACAAACCCAAAACCATGGTCAACATTCGCGGCGTGCCTCTGTTGTCTCACATTGCCGACGCGTACAATAGCATGGGCATCAAAGATATCCTGGTGGTACGGGGATACAAAAAAGGAGCGGTGAATCTGCCAAACCTGCACTATGTCGATAACGACGAATTTGCAGACACCGGCGAATTGTATTCTTTACGCAAAGCCCTTCAGGCCAAACGTTCCCATCCACAAGATACCATCATTTCGTATGGGGATGTCTTATTCAACACCTATATTCCACAGGCTCTGCTTCAGGCCAAGGATGATTTCGTGATTTTTGTGGATAGCGACTGGAAGGAAAAAACCAGCTACAACCGTCTCGGCGGATTTGCGGAATGTACCGCTCCCAACTCCCGTAAAGCTTTCAATACCCAGATTCATCTCACACAACTGGGAACGGCCATCGCTCCGGACAAGATTCACGGTGTGTGGATGGGATTTTTCAAAGTCTCCGCACCAGGACTGGCGCCTCTACAGGAAATCCTAGCTGATCTGTTAAAGAACCCCGCCCACCGCAAAGCCGGCATGGCCAGCCTATTTCAAGAAATGCTGAAAAGACGCTATTCAATTAGAGTACTGTATACGGTGGGGCACTGGTTGGACATCAATAGCCTGGATGACGTCGTCCAAGCCGGCAGCTTTTAATTCCCTCTTTGGCTTTCTTCGGCAATCGTTTAATTTAACATTCCCACAAGACCAAGAGTTATTTCAGCGGGGGTTGAAGCTTAGCCCCTACGACGCCCAGCAGCACTTTGGCCTTTAGATAGGGGGATGACATGGAGTTTGCCCACGTCAAAACTTCAGACCAGTCTCCTTGAGTTGCAAGCACCCGAGAGAATCTCTGTAAGGCCTCTCCCTTTTCCTTAGTACCTGAAATAGAGGCGAGGGTTTTTTTCGCTTTTTCTATCTGTCCTTTTCTGGAAAACGCCACGGCTAGTTCCTCTCTAGCTAATGCACGCCAAATATTGGGAAGCTTGGATAGGGTATATTCCGCCCCTTCCAAATCGTCGTTCTCAATTTGGCAACGGGCAATTCTTTCGAGACTATAATACATATCCCGGGGGTCTACATCATTGTCCCTGGGAATATTCGTTAAAGTTTCTAATGCGCCTTTACTATCTCCCATTTGGGCCTGCCCAAGGGCAATTGGATCATACGGAGAAAATTCCTTCGTCTGAATTTTTCCCGTCTCGACAAGCTTCATGGCTTTGGATACCTGTCCGGAAGCAGCCAGATCCATCAAGATATACCAATAGGGGCTGGGAAATGCGTTTTCCTCGTTAAAGCGTTCAGCAATGTGCAAGGCTTTTTCCACGTGTCCCGATTTGGATACTTCGGCGACAATATCACGAAGGGCGGAATGTTTATGTCCTTCAATCTCGATCAGATCCACTGTTTGAAGGGCCTTAGAGTAATCCCCAGACATAGCCAACCCCTGGGCAATCCTCCAATAGATATCAGAGCGGGCAAAGGAATTTTGAATGGCCTTGGCCCCGGCCAGTGCCAGTTCCAGACTGGACAGACTGGCTTGGCGACTGCCAGCTTCCAATTGAACCAAGGCAATATCTCTCCATGCACTGGCGCTGGCATAGCCATGGGGAATTTGTTTGGCCATTTGGACCGCAGCGGAAGATTGATTGTTATCCAAGTGAGCATTTACGACTCCCCACAGGGCAAACTCCTGCACAAGAGGGTCAGAGATTTTCTGAACCTCTTTCAAAAATTCATCCACATGGCCTTTTTTCACTTGTTCTTTGGCAGTTCCCCAGAGGGCATAGGACACATGATCAGCTTGAGCAGCTATTTGAATACCTCCATGCAGGTCCCCCCTTTGGGCCTGAAATTCCCCAATCGCTATCAAGGCGTTTTTTTTTGCCCGAGTTTTCTCTTTAAAACTTTCTACTATCGCCAACGCCCCCTCAATATCGCCTGACTTGGCCATAGCAACAGCAATCCCCTCTTTGGCATAGTCCCGCTCAAAATTTTGGATGGAGTCTGCGACTTTTAATGCCCCAGAAAACTCGTTAGCCTTGGCGAGGGCTAACGCAATTTCTTTTTTCAGGCTAATGGCCAAATAGTCTTGCTGAAATCCCACTGGAATGTGAGAAAGCGAAACTTTAGCATCCTTAATCCTGCCAACTTTTGCCTGTAGTTCCCCTAATTCTTTGAACAGAGTGTATCTATCTGGGCCATCCGGCAATGATTCCACCAAGGTACGCACCTGTTCCAGGAGCGCGGGGACATCGATTACATTGCTTGAAGTCGCTTGCGACGCTGAAGGGCAAAGGAAGAGATAAAACAGGAAATAGGTCAGAGGCATCATTGAGAAATTAGGAAACTCTTTGAAGTATCTTGGCCACATACTCACTATACATGAGGTTTTCGGCAAACTTCCCCAATCCTGAAGAGGTGGGAATGCCAAGCCTGTATTATGCTGCTATCGCAACATATGAATAAAGAGGCCGTCGCGGAGCTTGGGTTCGAACCACGTACTTTTGGGCGGCATGATTTGATCAGCATCAGACACGGCCATGAGTTGATCCACTGTCGTCGGAGACAGCCAAAAGGCAACGGCCCATTCACCCCGATCCACCATGGCGGCCAATTTCTCAGGCCCTTTGACCCCACCGACAAAATCAATTCGTACATCCGATCGTTGATCTTTGATCCCTAACAAAGGATCCAGCACCCGTTCCGTCAACACCGCCACGGCCAAATCCCGAACCGGATCGTTCTTGATCGCATCCAATTCCGATTGGGAAAATTTCGGTTTCGCTCGATGCCATCGGCCTTCAACATACATATCGAATCCCAGGTCAGGTGGATGCCCCGGTTGAGAGGTCGACTGCACCTCAAAGCGTTCCCCAATCGCCTTGAGCAATTGAACCGATGTGTGCCCGTGTAAATCCCGCACCACCCGGTTATAAGGGAAGATTTGTAATTGATCGTGCGGAAAAATCACCGCTAAAAATCCATCTTCCGGTTTGAATGCCCCGGATTTGGCTGACTCTTGACGGGCCGCACGCACACGGCTGGCGGCAGCGGATCGATGGTGCCCGTCGGCAATATACAAAGCCGGAATAGTCCGAAAGGCTTCGACAATTTGTTGAACTCGGGATTCCTCACGAACGCTCCACACCGTATGCTCAACAGTATCCGATGCGACAAACTGCACATCCGGCTTGGCGTTCGTCACTTGCTCGAACCAGTTGTCGACGGCGGGAGTATGGCGGAAAAACAGCAGGACAGGACCGGACTGCGATTCATGGGTTTGGATCAGCTGAACACGATCATTCTCTTTCACCGGTCGAGTCAGCTCGTGCTTTTTGATAATCCCCTGATCGTACTCTTCCACCGAGGCCAGAGCCACTAACCCCGTTTGCATATGCGTGCCCCATTTCTGTCGATAGACCCCCAATATTGGCCGCGCCTCCCGGGTAAGGATTCCGCCTTGAATAAGCTCCTGAAGTTTCCGGGCACCATGTTCATACACCTCCGGCGAATAGGGGTCGATGCCATTCTGCAATTCCAGCTCAGCCCGGCTAATACGCAGGAAGCTATGTGGATTACCCTCTGCCTGTTGACGAGCCTCCTCCAACGAGACCACGTCGTAGGGAGGCGCGGCCACTTGCGCAGCCTGTTCAGGTCTGGGTCTCAACGCACGAAAAGGTGTAATCAGAGCCATACGGTTCCTCTCCTTTAGTATTTCAATTCACAACAACATCCGGGTCCTGTTCTTACCATAACTATCCAGGACCTGGATATGGGAATTTCCACCCATTCAGATGGAGTCCTTTATAGGTCGGATTGCCCACACCTTTCGTCAATTTTTTCAATGGTGGGCAATTTCCGGAGAATACGGTATCGGGATGTGAGAGGTATTTTCGGACCTAGCCCAGACTGACAAGCAAGCTGTAATGACCGGAAGCCTCTATCGGGGCGTTTTACTATTCACTCTCTGTTTTGGCAACCTGCTCCCATTATGGTTTTATGGCATTCTCCATCTACGCCTCTCGAAAACCGTGAAATCCTTATTACGCCAATGTCACCGAGACTCAAGACTGTTCTATAGATTGATATTGACAAGATCCTTTCAAGTAGTATTTTATAGCCTT
Organism: Nitrospirales bacterium; assembly: GCA_031315915.1. Classification (GTDB taxonomy): domain Bacteria; phylum Nitrospirota; class Nitrospiria; order Nitrospirales; family UBA8639; genus JACKFE01. The sequence continues at coordinate 7,161 of JALDRK010000020.1, forward strand.
GAGTCCGTATGGGAGGATCATCACTCCTCCAGCCATCCGCGATCAACCCTTGTTGTATGCGTGTTTCCAATACCACCCCCCCTCCTCTCTCCCGGTTTGGCCAATATTCCTGGTTGTGCCAACTGCTTGGATGGTCCCTATTCTTGGTAAGCTGCAGCCATCAGGTGGTAAGGACGGATCCCGACTCCATGATTATCAAAAATCATGGAACCCGCCCCATCACCAAACTCATCGTGAAGCCCTGCAACAAACCGGCCCGGGAGTTTAAGGAAATGGCCCAAAATATCAGGCCAGGCACCATGAAGTTTATCCTCCTCTATCCAGGCTGCTTTGATGCAGATGCCCTGGATGAAAACGGAGAAATTATGGCCACTCAATATAAGGTACGGATTCCACCCCAACTACGGTGGAATATTTATTAAATCGGTTGGTGTCTTTGTAATGACATCCCCAATTCGTCATGGCTTCACAGGCTTCTTCCTGATTCTCGTCTCTCACATATTCCTAGCCTGTAGTGCTCCTTATTACCTGGTGACCTCTGACTTTGTGGTGGCGGACAACCAGGAAGCCCCTCCGGAAATCGTGGAAAGCCCAAGTTATCTTTCAGCCATACCTCAGATTCAATATCTGACCGTGAAAGCTCCTGAGGGTTGCGCCAACGAAACCGCCACACAAAGTTCCGGAGAAGCCGTAGGACAGAGTCTGCTGCTCAAAACGACCTGCGGCATCGAAATGTCCGAACTGGAGCGCGCACTCACGAAAGCGGGATTCCAGGTCATTTCGTGGAATGTGCTTCAAAACAAAGTCGCGAAAGAGGAACTGACTCCTCATGCCGCTTCCAAGGAACTCGGAGCGGAAGTCTTGTTTCAAATAAATTCCCTGGAACGGTCGATCATCCAAGCGGGTCACAATGCACGGTGGGAAAGGCATTTTTACGAATCCAATCCAGAAGGCGAGCAACTGAAACCCGTGTCTTTGCCGCCCAGGGAAGGCCACCAACTCCTGGACCATATTAAGGAAAAAGAGACTTCTCTTCTCAGTCAAGAACGGTTAGGCGTCACGATGAATGCCAGTGCTTCATCTGTCAAAACAGGAGAGACTATTTGGTTTTACGAATGGACACATGCCGAAGCCCGTGAGGACAACGAGGCCGTGAAGGTATTAGCCGTCTGTGATAACGGAACATGCCGGGCAATCTCCCGACAAGATCAGAAGAAATCGGAAGAGGCAGCATTGATATCAGGTAGTACCGAAGCCATTTCCAAGCAGAAAAGCGTCAAGGATCGACAAAACGCCATCTACCATAGACTGTTGCGTGCATTGGTCACGAACCTGGCTCATTCATTTAAACACCCTTCCCTGACATCTCCCCACCAGCCACAGAGTCCATAAAAATACTTTTCTGACATTCGTAACCTCACGGCCATCAAACTGATTGAAAGACAAGTCCGTCCGAGCGATCCGGAAATGCTCACTCAAAGAAATACCCTCCTAATGGGGTATAAAATATTTCTATTCGTTTCCTCCCAGCTCAACGAGCTGCCGAAACCTTGTTGCCCCTAGAAACAAAACCTTCAATAGCCAAAATTGAACCCAACGGAGTGCCTTTCAAGGCTCCTCGATATCCCTGATCAGAGGCGCTGCCGAGAGCGATTAGAATATTGTTTCATTTTTCTGTTGGTTTGTTCAGATTTTTTCACATATTTATGACTTTCGGTTTTCCTAATATAAGCACATATACCCCTTTTGAGGTATGCACCATCCATCAGACTTCCCCATAATTTCCCCTGTCAAACTCAGTCGCCTTCGTTGATTTTTCCCCGAAAATATCTCTCTTAACTCTTTAGAAAATTTTTACGTTCCCTCCACGCCATTTCTCTTGTATTTTTTTTCATTTGTGTGGGATGATATGAAAATCAATAAGGGCTTAATTTTTCCTCATTTTTATAGGGAGGTCGTGATGGCTGGAATTTCCCACAAAAAAATTTTCATGGAACCACAATTAACTCCACAGGGCTCATGGCAGGATTTAACTGGAACCTTCGGCCGTTACAATACCAGCGGCGGCCATAACCACAGCGGAAAAAAATGGGGAGGTTGGGAACGTATTTTAAATAGCTTGTGGAGTCATTGGAGGGGATCGCGCTAAACGATTTCAACCATTGGCATTTGAAAGGGGGACCTGGTGGTCCCCCTTTTTTTTTGATCGCCCACCAACCCGACCCTTTTTTTTCCTCACTTTCTATCCGACAAGACTGTTCAGAACAATCCTTTCATACACAAAGGCCTGGCAGCCCAGCCATGCCGAACTTTGCATATTCATAGAGACAGGCGCGCACATTTATGAATTTATACTTTCATGGCGTGTAATCCGTAATGTAAAAGTTTCGATTCCCGTACATTCATGCGTCAACAATTCTCTTTTCATGATTCCTCTCTTATCCTTGAAGTACAGGGCTTGGACGAAATGCCTCCGCCTTATCTGGTCGGACTTCTTTTTGATTTTTGTTGGGAACCTTATTCGGGAGATCTTCCTTCACTACTACGCCTTGAGATCATTGACGGTTCACCGCCTCCTTCGAGCGACGGTCTGGCTTCGCAGGAAGTGTTCAAGTTACCCGACGGGGTACGATTGTCATTTTTCGGAAAAAATGCGCTGATTCAACTCCATGACATTCAAGGTCGCCTGAAATTTTCTGAAGGCCGGTGTTCAGTCTACGTTAACTCCCAATTTCCGGAGTACTCTCCGGAAGCCTTTTGTTCGTTTTGGATGGCCATCCTGATTTCCCTTCTTCAAAGCCGGGAAACCTATATGATTCATGCCGCGGGACTCGGGACTCCCGAGGGAGAAGGAGTCATCTTCGTGGCCCCCTCCGGTAGCGGAAAATCCACATTGACCCTTGGACTTATTCGTAAAGGATGGACCTATCTTTCAGATGACATTTTGTTTCTTCGATCATCGGGCGCCTGCATTGAGGCTTTTGCAGGACGGAAGACTTTTTACGTCGTCAAAGAACGGGCAGAGCAATACGAAGATTGGCCGTTTGGAGAGTCTGATTGTCCCGACCGGGATGGAAACCCCAGGCAGGAGATTCTTGTTCACCAACGGTACCCCATGCAATTTCATGGAAGGACCAGGCCTGGTGTCGTCGTTCTTCCCGCCATTGTCCGCCGTTCTAAAAGTTGCCTCATCCCGCTGGAGCGGGGGGCGGCCATCAAAGATATGTTACGGGAAAGTTCGATCGGTTTGACCGGGCAACAGATCTTGCCGGGACAACTCGCGGTGATTTCCAGGCTGGTGGGACAATGCCAAGTCTTCAGGCTGGAAGCGGGAAAAGATCTTTATCAACATCCTGAATTTTTTTCAGATCTTTTGACACGGCAGAGTATTCGATCTTGAAACCAAGAATACCTCCGGGACCTCAAGGAGCATTGCCAATGGTGACTATCCAATCAATCCTTCAACCACAGGCCTCTGTGGTCTACACCGAAATGAATGAGGAAGAAGCTGTAATTTGGCACATGGACATCCAGGAAATGTTCACCCTCAATTTAACCGGCATACGCATTTGGACGGGGATCCAGGAGGGTCTGTCCGTTATGGCCATCAGTCATCGGCTGGTCCAGGAATTTGAGGTTGAAGAAGCCCAGGCCACGGCGAGTGTGATCGCGTTAATTCAGGAATTGCTGACGCGTGATCTTGTCACCATTCAAGAGCCTGCGTGAGGAGGCAGGCCAATCCTGAGCCTCTATCCCCCCACCCGGAATTTTCTCCAGCGAGTCATCACTCCTCTCCCGGTATGCGACTGTTCACCAATTTCCATACACCGGAGAGCAATCCATCCTGAATCCGAAACCTCACCTATAAAGTAGATGACCCTTATGATGCCATTTTAATCAGTTCCCGGATGGCCCCGCTCACACCCTCAAAAATCTGATGGGGCTTCGCCGTGCCGTACATATACGCCGGAGTGGTGATGACTTTATTGCTGTGATCCACCACATATTTTTCCACCGCGCAGTTTTGATGTTTGGCCCCGGTCTTTTCGAGTTCCGACGCCGTGCCCGCATCCTCTCCAATGGTCACGTTCACCCCTTTATCTCCTAAGGCCAACGCCATGATAGCCGGTGCGATACAAATGGCGGCAATCGGCTTCCCACTGCCGCTGAATTCTTTGACGATTCTGGCCACTTCCGGATCAATCTGCCCTCCGCTGCCTTGCTTGGCAAAATCACAGAGATGCAACGCCGCACCAAATCCTCCGGGAAACGCAAGGGCATCAAAATCCTGGGCTTTGAGTTTTTCCAATGGCTGGATATCTCCACGAGCGATGCGAGCGGCTTCCTGCAAAGCATTTCGCTTCTGAACGGTAGATTTCTGCGTCAGATGATTGACTTCGTCCACCTCCTTGTTGGGAGCGAACACGCGATAACTCGCTCCGTTTTGACCAATGGCGATGAGCGTACTGATGGCCTCGGTGATCTCGGCTCCGTCCAAAAATCCACAACCTGAAAGAATGACGGCCACGTTTTTCATAATTCCCTCCTTTGCAATAAACCATAACCTTGGGAGATCGGCGTGAGCATCTGAACAGTCCCAATTTTTGTCGTGATGTATTACGCTAGTATGACTCCATTCAAAAGGTCAATCCGGTTTTTCCTTAAAGACTCTCTCCTGACCACAAGGGTCGAAGACAGATGTCATCATGGTATTCTTTCCAGCAGAGATGAACAACCCTTTTATGGGAGGTGGAGGATGAGCCACAATCGGTTTGATTTTCGCGGAACGGGATTCAGTTGTCTCTGGCTGTTTATCTGGACCTGGGTACTCACCGTGATGACGTTCGGTTTGTTTTTTCCCTGGGCCTACTCGGCGCAACAACGTTGGATTTCGGAACATACCTTCATCGACAATCGACAACTGGTGTTTTGGGGAACAGGATTTGGCTTCTTTGGAAACTGGCTGCTGATCATGGTGCTCACCATCATCACCTTCGGCTTGTACATGCCTTGGGGATTTTGTCGCCTGAAACGCTGGCAGACCAACAATCTGGCCTTTGCCGATGACGTGCACACAGGGTAAGCCCACACAGGTCATTCCATGAACATTCTCATCTTAGCTGTTGGCAGTTATGGCGATGTGTTGCCCCTGGTGGGACTAGGGCGTGAATTGCGTACACACGGACATACCATTACGCTTTTCACCAACGGCCACTTCGCCTCTCTCATGGAACAGGCACAATTGCATTTTGTTCCCTTGGGATCGGCGGAGGATTATGATGACATTGCCGACAACCCGGATTTGTGGCATCCCCACAAAGGCTGGCGGCTTATTATGCAACGCCTGGCCTCGCCACAGTTACGAGAGGCCTATCGCGTCCTGTGCCGACATATCCGACAGGGAGACACCATCATGGTGAGTTCCACATTGGGCTTTTCAGCCAGACTGGTCCAGGAAACCCATAGCATACCCCATGCTACAGTGCATTTTTCTCCCGGGGTGTTCCATTCCGCCCATGCCCCGCCCAAAATGCCCAATCTCGTATTACCCGATTGGCTGCCCATCTGGTTCAAGCGAGGGTGCTGGTCCCTAATCAATCACACCGTGATCGATCCGGTCCTCAAACCTTATCTCAACACGTTTCGCCGGGAACTTGGATTGCCTCCGGTTTCACGGATTTTTCATTCTTGGGCGCATTCGCCAGACCTGGTGGTGGGCATGTTTCCCGACTGGTTTGCGCCGGTTCAGCGGGACTGGCCTTCAGGCACACACCTCACCGGCTTCCCACTGTATGACGAAGCCCATGATGCCGAACTCACAGCTAGCGTTGAGCTGTTTTTAGAAGCTCACTCTCAGCCCTTGGTATATACACCGGGTTCGGCCAATAAACATGGACGATCATTTTTCAGAGAAGCCGCCGAGGCATCTCAACAACTGGGGCGCCCGGCAATTTTTCTGACGCGATATCCCGAACAACTCCCTCCCTCGCTTCCGAAGTCCATTCGACACTTTGCCTATGTTCCGCTCAGCCGGCTCCTCCCACACTGTACGGCACTCATTCATCACGGCGGCATCGGTACCTGTTCGCAGGCCATGCGGGCCGGAATCCCTCAGCTCATTCAACCTTTGGCGTTTGACCAGTTCGATAATGCCGCGCGAACGGTCACATTAGGAGTCGGGAAAATGATTCTATCACGGGCATTCCGTAGCCCGCTCATCGCCCGCACATTGGAAGGCATGTTGGCAAATCCTGATACCCATCAACGATGCCAACACCTCGCCCAACGCGTACGGGAGACCAATGGCCTCTCTTTAGCCTGCCAGATAATCCAAAAGCAGCTCATTAATCGAATCTTCTGAGGCTTCCTCTGATTTTGTCTTCTTTTAACTTGATGAACTTTGCAGGGCCTTGGTAGAGTGCCTTCGCTGTGTCTGATCCTGTAACGTTCCAATTCAAGAAGAAAAATCCGAAAGCCACTATCTCCACCAAGTTGGGAGATATTGAAATCCGGTTTTTTACCGATGACGCCCCGCGTCATGTCGAAAATTTTTTAAACCTGATCAGACTGAAATTTTATGACGGTTTGTCCTTTCACCGCATCATCCCCGGCTTTATCATTCAAGGCGGGGATCCCTTCACCAAAGAACCGGATCGGAGCCTTCACGGCACCGGGGGACCGGGCTTTAGCCTTCCCCCCGAAACCAGCGACCGGCCGCATCGGCGTGGAGCGGTTTCCATGGCCAAAGTCCCCAGAACCGAGGACTCGACCCGCGACGTGGCCGATAGCGGATCGCAATTTTTCATTTGTGTGGAAGATCAGGGCAGTCTGGACCGGAGATACACGGTCTTCGGCAAAGTGACGAAGGGCATGAACGTGGTGGATACCATTGTCGCCCAGGCAAGAGATGAGCGGGACAACCCACTGGACCCCGTCCGAATGACCATATGGGCAGAGGAATAACCAGTGACAAACCCTTTCACTCTTGTAAACCCGTCCAGGCAAAGACTTATCCGGAGATCACAGAATGGCACACAGGGGTGTTGCGGCACCAACAATTTTTTCATCCACCGACAAGCAACATTCGCTCTTCATCACTCAAATGACACCCTGAAGACTCTCTGGACGACTTAGAGGCGTCTCTTCGCATTCCCCCTCCCCGCCGCACTCGCGATACCACCATTCGACCAACTTCGGTAAACGAGGTGGTGGTTCATGATAAGGAGTTCGGCAACGTTCAGAAAATCAATGGTTTACAGCAAAAGACATCGATCGAATCTTAAATTTCGTTTTCCTCAGAAACACTCCCGCATTTTTAAAAGCCCTCACCAGAGTCTTCGTTCCGTAGAACCCTTCTCCTCTCCCCTTCCTTCCAGAATCATGCGAGAGATTCCAAGCACCTCGTTTTGACGGTCCATCAAGCCGACCAATAAAATATTACTATGGAAGGTGTCTGGGTAATCGGGAGTTCATGAGCGCCGGCCATTCCTCCTGACTTTCTCTAGAGTGGACGGCGTTAGGAAAGGAAGGTGGGATTATGATGCGCGGAAAACGTCGTCTGTGCCATACCTTGGGAATAACAGGATTTCTTTTAGTGGTACTCACAGACATCGGGTGTGTCGCGATCGAAGCTGGCCATGAAGGGGTATTGGTGGAGCAACCGTTCTTATTCGGCCATGGCGGAGTCGATCCTGTTCCCACCACGACCGGTCGGGTAATCGTTTCCCCAACGACGAAGGTCATTGATGTCGACATCCGACCAATTCAATACTCGGAACATTTCGATATTATTTCAGCGGAAAATGCCCCCGTGTCTTTCGATGCTTTTCTAATCGCTAATGTTGTCGAAGGCCGATCCCCGGAACTGATTTCAAAATATGGGCCCAACTGGTATCAGAACAACGTTAAAGAAGCTTTCCGGACCTTCGTACGGGAAGAAGTGCAAAAATACCCGCTTTTTCAGTTAACAACCGATCCGACCACAAGGGCGAAGTTGCAGGACGCCATTGCACGAGAGATCCAGACAAAGCTGATTGAAAAGCAGGGCATCCCAGTGCGATTGAACCGCGTGGTCGTCGGGAGTATCCTTCCTCCGAAAGGGGTAGTCGAGCAAACGACACAGACCATTATTCAAGAGCAGCGCAAGATTACGATGGTGGAGTTCCAAAAGGCGGAAGAAGCGCGCGAAAAAGCTGAAAAGCAGCGCGGAATCGCAGACCGGGCTTATCGGGAATCCCTGGGCTTAACAGCCCCCGAATTTGTGGACCTGCGTCGTATCGAAGTACAGAAGGAAATCGTCCAACATTCTCCGACGGCCTTGACGGTCATCATGGGCCTAGAGCGGGTGGGAATCAATATACCACCGTTATCGGGGAGCAACTAAGGAGGATCTTTTTTCCACAACGATTGGGGGAGTGGGTAGATCGAGCATCCGCTCCCTACCATTTTAGCTTAGAATGGTGCCACTCTCAGCTACTTCACCAGCCGAACCTGAGCGGTCTTGGCGATTGCAGGTTTGACAAATTTGAGCACGGCCATGGCATCAAGGCTCATAATGTCTTCTCCTGTCGATGTTTTTCTGGCCGGATGGAGTTCAGTCTTAACCAGGAAGCTTTGCTCGTCGGAGAAATCCACCATGATGTCGGCTGATTCTCTGAGTCCACCCTGGTAGTGTGTGTCCAACCAATCCAGTCGCTTCAATGCCTGATATTGCACGGCAATGATGCCGCCACTTTCTTCACGAACACTGAGAATGCGCAACTTTTCAATTATGGCTTGGATGATCGGAAGACGCTGCCTTGCCTCAAGCTTACAGGCCCCAGTTGCGAGACTTCTACCAGACTTTATTACACCTTACACAAACACAATACTGGCGTAGGTCACCGTCGAATTGAACTGATCGGTAATTCCCCTGTCATACCGCAGCACCTGCCCCTTCAGGGGAATCTCATCTCGTTTCAGCAACTTCAACAGTGAAAAAATCGCGGAAAAGCCCAAAATTTTCCGGTGGTCCCCTTCCTTCAGAATAAATTCAGCAAATCCTTCAGGGTCGGTCTCTTCGACTTTCTTCAACATTTCCAGATCGGTTTGCATGCACTTATGGAAGGAATAGTCCGTCGGCGGCTTTTGATCGCCGTACCGGATGCCGATATGCGCCAGATTGGCACTGGCAATCACGCACACCTGCTGTTTCGTGGATTCAATGGCCCGCTTGGTAACGGCAATAAACTGGTCCACCCGTTCAAACAAGCTTTGAAATTCCCCGCCGGTCAAGGTGGCAGGCGGAAAGGAACAGAGCACCGGCAAAATGGTGAAGGCACGGCCCTCGCCCATGGCATGTTGCAGAAAGGGTAACTGCAATTCCAGGCTATGCTCCCGAACGTGGGCCAGTTCCTCCTGAAAAAACGTGTCTCCCGTTTCTTTGCGGATAAATTCCACCAGCGGGCGATTGACCGGCACCCGGCCAAACGGCGTGTCAAAATCCTTATCCGTAAACGCAATCCCACCCTCAAGCCCGGCATGACAGGTTCCAAGAACGATAAACACATCCGGTGTTTGCCCTTCACGCACTTCCTTATAGCCCCAGGCATAAATCGGCCCGGCTTCCTTCATGTCGAAACTCGGCGCTACCAGTCCTTTAATCAATTTTCCGGCATTGTCCGAGGGAGTTTTTCCGGCCCCTCTTTCGATTGATAAAATCCGTCTAGTTGCGCCCGCAGTTTGACAGGATCGGCCTCATATTGTTTGCCGGCAAAGGCCATGGGGCGCACATCCTGCTTCCGGTAGGTCTCTAAAGCTTGATGCGCCTGTGCAGCCCGCTCCCCTTCCAGAAACATTTTATTTTCCAAATCCTCAACCAGCTTATTCAGCCGGTCAGGCATCATGAATTCGCCATATTTTTTGAGATATTCGGCCCCGACCTGCTCCAACGAATGTTCCCCATCAAAAAACTGAAACAGATAAAAAGTTCAACGGCAACACCAGCTTTTCCGTTGACAACCCGGACGGGTCCCACAGAACAATATATTGCTCTTCTCCCTGTTTCAGGGGTGAATATTGCAAATTGCGCAACAGCGGGTAATTTTTTGAATCTTTTTCAACAATTTCGGTACTCATAGTGCCCTATCCTGATTTCATTGGAGGTTTTTGTTATAAGTCAGTCATTATACGGATGCCTTGTTTGGCCCCGCAACCAATATTGACAAGGGATTTACACGAAAGCCTTAAGAGGTCTAAATGAAAGGCTTTACAGGCATTTTGAATTCTGAGAGTAAGAGGCACTCAAGCGGCAAGAAAATAAGTCAATGATTGGCTGGGTACTGCTGAGGATGATGTGGTGAGACAGACAATCAGGTCTTCTGTCCGGCCATGCGTTTGGCCAGGCGCTGGGCTACGCGCTTCATGGCGGTGGACCGGTCACCGGGATCAAGGAAGACATTCAGCACATGAACTTGTTTGTGGTCCTCAATGGCGGTTGTCAAGGCCTTGACCAATTCTCCAAAGGTGGCCACCCGATGGCCCACACCGCCACCGATGAGGTCGCAAACTTTTTCGTACTGCCATTCATGAATATCATTGAACGGACCTTCCAGAATTTCACGTTCAGTCGAATACCCATGATTATTCAGTACCACGACGATGGGTGCCTGCCCATGGCAGATGCAGGTGGATAATTCGGTGCCGGTCATTTGAAAGGCCCCATCACCCACTATCACCAGAGACCGGAGGGTCGGATCGGCAAATCCGGCACCAAGCGCAGCGGGAACACTGAATCCCATTGACGTGTAATAAGCCGGAGACAGAAACTCCGCGCTTTTCCGTACACGCAGATCGGCGGCGGCAAACAGCGATTCCCCGACATCGGCAATCACCACCGTCTTATCATTCAGCAGCCCGTCCAGATACCCGAACACATTGCGGAGCGTCACTGCCGCTTCCGGTCCTGGCTGATCAAACCGGACGCTGTCTCGAGGGGGGAGCGTCCGCGGGGGAAAGGACGGCAATGGCGACGCGACCAAGGCCCGGATAAAATCTTCAAAGCGGACATCGGCATAGGTATGGTGCTTGATGGCCACAGCATCAGGCGTGGCATGGATGGTGCGGCCGGCAGCCAGGAGGGTGGAGTGCGCCTTCACATCTTCAATATCCGTGAGCAAGGTTCCCAGGGTCAGCAAACAATCGGCGTTTTCCACAAAATCCAGAATTTCTTCCCGCCCCACCAGTCCGCCATACACCCCGATATTCAAGGGATGATCCTCACGGATCACCGACTTTCCCAACAGAGTGGTCCCAATAGGCACATGCATACGTTCGACCAGGTCGGTCAGCGTATCTTGAAGACCGAACCGGTGAATCTCGGCGCCTGCCAGAATAACCGGACGCTCCGAGCCGGACAAAATACCCCGAACTTCCGCCACGGCTTCCTTGAGCGCCGCCGGATCGCTTTGGCAGACCTGTTCTTTCGGCGGATCGGAAGAGACGGCCTTCACAGGGGCAAGCACGAGGTCCCGTGGAATTTCCAAATAGATGGGCCGCTTGTATTGGAGCAACGCTTTCAAAGCCCGGTCAATTTCCCGTTCGGCGGTATGAGGGTCATCCAGAATGACGGAGGCAACGGTAACCTTTTCGAAGACATCCCGTTGGGTGGAGAAATCACGGACCATATGATGAAGGTAAGGATTATTCACGCGTTCGGACAACCCCGGAGAGCCGGAAATGAGCACCACGGGCGACCTTTCGGCATAGGCACAGGCAATCGCATTCACCATGTTCAGGCCACCCACGCAATAGGTCACACAGGCTCCGCCAATTCCGTGAATGCGGGCATAGGCATCGGCTGCAAAACCCGCACAATCTTCCCTGGTCGTGCCGATGTGCCTGATGGGAGATTCTTCGATGAGCTTAAAGAGCGTCAGCACATAATCGCCGGGAATACCGAATAGATGGCCGAGACCTAACTTATGCAAGCGGTCCAGCAGAAGGGAGCCGATGGTGTAGGAATTACTCATACGAATCCAGTTTCTTTATCATTATATCGGATTCTCTCTTCATAAAAAGAGGCACCGCAATAGGGATTGCACTTAGACCTGGCTCAACGAAAAAGAAATAGGAAGGATATTCCGGGAAAAATTAAGGTTGTACTATCCAGAAATTGGACGAACAATTTGTGGGCAAAGGACTTCTCAACTAAATTGTCATTCTGAGCCACCGGCTAAGAATCTGTGCCAGGTGGAGAAACCAGGGCCAGACGTATACTCTGTTCAGTCAACCGAATACCCACGCATTCAAGCTTTAAAGGTCTCGTCATGGCTGGAGGATAATCTTAAATGTAGAAATATGATAACTAGTGACCACAATTCCTAATTCGATTTTCTCGGGTTCACTCTATAAGAGTTGCTCATCCAATCACCGCAGGGAGTGAATCGGGCGATAGGAGTTCTGGCTTAAACCTGGCTATCTCTCGTCTGACTCTCATGAAGGAACCCTGGCACCTCATTCCGTTTGCCTGATCCGATCGAAGACAGAGAGCAGCCAACCGACGTGCATGCAACCATGCCGCGGCTTCATTCAAATCCAGCCCTGCCATGTCACCATATAAAGGGGCGGTGTCGAACAAACGAACGAAAAGAGAGCAGAGTCGTTCAAGGGTTTCAGGAAGGAACTCCTCAAGTTCTCTAAGATCGAATTGAACGGCTTGAACATTTTCCTTGAAGTGGACAATATGTTCCGGCAATAAGTCTACATAGATACCCCGGATAGCCCGTTCAATAAGAAGATAGGCATGTACCATCTGCTCATCGCTGGTGAGCTTTGATTCCATATCAAGTGCGGCTTCCGGATAGTGGCATTCTGAAGTCAAAACACCTCGTTTGAAACAATACCTTCCGTGGTATTCAGTTTTTCCTTCTCGCTGAAAAGTGACCAAGAAGGGAAGCTCCAGCCGAGAAAACCACCGATCATCAGGCTGATCGAAATGCTTTCGGTTCATGGCCCATAAAAGAAAATCTACCACCTGCAGACCAGGATTTTCCTTTCTTCCAATTGACGGTTTAATTCGTGGAAAGATTGCTGGCATCATAGGTAAATCCGCAACGGAATGTTCCATTGTCTGGTAGAACCTTTCGACCCAGCCTTGAGTGCTGAGGCTCCAAACTGTGGTCGAGCCTCAACACAGAGATGTACACATGTGTCCAGCGTAAGAATTCCGATGGTGTTAAGACAGAGTTCTACTTCCTGTAGGTAGGATACTGTCTGGTCTATGTTGGGGGGCACGATAGAGTATGAGTAGTGGAAGTTACCAACGATGGACGCGTTAATGCTACGACAGAAGTGACTATGACCGTTCTTACTGTCATCGCTAGCATGGAAATATTGTCTCCTAAGTGTCCGTGAGTCGCGTTTACGAAAATCGTCCTTGTGGCGGTCAGGGTCATCCTTAAGGCCCGCGAGTGCCGTAGAAACTATAGCGTGGGAAATGGGTTGCTCACACACAAGCAATCCGACTCCGACTAAACGCTTGTTTTGAGAAAGCTGGCATTCAGTTTCGTCGGCATAAACATACAAGTTTCGCATATGGTTATCTCAAACAGAATATCTATTGAATAGATGGAGAAACATGAAAGCTAACTCAGTCAGCAACCTCCTGTCTGATTGTCGTCTTGATTTACAAACTTGTCAACGCTAATTGCCGCATAGAGTACAGCAAGATCTCATAAAATTTCTCAAAGATTTTGCTGAACTCTATCCGCTTTACTAGGGCACAGATCCTTCGCCGACGGCTCAGGATGACCTACTTCATCGGAAAGGGAGTAGATGGGATATGGTTGGATGGAAATTCATTTATGGATACAAGTGGCACCAGACCTGGTGGCCTTTTTCCGGCGGTCCGATCTGGGTCAAATGTGGTTCTACCGTTTTGCAGACATCCATGACATGCGGACAACGCGGATGAAACCGGCAGCCTTTGGGTGGATTGAGCGGCGACGGCACATCGCCGGGAAGGATGATCCGTTGGGACGCAGCCGTGGGATCGGGAACCGGATTGGCGGAGAGCAGCGCCTGGGTATACGGATGCTTGGGATCGGTGAATAAATCCTTGGCCGGAGCCACCTCGGCCAATTGTCCCAGATACATGACCGCGATGCGATCGGCCAGATATTGCACCACATTTAGGTCATGCGTGATGAACAAATAGGAAAGATGGAATTCCTGCTGAAGGTCACGAAGCAGATTCAAGATTTGAGCCTGGATGGACACATCCAACGCCGAAACCGCCTCATCGCAGACAATGAATTTGGGATTGAGTGCCAGGGCGCGGGCAATGCCCACACGCTGGCGTTGGCCGCCGGAGAATTCATGCGGGTAGCGTGATTGATGTTCGGGCCGCAACCCCACACGCATGAAAAGCTGATCCACCTGATCCTGAAGAGCCTTGCCCTGGGCAATGTGATGAATTTTCAAGGGTTCGCTGACGATGGACCCGATGGTCATTCGTGGATTGAGCGAACTGTAGGGATCTTGAAAAATGAGCTGCATACGGCGCCGCATTTGCCGCAATTCCTTCGATCGTAGCGCCAAGACATCTTTCCCCTCGAAGATGACCTCGCCCGCCGTCGGCTCCACCAATCTGAGAATGGCCCGGCCCACCGTGGTCTTCCCACACCCGGATTCCCCGACCAGCCCCAATGTTTCACCTCGATTCACGTGAAGCGTAATATCATCTACCGCCTTCACCCAGGCCGAGACACGGGAAAAGAGCCCGCTCCGGACGGGAAAATATTTTTTCAATCCTGTGACTTGGAGCAATGGTTGGGTGGACTCGGTCATGTGTACCATCAAATCCCTAGATTACGATGAAGCGTTTCTCTGCAACGCATAATGTCTGAAGATCGTTCGCCTCATGTCCGTTTTTCGTCATACAACCAACAAACGGTTTCATGCGATTCCCCGACCCGTACCGTCGGGGGTGGCCGATGAGGACAATGCTCCATCACATCCGGACAGCGGGAGGAAAAATGACACCCGGGCGGATACTGCAGAGGAGACGGAACCGTCCCAGGGATGGCTTCCAGCTTGGCCTGACGTTCCCCCGGCCGGGGCAGCGAGTTTAATAACGCCTTGGTATAGGGATGACTGGGGTTCCGAAATAACTCTTTCACCGTGGCCCGCTCGGCAATTTTACTGGCATACATCACGATCACATCTCGGGAAAATTGCGCCACCACGCCCAAATTATGGGTTATCAGCAGTATGGCCATGCCCAGATCTTTTTGAAGTTCCGCCAGCAGATCCAGAATCTGCGCCTGAATGGTCACGTCCAACGCCGTGGTCGGTTCGTCCGCAATCAACAAATCGGGCTTACAAGCCAAGGCCATGGCAATCATCACCCGTTGCTTCATGCCACCGGACATTTCATGGGGATATTGATCGACCCGGCGTTCAGGGTCGGAGATCCGCACTTTTCCCAGCAGACCGATGACCTCCTGTCGAATGTCGCGGTCCGAGAGGGTGGTGTGAATGTTGAGCACTTCCCCGATCTGATCGCCGATCGACATCACCGGATTCAGCGAAGTCATGGGCTCTTGAAAGACCATACCGATGGACCTTCCTCGAATGCCCCGCATGGTCTTTCGGGAAGATCAGCAGATTCTGCCCTTTGAAACGGATCGAGCCGCCGATCACGCGACCGGGGGAAGCGATCAGGCGCATGATGGAGAGGGCCGCGACGGACTTTCCGCACCCCGACTCTCCCACCAAGGCGAGCGTTTGCCCGGCATGGATGAAAAGCTACATCATCGACGGCTTTAATTTTCCTTTGTCGGTAAAGAAGGAAGTCCGCAGGTTGGAGACGTGGAGCAGTGGGTGCACGCGGGATTCCATCTATCGACTTCGCAATTTGGGGTTTAAGGCCTCCCGCAGACCTTTCCCACCAGGTTAAAGGCCAGAACGACGATAAAAATCGCCAGGGCTGGAATGAAAATAACCGGGGGCGTCAAACACAAACCCCTTCCCATCCGAGAGGATATTGCCCCATGTCGCATAAGGCGGAGGGACACCAAAACCTAAAAAACTTAATCCTGACTCCGTTAAAATAGCCGTCGCCACACCGATGGTCGCCGAGACGAACACCGGGGCCAGCGCATTCGGCACCATATGGCGAAAAATAATCCGGCCCTCAGGTATCCCGAGGGCTTTTGCGGCCGTCACATAATCCTGCTCACGAATGGACAAGAATTCGGCCCGGACAAACCGGGCCGTTCCCATCCAACTGAATAAGCCGATAATGATCATGATGGTATAAATGCTGGGCGGGAGAAGGGCGACAGCAGTTAGAATGAGGAAAAACGTGGGGAAGCACATCATGGCATCGGTAAACCGCATGATCAGAGTATCCACCGTGATAAACCATAATTTGACGTGCCCGTAAAAACCGGACAGTCCTCCCAGGAGGATGCCAATACCCAGAGAAATGCCGACGGCGACAAATCCGATGGACAGGGAGACAAACGAGCCCTGGAACATCCTGGCAAACACATCCCGCCCCAGTTCGTCTGTGCCCATAAGATACACGCCGGCAAACGGGCGATCTGCCGGGATGCTGTCCGGAGAAGGCACAGAAAGCGGAGGAAGAAATTTATCGGTGAGACGGACTACCTGAGGATCGAAGACCACCCACCATTCCGTCAACGCCTTCCCGGCCAATGCCGTGATTAACAGGAGGACCAACACCAAAAATCCCAGCAAGGCCTGATAATCTTTTTTAAAGATTCTGAGAAATTCCTCCCAAGGAGTTTCCGGGGGAGCCAGACCTTCGGCATCCAAATTCACCGCTCCTGCGTTGCGTGGAACATTTGGTTTCGCTTGATCCATAAATGAACTTTTTGAACGCTCTCGTTTAATGCAAGCGGATTCTCGGATCCACCACCGCGTACAGAATATCCGAGAGAAGTGTTCCCAACAACGTCAACACCGCCACGATAAAATTCAAGGTCATAATGATCGGAAAATCCCGTGCGAGAATGGCTTCAAAAGCCAACCGCCCCAATCCCGGCCAGGCAAAAATCTGTTCAAAGATGACGGAGCCGCCAATCAAGCCAGGAAGCAGAAGGCCGAACATCGTCACAAACGGCAACAGGGCATTTCCCAGCGCATGTCCATAAATGACCGTATCCTCCTTCAGACCTTTCGCCCGGGCTGTCCGGACATAATCCTGCCCCAACACTTCCAGCATCTGTGACCGGACATATCGGGACAATATGGCGATGCCCCCTATCGCCGCCATGATCGAGGGAATCACCAAATGCCAGACCCGATCCATCGCCTGGTAGATTGGCTCGGCATGTTCCATCCCGAATGTTTTGATGCTGATCACTGGAACCCCGAACCAACCCACGACCCATAAAATAGCTAAAAAGGACAGAAAAAACCCCGGCACGGAAATCAACGCGTACGATGAAAACACGGTCAATCGGTCATACGCTCCCCCTCGATGCACGGCTCCGTAAATCCCGGTCGGAAAAGCCCACGTCCAGATCAAAATGGTGGCCAGAATAAACAACGGCAGGGAATTGAGGAATCGATCCCAGATTTTCGGAAGCACCGGCTGACTATCCTTGAACGACTTCAATTCACCTGTGGCTAAATCCCGAACCCAATAGACATATTGCATATACAGCGGATCATCCAAATGAAAAGCCGCCCGAATTTTGGCGATATCTTCCGGCTTCATTCGGGGATTCATGGGGTCTACTTCGCTGGGCTCTCCCGGTGCCAAATGAATAAACGAGTGCGCCAGAAAGGACACAATGACCAGCAGGATCAACCGTTGCGCCACGTTACGAATAATAAAATTCCACATACTCGGTCACGTATCAAAGAACATCCGGCTTCGCTTCATCCCCTAAAAATTGGGCGTAAATTCGAGTTTTCGCCATTTATGGAAATAGAAGGTGATGTCGCCGCTCTTGATGGGAAATATCTTTTTATACTCTTCTTGTCCATCCGGACCTTCTTCAACCAGCACGATTTTCTTATCCAGGACCCGCGTACTGAGCGGTGCATACAGAAAGGTATAGGGTTGATCCTCATGAATCAATCTGTGCAGTTCATGCGTCAATTGTTCTTGCCGATCTCTATCGTATTCTTGCCGGATCCGGACGATGATTTCGTCCACTCGTGGATTGTTGTATCCCACAAAATTCAGTTGTTGCGGACCGGCTTGGCTGGAATGCCAAATCTGATACAGATCGGGATCGATGGTCATGCCCCAACCCAACACCACGGCATCGAAATCTCCCGTATTCACAAAATCGTTGAGAAACACGGCCCACTCGAATACCTGGGTATTGGCTTTGACGCCGATTTTTTTCCAGGCATTCTGCGCAATGGTCATGAGGTTTTTTCTGATCGGGTTCCCGTTGTTCGTAATGAGATTAAACTCGAAAATCTTTCCATTCTTTTCGAGCCACCCATCGGCATTCATCTTCCATCCGGCACTTTCCAAGATGTCGCGTGCCCCTTGAGGATCATACGGCAACGGTTGGATAGACGGATCGTACCATTCCGTATTTTTGGGATAGGGGCCGGTCGTCCGTTCTCCTTCGCCATACACGAGATACTCGATAATCTCATCGACATTAATCGCCATCCCCAAGGCCGTACGGATCATCGGTTCGGCAAATAACGGCTTTCGATTGTTGTAGCCAATGTAGGTATAGGCAAAAGCCAGACTGCTAAACCATTGGTAGGTAGGATCGTTTTTATAGCGGTTCACCTGATGAGGCTGAGCGCCATAAAGATCGACGGCTCCCGTGCGAAATTCCACTTCCTGGGTGAACAGTTCGGGAATAATGCGCATATAAAAATCCTGATATTGCGCCGGGCCCTCCCAATAGTCCTCAAACCGGCGAAGATGAATAAATTCATCCCCCTGCCATTCGATAAACTGAAAGGTTCCGCTGCCGATAGGATGCCTGTTGAATTGGCTCTCCCGCATGCCGAACGTTTTTTGTGCCTCCTCCGATAATCCGCGTTTCTCTTTCTCAAGGGTCAAGGCCGCTTCATTGAGCAGATGCTCCGGTAAAATTCCCATGGTCCAGGCATTGATGGCCGGGGAATACAGCCGTTTGTACACGATTCTTACCGTGAAAGGATCGAGAATTTCGACGTGCTTAATCGGCTCGAAGTCAGGCGTTCGGGGAGATAAATTTTTTGGATTCATGATGGATTCATAGGTAAACTTCACATCTCCGGCATCGAATACGTGACCATCATGAAATTTCACCCCCTGGCGGAGGCGAAACAATATGGTGGGGTTATGCTCCCCAGCCGGCAAAATCTCAGGATATTTTTTCTTGAGCGACGCCTCTACCTCCTGATCAACCGTTTCTTGAGGATGAATAAATTCCTCATACGGGAAATGTTCGAAGTAGCGTTCGCCCAAAACCGGGGTGAGGCGATTGAAGAGATCCTGGTCAACCTGTGTGAGGTAAAAGGCCACTCGTTCGGGAACCTCGACCCTCAGCGGAATTTCCACAATACGAGGCTTCCCTTGTTCATCCAAAAGTACAATGGAAACCTTTTCCATCCGTTGACCGGCGGGAAGTAATTCCGGGGGCCGCGTCATGCCGGGCATCTCCTGGATGAGTCCGGCCTTCAGAGCCTGCGTGATCCGCTGGAATAATTGCGGTCCGGTCACCTCATGTCCATCTGGAAACCGATGATGAGGGTTCACCAGGAGATAGGCGCCCTCCGTAATACTCCACTCCGTCGCCAGGCGTCCACGAAGATTCAAGTTTTCATCCAAATCCAACAGGCCCTCGAAAACCCGGCTCACAATATTAGAACTGGCAGCATCCGCATTCAAAATCGGATTCAGAATTTTGGCGTCTCCGATCGACGCCTCAATATACGTGCGGAGACGACCCGGATTACCGACGGATTGACTTTCGTATGTGGGCACCCAAAAAAATGATTGCAGGAGAAACAAGACCAGAACGAGAGGAATGAGAAGCAGGAGGCGTTTAGTCAACATGGTACAAAAAAATGTTAATGAAGAACACTCCATGGTATCAAGAACTTGGGGTGGATGCCATCCCGACCTACTGGGTATAGTCCCTGACATCTGGAAGGGGTTCTGTAAAGAGGTTGTCAAAGATGCCGACCACGATTTTTTCCGTTATCTGCCTTGAAGTCTTTTTTCTGTTTCGTTAGACTCGCCGTTCCTTTCCTTTTACTTTTCATAAACCGGTGCGGCAGTGAATAACTCATCGTTTTCCCCTTCCAGGTTATTAGTGTGTCCATCTGACTGGCGCCGATGGCCTTCCGTCATGTGCTCGGATTCACTCTCCATTCATTACTGTTTCCAGAGGGTCTCTTTCATTCATTCGGTATTATCTCACGGTTCGACCCTTTCCCATCCGATCGGGACACCCACTCTGGTTCAGGTTATGAAGGAGGGAGCTCTATGGATCCACAGAGGATTCCGCGCACTATCCTCATTATCGATGACCATCAAGGTCTCATCGCGCTGATTCAACGCTGCCTTTCTCGGGAAGGCTATCACACGGTCGTGGCATATAGCGGACAACAGGCGTTGTCCTGGCTGTCCACCCAAAAGGCCGATCTTCTTCTCCTCGATCTCCATCTCTCCGATATGCATGGGGAGGAACTCCTCCTTCAACTGAAAGCCCGAAACCAACAGATTCCGTTCATTGTCATTACCGGACAAGGCGATGAACGCCTGGCGGTCAAGATGATGAAACAGGGCGCCAGAGACTATTTCATCAAAGACAGTTCGCTGCCCAGCCTGCTGCCGTCCATCGTGGCGCAGACCTTTGAACAAATCCGTCAAGAACAACGGCTGGCCGAAATGGAAGAGACCCTCCATACGGAACAGAAACGATCTGCCGTCACGCTGGCTTCCATTGAGGAAGGCGTCTTCACCACAGACCGCGACGGACGCATTACCTATATGAACCGGATGGCGGAAGATCTCACCGGCTACCAGCCTGTGGAGGCCTTAGGGCAACCCATTGAAGGGATCGTGCAATTTGTCGGTTCCGGCTCCAAACCGGTGGAACGGCATCCCGTTTATCAGGTGTTAGAAAATGGGAAACCGCTTCAACCCATCGATCATCAGATGATTCGGCAGGCGACCCTTCGGGAGCGACCGGTAGCCTATAGCGCCTCGCCCATTCGATGCAAGAAAGAGCGGATATTGGGAGTGGTTCTGGTGCTCCGGGATATGACGGAGCGTGTGAAACTGGATCAAGAATTGTTAAAGGCCAGTAAATTGGAATCCTTAGGTCTCCTGGCCGGTGGCATTGCCCATGATTTCAATAACCTGCTCACCGCCATATTGGGGAATCTCTCTATTTCGAGAAATTGGGCGAATACGCCGGAGACTCTCGACAAATTTTTATCGGAAGCGGAGCAGGCTTCCCTTCGGGCCAAGAGCCTGACACAGCAACTGCTCACATTTGCCAAAGGGAGTAGCCCCTTTAAAAAACCCCTGAACCTTCGCCTCTTGCTCAGAGAAACCGCGACATTCGCCCTGCGCGGTTCTTCCACTCGCTGCGAATTTGACCTTCCGGAAGATTTGTGGACGGTTCATGCCGATGAAGGACAAATCAGCCAAGTCATTCATAGTTTGGCCCTGAATGCCCATCAGGCCATGTCCGAAGAGGGAACCGTGACCATCAAAGGTGAAAATATGGAGATGTCGGTCGACGGCATCACACCGTTGGCCTTGTCCATCCCAGGCCCCTACCTCAAAATCCAGTTCATCGACCACGGCAGCGGAATTCCCGAAGCCATCCTCCCGAAAATCTTTGATCCGTATTTTTCCACCAAAGCCCACGGAAGCGGGTTGGGATTAAGCACAGCGTATTCCGTCATCAAAAATCACCATGGAACGATTTTAGTCTCATCCCTTCCGGGAGAAGGCACCACCATAACCATCTACCTTCCGGCTCAAATCAAGAGGCCCAAAACGGACAAGGTTCCGAATTCCCTCACTCGCGGCGAAGGGAAAATTCTCATCATGGATGATGAACCATCCATTCGCGCCCTGGTCTGTCAAATGTTGGGGTTTTTGGGCTATGAAGTCCATTCCGCATCCGATGGCCAGGAAGCCATCAAACTCTATGCAGAAGCCCGAAATACACCACGACCGTTTTCGGCAGTCATTTTGGATTTGACGGTCCCAGGCCGGATGGGAGGCAAGGAGACATTGAATCGGCTGAAGCAATTGGACCCAGAAGTCAGAGCCATCGTGGCCAGCGGATATTCAAATGAGATGAATCTTTCACATTATTCGGCCTATGGTTTTTTGGGGGCGGTTTCCAAACCCTTTCACTTTTCCGACCTCAGCCAGATTCTCCGTCAGATCACTCAAGATGCGGAGCCTTCATTCCCCCTTCCATCAACGGGGTAGTGCCCATGTTCCATGCGAGGGTCTGGAGATGACCTTGCTAAGGAGCATGTTGGGTTCGGTCTTAAAGTTCGACCTGGATTTCTCCGCCTTCAACCCTGGCCGGATACACTTTCACATGCCCGGACGGATTATTCACGCAGTGCCCCGTTTTCACATTATATTCCCACCCATGCCAGGGGCACGACACCACATCGCCATCCAGATCACCCTCACCTAACGGGCCTCCCCGATGCACACACGTATTATCAATCACGTGAAACGCCCCACCGACGTTGAACACTGCCAGACATTTCCCCTGGCTCTCCACAACAATTCCTTTGCCTTCCTCCACTTCCTCCGTTTTCGTAATGCCAACCCACTCAGCCATCCCAACCCCTCCTTTTTGTCTTTATCGATTTGTTTTTCAATGTTTCTTTAATGGATCTTTAATTTTTTTCAACAGATTAGCCATGGAGGATGCTTCGCCACCCTGTCCTTGTTCGGCTTGGATCAGTTGGTCTGCCAGAGTTTTGGCAATCTGCATAAATGCCTGGGATTGAGGAGACGACGGATTATTCGTCATAATCGGATTCCCGGCATCGCCCGATTCCCGGATCGCCTGGTCGATCGGAATCCGTCCCAGGAACGGAACGGAAAACTTCTCCGCAGCCCGTTCGCCGCCGCCAAAGGAAAATATTTCACTCCGCTCCCCACAATGGCCGCACACAAAGAAGCTCATATTTTCGATCACTCCCAATAAGGGGACGTTCACTTTTTTAAACATCATCATCCCTTTTCGCACATCGGATAGCGCGACCTCTTGTGGCGTCGTCACTGTAATGGCCCCCGTCAACGGCACCAATTGCGACAAGGTCAACGGAACGTCCCCTGTTCCCGGAGGTAAGTCTATCAGCAGAAAATCCAACTCTCCCCAATTGACATCCCGAAAAAACTGTTGAATGGCGCCATGCACCATCGGTCCGCGCCAAACCACCGGAGTTTCCTCCGGAACGAAAAATCCCATGGACATCACCTTGACTCCCTGTCCATCAGCCGGATGAATTCTTTCTCCCTCTTTCACCGGCGGCACCGTGATACCCATCATCATGGGAATATTAGGACCGTAAATGTCAGCATCCATCAACCCTACCGCAAACCCCAATTGGCGAAGAGCCACTGAGAGATTGACGGTCACCGTGGACTTCCCCACTCCTCCTTTTCCACTACTTACCGCGATAATGTGCTTGACCCCAGGTAAGCTATGTCCTTCTTGATGGCCCGGAGAGGCTTCAGTTTGCCCCGTGGCCTTCTGTGAATCGTGCTCAGCCATATTTCATCTCCTTTTAAACGTAAATTGATTTCAGAGTCGAATGAACCACCCCTTCGATTAAAAAAAAAGAGGCATGCGCCTCGGAATCCCGAAACAGCATGCCATTCTTTTTACAAATCCAGCAACCCTTTTCGTGGGAGCCGTCGGTGTGAACAACTCACCTCTGAAGGGAGGAAAATTCAAAAACCCGCTCTATATAATCATAAACTGTGGAATTTTCTTTGCCCTATCTCGAAACCCTATCCAAGCTGGGTTGCAAACTTTTTGCGTGACCGGCCCAGGAGAGGCTCGTGATGATTGGTTCGATTGGCAAAAATCACCGGGTCTAAAATTTCACCGCACGTGATACATCGCCATCCTGAAAAATACATGGCCCCCGCTTCGTCGGCCACGTCGCCAAACTTATCGGATACCATTACGCCTTTGCATCGTGGACAATCCATACCGTGCTCTCCTTCCCCATAATATCGATGATTAAAAACAGGAAAAAACATAAATGGACGATGAAGTACCTTAATGAATGAGCAAACTATATGCCTACAATAATGAATCATAAGTATTTGATATATATATAAATTTTTATTGATTTTATTTAACGATGTTTCATTATGAAACATATAATTTTCATTGGAATTGATAAAATATGCCTAAGCACTTGATTTAAATATATTAAGTCATAACTGTAACCAATTAGTAACCAACTGTATTGTTTTGGAACACACTTCATTTATTACCATTATTACCATCAATCTAAACCCAACTCTTTGACCTTTCTCCATAATGTTGTTCGACTAATACCTAGTTGCTGGGATGCCTGACGCAACCGACCGCTGGAATTCCTCAATGCCACTCTTATAGCCTGTCGTTCCAAATCACCCAAGGATTTGGCTTTCCCGGACCGAGGCTTTTTCTGTACGACGTTCTGGATGTCCTCGGGAAGGTGAGCCAACTCCACCATATCTTTTTGACAGCAGACAAATGCATGCTCCATCACATTTTGCAATTCCCGAATATTCCCAGGAAAGGCATAGTCCAATAAAGCGGTGAGACATACCGGAGACAACCCGACGATCTGCTTGCGCATCACTTCATTAAATTTGAGACGAAAATGATTGGCCAACAGGGGGATATCCTCTTTCCGTTCACGAAGCGGAGGAAGTTCTATGGGAATGACGCGAATCCGATATAATAAATCTTCACGAAAGCGACCGGACTGCACGTCATGTTCGAGATTTCGATTTGTGGCCGCCACGATCCGAACATCCACGATTTGAGTTTCATTGGAACCAACCCGCTCAAATCGTCCGCGCTCCAACACTCCCAGTAATTTGACTTGAGTCGCCGGGGACATTTCTCCGATTTCATCGAGAAAAATTGTCCCGCCATCGGCCATTTCAAATCGTCCGGGTTTATCGAAAAACGCGTTGGTAAACGCACCCTTCACATGCCCGAACAATTCGCTTTCCAACACTCCCTCCGACAGAGAGGAGCAATTCACTACCACGAACGGGGCCTGGCTTCTGGGACTGTGGGCATGGAGGGCTTGGGCAATCAACTCCTTCCCGGTCCCGCTTTCCCCGGTAATGAGGATCGAGGCTTTGGACGCAGCGATCGTCGGCAACTTGCCAAGAATCTCCTGTAGTTTGGGAGAACGACCCACAATATGATTTCCAATGGTCTGCTCGCCCAGGCAATGTCGTAACTCCGAGACCTCTGCCGTTTTTTGGCAGAGTTGCCGAGCCCAGGACATATCCCGAATGACTTCAACCAATCCCACCATCTTGCCGTCCTGATCCAACAAAAAATCGGTACTGATATTGACAGGAATTAATACGCCATCCCGTCGGCGAACCATGGCTTCGAATTGCGTCACCCGATCCCCCTGCAGCGCACGCTCGAAGACACAATCCTGACTGGAGCAAATGGAACTTTGCACGAGCACATCACAGGCTACTAATTGTTCCTTCACGCCCTCCTCATAACCCAACATGCGTTGTAAGGCTCGATTGGCAAAGGTGATCCGTTTATGAAGATCGATGGTCATGACCCCATCGCTGATGCAATCCAAAATCGTTTCGGCGCCCTGAGCCCGAGAATTAGAATCAAACACGGTCCTGTCCCCTGTAATTGATGTTGGGTTTTTCCCTCTTCACCGCGTGACCTTTCCCTCGGCAATCGGCTATGCTGCCCCTTAATAACCGTGGCCCGAGCCTCAACTTCTAATAGGCAGTGTAAGCCAACCCAAGAGTCTTCCACAAACCTCGAGTCATTATCCTGTTGCCAACCATTCACTCATACCCATATCTTGCTCCGGGACAGCTATTAAGTGACTCTTTCGTACCCATGGAGAGGATATATTTCTAATGGAATTCGCGTTCTTGGGGACCACTTTTGCCGCCATACCCTATCCGGAGATCGACCCGGTATTCTTCAGGATCGGCCCCTTAGCGTTCCGCTGGTATGGCTTGATGTATTTGCTGGGATTAGGGGCGGCCTATTGGCTGATCAAATCGCGAGCTACGAACAAGAACGTTGCCCTGACTCCCCAACAACTGTCCGATTTAATCGTCTTTGCGGCATTTGGCGTATTTTTGGGAGGCCGGCTTGGCTATATCCTTTTTTATAACCTCTCTTTTTACCTTCAAAACCCCTTGAAAATTTTTGCGGTGTGGGAAGGCGGCATGTCCTTTCATGGGGGACTCATCGGAACCTGCGTGGCCATCTGCCTCTTTTGTGTCAAACGTGGCTTGCCGATTTGGCCTATAGCCGATTTGGCTGCCGGGGCGGCTCCAATCGGCCTGGGGTTGGGGAGATTGGGAAATTTCATTAATGGGGAATTGTTCGGAAGAACCACGGACGTGGAATGGTGCATGGTCTTTCCACAGGGGGGGCCGGACTGTCGCCACCCGTCTCAATTGTACGAAGCGGGACTGGAGGGCATACTCCTCTTTACCGTGCTGACGATTATCTGGCGTCGACCGGCTCCGCCAGGAACCATCTTCTGGTCATTTATCTGTGGGTACGGAATCGCCAGATTTTTCGTGGAATTTTTTCGACAACCTGACAGCCACTTGGGCTTCATCGTTCAATGGATCACCTTGGGACAACTGCTGTGCCTACCGATGATTGCCGGTGGCTTGTTCATGGTCTTGAGAGGCTATCGAACGACTCCGGTTTCTGCGTATTCCCCGCAGTCTCAATAACCTCCGGCGCCGCCTCCAAGCCCTCCAGGACCACCAATCCCGCCAAACGCCGGCATGGCCGGCGCGGCCGCCGGTTGCTGCGGGGCATCAGGCACATTGCCATATCGCCGGAGCGGAGGGGAATTCCAAATAACTTTATGGCCAGGGGCCAGGTTGGCCGCTTCGATATAATGTTTCTTGGCATTGGCAGCATCTCCCAACCGTTCCAACGACAACGCCAAATTGTAGTGGGCTTCCGCTAAATCGGGTTGTTGATCAATAGCGGCTTCAAATTGCCGACGAGCCGCCTCCCACTGCCCCTCTCCGAAACGTTGATTCCCTTCTAACAACAGTGTCCGAGCCTGCTCTTGGGCATTGGGAGGCGGTTCCAATACGACAAGGGGAACGGGTTTGTTATCAGACGCACAACCAGCCACTCCCCATAGCAGCAAACACCATCCCAACATGCTAATCCACCATCGTCCATTCATGTGATCCTCCTGTTCTTACATCCTCTCAATTTTCGTACAACCGTTAGAGGCCAAGGGGACGACTTCTATCCGGTCCAACCGTAGAAACAAGAGTTTACACCCTTTTACTTCCAGACCCAAGCTCTGGGAAACCGCTTGGGCATAGAGTTCCGCCTGGCAGCGGTATTCTTCTAACCGGGATGGCACCTGCCTTTCGTCAATGGCATCGGTTTTGTAGTCGCCTACCCAATAGTCCCCGTCTTTTTCATACACCACGTCCAACACCCCTTCCAGGATTCCCATGTTAGCCGGGTCGGATGGACCCGTTCTTTGCGTATGAAAAACCCATGGAACGGTCACCGGAACTTCCCGCCCTAAGATCCGTGCTTGCTGCAGTTCACGAAAAATCCGTGTCCGAGGAAATGCGCTCAACATCTCCTTCATCTCCAAAAACAATGTACTTTCGGATTCCAAAGAGAGCGCGGCGCGTGGAATCCGGCAAAACTCATCAAGGGAGCGATGAAACGTCTCCTCATCTTGAGAAAAAGGACAAAGCTCGAGAAATCGATGAATCAGAATACCCAACTGCGGACCGGTTCTGAACTCGTTGCCACTAGCCCAGTCCCAGGCATTTGCTCTCCCAGGTTTTTGCCAGGAGGAAGGTGTCGTCCAAGCCATCGATTCCTGAGCCTTCCGCCATCGTTCCTCGCGTGCTTTCCATCGATCTGAAGAGGGAGCAACGCAACCAGCCTCCGCCGGCGAATTCTGTCTGCTCCCCACGGTTTTCGGTTGGCTTGATCGGGAACCCACGACGGTTTGGGAAAAAGAGACCGGCCCCACCTGTACAATTGAACAATGGGGATTTCCCAAGTCCTCTCCAATCATTTCACGCAACAACCCCAAAGGCGTCGCACCTCCTCGCTGAGCGGTCAATCCGCCGGATAAGACCAATCGGTCTTTTGCCCTGGTCATACCCACATACAGAACCCGACGTTGCTCGGCTTCCTCCTGTTCCCGTTGTTTTTCCCAGAGAGGCAACTGACTCGCATTGCACCAACGTGAAAACGTGCATCCATACAACCCGCTGATCCAATCCCGTGTCAAACTCGCGCCACTCTCCTGTCCTCCGGCTTTCACATGCAAGCCGGGCAATATCACAACGGGAAATTCCAATCCTTTGGCTTTATGGATTGTCAGCACCCGAACCGCATCCAGCGAGTCTTCCGCCAAGGGCGCTTCGGCTTCTTGAGGATGCGTACGCAGATGGTCGACCAACCGACTTACGATCCCGGAAATGGTCAAGGCCGAATCCCGACCCATCTCCACGATCATGGCTCGCAGTTTCCATAGGTTGACCACGGCTTGTTCGCCATGACTGGATGCGGCCGCTAACTCTACCAGAGGAAGCTCGATAAACAACTGATTCAGAAGGTGTGAAATGGAGCACCTTTTTGACGACCGGTGAAGGGCTGCCAGACGCTCACACAGGCTACGCACGGATTCCTTTCGGTCACTCTGCCAGGCTTCCAGCCATTGCAAATGGCTCACATCCAGACGAACGCCTGCAGAATCCTCGCGCGCCAATGCCATGATGTCCGAATCCGGCACCCCACCCAACGAGGACCGAAGCATTCCGATCAACGCGATGCTATCCGCCGGGTCATCGATAAGCCGCAGGACGTTGACCAGATCAATGACTTCTTGTCGCTGATAAAAATGTCGTTCCCCATCCGTCACATAGGGAATGCCTCGACGCCGCAACGCCTCGACATACCATTGGGCATTCGTCAATTTTCGAA
Organism: Nitrospirales bacterium; assembly: GCA_031315915.1. Lineage (GTDB taxonomy): Bacteria > Nitrospirota > Nitrospiria > Nitrospirales > UBA8639 > JACKFE01. Next base: position 36,356 of record JALDRK010000020.1, read on the forward strand.
ACAACACCGCAATATCTCCTGGGCGTATTGACTGCATCGAGGATTTGTGATGCTCGCTTCGCCTGCCTAAACTGAGTGACTCCTGTATCCAATCACCCAGCCACTCGGCCTCTGCCCTTGAAGCCCGCTCCGTATCCCATTCTCGCTCTCCTTCAGGTTGTGCCAAGACGAACAGTTCGACCCCTGCTCCCTTCCCCTCCTTCGACTCGCGTCCAGCCTGGAGCGGAACATGAGGGGGCTGGACCTGATCTTTCTGGATCAACAGCCGGTCAAACACCGCATTGACGACCTGAAGAATCGTACGATGGCTTCGAAAATTGGTGGTGAGGGTACACATCAGCGCCCCGGCTTGAACCAGTTTATTCACCACCTGATCAAAAGCCGCAATGTCCGCACGACGAAACGCATAGATGGATTGCTTCGGATCGCCCACAATAAACAGTTTTCCCGGTACCACCTGAATGTCTTGCCAGGATCGGACATGCTGACCGGAGCACTCGGCCAAATACAGCAGAATTTCATATTGCAACGGATCCGTATCCTGGAACTCATCGATGAGAATGGCTTGATACTCCTGTTTCATCTGTTCCCGCACCAAGGGATAATCACGCAACAGATTCCGGACATTCGTCAGAAGTCCATCAAATCCGATCCATCCCTGCACCCGATATCGTTGACGCACCCGTTCGACACAGGGGCTGATGAGCGCGAGCACCTGTTCCAATAGCGAATGGTTAATTTTGAGCACATGTTGAGCCGATTGGATGATTCGCTTAGCGAGTTGGAATTCCGTGGGATCCCAGTCGCGGGGAGCGGTTCCCACCGCCGACTCCAGGCCACCCTTTCCGCTCTCCACCAAACCTTCGGTATCCAGCGTTTCACGATTCATCGCCTGCTCAAATATTCGGCATGCGGCTTCGAGACTCCGTTCGATTTTTCTGGGTTTCGGTCGTCGGTAAACCCGGAGAATCGCCTGAGCTTGTTCAGCCTTATTCATCAGCCACCGGCCGAGCACCCGCTGTTGGTGAAAATCGTTCGCTAAAACCGAAGTCCGTAATTCAGTCAATTCGCAGTCCTGGCGGGCAATCATCAACGCCAGCGACCGAACTTCCTGAATAGGTAGCCGTTGCAGTACCGATTCCCAACGGGCATGAGTGAGACCTCCGGGTCCTAATTCCCCCTCCAACCATGAGTCCCACATCTGGTCGAATAGTTCTTCAAAATGAGATCCGGCATCTTCCTGAAAATTTGGGGCCACGTGAGCCTCCAAAGGGTACAGGCGCAAGACCGACGCCGCAAAACTGTGCAGCGTGCGAATATGAGCCTTTTCCAGATCTTTCAAGGCCATTTCTGCGCGATCCCGAATCTTATCCGTGGAGAGAAGATACCGATCCTGAAACGCTCGCAACCCAGCACAGCCAGCCACATCCCCTTCACGCTCGCCCCGACATTCATCCAATATCGCCTGAAGCCGCTCACGCAACCGGAGCTTCATTTCATTGGCCGCTTTATTGGTGAAAGTCAACGCCAATATATTCTCCAGCTTGATGGGGTGCGGTTCACCCAACACAGCATGCAGAAGGCGATTCACTAGCAAGGTTGTTTTCCCCGTACCGGCTCCCGCCAACACCACTACATTCCGATCGAACGTCGTTTCGGCAGCTTCGCGAGCGTCCGCATCGGGAAGATGGACTGACTCAGTCACCATGAATACCCTGTTTTTTGAGGAAACGAAATTCTCTTGCCAGAGGAAATCGTTGCACTCTTGCCCAGGAAGGATGGTGCCGAGATCGACAAGCACCGGCCCAGGCACAATTGCGGCAATGGGTTCCCGAGATGAAAAAAAACTTGCCTTCTTTTATGGCATTGGTCCATTTGAAAATATTTTGCGCCAGTTGCTTCCCCGCTGCCCCGACCCAGATGTCCGCGGCAAAGGAGGCCGATCCTATTGAAGATATTTGGTAGGGCCGGATAAAACGAAACTCCACGACTTTGACCGGCACGGAAGTTTCCGCATACTTTGAACGAGGCTCCTCGCTTTGAAACGAAGAGAACAACGCATAGAATGGAGCCTGGAGCCGTTGACCCCGAACCGCATCGACGAGTAAATCGGGGTCCGGGATATCTTTCGCGCGACTCCAGGAAAATTTATAATCCACGATGCGGACCCCCTGCCCGGCCGACCCTTGATCGACACGATCCACCCGTCCGAAAATGGGCAAATCATGTTCTTGTTCATGGGACCATGGTGAAAATCTTCCTGTTCCTTCAGCCTCATGTAAGATGGGCACCCAGCCTTGTTTCACAAATTCTTCTTGATCCAGGGCCACCACATTTCCGATCAAACCGCTCAATCGCTTGAGCAGACTTCGCCAGAGCATGAGGTATCCCGTTCCATACACACGGGCATAGATCCGGGTCTTCTGCTGAATGAATTCATGAATCATTTCTCGGAGATGTCCACCTTCAATAGGCTCGCCCGGCCATCCGTCCTGTGCCAGCTTCTCATATACGGTCTGCAACATCTCGTGTCCCAATTGGCCCCAGACGCGAGCGGGAAGTTCCCTGGTCACAGGATCGCGGATATCTTGTGTCCTTAACACTTCCTGCATCCAATACCGCAACGGACATTGGACATAGCGCTCCAGTGCCGTGGGCGATAAACCTCGTATCTGCAGATTTTGCCAATGGATATGATCGGGTTCCACAAGACCGTCGAACGAACCAACGGCCAAATCGCTTCGCTCAAGAACCGCCAGAGCCCGCAGGCCATTGTCCAATATCACTTGCCATTGACTGGGACCCGAACGATCTCCGAAGTATAGTTGTCCTTGCAGCAACGAAAGGAGGCGACCTTCTTGTGGAGTATACAATTCAGCCGCACAGACTGAATGGGTTTGACGCTCCACCAGGCTCAACGGCACATGCAGAAGGGAAGGGTTCACGACACCGGAATGTTGAATATCCCTTGAAAGGAAGGAAGACGGAATGAGAGGCCGCCCCTGACTATCGGCTCGTTGGTACAGTAAATACATGCGCTCTTTCGCCGAATTCTCCAACAGGGCAAACAATAACGCTTCCTCATCGAGGCCTTTCAATTTTTCATCAACCTTATAGCCTAAACTCTCCGCCAGGACCCGGCGATCCCGATCTCGTAAAAAGGCATCTTCCCTGACCACTCGAGGAAACACCTGATCATTCAATCCGAGTATCATCAAGGCACGAAACCCACATCCTCTTGCCGCCATGACGTCCATCACCTGAACCCCAACCTGACTTTGGCCCGGAAGAGGCAGTCGCTCTTCTTCCAGGAGTTCCCGAAATCGCTCCACCCAGAGTTCGGCCGTGATCTGTTTTTCGAAGCGATCCCATTGTCCAAGCATCCTCATGATACGCTGCACACATTCGCCGAGCTGTTGGCCAAGAAGTTCCTCATTCGGATTTTGACCCGGGACCTGAGAATCATCTGGAACACATAAACAATTCTGACACATTCGTTCGAAATGAGCGGTCATTTCCCCCACCGACCCGGATGAGGGACACGAGTCAACTTCCTGGATCAACCGCATCAGATCATGGACGAATGCGCTCACATCGTCTTCCAGCATATGAGGAGGCAAACGATGCGAACCGAACAACTCTTGAAGGGAGGCCGCATCTCTCAACAAGTCGGACAATCGTTCCCAGTCAGCCAACCCTCGGACTATTCGCGTCTGTCGAACCAGGCGCCACCACCAATGAGCATTCTCCGACAATGAGCGGGAAGACTGTTCCCTGGAACGGTAATAGGGAGACGTCAGAATATCCATGACCGCCTGAACCGGAAAATCGTCCTGCTTCAAACCGGCCAATTGCCACCAAATTTTCGCCCAGGGTTCTTCGAGAAATGGTCGGGTCCCTGTGGTCGAAAAAGGAATCCGATGCTCATGAAAGATCCTGCTCAGATACGGACTATACCCTTCCAGGTTTCTGGCCACGATGCCTATTTCGTGAAAGGCATAGCCATCGGTTTCCACCAAACGCAGAATGGATTGACACGCGAAATGTAATTCTCCTTGCTCCCCAACCGCACTCACGATGTGCTTGGTCGGCCGCATGGACATTGGCTGCTTACCCACGTGGGCAGTGCGACCAGTCCCCACGTATTGACGCTCTACTCGCCCTTTCAGCAAGTACCGTTCAAGAAACCGTTGCGCAAACTGATAGGCAGGTCCTTCTTCCAAAGGAAAGAACACTCTCACGGGCCTGGCACGGGCCACTTCTTCCAACAGAGACAACTGCACCTGGGTTAAGTCATAAAACCCGTAATAAAAAATATGTGACCATCTCGAAATAAGAGAAGAGTGAGAAACCCATGGAAGAATCGATTGGGCCAGATCATCAGGCAATCCCACATTGAGGTGCCGGCTCCATTGTCCAACGGCAGCCTGGATAGAAAATACATGTGATAGGCGCTCGCGGCTCGGATCCTCAAACATCCCTTCTTGAATGGCACGCGACCCGACCTCAGGGTCGACTTGCCCTTCTTGCAGATCTCGAATGGTGCGCCAGATGGCCTGACGCATTCCCCGTGAGCGGTCGAGTGAACCTTCAGAGCCAAAGGACAGACCCAATTGCCCCAATAACCATGGCACCATCCATTCATACCAGCGGTCATCGACCAATTCGAGAGGCGTGGCGGAGGAATCGACAGATCGGTCGAGGAGAGCTCGTTCGGCATGCAGGCGGAGGGCCAATTGATGGAACGTCAAAAAAGACACATCAAAGAGGGAGAGGCCCTGCTCGACACATAAAACCCATTGCACACGTCGCCGCATGACATCGGAGGGAACAATGATCGCCAGGGGGACTTGTATATCATCCGCTTTAAACAGACGGACCGACTCAACTAACGATGTTTCGAGAGAAGGGTAAAAGGAGCCCGTCAGCAGAGTAAACATGAGAACCTGACCTTACCAAATGGCAACGGCCAGCAACAGGAGAGATTGAGAGAAGAAAGTGGGATTACCCGGTTTCCGGGCCGATTAATTCCCCATTGCAATCGGAACATCCCCAATCGCCATCAATCATCGTCATCGGATCACCACAGAAGGGACAATCTGGCGGAGGGCCTGAATCGATCCGAGGGAGAACGGGAAGCTCAATATCAATTTCTGGTTCTTCATCTTCAACATGCATAAGAATCACCCAATCCACTAAAGATCTCTTCACACCAAAACCCTTTCGCCCACTGAGACTTCACTTGTCAAACAGGACAGAGGCCAACGGGCAGACGTGTCGTCTTGGCTTATTCGTCCTCATCGTCTTCCTTAGGCTTGGGTTTGGCTTTGGCCTGAATCGCCTTTTCGGCACTTTGGCGAGGCGGCACACCGATAAAGGTCAGCCGTCCATTGATGATGGTGGCCGGAACAGCCCGAATGGCATGACGTTCGGCAAGTTCCTGGCCGGCCTCCGATCCAATATCAATTTCTCGATAGGTGAAGCTGTATTTCACCTTCATGCCCTTCCACAGCGTCTTCGCCGAAGGGCAAGCGGGACAGGTCTTCGATACCAACAAGGTCACACTCGCCATAACTGATCACTCCTCTTTGCCAAAGGCTATCGATAAGTCATACTAGCACCGACCAAAAACCACGGGCAAGGTAATGGAGAACAAATGAATGTTCGTATGTAGCCAGTGGGCGAAACCATCGCCATGCTGCGCGGATCATCACACAATAGGCGCCTGGATTGGGTGGCAGTCGCTTTAGGGGTTCCGAGAAGAGGAATCTTTCTGTGCTTGCCCGGTCATGGGAACAAATCGTACGGGCAACAATTCAGATTGTTGGTGACCTTCTTCGGTTCGTTGCATCAAGAGCAGTTTTTGAGTATGCCCCCCCACCGGAACAATCAGACGCCCACCAATCGCCAATTGTTCTAATAGTGGTGAGGGCACATGACTCGGGGCCGCAGTTAAGATAATGGCATCGAAGGGACTTTCGTCCGACCATCCCTGATAACCGTCCCCCGTTCGCACTCTGACCGTGTCATAACCCAACTTCGAGAGGATAGCTTTGGCACGCAAAGCAAGTGGCTCAATAATTTCAATGGAAAACACATGGGCGCCGAGTTCGGCAAGAACAGCGGCTTGATATCCTGAACCTGTCCCGATCTCCAACACCTTTTCGCCGGAATTGAGTTTCAAGGCTTCCGTCATATACGCGACAATAAACGGCTGAGAAATCGTCTGGTTGTGTCCGATCGAAAGGGGAAAATCTCCATAAGCCCCTTCGACATGTTCATCTGGAATGAAACGATGGCGTGGAACCCGCCTCATCGCGACTACCACCTTGGGATCAGTAATTCCTCCCCCAACGATTTGCGTATTGACCATCCAATCCCGTTCCGCCTGCCGTGTGTCTTCATTGCCTTGACTCATAGCCTGATTTCCATTTCCGCATCGGGTCACGACGCTCCCTAGTCCTATGATGAGCAATACCGCCACCAATGACATTTTTGGTCTAAACATCCCTGTCTTTCTATCGGACAAGAGCTGGGAAGAAGGGGGTTCGCAGGCTATAACGTGGACATCCAAAAGCGTGCACGGGATTCAATCGATTGACATCAAAGATATGGAGGCCAAAGTCGAAAACAACAAATATCACGAAATATCGGATTCACGCCAAAATCTCTTTTTTGCTGGATTAGACCGAGCAGAATTACAACAATGCTCTCGAATAACACCGTCGCCCCTAACCGTGTTTCACCTGCCGCACCCATGGCGATGAAATCCTGAAAGAGCACGGATCGCTCGCTAGTCGAGAATCCGCACGTCCACGAAATGCATGTCGGCCCGCTCTTTTCCGATGTAGGCATGACCGCCAGGGGGTGCGCCGGCCGGCGCGGTGTCAATGGTATTAGATGCCCGCAACACGGTAACGAGTTTTCCGCTTTTGCCCCCCTGCTCAAGCCGGACTACGCCTACCCCTGGACAACTGCCCTGGGCAGCGTGGTTGGCAGTGATCGGCGCCGGCCCACGGAGCGCAATAAACAAGTAATCTCCGTTGGGGCTTCGGGATATCAGGTCAGGGGCCGGATCGTTCAGAGGCATACCCGGATCGTCCTGGATGCTGGCGGCGGCACATGGACCGATCCCGCGGCCATTCCCATTCGCCGACGTGAGATCGTAGGTTTCCTTCCTCTTGGATCGCCCCGTCGTCTTGACCACCTCAACGTTGTTGCGGATCCGGTCCCCTGTGTGGACGTATTGCTCATCGACTGTGGCCACCACCCCGTGGGCATCCCGACGGGTGGTAACGCCCGGCAACTGGCCCGTCAGGTTAGGGGCAGTCCCACCGATATTGCCATTACTTTCAGTATTGGCCATGTCCTTAAACACAACAACAGGGGCCGGTGTATTTTCCGGGTTGAATTCCGACGCGAACGGGAAACCGGCGTGTCGCAGTGTGTAAACGGTAAACGTCGAGTGGACAGCTCCTGCCGGCGAAGCCGCGACCCCGGCATCCAAATGGATAAGGCCGTTGGCCTGGGCACCGGCGCAGCCCGCGCCGTTGATCACCTCGTTGCCATATTCACCAACGATGGCCATCGGAGTGGCCGCCGAGTCAACTACGAGCAGGCCACCGCCGGCCAGCGTCACATAGATAAGGGAGTTGTCATAGGCCGGAATGGGGCAGAGGATTGCCGTGTTCGGCCTGCCGCCGGAAGACCCATTCAGGCCAGAGACGCAGCCGTTCTCCTTGCAGAACCCGTTCGGGGTCAGATCGCTAACATCAGGTAATCCCGCTTGAATACTCCCAATTAGCGGGTTGTTGATCGCGTTGTTGCCAAGGTACACGCGCGGGGGTTCCACCGTAGCTTGCCCCTTGCCAACGCCAAGAGCCGCCCCCATATTGTAGGTTAATCCGGTGATCTCGCCGTTTGCAGTACGGGTGACGTCGATTCGCTCGACGATCCGCCCGTCCAGGTTACATACAAGAATGGCGAGCCCGTCAAACCGCCAGAAGCTCATGTGGTTGGTGCGACCCGTCCCGGTCTGAGTCGCCCTGAACAGAGCGATCCCCTCCTTGTTCTCGGCATCCATGATCCCGATCATTCCCCCGCCCGGCGCAAAGAAGCTCAACAGCACATATTTGCGCTGAGGATCAATGAACGAGGAATGCAAACGGCCCGTGGGAGGTCGAGTGCCCCCGGTCGGGTTATTAAACTCGTTGTGCTCGGCAAGAGCGGACGGGAAAACCAGATTCGTATCACATGGCGCGCTGGTTCCTGCACAGGGTAAGGGTTGGGCCATCGGACCACCCTTGATTTGCTTCTCCACGTCGTCACTATGCCAAATCCAGACAAAACTGCCGTTCAGGCCTAATCCGGTCTGGCCGGCAACGGAGTTGGACTGGTCGCTTCCCCACAGCTCGTAACGAATCAGTCTATCTTGATCGTGTCCGCCCTCCTCCTGACTATGGCCCACCTGGCCGTCTTGGCGACTTTCCTTTCCTGACTTGGCATCAACAATGGGAGTTAGCAACAGCATCGGACACAGGAATGCTGCCACAAAAAAAACGCTACGACATCGTGGGGTAATCATCATTTTACCTCCTGGGGAATCCGAGAAGGTGGATTGGACAGAAAGACTTTCGGGGGAGGTGGAATTTACATAAAGCCGGATCTTTAGTCAAACATGCTGTGGCACGATCAAAAACATTCTAATCGTGCTTAAAGTAAGAATCCCAACCCAGGAAAAAGAGGTCTATAGTCTTTCAGGGAAAAAAGGCAGAGGAAATCGTCAGATCAACCGTGCAGAGAGCCCGAATCAAAGAAACACCTTGTTTCACTCGATCGGTGAACAAGAGGACAGCCACTAGGTCGGGCGGGGTTCAAGTTCAATAATCCCTTTTCGAATGGCCAGAATGGCGGCCTGGGTCCTATCGTAGACCTGCAATTTGTGAAAGATATTTCTGACATGATTTTTGACGGTTTTCTCGCTGAGATCCAATACATTGGCAATTTCCTTGTTGGTTTTTCCATCTGCAACGAGACGCAAGACGGTGATTTCCCGTTCCGTCAAATCATGCTCTAGAATACCCCGTTTTCTCCCTTTGCCTTCCGATAACAGGGAAAACTCCGCGAGAATTTTGCTGGCCACGGACGGATGAATCAAGGATTCGCCTTTGCCGATCGTCCGAATCGCGGCCACAATTTGGGCCGAATCACTGTCTTTGAGCAAATAGCCGGTCGCCCCCGCCCGCACCAGATCAAAAATATATTGCTGCTCCTCATACATCGTCAGGGCCACAACCCCGATGTGAGGGAACTCCCTTTTGATCAGCCGCGTCGCTTCCACCCCGGTCATACCCGGCATACTGACGTCCATTAAAATTACATCGGGCATCAGGGTACGTGCCTTTTCTATGGCCTCCCCACCGTCCTTGGCTTCGCCGATGACTTGAATGTCGTCTTTGGTTTCTAAAATTGCCGAGAGTCCTTCACGGACAACTCGATGGTCATCGACGATGAGAACTTTAGTCCTTTTGGCCATAGGATCGCGTCTCCTTTCCGGCAATCGGGACATGGAAGGTGACCGTGGTCCCTTTGCCGGTCTCTGAATTCCACCGGACTTCTCCCCCGAGCATACGGGCACGTTCCATCATGCCCCTGACACCAAAATGGTCCCACTTTTCGGGATTCTGACATTCCGCCTGCACATCAAACCCCACTCCATTATCCGACACAATGGCTTCCAGCATCTGCTGCTCCAACAGAACTGGAGACCTTCACCTTGGTCGCTTTGGCATGCTTGGCCACGTTACTCAATGCTTCCTGTACCATGCGAAATACAAACACCTTAGTCTTCGGAGCAATTTGAGGTTCACGGCCTGCGGTTTCAAATTCTGTCTGAATCCGGTGTTGCGCTTCATACGATTTCAAATAATTCGCAAACGCCGGCAAGAGTGCCAGATGATCATACTGCCCTGGACGAAGATTGTACACCACCTGCCGGGCTTCTTGAATGGCATGCTTCAGTTGATGGGTCGTCTCGCTCAACAGCTCCAAACATTTGTTCGGCTCTTCCGAGACCAATTCCCGGCATCGTTCCATTTTAAAATTGACGCCGACCAACGTCTGAACAAGGCCGTCATGGATTTCACAGGCAATTCGCGTCCGTTCTTCATCGACGGCCCCTCCGCCTCTTCCTTGACATAGAGACGGAACAGCGACTGATACCGGGTCAACGTCTGTTCAATTTCCGCTGAAGCCCGTATACGCGCTTCGATCAACTGCCACATGAATTTGGCACTGGCCCCGCCGACGAGCCAGATGTGGGGCTTCAACCTGCAATAACACCCGTTCCACCTCAGGATCGCCGGTGACATCAATGACCAAATCAACATCCTTGAGTTTCAGCAAGTCGTGATAGTTGCGAACCACGGGAATGTGTAATTTTTTGGCCAGACGCACTCCAGCGGTTTGCGGACGAATTTCGCCAACCCCACCACTGTCACCAATGGATCCTCGGCAAAAATCTCCATCAGGGCGGTTCCTCCCCGTCCTCCACCGATAATCGCTACTCGGCTCGTGGTGATACCGGATTTCTTCCTACGGGTCTTCGGAGAAGCAGAAGCGTTCGATAGTGCGATTTTCGGCATGGGAGAATCGGAAAGATCTGTTTTCTGAGGCTCAGCGTCCCGGCCAACCGGACCACTCGTCTATCTGATACAGAAAAAAAGAAACGGGTTGAAAGGGATACCTTCAGCGATTTACGTCGACGTCACCCGAGTATCATGCGTCAGGGCACGAATGGTATCCATGAACTGATCGATATCTTTAAACTCGCGATAGACGGACGCAAAACGGACATAGGCAACCGGATCCAAATCTTTCAATTCCCGCATAACTTCTTCCCCGACCGTCCGACTTGGCACTTCGGTTTCACCTAGATCCTGGATACGTTTTTCAATTCGGTCGGCGGCCGCACCCAACGTCCCGATACTGACAGGGCGTTTTTCGCAGGCTTTTTTCAAGCCTGCAAGAATTTTTACCCGATCGAATGGCTCTCGCCGGTTATCCTTTTTCACGACCATCGGAAGGTTTTCTTCAATGCGTTCATACGTGGTAAAGCGCCGCTTACAACCCAAGCATTCGCGACGCCGACGAATGACCTCCCCCTCCCGGGCGGTTCGGGAATCGATCACCTTATCCTCAATTAGGTCGCAGAAGGGGCATTTCACAGAACGGATTCCTTACCGGCTAAGTTTAGGTGGGATCTGACTCGCCAGCGTTAGTTAGTAGGTGTGAAATATGGGAAAGCGGGAGCACAAACCCTTCACGTCCCGCAGAATTCGTTTATGCACAGCCGAATCCTGAGGGTGCAGGATGACCTCATCCATCCAGGTCAGCAATTGTTCCATCTCAGGCTTTTGCATCCCACGCGTTGATACCGTGGGCGTGCCAATTCGAATCCCACTGGCAATGGCGGGAGGTTTTTCGTCAAAGGGCACTGCATTTTTATTGACCACAATACCCGAGGCATTCAGTGCAGCTTCGGCGTCTTTGCCGGTCACGCCCTTATTCGATAAATCCAGAAGAAACAAATGGTTTTCCGTCCCGCCAGACACCACATGATAATCCCGCTTGATAAATCCCTGGGCCAAGGTTTTGGCATTGGCCAGAACTTGCTTCTGGTAGGTTTTAAATTCGGGAGCCAAGGCTTCTTTGAAGGCCACCGCTTTCGCGGCAATGACATGCATGAGTGGGCCGCCTTGCGTACCGGGAAAAATAATTTTGTCGACAGCTTTGGCATGCTCTTCTTTACACATGATGATGCCGGACCGTGGCCCTCGCAACGTTTTATGAGTGGTAGTCGTGACAAAATCGGCATAGGGCACGGGGCTGGGATGGAGACCCACGGCGACCAAACCGGCAATATGCGCGATATCCGCTAGCAAATAGGCTCCCACTGATTTGGCGATGCTTTGAAATCTCGGAAAATCGAGAATTTTGGAATAGGCGCTGGCTCCGACCACGATCATCCGTGGCCGGACTTCCTGAGCTTGACGCTCCACGGCATCATAGTCGATTTCCCCTGACTCCCGATTGACTCCATAGGAAAAGGCTTGAAACAGTTTGCCGGAAAAACTCACTCGGCTTCCATGTGTGAGATGGCCACCATGGGCCAAGTCCATCCCCAAAATGGTATCGCCAGGCTTTAACACGGCGAGATACGCCGCCATATTGGCCTGAGAACCCGAATGAGGTTGAACATTGACATGATCGCACCCGAAGATTTCTTTGGCGCGGGCGATGGCCAGATCTTCAACGATATCCACATACTGACATCCGCCATAATACCGCTTCCCGGGGTATCCCTCGGCATACTTATTGGTCATTAGGGATCCCTGAGCCCCCAGAACCGCCGGACTGGCATAATTTTCAGAAGCAATGAGGACAAGGTTTTCACGCTGTCGCTTCTCCTCGGCGCGAATAGCCGCGTACACTTCATAGTCGGTGTCTCGAATGGCTTTGAGTGTTCCAACAGAATGACGCATGGGTTATTCAGCCTCGGACTCTTGATCGACGAAAGGCGCGGATTCCACGACTTCGGGAGCAGCTACTGCCTCTCCGTCTTTTTTCGCAACCGTGACGCTAATTTTCGACACAATTTCTCGATGAAGCTTTACCGGTACGGAAAACGTGCCAAGCTCCTTAATCGGTTGAGCCAACTGAATTTTTCGTCGATCAACCTCGATGCCCTTGGCCGCCAATTGTTCGGCAATGTCTTTGGTCGTGACTGACCCGAATAACTTGTTGTCCTTTCCCGTTTGAACTTCAAAGGTCAAGGAAACCCCGGACAGTTTTTTCCCAAAGTCGGTTAAAGCCATCAGCTCTTCTTTGGCTTTTCTCTCAACTTGCCGTTTGAGATGCTCAAACATCTTCTCCTGACGTTCATTGGCCACCACCGCCTTTTTTCTGGGCAGCAAATAATTTCTGGCATACCCTTTGGCAACATCCAATACATCCCCTAGATAACCCAATCCATCAATGTTTTCTTGTAAAATCACCTTCATGCACATTTCTCCTTGATAACGGGTAAATAGGGAAAACATCTTAAGACCGAGTGTGCCAATTGTCAATTTATAATAAACGATATCACCTAGGTAGAGTAAGATTTTCTTTAAGCTGTTGCTTGTGAACTACGCCTGTAAAAGCCTATATTTATAAAGGCTTTAATGCGCTTCGGAGGATATCGGACCGGACGGCTAAATTCTCTGCCGGAAGTCCGAGTCCGGTTCATAAGGACAGATAAAAAACGGGGCTCTCCTTGAATCAGTTTGGTTATCTTATCTTGCTTCCCAAAATCTCTTTCAACCTATTGGCAACAGTCCTGCTCATTTTCCTTTTGCATTCACCTTCCTCTCTTAGGGCCGAAGGTTCTGAGAGGACGGGAGTTCCTAATCCGGAACATGACTTTTCCTCTTTAAATATCAGAATGAGTAACCGCCCGGTTTCTCCTCCGCCGAACCTTATAAGAACAACCATTTCCCTGGAAGGCATTTCCGTCGCACAGCCCTTTGTAACACCAGCACCCCAAGCCGCCATCATTGAAAATGATCACCGGCAGCGTGTTGCGCTTCTTTCGCAAAATCAGGAAGGCATCTGGCTTCTCCATCTCTTGGAACCCATTCCACTTGATCCGCAACTTCCTGCCCTGTTTCAATGTGCCAACGCCCGGCAATGTGAATCAGATCGCATGCCCATGACTGGAGGGTTGGCTTGTCTGGCTCTTTGCGTCAAAGAACTCATTGAGGCGACAGTCATGGAAAACCATTGACCATGAAACTCGACGACCTTCTCACTCACACAGCCGCCAGTTTATTGACGGAACGGGAAACAGCCATGAGCCGGGGACTCGACGCTCCGTTGGATATTCCTACCGCCACACACCTTCGCACAGTGGGGTCTCTTCACTTGTATCAATGTCATCTTCCATTCGAACGACTGATCCTTCCGGATGTCCCCATGACACTTCTGCCTGGGAACGACATGGAACCCACGGAAGGGTATCTGTTGGGAATTTACGAAGGGGCCCTCATCATTCAAACATTTGACTATGTGGGGGAAACACTGTCTCATTGCACAATCATTCCCGACACGTCGGGACTCTTGGAGATTGGGGAGACGCGCCTTTCAGACATGGCGAACAAGCCTGATACCTGGACATTGGGCCCCGCTGAACGACTGGTACCCTGGTTGGCTTTGCACACCGACACCTACCAGCCGGGGTTTCGAGAAGGGATTCCTTCCGCGGTTTTGACGACCTTTTGGGATCGCGACCGCTCAACCCGCTGGACTAAGTTGACGACATTCATCGTCGAGCAGGTACGAAAAAACAAACGGATTCTTCTTTTGGCCCCCGATCATCCGACCATCGACGCTCTTACGGGCACGGTAGCCCGTTCCCTGAAAATGGCCGCATTGCCCTACAAAAGTCTCCTTTGCCGATTCGAAATCCCGGTGCTACAGGAAACGGCAGGGATTTCTTTATCCGAGCTTGGGTTTGAAGCCCAGATGTATCAGTTTTTTGCCAAAGCCAGTTCCAACAAAGTGGCCTTGCGCAAAAAATACGACCGGTTCCGCGAACTTACACCCATCTTGGCCTATAAACGGGACAAACAAAAAGACCTGAATGAAGTCAAACTGTTGGAATGGCGTCTGCTCACTCAGTTGAGCGAGTGGCAAGGAAAAGTGAAACACATCGATAAAATCGTCTCCGATTACGAAGCCATTCCCATTTGGAAACGCATCGGGTTGCAAGTGGCGGGAAAAAACATTGACACTCTGGCGGAATATCGCGTGATTTACCAATCAAAAATCACCGCACTGATGTCCGAAGTCGAAGTGGCTCAGGCCCGGATTAAGGAACTCATTCCGGAAGCCACGATTCCCAAAAACCTGCGACCGGAGTATGACGAACTGAAAGAAGAAATCAAACGGCTCGGCGGGACGAAAAAAATTCGAGAAATGCTCACAGCGGGGGAAGGCACCAACCGTCAAGCCTTTGCGCAGAACAAACGCATTATGGCGACGACACCGGGGAAAATCTTGTCAGACCCACTGTTTCGCAAGGTCCCCTATGATATCCTGGTGATCGACGATGCCCCACGTATTTCCGCTCCGCTCATTCTGGCGGCAGCAGGTCTCATACGTGAACGAATTATCTTGAGCGGCGATACCACCGACCTACAGCCGGCTGCAGACGGTTCAACAGACACAAGAGGCGTTTGGCCTCAACACTGTTTAACCTTGGCACAGACGCCGTCACCTGATCCCACCAGCGTCGGATAAGCCGTTTCAGTCAACGCATCACTTGACCGACTTTTCCCATTCAACGATAATCGTGAACGCGTGCCGAAGTGGCGGAACTGGCAGACGCACTAGATTCAGGGTCTAGCGCCCTCCGGGGTGTGCGGGTTCAAATCCCGCCTTCGGCACCATTCCCGTTTCTCCTAATACATCAGCCCCTTACGCCTCTTCACGTAGTTAAACCGCGACCTGGTTCTGACCGTCACTCCCACCCATTTTGGCCTCGATTGTCAAGTTTTTGTCAAGTGACCTGACCGCTTCAGCTTTATGGGCAGGGGACAGATGAGCATACCGCATCGTCATGGATAAGGACTTATGCCCCAATAATTCGCTCACCGTGGCAATGGGGGTTCCTCTCACAACTAACCATGAAGCGAAGGTATGCCGAAGGTCATGGAAATGAAAATCTGTCACTTTTGCCTCCTTACACGCCCACTCAAATCGTTTCCTCGTATCAGGAAACTTATTCCCTTCTTCGTCATGGAAAACCCAAGGCACATCAATTCTGGTCCGTAACCCAGCCAACACCGACCGAACCGTCTCATTGATAGGAAGGTCCCGTGCTTCCCCGTTTTTGGTATGCGTGAGGCGAATGACGCCTTGCTTAAGATCGACTTGCTCCCAGGTCAGATTGAGGACTTCTCCCCGTCTCATGCCCGTATAGAGAGCGGTAACCACCAGGGCCTTAAATCCCCCGTAACAATAGGTGAGGATATTATGCGCTTCCGTCTCATCCTCCAGGTATCGCAACCGACCGGGCGGTTCCTTTTCCTTCTGCACGTCTTTTAGATCTTGGCGAATATCCTTCCGCACCATTTTCCACGCCACGGCTTTGGTTAAGGCATGCTTAATGGTGGCCAGTTCCTTATTGATCGTAGCTGGTCCGACCTTCTCACTTCGTCGGGTTTGTCGGTAATCCTCTAACGCTTTCACCGTGAGGGAATGAATGGGAGGATTCCCAAGAATCCGCTTGAAATGCGCCACATGATACCGCTTGGTTTGGACTCCCCTTTGATGCCCCACATGTTTCAGATATTCCTCGAATAGATGTTCCAAGGAGACCGGCTTGAACGCCAATGTGGGCAAAATGCCATCCATGGTTTCCTTCCGTCGATTGATCAGCCGTTTTTCCGCTTCCTCTTTATTGCCCGTTTTACATGATTCAAACCGTTGTTCCCCGAGAGCGTCCCGATAGGACATCCACCACACCGGCCCTCGTTTATAGAGTCCCTTGGTTGATCGTGCCATTTCCTACGCTCCTCCCTTATTTTTGAGGGTGGTTAAGTTCCCGATCCAACAACGCCCGAATGTACCCACTGACGGTGTAACCCTGAGCCCTCAAACCATCCAATTTGGCCTTCAATGGCTGGGGTAAATGAATTAACATTTTGATCATCGACATCCTTCTCACCTCCTTTCCATAAGAATTTATGATATGTAAAGATAGCTTTATATGTCAAGCGATAGTTGATCCTATTGGGGGCTAGTGCTACGGTTCCGTTCATGCCAAAGACCAGAGCCCCGATAGAACTCAATGACGAACCCGGAACCTGGATTTTTCGGGACATTCCCCGAGACGTGATGCGCCGAGCCAAAGCTGCCGCAGCCATTCAGGGGAAGTCAGTGAGACAACTGACAATCGATTTGATGGAGGAACACCTTCAAGAGTTGGATAAAAAGGGTATTTTGCCAAAAGGAAAATAAGGGTTGAACAGATTTCGACCTCATCAAAAGGGATCATGGGCATTTCATTACTTAGTAACTCCAGGTGTGGTAGGCCAGGGAAGCGGCTTCGCCATGTTCCTATTGAAGCCGAAAAAGCTGTTGAAATAATCATGTTGGCCAGTCATCTCCTTCGGATCGTGGATTCTGGATCTGTCAGGCCAAGCCCGGTTAGTCCAGGGAATCTGCCCTGAGCATTCTTCTTTCAGCCTTCAAAGGGTACTTGTCTTTTTTGATAATTTCCGATATTCATTATTGAGCAAGTTTTTACATGCCTGGCCCCCGACGCGATGGTTCAGATCACGTCGGGGTTGTGTTATGTCGCCAGACAGTTGTATCCCCCAATCGGTGTTGGGGGTCTTGTGACCCTTCATCTGGGCCACAAATTCTGCCACGCCCGCTTTCAAACCCCGCTCCCTGCTTGGATTATTCCAGATGCCTCCGTGGTATAGGCATAGGTCTTGGTCCAGGTATGGGGAAGAGTATCAGTATGAGGTTGTGCCTGAGGTGTTTTATTCATATGAATCAGTCAGGCGACGGACCAATCCCCGAATAACAGAATATTGGAGGGCAGGCGGGCGCTCCCACCCTCTCGCGTTTTTGGTCACCGTGACCACATCTGCTAAAAACACCTTTCCCCGAAAAACTTTCGTACTCATTCGATCATAGCGATCGGGCTTTTTGCCAACAGCCAAAACCCAGGTTTGGAGGAACTTTGAGGAAGAGTGCCATTTTTTTCGACTGGTGATGTCGCATACCAAATAGAGTTGATTGCCATGAAATTCCCCTGGGGTAATGATTTGAAACCACAAAAATAACTTTTGTCGTCTGAAGAATTTTTTCTTATCAGCCCTGAGGAATTGAACTTCATAACGACTCGGTTGAATGAGAGGGGGAAGGACCACCTCCCCCGTCTCACTCAGTTCAATGTCTTCATTCTCATCTTCAAGGAATTCTTCTTTTTGGGGCTGGCTTGAGGATTTTTTCATCGTCCCCTCTCTTTCCCGATAGTTCGTGACTGATCGGCCTGCTCCCTCATCCAGGTTTTCAAAGCTTCTACATCCCAACGGAGTGCTTTGCCGGCACGATAGGCGGCAGGGATGTTCGGCCAATTCCGGTACAAAAACCATTTACTTAACCCCACTGCCTTTGCAGCGACTTCCGTTGATTCCAGATGGCTCATCATTTTTCCTCCTTGACAAAGGGTTAGTCTGATTAAGCAAGGATTTATCCTTCTTTGGGCTCCTTGTCAGGGAAGCATTATTCTTTTTCAATCCTACTCATGGGAATGAAAAATTATTTTCATTCCCTACTTGAAAACAAAGGAAAATTTCAAATGAAATATTGGAAGGCTTATAATGAGTGAGGCAGGGTAGTGGCAGAAGAAGACTATCAATTTACGAACCAAGATATTTTTCTTCAGGAGATTTCTTATGGTCTGGATGATACTGTTTTAGTTCATCTGGCATTGATATATAGGTGAAATACCTAAGAAACGCACTTTTAGCCTCTAAGCCAGTATCTAGTTCGCCCCATTCTTCCTCATCCCTGAAATAATCATTATATCTTTTCTTCTGTTTGGAATTTTGGAAGATCTTTCTGACTGCATCCCCAGAAATATTTGCTCTAGCGCTTTTCTTGACCAGACATAGAATCCTGAAATTTTTACTGTGAATTTCATTCGCAATTGATTCGGAAACCATATCACAAGCCTTGGAAAGGGAAATCTGAGGAAAAAAATAGACTAATTTTGCAATTAGATACACAATTCCACTATCTCGATCCTTCAGATTTTGTTTGACAATAAAACGTCGGGGACTTGTCGCATTATTTTTAAAACCCAATGTAGTATTGAGGCTTAGCTGAGCCTCAGAGTCCAAAAAAGAATGGAATGCCTTGGCCAAGAAATTTTGAATAGCAATAGGAGGATTTAGTCCAGCATCAATTGCGTAAACAAAGGTCTGCAATGCGTGGATAGGATGACGAGTTTTTTGAAAATCCATATAGCTTAGATAAAATCTACCCCCTTCATCGGACTCTGCTGCTTCGTCTTCTATAAGATATCCATTGGGTAGTTTTTTGACCTGTTCTTTTCGCATTTTTTTGTCTCTCCACAAAGGGTGCGTGGAAAAGATTGCTCCAATTTTTTCATCACTGTGTTCAAATTGGTATTTGTCTTTTCCCTCGTATCGCAGATACATGCCAATGCCTCCTTCCTAATTGGGTTTGGACTTCCCAGGTGGTAGTTTTGACAGCATGATACTCATTCTGTTTATTCGTAACAAAGAGCCATCGTAAGCAAAACAAGGCTTTTTCGTGCAAGTAAAAATGTGACGCACTCCATGTTTAATCTCTTATTCCCTTTCGGTTCCCTTTTGGGGGAGCGGTTTAACGGAGTTCAGGAATGAAGAAACTGGATTTAATTTTACCTGGGTAGGCCCCATTAAGGTGGCCTTGCTCTTATTCGGCGGTTATGTCAAGTTTGCTGCTTTAGTGGAGAAGGGCTATGAGAAAAACTAGGTGCGGGAGATGGAGAAGGCATTCATGGAAAGATGTCCCAAAGCTGGTTCGTCAGGACCGTAAATGGAGCAGGGCTATTGTAGAGCAGGTGAGCGAGGAGCCTTCCCTCAGGGGAAGATGTGGTGGTCGGGTGGATTGTCATCAATTTGTGACGATCCGCCTATTATATGCGATATTTGATGATCTTTTGGGAACCTTTCTTGGTGGGCGCCCTCCTCGTCGGCAGCGTTTCTTCGCTTGAATTTCGGTGTAGTGCCCAATTTCACCATAAGTTTTGTTGGTTGGCTTTAATCCCTTTGTTGAAACGTGGCCATCATGGGTTTTCGCTTTCGCAAATCCCTAAACGCCGGTCCTTTTCGCCTCAATCTGTCCAAATCTGGACTCGGGTGGAGTTGGGGCATCCCTGGATTGCGTTGGACTCAAAGGGCGGACCAGCGACAACAGGTAACGTTTAACCTACCAGGTTCAGGGATTTCTTATGTTCAAACGTCAAAAAATCGTGGGGTGATCGGTCAAAAACACCCTTCCTCTCCTCTGGCACCTTCATTCTGGAAATGGACGTTGACAGGCCTGGTTAGTTACGTCTTGGCCTTTTTGGTCCTAGTTTTCTTGCCGCAATATCCCATCATTTTTGTTTTCCTCGTAATTGTTGGGACCACTTGTTTTGTTATTTTTTCTATTGGGGCTTTAATTGCTTGGTTCTCGAAATCTCAGTCGAGTGTGCCTGTGACGGGACATCCTTCCTCCTCGACATTGAGAAGTGCTTTGGGCCCGGCGGGGGTACTCTTAGAAGAGCTGTTGGTAACTTTACGAAAAGATTGGACGAAGGGGGTGCAATACATTCAAGAACGCATTCAGGACCCTCATGTCCAAGCCTGGGTCGCTCAGGATCCTGGCCTCCTGTTTCTCATTGGTGTGACCCATCCGTCTGCCGAACAGGCGGGGAGATTTATGACACGATTTCGCCAAATTTGGCCACGTGTTCGCATAGAGCAGCAAGTTCTTTACCAGGAGGTGCTAAGAGAGTCTCTAGTTTTTACCATTCTTCCCCGTTTTTCATTTGGCCGTCATATAGATTTAAATCCGTGGGTCAGGTGCACCTGCAATCTCTCAATCCATGACCAGTCAGCAAAATTTTTTTTAGGTTATTGTGCCTATCAAATGAACCATTACGAGCGAGCGATTCACCTGTTGTCTGGTTTTACAGAATCTTGGTTAGCTTCTCCCGCCCAATTATTGATGGCCAATGCTCATATTCAATTGGACCAGATACCCCGGGCATGTGGTTGCTTTCGTTCCCTTGCTGAGCATGAAACCGAAAAAGACCGAAAAGTGGCTTTTTCCATCCTAGAAGCCTATCTCCGGGCCGACCAAGGTGACAGATGTATTGCTTTGGTGATTGTGCAACGTTACCAGCGGTGGCAGGCTCTGTCCCCTAATTTGAAGAAAATTTTATGGTACTTATTGGGATTATGGCTCTATGAAGAAAAAGAGTTCCCACGAGCTCAAAAATGGCTTGAACGAGTTGTCGCTCTTGATCCCAACTTTGAAGATTGCCAAGAAATTATGAGAACCATGCCATCCAAACGGTCTGGTACTTCCAGCACCAAATTTCAACAGGCCCAAGTAGACAAGGAAAATTCTCCAGATCCCTATACCGTGCTCGGGGTTTCTCGAAATGCCACCAAAGAGGAAATCAGGCAAGCCTATCGAAAAGCCATGAGTGGTTACCACCCCGATAAAGTGGCTCACCTTGGACAGGATTTGCAAGCATTAGCTGCTCAAAGGGCCAAGAGTATTAACCAGGCCTACGATTCAATCAAACGGGAACGAGGAGGGTAGTGCTTATGCCTATAAGATTCTGGGAGACCGTCTCAAATTGACTTTTCATGTTCAGTATTCAACGCCCGTTTTCGACACATAGAGACAAGGGAAAACGGGTTACTGGGGCACGACTTTCTGCAGTCCATAAAAAAGAGGCTGTTTTATTGAAATTCTGGGTCATCTTTGAACTGAAAATGGCATGAATGAAGACAGAGAATATTACCAAAAACCGTTTCAATTAGAGTTTTTGGACACGATAAAAAAGAAGGTCTTTTCCGTATTGAAAAGGGCATTTCCGATAGGGTTGCTTTTGATGGCTTGCACAGCCTGCGCCTCGGGGCATCTCACCCCAATTTCTTTGGCAGTGGACGGGTTGGTGACTTTGGAAGATCTTTGCGAAGAGCCCATTGAGGATATGCAAACGCTGACATCTTTAGAAGCAACGGCGGATATGCTGGCCCTCCCAATGTCGATGGCCATCTGGACAGTACGGCTTGTGGCCTATTCCACCGTTGGGATGGGTATGGTCCTGGCTGGGAAAGATGCGAAGGCTACGGTCGACCAAATCAATTGGGTATTACCGTGGGACTTGGCCGGACCGGATCCTGATCAAGTTCGATATCTCCCGGAAATGGTCAAAAAAGAGGGTTGTTGAGATTCCATTCAACCAAAAGAAGGACATGCCTTTTAGATAGAGGGGCTGAGAAAAATGTCCGTGTTGGGGAAGAGTTTTCACAGTCCATAAAAAAGGGGTCGGAATTTCACCCAAACGGACTTCAGAATGTCAGATTTGTCTATAAGTTAGTTCCGCCACGGGGTAATTACTGGACACGATAAAAAAAGGGGGGGAAAGACCGCCTGAAAGAGGTTAAGAGACCGAGGCGGATATAGAGATTCAGGATGGCAGATTCATGGGTCTCAAATCTCCTCCTACTGCTTAACCAATCGGGCCAATCGCCTCATGCATCCATTGGCCAGATCGAGGCCAGGCATCCTCTTTGCGCAGGATCTCGCCATGGCGAACGCTCTTGGGAACTGCCGTTAGGCCATTATGGACACCCGCAGATTACCGTAACTCCTTATGAACTCATGTCGCTCTATGTAGGCTAAGCATGATTTAACTCTTTTAAAGCGGACGCCTTTTCTGAAAGATCTCGACTCGTTGATTCAGAAAATTCAATTTGGCTTGAAATCGAAAATCTTGAATCATATCGAACGCATTGTTCAGATATTTGCTCCTCGCCACAGTCCTGTCTGTCTTTTCGACAAAAAGGGGGAGCTTTTGCGAGAACTGCGACGAACCCTACAACTTCTCAGCGCTCCGAGGTTCTTTCTCGCCATAAACGGGAATTTGACGAAATAATTCCTCCTCCGGATTGTCTGAAGTTGCCGATCCAATCTTTCTTTGCTCAGATTATAAAAATCTGGAGTTGAACATTAGGAAGGTTCCAATAACCTAGATTCGTCCCTGCCGCCGAATTCCTTTTATTTCGGCACCTCGATCCCGTCAAATGGCCCGACCAAGTCCTGACCCAATGCGAATTCAAGCATCACTCTTACCTCCTCGGTGCAGCATGCGGACGGATCAACCAATATGGTGGTGAATCAACAGCAACCCAGTACCAAGGGAGTCAGATTGTGATTCTTAAAAAAGACCAGGGATAATATTTGGCGAGAGAAAGGATTTTCTTGTGGGAACAGACTTTTCAGTCGATCAGCTTAGGCAAAGACTAATCGGCCTTTTGGTTGGGGAACAGAGCGTCCCATCTCCTTTGCGGTTTCGAGCCATTCCTGGATGACAATTTCCACATTGCCTAAGGCTTCTTGATAGGTGGGGCCGTCAGCAGCACACCCGGCCAATTCAGGGACCTCCGCGATAAACGCTTCATCTTCCTGACTCCAAAAAATGATAATTTCATATTTAGGCATCGTCGGACCCTCCTAATTGGTATTTGATTAACACGAGACGGACTTGCTTGACCTGATAGGGTTTGGCTTGCGAGCCTTTGGCTTGAAGGTTGAGGATTTCTTCCACATGTTCTCTGGTGAAAATATGATGAGATCCCTTGATGCGTTCTTTAAATTTCAGATGAAGCAATAAATTCCGCAAACCCTCGAAGGAGATATGGGCGTCCGAAGTCCCTCGCAAAATTTGAAGCAGCAGTTTGTCGTATTTGGACATTATGACAGCATATGTTCCTAACCATATCGAATACTATTCAACAGTCTAGGGAAATTCTTCTTCAAGAGGCAAGGGGATCGAAGCGGGGCACATCCAGTATTATTGAAGATTGTTCACCATATTCAAGTTCCCTTGCTACTTGGTCAATGAGATTTTCATGGTACCGGCTAATACGAGCGAGGATCCAAGGAGGCACTCGGTTCAGCCGCACTCAATATCTATTATGCGAAATGGATTGAAAGTCGTACGAAGGAGGAGACCGTGCAATACACGATTCATCAAGCCTGAGGATCGATCGATATGTGGGAGGTTCCGGTGGGGGACATTCTCCAGGTCTCCGGGACAAAAACGTCGAGTGGAGGTGACTGGCGCATTGGAAGGAGAGACAGTGGTGGATGCGGTGCGGGTTGTCAGTGCAGGCACGAGTGCGCCGGGGTTTAATATGTCCATGCCGATCATTTGGGTAGTCCCCAGAAGATGACCAATGCCAATCAAGCCTTGGTCTAGGATGCAGTGTCTACGCCATTTGGGCAGGTGCACCGAATTACCGACACTGTGACGAACAATCAGCGATTCCCGGCCCCTGTAAAATTGTCAAGTAATTGTCTAGTGGCTACCATAACTTGACATCGCCTTTCGTGGCACCCTGTTACAAGGGAAATGAGAAAACCCTCTTGAATACAGGCCGTAAGCTATGCCAGGCTACGGCGAACAACAGAGGGAAAGTGACCTTCAGTCCATTCAGGGTCTAGCGCCCTCCGGGGTGTGCGGGTTCAAATCCCGTCTTCGGCACCATCCCCGTTTTTCCTCGTCGACGATTTCCGTACCAACCCAATCTTCATGCCCTCATTACAATCGTCCTGGCCATAAATAATAGAGATTATTCCATTTGATCAGTTGGGACCCGGCGGTAGATTTCCCATTGGTGAAGAAACAGCCCGAAAGAGAAGCTGTTCGTTGGCAACCCATTGGTTGTCCTGTTTGTACCAAAACCGGACGTAAAGGGGTATCCCGTTCGTCGGCAATTGGTGGACCACCACCCTGTCCTGAGAGGCTGGAACGGTCGCATTGAAAATATTTTTAGTAAGCGGATCATTCGGTTGCCCCAGCCCGGTGCCGATTTGCAGGAAATATTCCTGCGCAGTGGGGAGGGTGCTCCAACTGAAAGTCTCCGTGGAGCCCGAAAGGATGCTCCCCGCAGGGGGAGCAATCAGCGTCGGTGTAAGGATGGGGCTTCTCTCAGGAGAAATCCTGGCATTTAAAGAAGCAGCCTTAAATGAAACCGACTCGTTGATAATCCATTGGTCATCCTGTTTGTACCAAAACCGGACGTAGAGCGGCATGCCGTTCGTCGGCAGCTGGTGGACCGTCATACTTTGTTGGGTGGCCGGCACAGTAGCATTAAAAATATTTTTGGTAAGCGGATCATTCGGTTGCCCCAGCCCGGTGCCGATTTGCAGGAAATATTCCTGCGCAGTGGGTAGGGTGCTCCAACTGAAAGTTTCCGTGGAGCCCGAAAGGGTGCTCCCCGCAGGAGGAGCAATCAGTGTCGGCCGAATAATTTTAGGCGCACTAGATTGCTGAATGACACGTCCAAGTTTCTCCGGATTGATCAAGACTTTAGAGGATTCACCCCGGACGGTTCCATTATTTTGAAATTCATAAGCTCCGATGTCTGGTGCTTTCCCCTTTGACTTTCCTTTGCCTTTATCATCAAAAGAGATTCCTGGGACAGAAATCCCTTTTTTGATGGCAGGGCTGTTAGACTTGAGACGAAAATCCTTGGCTTCGGCATTTTCAAACAAGGGATCCGAGGTAAAATTTTGGGAGACTATCGTACCCGTTTGCTTCTGAAGTCCTATATTTCTGGCAGAGGAATTATTGGCATTCAAATAGGCAATGTTATTAGTGACCGTTGTATTTTTGGCCTTATCGCCCACAAAAATCCCATACACCCCATTTTTGTAGACGGTGTTATTTTCCACTCGTGAGCCCTCTGTTGTTTCGAAACCCACATAGATGCCGTAATACTCATTTTCATACGCGATGTTATTGAATAATTGGGCGTTTGTCACCCTGGCCTGAATGCAAAACCCCGCGAAATTTCCATAGGCAATATTATCATACGCCATATTGCCTTCTCCGGAGCTTAAAATGAGCCCACAGGACCATTGCCTACTTTGACTATTATCATGGAACACGTTATTTCTCGCAATATTATGATTGGCAACGCCCGAGAGACTGGCCTGGAAAAATTTTCCCCCATTGCCCATGTTATGATGAAATCTTCCATCCTCAACCAAATTGCGACTCGTTTGGATGTAAAATCCATGGTCTTTAATACTGCTGCCATTGTGATGAACATGCAGGTTAATAAATTCATGATAAGTGTCGGGGGAGGGGCCGCTATAGTCGGATGGAACGGTCACCAATATCGCGGAGTGTTTGGCGTTCTTAATTTCCGTGTTTTGTACGCGGATATGGGTAGGTCCACTCTGGAATTTGAAGCCATGTAAGGCCTGCATTTGGCCATCAACGATAAAGCCATCGATAACGAGATATTTGGCTTGTGGGTCTCTGATCCAAAAAAACGCCTTCCCAGGCCCTGGCAAGATGGTAACAGAGTCCCCAGGGTAAGCAGCGATGGTGATGGGTTGCTCCCAGCTTTTCCCATTGGGAATCTTCGTCTCCCAACTTAAGATGGATTCCGCATAGGTACCCGAGTGGACCAAAAGCGTATCGCCAGGAGAAAGGCATCTTAAGCTTTCCCCAATGCTTTGTCTGGGTGTTTTTGGATTTGTCCCTTTTTGACAAAATATTGCATCTTGCCCGTTTTCCGCCACATGGTATACGGAAGCTTGAGTAGGAAGCACCACCACTGAGGTCACAATCAGGGCAGCAAAAACCCCAAATAAGATTATCCCTACATCATTCTGAAAATGCTGATGAAGTGTCATACCATTAAAAGTCTGGAGATAGAATTTCCCTGCCCATTAAAAATTCTCCTCTTTATGAAAATACTCTCCCTAAAAACTTAACAAAATTATGGACCCTCTACCAAATAATTTCTAATCCTGAGAATTCACTTTTAACAATTTCCTGCCATTTTCCCTGAGCCTTTCATACAGAACGTGCATACAAGGACTTTTTATTGACGAGCAGTGAGTCGAAGTGCCTAACCATTAAGTTCATTTTTCTTCCAGTATGCTAATGCTTTGGAAGAATGGGAATTGGCACATTTTTAACCCTAAGCCTTTGAAAAAATTGACTGAATTAAATTGCATCCCCTTTTTTCATATATGCGCTATCCCTCTCTTCCATAAATCAATTAGACCTCCTGCCGGTTAATCCGAGAGTTTAGGACACGTCTAAAAACATGAGGATTGGCCCGACCCCACCAGGAAGGATGGGAAGTCCCCTTTGAAACCGAGCCCTGGAGAGTTGGGAAGCGGCGGAGAAATTTTCGTTTTGTGTTAGCCTCATGGTCTTCCCCCCTGGACCTCCGGATTACGCGACTTACCGGCGCGTGGGCAATGTGAGCCGGAGAACCCGGTGAAAATTATAGGCGAGGTTCTGGAGCCCAAGTTTCGCCCGAGCCCGGACCAGTCCGACTGTGCGAAGGAATTTGCCGCCCGTGACCATGACGTGATGGCCAAAGACATGTTCGACGCGCGCACAAATACAAGCCCGACGCTGATAGCTCGTTCTCTGCGGAGGTATGAGGGAGATATTTCGGGATCCTTTGTACTGAATCCGGGAGCGCAACTGTCGCCGCTTCCGTTGGGCGTCGATGGACTGCGAACGATAAGCCGCATCCACCCAGACGTCACGGCCAGCGGAGTGGGGACGTAACACCCTATTGAGGACTTGACTGTCATGTCTCGCCGCACCCATGACCATATAGCGTCAAATGAGTTTAGAGGGGTTGCTTATCTTCACAGGGTTCTTGTTGTAGCCATAGTGACTCACGCCCTACTTCATGTTCACCGCGCCTGCGTCTCTTTCGGGTGCTGCTTGGCCAGCTGCACCTCCCCCCGGCAGGGCAAGTGCCCACTTGGATCGTGGTGTTTTCTTCCCGTATGTTGCGTTGGGTTGGCACCGGGACCAGCGAGGCACCAGTCACATAGCCGCCCCGGACTTGCCACCCGTGCTGCGCGAGCTACCGATCCAATTGTTGAAAGAATCTCTCGACAACTCGAGCTTGCGCTAAGGTCTTTTGAGACAACCAGATGGTCTTGACATCGGAAATCCGCTGATGCCGATCGAAGCCCAAAAAGTGCATGAACGAGAGGCGGTCCCGGATTTGATACTCCGTAAAGCCAAGTTGGTTGAGTATCGACATGGCGACTCCTCCTTGAGAGGACTTATGCCAGAATCAGCCGGAATTGTCAGTAGTTGTTAGAGTTGCCCTTTAATTATTTCGGCAGGTGACTCCGTGGAACTATTCTTCTTATGAGAGAATTGTTCTATAACCTAATGCATCATCCCTTGGAGACTACTTTTATGCTTTTATCCTGCCGCTTTTTGCGTTTACTCTGCTAACTATTTTCTGGATCTCACAAACCAGTGCGGTTAAACCTCTCCAATTTCTTTGATTTTATGACTTGGATTCAACTTGCTAGTTCAACAGATCGATAAATGCCAAAACAGCCTTGATTCGGAATTTTGAATCCCAGCGTGTTTCTGGGGCGATTATTGAGTTTGGTCATCACGTGGTGAATCTCTTCCTGGGGAATAGCCTGCAAGGGCTGCTGTTTCGGGAAATACTGCCGGATCAGGCCATTTGTGTTTTCATTGAGCCCGCGTTCCCAGGCCACATAGAGGAATGAGCAAAAAAGAAGCTGACCTTCAAAGCCTTCGCCATGGTTTCATGATGCGCAAGTTCTTTTTAATTATCCGACATCACCGTGTGGAGCAGAAGACGCAGAGGCTTCAACAAGGTCATGATGGCGTGCACCACGGTGTCGGCGCTCCGACGGGTGACCTTGGCGATATGACTCAATCGGGGTTTCCGCTCGGAGAAGGAGGCAAGAGCCTGCTGATGGCCTTTGTCGATCATGGTATCCACTTCCCAACTGGCGAGGCGGCTCCGGCATTCGAACACGGCCGACCGATGTTCGATAGAGAATCCGGTTCGGAAGGTGGTTTCGACAACTGGGCGTGCTTATGGTAATAGACATTGTTGATAGATCCATTCCAGACTGATGAGAGTCCCCTGCTGTTTGTGCAAACAGCCACTGATCTGTTCTGGACTCCACTCTTCCCGGAGCAGGCTATTGACGCGGTGCCATGTGCCAACGGCAATCCGCCGTCGGCCTGTTTGGGCAGTTGGACGGCTCCTGCTTAAACTCCTGACTGTACTTTTTCCGTTGCTCCATGACACACCTCCTCGCCTAGTATGAGGCTTTTCTGATGTGTCCGTAAAATCAGGGGAAGACCAGTCTCATTTTCAACAAGGCTGGATCTGATAGCGTTGCCCCAGAGGTAGATGCGTGTAAGATCTCATACGTGCTCCTCTTACTGACCGATAAAGAAGCCAAGATGCTACTGTAACTGACCTCGTAAACCGAACCGTGAAGTTTCACTTACAAGTTAAATTCACCACCACAATATACGGCCACAATACAACACGGAAAACTATATATCCGCTGAGGCGAACCGCCTCAGGTCATTTTATTCGCACTATGGCATCGACTCTGGTTATTATAACTAACGGCGACAGCAGAACCAGCTAGAAAAATGATGAGACAAGTCCGAGAGGGTAACGGTTAATCGGTGCGAATACTTATCTAAATTGAGGAGGTGTTTTTGGACATAATCAGGCAATCACTGAATATTTTACTTAAGCATCCCAATACCTTTGGGATCCGGTCGAACGATCAGACTTTTCTTTCTGCGTCGACCGCCTAATCCTACCCGTCATTCACTAGAAGGAGGTAAACGATGAAACCTGTACACATAGGACTTTCTCTTTGGCTATCGTGTTTTTCTGGCTTGGCTCTGACCGAAGCGGTGGAGATTCAGAGTCCAAAATGTCAAAAATTAGCCCAGGAATTTTCAGAACATTCCGACTCTCTCAATGAAGATCAACTCAAACAACTTCAATTCTGTGTAACCCAAACCTTAAAACAGCGCTATGAAAGCAACCCTCCGGAGCTACTCAAGGGGACCATCATCGAACCCCCTGCATCGTCAGTGGAGACGCCTGCCACAATGCCTCCACCCCAAAATCAAGGTGGACAATAATAAGTCATGGCATCTTCTTCACATTTAAACCTGATGACATCTATGCTCCCCTTCCTGACCGTTGTTTGTCATTGTGTTGCATAGCCGTTCATCCTTTCCTGATAAGCATCGACATGTCAGCCCTCATCCAACAGGCTAAAGCCAAGGCAACGCGATACGACTTTTGAGGAATTGTGCATCACTCATGCTCCCTCTAGGTTGGCAAGAAAGAACCCTTGCAGAATAGAAGGAGAAAGGATTATGTGGCTGGAAGAACTTGATACCGTTCAAACTTGGGTAAACGGAGCTGAAGTCATTCTAAAAAAAGAAGGTCGGGACTATGCATATCGATTCGCGAATGAACCCGGAGATTGGATTCCCGGGTTACCTGATGGCATGGTGTGGGCTGACGCGCAAACCCTGTTTGAAGACTCCCTGTAAGTAGCAAAAGCCCGTCACGGTGGTCCATCCCTTTTTAAAACCCAGGCTCGCCTTCCCTGATATATTCCAGAACGGAGGAAATCAATAAAAAACAATCGCCATCACCTCAACCTGAAGATTCGTGCGCAACGATTCACAATCCAACACAACGTTTACCGCAAACAAGAAAATAATTCTTTTCCTCCCATCACGTCGTGGCGTAAACCCCCGTCTCTCGGTCTATCATACACACCCTTTGACTTTGAGATATCAGCTGTAAAATGGTCCGATTCATGTCATCACAATCATTCATCAGAGAAGTCAGCGCCTGAAACAATACTTTCGCCGTAGACATATTCATGAGTTCCTTCATGTACATGTGAATTTCCTGGGCACCGGTTCCCACCGATACCAATAATAATTGATCGGTCCACATTGCCCAATTCAAACCAAAACCTTCGATGGTTGCCATGATCGGCATCTGAAGCGTCGGACTATTGTGCGGGCCTACACCTACAGCCTGCGAAACCCACAGGGCGATTAATTCGCCCCGCAAGCGGCTGAACTGATAAGAAAAG
>JALDRK010000021.1 GCA_031315915.1 Nitrospirales bacterium
TGAATTGTTGGGGCCAGATTTCCATTTGAATCGTCTGTTTTCCGCGCGCATGGAAGCCAACCCGGTATTTCCATGCTGCGGGCCCTTCCCAGGTTTTCTCTTGCCGGGCCTTCCGTTCCAGGATGGGCAAGAGATCGGGTGTCCCCATCGGCGGGAGCTGAATGGTTCGATGAAGGAATTGGGTATCATCCACCAATATGGCCAAATTTTTCCCCGGGAAGTGTGTCTGCTGAATAGCTTCTTCCAAGGCCAGTTTGAGGTCCTCCATCGAAAAGACCGGTTCGGGTTTTTCCCATCCTTCCCGGATGGTATTTTTAACGATGGATAAGGCTTTCAATCGGCCATTAAACAGGCTGACGCTTAGGGTTGTCAGATTTTTCTTGAAGCCGTTCATATGGAAAGCCTGAGAGCGCTTCCCGATCATGTGGCCGGCTTCATCTGCCAGGTCCGAGCTTGTGAAGAGCGTGTTCATAAGGTACGATCGTCGTTACGGGACATAACATCCGCTACTGATAATTCTCCATTTCGAACCGGCCGGACAATCAGGATCAAAATGGTAGCCGGCATCTCCTGTCATGTTGAACTGAATATCAGGAGGAAACGTGTAGGTGTTGGATTCATCCAATCCGATGGTGGTTCCTACCAGGTGATATCTCAGATAGAGAGGCAGGGCGCCAGGTCCGGCATTCGTGTTGGTGCCACTGATGGCGTAACTTCCTCCTGCGCCGCTTCCTGATAAACTCACTAACCGAAACAAGTGGCCGAAGTGGCCTCGGTGAATTTTCAAATCCGGCGTGGCTGTTTCATCCGTACTCCACCAGCTCTCAAAGTCCGCATCGGTCGTGATGGACGGATTGATGTTTTGACCTAAATGGGAAATGAGAAGAAAGCGGGCATCCGCAAGCTGATTGGTAGCCAGACCAGTGCCATTGGAATATCCGGCCACGTTGGGTTGCATATATACATAGCGCAAAAATCCATTGGCATTCGTGTTCAACTGCCCTAGGGGAAGTGACACATAATCCGGACTGAGTGCCGCGAGATTTGCAGGAAATGTCTGGGTCTGCCGGATATATAATTCAATACCTATCCCAATGGCAGAAAGCCGCTGACTTTCAGCGTCACGATTCGCAGCCCTGACGGTATGGATGATATTCGGGGCAATCATGCTGCCCAGAATGGCGAGAATCGCCAGTACCCCGATCAATTCCACCAACGTAAACCCACCAGTGGAACGGGAGAAAGTCGGTTGAAGCACCGGACAATCTTTCGAGGTCAATGTTTCTCTCACCGATGTCATACGAGATTTCTGTGTCCTTTTCACGGTCAAAGGACATGCCAAGATCTCGGCCATGTCTTTCAACCGACGGCCCAGTTCCTACTAGGACAAACCTGCCGGGTATGCCTCTGACTCCTGTTTCGGTGAAGACAGGAAGAATCTTAATTGAGGCGGATCGCGTGGTTTGGGGGATAGATTATCGGGGCCATGAGATGCATATCCAGGAAAGCGGAATGTGAGAAATGTGAGAATGGAGGGGAGTGAATACCATTGAGCTATTCCGGTCAATTCAAGGCATCTCAGAAATCATGGTCAACAAACAGGATTCAATGGGTTCCAGCGCTTTGTTGCTAAGCATGTGGGGTTAAACCAATACGCGGTGTTCGTGGTGAGGCCAAAGATGACCTCTGGAGTGATATAGGTGTCGTTTTCATCGAACCCAACTTCCGTCCCTTCGAGATGAAACCGGGTTTGGGTTGGCAGGAGACCTCCGTTTGAATGAACCGCCTGCCCATGAATAGAAAAACTTCCTCCGTTGCCTTGGGGATTGAGAGCGAGGGAGAAAAAGTGCGAAGCGAAACGGCCACGATAGATCTTGAGGTTTGGGTTGGCTGACTCATCGGTGGTCCACCAGGCTTGAAAGTCAGCCGGCGTGGCAATGCTGACGGCCGCGTCCTGACCCAGATGAGAAATCACCAAAAACCGGGCATCCGGAAGGCTGCCGGCTTGAAGTCCGGTGGAATTTTGAAAGCTTCCAAGGGTGGGATGGAGAACGAGATATCGTGAAAATCCTCTGGCGTTCCGTGAAATTTGGGAGGTGGAATAGGGAGCATAGTCGGGAATCAGGGCGGCCAAATTGGGAGGAAAAGACTTGTTCTGATCTAAATATGTCAAAATTCCCTTCGCAATGTGTCCCAACTCCCGGTCTTCAGTTTCCTGTTGCTGCCGATCCCATACTCTTACGATGGTGCCTGAGAACATGGCCAGTCCTATCGTCACGAGAGCCAAAAGCCCAATGATGGCCATGAGGGACAGGCCTTGTTCATTCCGAAGCGCCAATTGGGGAAGGATGTCTGTCGTATTCACGTTGTCCTTATCCATCCTATTCTTGACTTCCCTTCCTCACTAGCGTGTGCGGTCCATTGGATTCTCAGGAGTATCAAGTCGTGAAGTACAGAGAAGGGAGATAGTGAAATGGAGACATTTTGCACGACAGTCCGGACATCAATGCAGAACGTCGTGTCGGCGGTGCGGAAGGTCGTCTTGAATCTTCTTTGGTTTTGGCAGAGCATGCTGAACCTGCCCTTACCTGAATCCATCCATGATGCTCATCATGGGCATAAACAGGGCCAGAGCTACTCCACCGACTATGGTAATCAATCCCAGTGTCACGGCTGGCTCAAACACGGCAAAAATTTTCTTGACACGCCTGGGAATTTCCCGATTATAAAAATTGGCCACATTCATGAGTGTTTGAGGCAGCTTGCCGGTCGATTCGCCCACCGAAATCATTTGGATCATCATCGGTGGGAAAATGGGATGCCGGCTTAAGGCTTCGTGGATCGTGGAGCCCTCAGCTACGGCTTGTTCGGTGGCTTTGAGCGCTCTTGCGACGACGGCGTTTCCCACGAGCCCTTGGCACAACTGAAGGCATTGCAAGATGGGAATGCCCGCGCGATACAAGACGGCAAAATTCTGAACGAATTTGGATAGTGTGAGCATGTTGATCAATTCCCCGAGAATGGGAATCTTGAGCAAAAGATGGTCGCGCAGTGTCCCATATCCCGGCAGGAATTTCCGGGCAATCAGCCACACGAAAGGCATGGCGCATATTATTGGTGTCCAAATCCACCAGCTATTTACCATGAGTTCGCTCAAGCCTATGATGATGCGGGTCAATGCCGGTAAGGGCACATTTAAGTCTTTCAGAATGGGAACGAACCGGGGAATGACAAAGGTGAACAGAAGTCCTAACAATCCGATAACCGCTACCAGAACAATACTGGGATAAATGGTCGCTTGGCGAACATCTCCACGAATTTGGTCCAGCCAATTCAAATACCGTTCCAGCTCTTGAAACGTGGCCGTCAATGTTCCGCTTTCTTCTCCGGCTTGAATGAGGTTCACGATTTGTGGCGCGAATATTTTCGGATATTTCCCCATAGCCTCATATAGTGTACTGCCGGCTTCGACATGTTGATAAATGGTTTGTAAAATGTTTCGTAAAGCCGGGCTTGGGGATTCCTGGACAAGATTTTTAAGGGCCTGAGGCAACGACACTCCTGCATCCAATAGTGTAAACATGTGAGTGGAGAATTCCATCAGATCGCGAGATTTGACCTTTTCCCTCTGTTTTGAGGCTCGGATCTGATTGGGGGCGACTTCCCGGGCCCGAATCAACCATAGTCCCGTTTGCTCAAGTCGGGCTTCCAGGTCCATGAGCGATGGGGCTGTCATTTCTCCTTCAATAGGGTGTCCCTCGTTGTTGGAAGCCCGGAAATGAAAGTTAGCCACCGGTAACCCTCATCACTTCTTCAATAGTGGTTAACCCCTGAAGGGCTTTCCTCAGGCCGTCCTCGAACATGGTAGGCATATCCTCTTTTGCAATGATGGCTCTGATCCCTGCCATATCCGGTCCATGGACTATAGGGGCATGCAGTTGTTCGCTGATGTGAACGATTTCATAAATACCCAAACGTCCCTTAAACCCCGTCTGGTTGCAGGCACGACATCCTGCCCCCATCCATAGCCGTGGAATCTGATGATCGGGGATGTCCACGTTGAGTTCCGACAGAACCATGTCGGAATGTTCTCGTTCGACTTTGCATTCGAGACAAATGCACCGGACCAGGCGTTGCCCGATCACCGCTGTGAGGGCTGAGGCTAGTAAAAACGGTTCCACGCCCATGTCGATGAACCGTGGAATGGCGCCTAGGGCATCATTAGTATGAAGGGTCGAGAAGACTAGGTGCCCGGTGAGGGCTGCGCGCATGGCCAGGTCGGCGGTTTCTTGATCCCGAATTTCACCGACCAGGATCACATCGGGATCCTGGCGAAGAAGGGCACGGAGCCCCGCCGCAAATGTCATGCCGATCTCAGGATTGACTTGGGTTTGACGAATTAGTGGCATCTGGTATTCGATCGGATCTTCCAAGGTAAAGACGCTGAGTTCTTTGGCATTCACGTTCCGGAGAGCGGTATAGAGTGTAGTGGTTTTTCCACTGCCGGTTGGCCCTGTGACCAGAATGATCCCGTGAGGTCGCTTAATCAGCGATTGAATGCGAGTCTGGTCCTGTGGAGTCAGCCCCAGGGCATCGAATTCCAATTTGACCGAGCCTTTATCCAGAACACGGAGGACGATACTTTCTCCAAAGTTGGTCGGCAGTGTGGAGACCCGAAGATCGATTCGGCGGGTGCCTAAGGAAAAAGGGATTCGGCCATCTTGAGGAATACGTTTTTCCGTCAAGTTCAAATTCGCCATGAGTTTCAAGCGAGCGGATATGGGGGGTTGGAGCTGCTTGGGAATTAATATTTCCTGGGCCAAGACACCATCGACTCGCATGCGAACCCGGAGATATTGTTCATCCGGTTCCACATGGATGTCTGTCACACGGGATTGAATCGCCGCTGTGATCAGTTGGTTGCAGAGCCTGATAATGGGCGCTTCCCCGCTGCTTTCCTCCCCCAGTTCAGACAGGCCCTTCAGGGTCAGTTCATCCAGGAGTTGCTTGATCGACTCGCTATGGGCGTAATGTCGTTCAATCGCTTCCAGGAGTTCCTGTGTGGGTGCCGTGTGAGTTTTGACATTGAGGCCGGTGAAGCTTTCAATGGTATCCACCGCGAGAATGTTAAGGGGGTCAGCCATGGCAATGGTCAACACATCGGCCTGTTTACTGATGGGAAGCA
The DNA here is from genome assembly GCA_031315915.1 of Nitrospirales bacterium. GTDB lineage: Bacteria > Nitrospirota > Nitrospiria > Nitrospirales > UBA8639 > JACKFE01. The sequence continues at coordinate 5,186 of JALDRK010000021.1, forward strand.
CCTGATGGTGTTTGGCAAGAGGGTAGGGGATGAGAGCGAGAATGTCGGGTGACACGAACGTATCGGCAAGATCAATGATGTCGGTTTGGGTTCCGATAGCCAGATAGCGGGCGAGGACGGCTTCGGAAAGAAAGCCTAAATTGACAAGAACTTGTCCAAGAAGTCGTCCCTGCCGTTTGGCCTCGCGAACGGCAAGATCTAATTGTTCCGGATTGAGATGGCCGTCTTGAAGAAGCCGGGTGCCGAGTTGAGGGCGATTAGCCGAGGTTGTGGTCGTGGAGGTGGTCATAACCCATCCCTGGTCGTCGTGCAGTGGAGGGGTTTATAAGAAGAAACTGATCAGGGTCACCATGCTGTTTTAAAACCAATATCCCTTGTGAAAGGGTCAGATGAGCCTCCGCGTGCTTTGCCACGCCGAGCGGTTATTGATGCGCGAGGTAAATATACATCCGGTCGTTGCCGGGATTGTATTTGACCCGGCCTCTGAGCTGTCGTTCCGTCAGATTGGTTCCGATACCGGCATCAATGATCCCGTCTAATTCGCTAAATTCGGTATCGGACACACCGTCCACACGAAGATAGGCAACTCGGGCACCGGTGGGAAGATCGCTGTTGCCGTCGTTTCCTTTTAAATCCCAGCCAACATTCGTACCGGTTACGGCAGCTCCTAACGCGATGGCCGCCGAGGCCGGCATGAACATAGTCGTTCCTATCCCTGGAGGCGTGTTGGTATTGAATTTTTCCAAATAAGGTCCCTGAAATCGCACCCATTGGTTGGCGCCGGTATTGAGTGCATCGGTGGAATCTAGCGTCAATCGTGCAGGGAGTGATGCGACCGTCGCACTATCGCCTCCATTTTCGGCGGCCGGGACACCGGTGGCGTTTAACGGATACAGGGTTCCCACGTCGGCGTAGTAGTTAGCGATGGCCGTTTCGTATGTGCGCAACGCCGCCGCCAACGAGCGGGCGTTTGAGGAAGCGATCAGGGTAAAAATTTTAGGGAGCAGGAGTGCAATCAGGATGGCAATAATCGCCAGAACTCCAATCATTTCCACGAGGGTAAATCCCTGTGATTGGCGAAATGGTCGATCAGAGAAACTATTCATAACCAGGGCTCCTTGCTAATGAAGAGTAATGGGGCTCCGTACCGCAGAGACATGGCCTGCGGCATAGACCATTTACTCTCATCGGATTTTGGAATGAGAACCTTAAGGAAAGGAACCTTCAGCGTTTCCGGATCTTAAAGTGAGGAGCGAGATCGAAGCTTTAACAGAGCAATGCGGGCGAAGGGATCTCCTATTTGCTGGGCCTGTTGGAAGAGATGGCGGGCAGTGTCCGGAGCGGGTCGGCCCAATTGTCCGTCGGCATACAGAAAGCCTAAATGGACGAGGGCGGGTGCCAATTGAGGGTCGAGTTCCAGGGCCTGAGTAATGGCTTCTTTCGCGTCATCCATTTTTCCAAGAGTTTTTAGCGTCATGCCCATCCCTAGAAGCGCATGGGCAGAATGAGGATGGTGGTTGAGCGCTTGTCGATAGGCCGCCATCGCGGCATCCGGCTGACCATTGACGAGAAATTTCCATCCCAGTTTCATATGTGGAACGACCGGGCTTTGATCCGGAATAAACCCCTGCGGAGGGGATGAGACGGAATCGTTCTGACCGAATTGAGCCTCTGATGATTCAGTCTCACTGGGTTTGGGTTCTGCCGTGTTCGGTCGAACCCAAAATTTTTGTAAAGTGGGATCATGGCGGAGCCCTGCTCGACTATTGGGTTTCGTGACATCAAAAATGCCATGAGTATCCAAATGGTTGCCTAATGCTGTTGATGAGACGAACAGGATCAGTGTGGTCAGTCCTATGATTTCACATTGAACGTCAAACGGGTTCCACGCTTTGAGAAACTGTAGGAAAAAGTTGTTTGGCATGATTCCCAACTACTTGTGGTCAATTACCGTGCTTTTTAACCATTAAGATGGTTGGGATATCGGAAGAAATGAGGTACGCTTAAGATACGGAAAAGAGAATGACTGCCATTGGCAGGCATTGCCATGCAGTAGCCAGCAATTCCTTAGAAAATCGAACAAGGATTGGGGAAATGATCAGGATGGATAACAGAAAAGCAGAAGGGGCAAGAACATTCACGCCGCGTGGGCCTTGCTTAGCGAGAAGGGCCCTTATGCGGCCTCTCCGATAGAAGAGGCCTAAGGGACATAATCGACAAACGGTCTATATCTATTTAGGAGGGGCTTGGAACGCTTCTTTTAAGAGCGTTTGTAATTCGCCTTTTTCTTCCATAGGTCCCAGAACATCGGTATCTCCATAAAATGTGCCGTTGATGAAGACTTTGGGTAAGGTGGGCCAATTGGTCAATTTTGTGAGGGCCTCACGCTTTTCCGGATTGGTAAGGACGTTAATAAGTTCATAGGGGTAGCCAAACTTATTGAAAAATTCCATGGTCTCGACAGTGAACCCGCATTGCGGTGCGGTTTTTGTGCCTTTGCCATAAATCAAAATTTTGTGTGTGGCGATTTCTTGTTGAATTTCTGCATCAATGGAATTGCTCATAGTTATCCTCCTTTGGCTTCTTCTCGGGTTTTAGCTTGAATCTCTAGGGCATGGATTCGTCCATCCTTCATGGGCGCATCCAATGCTTGATAAATTATGCGATGACGGTCCAGAAGATTTTTTTCTTTGAATCCGTCAGAGATCACTTTCACCGTAAAATGATCCATGGTCCCGGTGCGATCAATGACGGATACATCGGCATCGGCTAACGACTGTTTAATGTAGCTACTGAGATCTTCGAAGGTAATCATTGAAGATGAGGCTCCTGGAAATAGAATGTTCACCCAATATACCGGAGGATGATTTTTCTGCGCAATGACAAGGCCGGGTTGGTGTCGTACCTCAGGAAAGCGGGCTGGGAGGGAGCGCACGGCGCATGAATGATCCCATGTCCTGCAGGATGGGAAGGGGAATCTCATGGCCTCCTCGAAATTCTGTCCAGTGGACGAGTAATCCAGCCGAGGTCATGTGGTCTCGAAGTTGTGCGGCAACTGAATGAGCCAGGATGTCGTCATGGGTGCCATGGCTTTGGAATACCGCTAACCCTTTCCGGGTGGGAAGAGCCGTTACCCATGCTTGTTTGGTGATTATCGTGGTTGATAAAAGGATCAGCCCTGCCAGTGCAGTGTTCGAGCGTACGGTGTAGTCCAAGGCAAGCATGGCCCCTTGTGAAAACCCGCCTAAAATCAACTGATCTTGGGGAACAACTAGGTTTCCGACTGCCATCTGAATCAGGTCAGCCAGACGGTTTCGAGCGGATTCCAACCCGCGGGGCACTTCCAGGGCAAGAGATTCCCATTGTCCTTGGGCTCTTGCCCTCATGAGGCGTTCCATATCCAACATCCACCAGGCTCGGGCATCCCCTAAACCAAAATCCAGGCTGAGAGGAGCCGCCGGAAAGAGAAAACGGACCGCTTTCGGTACGTTCAAATATGGAGCTAATGGAACCAGGTCATCTCCTGGTGCTCCAAACCCGTGAAGGAGCATAACCAACGGCCCCTCGCCGCCTCCAAGAGAGTCGTCTCCACCGGTAATGCGGATATCCAAGCCGGCCCAGTGTTCTTCTCGCATAAAAAATTTGGCAGACGATTAAAGTGAAATCAGCTTGAAAGGCAGACAAAAATGATGACTCGTCAGTGCTTGGTCAGGGAGAAGAGATTGAAGAGACTTCAAAAAAATCGAACCGGAATTAGTGACCCATTTTTGGAGCACCGGCATTGGCTCCTTGAGTCACAAGGGGGATTCGGAGAACCTGCTGGCAGTGATTGCATACGACTTTTATGGTATTCTCATCCACATACTGAACCTCATCTTCTTTTCTCCAGAAAAGCTTGGAACACTTGGGACATTTTCGAACGAGCATGGGCATGGATTTCACTCCCTGTCAGTAGGAAAATAGTGGACTTAGTGTAATATATCCTGTCACAATCTGCCAACGCATTATGGAAAATTTGTTACTATGTGCTCCGTGGAGATCATTATTTGGTGAATAGTTGGGGGTGAGGCGTGTCACGGATAAGGATAGGCGCCTGATTCCTCACCGTTTAAACTCGATGTTACCAATAATGGGGTCCGTCAAACATTCCCAGGGTCTTCCGTAAACAAAGGAAGATTCCCTCCTCATAGATTGACTCTTGATGGGTTTTTGATTCTTTTCTCCGTTACCCATGATCACGTTTGGCGATTCCAAAAACTTCCCTCTTCATCACCTGATAACTCTCTTTGAGCAGACCGATTGGGCCAAAGGGCGCACCTTGGAAGACGTTGAACAGATGCTCACCCATACTTCTCTGGTAATTACTGCCTGGGATAAAGACCAATTAGTGGGGTTCGGTCGCGTGTTGACAGATTTTGTTTATCGTGCATCCATCTGGGATGTTATCGTCGATCGGCCTTTCCACAACCGAGACATCGGAAAAGGCATTGTGAATCGAATTTTGGCGCATCCTTCCTTAGAGCATGTGGAACTGTTTTGGTTATGTACCAGAAATTACCAGAGTTTTTACGCCTCGCTTGGGTTTTCAGAGAAGGAGCAGACGGGGATGGTGTGGGACCGTCGAAAACATCTAACGCCGATTCTTTGAGTTCTCCGTGTATTCTTACAGATTGCTCACCATCTTATCAGGCCGGCCATTCACTACTCTTAACGACGCCTGCGTGTTCCGGTGGAGGCCGCAGTCTCTATGATCGTGGCGGGTTTGATGTCTGGAACCTCCGTGGACGGGGTCGATATTTCTCTGGTTGAGATCACGGGTAAAGGACATCGATTGCAGACGCGGTTACTTGGGCATAAGGGCTATCCATACTCACCATCCCTCCGTCAGCGCATTTTACAGGCGGCTGAAGGCGGTTCGGTGGGGGAGGTATGTCATCTACATGCGCTCTTGGGGGAGGTATTTGCATCAGCCATAATCAAAACCGCACGGACCTGCCGTGTTCCGTTGAAAAAAATAGCCTTGATCGGATCACATGGTCAAACCGTCTATCATCGCCCCCGTCCGATCAAAGAAGCCGGAGTGGGAATGGTCCGGTCCACCTTTCAAATCGGTGATCCTAATATCATTGCGGAACGGACCGGAGTGACTACCGTGTCCGATTTCCGCTCACGCGATATGGCGGCTGGCGGCGAGGGAGCGCCTCTTGCCCCATATGGGCATGCGATCGTGTTTAACCGGAGAAAAGTGAATCGCCTCGTTCTCAACCTCGGAGGGATTGCGAATGTCACCGTGTTGCCCGGCAATGGGGAATGGTCCCATATTCGTGCCTTTGATACCGGCCCTTGCAATATGTTGTTGGATGGATTGATGAACATTGAATCACAAGGTCGGCGGCGGATGGACCGGGAAGGCAGGCAAGCTGCAAAAGGTTCGGTAAACGAAAAGCTGCTAGGGTGGCTGTTAGCCCATCCGTATCTCTCACAACGCCCGCCGAAGTCCACCGGACGAGAAATGTTTGGCTCTTCTTATATTCACCGAGTGTTGAAACAAGGATGCCGACAAAAATTGTCATTTGTCGATATCTTGGCCACCAGTTGCCGATTTATTGCCCAGGTTATCGGGGATGCTCAGCAGTGGATTCCCCAGCCTATTCAAGAAGTGGTGGCAGGGGGAGGTGGAGTTCGCAATAAACGATTAATGGCTGAGCTGGAGGACAGGTTTGCCCCTGTGTCCCTGAAGACCATGGAGGCGTGTGGATCTCATTCCACGGCGTTTGAGGCTCAGGCCTTTGCCATCTTGGCCTATCAACGCATACAGGGTGTGTGCGCCAATCTCCCATCAGTAACCGGTGCCCGGCATCCCGTCATATTGGGGACGATTTCGCCAGGCAAGATAAAATAGTAGGGCACGTCACCTGTTCAATTTTCCTGCTTTGAATAGAGTGGTCAACGGAAACGTGATGCGGTGAACGACGTCTTGTTTTCTTCCCAAGGATGGTCGGTGGCTTTTTTAGCCTTGCTGACCCTTGGTGTCGGCCTGCTGTTACGCTGGATCTGGCGTCGGCCAGTATCCGAGGAACCCTTGGTGATGACCGCTTCAGAATCCGGAGAGACCGTGGTGAGTCCACGTCAGGTTTTCTCTTCTGACGAGGCCACGCTCTTCAATCTGATCAAGTTGGCCTCTCAGGAACATTTTTTGGTGTTGGGAAAGCTTTCCCTTTTGCAGTTGGTCTCATTTCTGGACCAAGATGAAGAAGCCAGACGGGCGCTGATGCGAAATATCCAAACCCTTCGGTTGGATGTCGTGCTGATCCATCCGGGAATCAGACAAGCTAAAACGGTGATCAAGTTTCGCAAGGAAAAAGAGGGCTCCGCTGTGGTGGATGAACGGGAACGGTTAATGGAAACGATCCTAAAGGCTGCGGGGATCGGACTGGTGAGGCTGTCTGTAGAGCAAACGTATTCAGTGGAGCAGCTTGTTGGTTTGTTGGGATTGGCCGAAGAGGAATAGAGAGCGGCTATAGGGATCGGCGGATCTCTTTGAGATTCCTTCGGATTACGGGGAAATAATGGGAAGAATGGCCCGGAAGGTCCGAAGGCCCTCCTGGATAATTTCTCCGGATTCCGCCAGGGGATCGTTAAAGGGGACATAACGCCCTATTTTAAAAGATGTCCGTCGATCCAGGACGGCAGCCAATTCCGATCGGCGCTGATGAGTAATGTCCATCGTCAATCCGGCTCCGGTTTTCCACTCCCACAGTGAGGGACTGAGTGAGAGGCACAAATGGCGGTCAGTGATCTCGGGAAATCGATTGAAGAAATTCGTTCGATATTGCTTCACCAAGGGGCCTTCCACGATGAGTGCGAAGACGACATGGTGGCCCCACCAAAACAGTGATCGGAAGGCAAACTTGGCCTGACGGGTAAAATGGCGGGGAAAGTCCAGATATTGATAGGGGAAATGCTCAAGATGTTCGCCTTTGACGAATTGTGACGCTTGAAGGTTGAAATCTTCAGGAGCCAGGAATGTCCGTGTCCCGACTTCCAGGGCCAGTTGTATATGCAGCGCTTCCAATGTGTGCTTGATTTTTCTGGAAATCGAGATTTTTTTCTGAAAAAAATTTCTGTCGGCGAGGAGTTGGAGATCGTCAGAGGAAAAAAATGGTGTTTCAGACATATGTGACTGTAAAGGAAAATGAATGAAGATTGCGACCTATAATGTGAATTCTGTCCGCAAACGGCTTGATATTCTTCGGTCTTGGATCAGGCGGCATCAGCCGGATGTGCTGTGTCTCCAAGAAACGAAAGTGCAGGATTCTGAATTTCCACGGGAAGCCTTTGGAGATCTGCCGTATGTCCTGAATGTGTGTGGGCAAAAATCCTATAACGGTGTGGCGGTCCTGACCCGCACCACTCCCGATCTGGTGCAATTTGGTTTCCAGGATGGCGGGGAGCCGGATGAGGCTTCCCGTTTAGCCTATGTCGTAGTCAAGGGCATTCCCGTTATCAATACCTATGTGCCTCAAGGATACGCCATTGATTCCCCGAAATATGCCTACAAGTTGGCATGGTTTCACCGGTTGAAACAGTATTTTTCCCGCAAACTGTCTCCTGGCCAACCGGCGATTTGGTGTGGGGATATGAATGTGGCTCCGGAACCGATTGATGTGCATAGCCCGGAAAAACACTTGAAGCATGTCTGTTTTCACAAAGAGGTCCGTTTGGCGTATCAGGACACGGTGTCTTGGGGGTTTGTGGATGTGTTTCGTCACCATTTCCCCAAACGCCAGCAATTTACCTTCTGGGACTACCGGCGTCCGGATGCGTTGATAGACAATCGTGGCTGGCGTATCGACCATATTATGGTCACCAAGCCGCTTTTGCCGAAGAGCCGAACGGTGAAGGTGGATGTGAATCCCCGGAAGGCAGAGAACCCGTCCGATCATACCGTATTGTGGGCCGAGTTTTCTCTTTGAGTCTTCGGGGGATTCAGGTTCTAAAGAGGACTTGTCGTGTTTTGCCTCTGCTACCCTTAAAATACGGACGGCCGCCAGGAATATTCCGTGACGGCCGTAATCTTTGTTTCTGCCGTAAACGCCGGGCCTGACTGAGCAAGCCCAATGCCTCCCTTATTTGCTCTTTCGACGCTTTCCTGAATGAGATTTTGGTTTGATATTTTCGAGCGGAATGAATACCGCACAGGCCACAACGGTCGTCCACATATTCACCTTGCCAATGGCCGATTGGGTAATATTTTGGGTGCGAACAATTTCTCCACCCATTTTAAAGACCTGCTCTCGCTCCTTCCATGCGACGTTGGGATCGAAATCAATCCCCAGAGTCGTGGCTAACATTTGGGCGGCTAAATCTTCGGTATACTCTCCGGCTTCTTCATCCGTCTCACCGTGTCCATGGTGCTCGGATAAATATCCGTAATTGTATTTTCGTCCAGTCGGGATGGCTAAGCCGATGGAAGCCGAGATCAAACGGTTACGCTCATTGGTTTCAGAGCGGGCCATGACACAAAACGTAATTTCCCCAGGGTTCAACAATTTCTCACCGCGCTTTCTCGGGATAATTTTACAATCCGGGGGGAAAATCGATGAGACACTGACCAGATTGCAATACGCAATGCCGGCGCTACGAAGCGCTTCTTCGAAAGAGGTTAGCTTTTCCTTGTGTACGCCCACACCCCTGGTGAGAAACATGTGAGTTGGAACCATCGCGACTCCTTTAAACGGATAGTGAACAGCGGTGATGTTGAAACACGGAACACACTTGCCAACAGTCAGGCTTAGTCAACCTTTTGACTCCTCTTACGTGGTGGAGCGGTTGGACAACTTAGAGAAATCACTTGATGGGAATTCTGTGGTACGTCACATTCAGCAAGCGACCGAGCATGTTTTACCAAGAGTGGCCGGTTGGGTGCAAGGTCAACTTCACGGTGAACGAGCTCTGGAGCTGGAACCGGAAGATGGCGAATGTGTAGGGTTTAGGAGGAAGTTTTAAGAATGAGCATTTTGGGTTCGGTCAATTCCTGAATCGTATATTTGACACCTTCCCGTCCGAGTCCGGAGTTCTTGATTCCTCCATAGGGCATATGATCGGCACGAAAGGTGGGAATTTCATTCGCAAGCACGGCTCCCACCTCCAGTCTGGTATACGCTCGGAAAATCAAATCGATGTTATTGGTGAAAATGCCGGCTTGCAGCCCAAAATCAGATTGATTCAGGAAATTCAAGGCCTCATCAAAATTTCGGTAGGGCGTGACCGTCACCACCGGCCCAAAAATTTCTTCGCAACAGACTTTCATCTTCTGGCTCACATCAGTCAGAACCGTGGGCTCAAAAAGACGGCCTTGGCGTACTCCTCCTGTCTGCAAAGTGGCACCATTTGCCAGAGCTTCTTGTATCCAGGCTTCAACCCGCATGGCGGCCTGATCATTGATGAGGGGACCCACCACGGTGTGTTCTTGAGAGGGATCGCCGATGGGCAGGGCCTTCACCTTTTTGACAAAGTCCGTCAGGAAGGGATCGTACCGTGATTCATGAACAAACACCCGTTGGACGGAGATACAGGTTTGTCCGGAATACACAAATCCTCCGGCTACACAGCGGGTGGCCGCCAAGTCCAAGTCAGCATCAGGTGCCACGATTACTCCTGCGTTGCCGCCTAGTTCCAGGAGCACGCGTTTATGACGGGCTTTGGTTTTCAACATCCATCCAACAGTGACGGAACCGGTAAAGCTCAAAGCCTGGAAGGCATCATGTTCGACCAACTGTTCGGCGAGGGAGTTGGAACAAGGGAGAATGGTCAAGGCTTCAGGAGGAAGATTGGTCGTTAGAAACACTTCGCCCAACAGCAGAGACGTTAGCGGTGTTTGGGGGGCGGGTTTGATCACAATGGGGTTCCCGGCGGCCAGGCATGGGGCCACCTTGTGCGCCACAAGATTCAACGGAAAATTAAATGGGGTAATGCCCAAGACCGGGCCGATAGGAAATCGCTTTACAATGCCGGAATAGGGCTCGTTCCCAGGCAACAGATCCATGGTCAGGACTTCGCCGGGAATACGTTTGGTTTCCTCCGCCGCGATGCGAAAGGTGTGAATCCCCCGGTCGATCTCACGGCGAGCATCGGTGATCGGTTTGCCGGCCTCTTGGCTCAAGGTTTGGGCAAATTCCTCCCGTCGGGTTTGGATGCCTTCAGCAATATGGGCAAGCGCGGTGGCTCGCACATGAGTGGGAGTGGAAGCTAATTGAGGAGCGACTCGTTGAACCGATTCAATGGCTTCCTGAATATGATGAGGATCGGCCTGACAGACCTGGGCCAGCACCTTCCCCGAATAAGGGTCGAGGACCGGTTCACAAGTTGAAGATGTGATCCATTTTCCACCCAGAAGAAAGGGCATTGGCGAGGTCGTGGTCATTTACAGTCGGACCTTCCCAATAAAGCTAGGGGGAAAGCTATGAAGTAAATGGCTTGGAATCGGATTCGTCCGTTGGGGCAGTCTGTTGACATTGGACTGACTTGGTAATCAGGCTATCAGTGCCCCATTCACGAATGGCCTCGATCTTAAAAGGTTCAAACGTAGAAACGGCTCCGCATCCCGGGCAGCCATTGATCGGCACTTTGGCCTGAAAGACTTCCTCCAAGCAGGCCATGCACACAAAGAGGTCGGGTTCGCCTTGAACGCATTCCACAGTCCAAAAAGAAGGAGATTCAGTCATAATTCCTACCGCAATGAATGTTGGGTGTTTCGTGCTTTCGAATAGGTCCAATGTACAATGATTCCACAAGCCAGATCAATTGAGAAATCCGTCGGTCGGAAGGGAGTTTTTACAGGATTATTCCAGTATTTAGGAAACAGGGGAGGCGGCCGGTTGCTGTTGTAGGTTCAAGAGTTTGTCAATTTGTTCTTTAAATGTCTCAAACGGAAAAGCTCCTGGAATGAGGATCAGGTGGGTATCGTCAGTCACGTTGGTGGGGAACAACACAAAGGCAGGGGTACCACGAATTCCTAACGTTCCGCCTTCCATCCGGTCCTTAAAAATATCAGTGACGAATTCATTGGTATCCAGACATTGGGCGAATTGATCGGCTTTGAGCCCCAGTTCTTTCGCATATCCTTTCAATTGATCCATGCTGAGCTGGCCTCCGCTATTGAAGAGCCGGTCATGCATGGGCCAGTAGGCGTCTTGTTGTCCGGCGCATCGAGCTGCTTGCGAGGAATGTAAAGCGGGGCCACCGGGAGCTCGTGGGAAGTCCCGATACACAAATCGAACTTTCCCCGTTTCAATGTATTCGGTGAGGAGTTGGGGAAAGGTCTCGTGGAAGAATTTTTCACAATATCCGCAGGTGAAATCGGAGTATTCCAAAATTGTGATGGGGGCCTTGGGGTCCCCGCGCACTATGTCATCCTCCTGAATAAGAAATTCAGGGGCTTTGGCTTGAGCCACGATGGTCAATATGCCCCACGTCAGCATGCAGAGCAGGCAAGCCAATCGAAATTTTCTGAGGTAAGCTCGCGCCATGGTGCCTCTCAAGTTAAAAGTATTGTCTCATTCCGTGGGAAGGTTGTCGAGAAGAACCTTCCATCATCTTCCAATAAAGCCATTTCGCTCTATGTGTTCCCGGTCTTTTCCAGCAAGCCCATCATCAGGAGAGGCCAAACCACCGTGGCATCACTGAGGACTTCAGCGAACATGCCGCCATCTTTTTTGGGAACAAATTTCCCCCAAGAAACTCCCTCTTCATAGGTACAGCCACTCAATCCCCCCCAGTAGTCGGGTTCAGGGCAAATGCGGACGCCATATTGGAAGCGCGGGGGAGTCAGGGTTTCTCCTAGTCGGAGATTGAGAATTTCTATGTATGGGGGAATTTGCTGTGCCCAATTTCTCGGTACCCCGCCGCCGATGGTGAAAATTCCCAGCCGTTTAGCTGTAAGAAGTTTCTCGGCATAGCTATTCAGGTCCAAAAAGGGATTAAAGATTGGACGATGCTGTCGGAGCTGACTCCAACGTTCAAAATCACTTTGTTCCTGAGGATTGGTTGGAGGATTGGCTTTTCGTCCTTGAGCCATGGCCCAAATGGATACATCCAGCCCCATTTCGGAATCGGTAAAGGCCGGAATATACACGGGAACCTCTTTTTCATAAGCACTTTTTAAAATTCCCGGCCCTGGGTGGTCCTCGTGAAGGGTCTTCCCAATTTCACGTGTCAGGATTTCGGAGGAAATGACTTGTCCCGTTTCGATGCGTTTGAGTGTGGCGCCGACTACGCGTTCGACATGGTTCAGGTTCAGCTCCATTTCCAGAGTGTCGTACACCCGGTTATAGCCTTTTTCAAACAATTCCACGTCGGTCATGGAGGGTTGGTATTTGTAGTGGGTTTTTCCGACAGCCTCACTCAATCCATGAGCGATGAGAGCGCCGGTGGAGACCACAGCTTGAATCATGCCCCGGTCAATCATGGTACAAATAATTTTGCCCATTTTGGCAATGGTCATGGCACCGGACAGTGTTAAAATGACCGTGCAGTCCTGGTCTTGAATCATTCTGGTGAGAATGTCAAACGCCTCGCCCAGGCGCCGGCCGCCAAAGGCCGTTTTTTTCATGGCATTGAGGAGGTCGGAAAAGGAATGAATCGAGGCGGGATCCAAGGCTTCCAACGCCTCCAGGCCATCTGATTCTCCATCGTGAAAAGATCGTGGTTTCATGGCAATCCTTACCTAACTTACTGGGCGATCGACTGAGAATCAAACCGCGGACCATAAAGAGGGCGGGAACTAATTGTGAATGAATATTGTGGGCGGGAAGGAACAATGTCCTTTCGTGAAGTTGGTGGTCCCAACGGGATTTGAACCCGTGTCTGCACCTTGAGAGGGTGCCGTCCTAGACCAGCCTAGACGATGGGACCAGTCTCGAATTTGGCCGTCAGTCAAACCAATTTTCGCCTGAATAATTTTATAATCGGTGGTGCGAATGTACCATCCATGCCTTCTCCCATGCAACGCAAAAGGCAATCGGCAGATAAAAGTTCCAAGGAAAATCAATGGGAACCCCTGATTCAGAAGAAGAAAAATTTAGTACATGGGCTAAATATTGGAAGAGGGAGAGGGAGCCGGGTGGATGGTGAGTAAGCCGCGCATGAAGGGATGGAGTCCGCAATGGTAGGGATACCGGCCCGGATTCAGGAAGGGGAGTGAATATCCTTCATCGGGGCGGAGGACGCCGGAATCGAAGGAACAGCCGGAAAGACGGACACAATCATCGGAGACAATGGAATGCGCTTCGTGTGTGTAGTTTTTCCAGGTCAAGGAAGTTCCTAAGGTCACGGTGAGGCTGTTGGGAGAGAAAAAAGGAGGCTCTGCCTGAATGTGAATGTTGGATGAAATGGCCCAGAGAGGCCAAGCATATACCAGGCATAGCAAAAGGATAAGGAGTATGCGAAAGATTCCTCGAACGCCACACAATCTGTTAGAAGTCATGAATGATTTCAGATGCAACGTTTTGCCTAAGGTTTAATGGTTAAAAAGATGGTGCCTCTTCCTCTGTGCAGGAGGACAAGAACCGAGGAGTCTGATTTGAGTTTTGCAACAGATTGTTCAAAATCTTTCACAGAGTGGATGCTGGAACGATTGATTTCCAGGATGATATCTCCCGACCGAAGCCCAGCCTTATCTGCCGGGGAATTGGATTCGACTTGGGTTACGACCACTCCTTGTCCATCTGGGGTTTGCCCTGGTTTGACGGGTTCTACGGACAGCCCTGACAGTGCATGGTTTCCGGTAATCGATCCCGGGGTATCCTTGGACAGGGCGGTCATGTCCTTAGGCATTTCGGCGATTGAGACGGATAAGGTGGTCTTTTTACTGTTACGCCAAACTTCCACGGGCACCGAGCTACTCGGGGGCGTATCGGCCACCAATGTGCGTAGGTGAGTGGGATCTTTGACCGACGTCCCATTATAACTTCGGATGATATCGCCTCGTTTCAATCCGGCTTTGCCCGCAGGGCTATCCTCGAACACATCTCCGACCAAGGCTCCTTGTGTATCCGGTGCCTCAAACTGGGCGGCAAGGTCCTGCGTGAGTTCTTGAATAGACACGCCGAGCCATCCCCGAATGACCTTGCCATGACCGATCAGGCTTTTCATGACGTTTTTGACCATTTGGCTGGGAATGGCAAACCCGATCCCCATGTACCCGCCGGTCCGGGAAAAGATCGCCGTATTGATGCCGATCAACTGCCCCTGGAGATTTACCAACGCCCCGCCGGAATTTCCCGGGTTGATGGCCGCATCGGTTTGGATGAAATTTTCATAGTCCACGATTCCGACATTGGCTCGACCGACGGCGCTAATGATGCCCATGGTCACGGTCTGATTCAGGCCAAACGGATTGCCGACCGCGAGAACCAGTTCGCCCACCTGGAGAGAAATGGAATCCCCCCATGGCAGGACGGGTAAATGGTCGGCCTCGATTTTAATGACAGCCAGATCGGTCTTAGGATCGGTGCCGATGAGTTTGGCCGGGAGTTTTCGTTTATCTCCCAACAAGACCATCAACTCATCGGCCTGTTCCACCACATGGTTGTTCGTGATGATATAGCCGTCTTCTGAAACGATGACTCCCGAACCCAACCCCTGCTCCTGCCGTTCACGAGGTTGTTGGAACCGCTTTTCGAACTCGTCCCCGAAGAACCGGCGGAAGAAGGGGTCATCCAGAAACGGATTTTGTTGGCCCTGGATGGTCGTGCGTTTCGTCGCCGAAATGTTAACGACCGAGGCCATGGCCTCTTTGGCTACCTTGATAAAGGTTTCGTTTGAGGCCAGTAAGGGTGTCGAAACTTTAATGGCCGGAGCTGTTTCGGCTGCATGGACCATCGGAGATTGAGGTTCAGACTGTTGTTCTTGCCTGGCGCCGGATGGGGTGGGATTTTGAGTACATTGAACGCTAAGAAGGATCAAGAAAGCGGTCAACACCAAGAGAGGCCAGGTTCCCCATGTCCTGGAAGGAGAATGATCGTCAAGCTGCCGTAAATTCATGCCGCACATCCTCGTTCTTTGATAATGAGTAGAGGTGTCCCACCTGTATGTGTCCAGGTGAGGAAGATCGTCAATATTCGATTATCACAGTCTACCATCCTGGAGCGCTTGGTGGAATGTCAGATACGGGGAGTCTCAGCAGAGAGGGGAGAAAACACGGATCCGGGTGGGTGTGTGAGCCGGGTGCCTTGGTTGGTTCCGGTAATGACCAGAGAGGTTAAGCCGACAAAGAGGCCGCACTCCACTACTCCAGGAATACTATGTAACAGGCTCTCGACTTCCAGCGGATTGGTTATCTCGGGAATATGAAGATCCACTATATAGTTGCCGTTATCGGTGACAAAGGGCTGGTCGTTCTTCCGGCGAAACACGGAACGCCATCCGAATTGTTCCAGGTGCCGTTGCGTGGTGCCCCACCCAAATGGGACGATTTCCACCGGCAAGGGAAACGGCAGTCCGAGGTGAGGGCGCTGTTTGGCCTCATCCACAATTACGATGAAGGTCCGTGCCGCTTTGGCCACGATTTTCTCGCGTAACAACGCCCCGCCTCCGCCTTTAATCAAATGCCCCTGGGGGTCGATCTGATCTGCCCCGTCAATGGCCAGATCGATATCCCAAGGGACCTCGTTGCCAATGAGAGGAATGCCGAGTTTGGTCGCATAATCTGCGGTTGCCTGGGACGTGGGGACGCCGCGGATCTTGAGACTCTCCGCCTTCATCCGTTTTCCCAGGGCTTCAAGAAAAAATCGAACGGTCGAACCGGTTCCCAAGCCCAGAAGTTGTCCGTTTTGGACGTATTCCACGGCCTTGTGTCCGGCTATCGCTTTTTGTTGATCGGGAGTCAGGGAAGATGTCGGAGATGCCACGAATTCTTCTCGCTATGATGCTGCCAGGTCTGCTGCAATGGAGGCGGCTCCCAACAAGGCGGTTTGCGGGTTTAAGATCACGCGAACCGGAATGGTGTTCAATAATCGTTTATAGCGGCCTTTTCCCAGGAAGGCCTTGAGAAAGGTCTCTTCCCGTAGGGCAGGCAGAATTTTCGGGGCAATGCCTCCGCCCAGATAGATCCCACCCCTGGCCAGTGTTTTGAGGGCCAGGTTGCCGGCCTCGGCGCCGTAAATAGAGACAAAAGTTTGTAACGCCTGATAACAAATTTCCGGTTTTTTCTGAAGCCCGGCCTCGGCAATGAGGGCTGCGGCATCACCGGTCGGGAGTTTTTCGGCAAACCAGGTGGGCTCGTTTTTCTTGGTGTCTCGTAAATATTGATAGATGAGATGGAGCCCGGGGCCTGACAGGACACGCTCATAACTGACATGAAGGTAACTGGTTCGCAAATATCGAAGCAGTTCGATTTCCAAATCAGTGTTCGGGGCAAAATCCGTATGGCCACCCTCGGAGGGGCAAATGTGATACTCCTTGCCCGTCCAGAAAAGGATGGATTCTCCCAATCCCGTTCCTGCCGCGAGCAGGGCCCGTGTGCCGTCGGGAGGCGGGGATGGGGCGTTGGGATTGAGATCTTCAAGTTCATCGGGTCGGAGAAGTAAGAGGCCGATGCCGGTGGCTTCCAAATCATTCAGGAGCCGAACCTGCGGAACTTTTAGGAACTCGGCCAGGGTATCGCCTGAAACGGTCCAGGGAATGTTGGTGGTCCGGCACGTGTTATTGAGGACTGGCCCCGGGACACCGAAACAGGCGGCTGTAATTGGGGAATCGGTAGGAGGCGCGGGCGTTTCAGAATGGGAAGGATCATCATCTTCAGGGAACTTTTCATCTTCTGAATCGGTGGAGGTGGGTTCTTCCAGAAATTCCGTGATCGCGTCCTCAAGGGATTCGTAATCGGCGGTATAGAGAATGTCCTCCCGTACCGGTTCGACCCGTTCCTTGACCCAATCAAACAGCCCTAAATGTATCTTTGTTCCGCCGATATCTCCCGCCAAAATCATAATTTGTCCACTTCCGTAAAAAGAGAAAACCTCCGATAAGGCCGAACCCACCATAGCCCAGATAAAATCGTCGAGGCAAGAGAAGGGGGTCGTGGTCTTTACATTGTTGGGGTCTCGGCAGAAGATTTCGGGCCTGTGGTAGTTAGTGAAAGAGTGCTGCCTTTTTCAGATTCTTTCTGCTCAGCCAGATGCTTCGCCTTGCTCAGCATGACAAAGATAGTCAGTATTATGATGACCGAAAAATGGTCCAATTCTTCGGGTGTCATCCTGAGAAAATCGAAGGATCTGTGCCCAGCCTAAAGAGGCATTGGTTCAGCGGGACGTCCATTCAACAACAACTGTCGAACCTGAAATCGTTACAGAAATGTCCATTCGGAAAAGGTGGCCCCTTGTCCAAGTGGCGTCCCGTCCGGCTGGCGAATATTCCAGACGGTGGCCTGTTCCACCAAAAACCGTTTCCCGGTTCGGGAAATTCTGACTCCTCGATAATCGGAGATGTATCCCTGCGTCCTGGCCTGCTCCAGCATGCGTGCCCGTTCTTCACGGTTGACGGGTTCTGCGGTAAGCCGTGAGGGGGTGTGAGTGAATTGTTCCCAATCCATTTCCCAGAGGTCGAGGGCGGCTTGGTTCCCATAATTCAAGATGGGATCATTCTCCAACCCATGCGACGCCACGACGAACGGACTTCTAAATAGCCGCTCGGCTTGTTCCCGTGGAGTGCCATCTCTGGGTAAAAGTTCCAGTTTGACCAACCGGACATAGCTATCCAGCATATATTGTGTCCACTCGATCACCAAGGGGTTCTGCCAGGGATTTTCCATATGATTATGCGTGACCCTAATGAATGCCGGAAATGCTGTGCGGGTAAGTCTGTCTGGTTAACTGGAAGTAAGGGAAGGGAGCTGAGCTAAAACTTGAACCGCAATTGATTCGGGTGTTTCGTGGTCAGTGGGGATGGTGAAGTCGGCGGCGGCCTGGTATTTGGGGGTGCGTTCCTTGAGAATGTCTTCGACTTCCTCCACGAAGGATTTGGTGCCCGAGAGGGAAGGTCGTTGAGTGTCACCGGAAATGCGGTTCACGATGGTTGAAACCTCGGCCGTCAGCCAAAAGACTTTGCCATGGGCTTTTAAGATGTTGACGTTCTCCTCCCTCAAGATCAGTCCTCCGCCGGTATCGATCACCAGATCGGTTTGATCCTGCAGTTTGCGGCACATCCGGGTTTCCAGGTCTCGGAAATGATCCCACCCGAATTGCTCGACGATCTGGGGAATGGACTGCCCTTCTTCTTTCACAATGGCGGCATCGGTGGAAATGACGGTCCGTTGCAGGCGTTCTCCCAGAATCCTGGCCACCGTGCTTTTCCCGGTACCCCGGTATCCGATTAAGACAATGTTCATGAGAAATGGGAGGTCAGCACGTGGCGCATGACTTTTACCGGTGCGGATTCACCGGTCCATAATTCAAACTGCCCCACCGCTTGATGGAGAAACATCTCGACGCCCTGAATGGTGCGGCAATCGGCGGTTTTGGCATCCTTCAATAATTGTGTATGGAGCGGGTTATACACAATGTCCATTACCGTGAGGTCTGGATGCAGGAGGTCCTTGGGAACGCAGGTTTCGCCGATGTTGGGGTGCATTCCGATGGGCGTGGTATGAATGAGGAGCTGGGCTTGGGGGAGCCTCATTCGCAGCGTGTCCGGGTTTAACGACTCATCCAGGATTTTCACCGGAGTTTTACTACGAAGGTCATGAGCCAGAGTCGTTCGTTCGGTATCATCGATGCCAAGGACGGTAAGTTCTTCAATAGGTTGTTCCAGGCACAGGCCAAAGGCAATGGCCCTGGCGGCTCCACCTGATCCCAGAAGGACCACGCGTTTCCCCGAGAGATCCACGTCTCCCTGACGTAAGGCTTGAATGGCTCCAGAGGCATCCGTATTGGAGCCGATGAGTCGTCCGCGGTCTTTGATAACCGTGTTGACGGAGCCGATGTTTTTAGCCGTTTTTTCCACTCCGTCCAGCAGAGGCAGAATCGCGACTTTATGCGGAATGGTGACACTGAACCCCCGGAGGTTTCCCATGGCCCGTATGCCTTGTATCGCCCCCTCCAGGTCTTCCACCGGAAAAGCCAGATAGACAAAATTCAGATTCAATTCCCGAAATGCCGCATTGTGAATGGCCGGAGAAAGAGAATGAGCCACGGGATTGCCTAACAGGCCGCATAGTTGGGTATTAGGGTTAATATCCATCGTTTTTTGCTTCAACCAAAAAGAGACTGACAGGAGTTCGGAAGTTATCACATAACCACGAGGTGAAACTCAACACACGATGGGAGAACAGGTGGGATCAGGAAGGAATGTGACAGGCAAGCTTGGAAGAGTTGGGAATGGATGGAAGAGTGTATTCCGGGGAGTTTGGATCAAACTCCCCGGACGTACACGCGTTGAGGTCCGGGGGAGTTAACGCGACTTTTTTCGCCCCGAGGTCTTCTTCATTCGGACCGTCGCTTTCTTCGCCGGTTTCTTTTTTGAAGCTTTTTTCATGATTTCACCCCCCTTCGGTTTTTGTAGTAGGCAAATCTATCCATGTGTATCGGCAGGCATCACGAAATCATGAGACTTTTGAGGAATTTTTTCCCTAATGTGAACAGGTCCGTGACAGCATCCGTGAGCGGAGAGGCAGCAAGTGCTCGCTGAAGTGTTGAGGAAGCCGCAATTCAATGAATCTGCGGGTCGAATCGTACTCCCTCTTTCTAACCTTCACGGGATTGTTGTTGCGTGGCCGAAAAAGTTGCCGGACGTACGTTAGGTTGGTGGAAGCGCTTCGGAAGACGGGAGCAAAATTTTGAAGGTGGTTCCCATACCTTCCTGACTGTCCACCGAGATGGAGCCTCCGTGCAGTTCCACCAGTTGGCGAACAATGGAAAGCCCTAGCCCTAATCCCTGCGTGCCGATTTCGGGTTTTCGATGGGCTTGAAAGAATGGGTCGAACAGATTTTTTTGTGCTTCCTGCGAAATGCCGGGGCCGGTATCGGATACCGTGAGGACAATGTGTTGCGGTAGGGCGTGATGAGCGTGGATCCGGATTGTGCCCTGCGCAGGAGTGAATTTATGGGCGTTATGGACTAGATTCGTAATGATCTGGTGAAGTCGATCGGAATCCCCCATCACCGATAACGAGTGTTCTTCCGTCTCCACGACGAGCTGTTGCTCTTTGGATTCGATGAGCGGGAGCAGCTCCTGCGTGGCGTCTTCCAGGATATTCTGGAGGCAAAGGGGGGTCCGGTTCAATCGGACGGTGCCCGCTTCAATTCTTGAAAGGTCCAAAAGATCGCCGATCATTCTCGTGAGACGGTCGGAGTTGGCATTAATCCGGTTAAGATAGAGTTCCTGCCTCTCTGACAGACCCCCCACCATTCCTCTCAGCAGATTTTCGGTAAAGCCTTTGATGGACGTCAGCGGGGTCCGTAATTCATGTGAGCAATGCGAAAGAAATTGGGATTTCATGCGGTCCAGTTCTTTCAAGCGCTCGTTGGCCATGGCCAATTGTGTGTTGGCGTCTTGGAGTTCGATCGTTCGTGCCTTCACTTTCCCCTCCAATCCCAGGTTCAGCGCCTCAATTTCTTCATAGGCCAGCGCCGAATCCAAAGCAATGGTAATTTGATGGGCGACAGTGGACAGGAGCTTTTTCTCCGGGATTCCGAAAGGCAAGGTATCTTTTTGTCCCACCACGATCACCCCGAGAACTTGGTTTTGACTCTTCATGGGTAAGGCGAGACAACCTTGGGAAGGGTCATCCGTTCCGAGTATCTCGGACATGGGATGCCCCGGCCCCCAAAGACGGGAGCCATCCGGGTGCAGAGTGGGTTCTCCACAGTTGACTGCCACGTTCAGGAAGTCGGTAACGGAATCCGGCATCTCCACCGGATCTTCCAGTTTGCGGACGGTTGAAGCACCCATGACCACTTGAACGGCTTGAAAGCGAGTCTTCCGAAAATTCCAGGCGGCAAACCAGGCATGAGGGTAGTGTAAGGTTCCGACAATGGCCTCCAGTCCCGCATTGATGATTGTCTGTTTGTCGAGAGTCGAGCCAATGATGAGCGTGAGTTGGTGCAGCATGGTCAATTCCTCGACTCGCCGCCTGACTTCCACTAAAATATGTTCTTGTTTGGCGTAGGCCTCGCGAAGATCCTCGTGTTGGTGTTCGGCGGACTCCAACTGCTCCTGGATAATTTTTCGTTGTTCCTCCAGTTCCTTCCGGTCCACCCATAACCGACCGGCTAATTGCATCAGACAGGTGGCCACCAGAGCCAAAGCCATGCTCACCCAAAGGGGTTGCGTGGGAATCAAGGTAACCGACAAGCCCCATGTCAGCAGACCGACAAGGCCTGAAGCGATATGCCAGGGGCGTAATGGCGTTCGTTGTGGATCCCAGGTAAAAATCCACTCGCAATAGGGGGCGCCCTGGGCCATGCAGGACACATCCTGGATGGTGGCAGCCCGCCGTCCGAACATTCTGGCGGGGACTTCGGCAATGGTGGCCTTGGTGGTATGACAAATGCGTTCGGCGCAACCTTGAAAATAAGGGCCAAACTGCTCGGAGGCATGTTCTGAAAATTTGAGCCGCATCACCGCTTGTCCGTTGCGGACGGAGACCACCTCGGGTTTCAGCGAGCCTTTGGTGAACTTTTCGACGAAATAAGGATACATGCGGTAAATCTGTATGATGGAAAAAGGACGCCCCAGAATTTGGATAATGGGAGAAAGGAACTTTTCCCGACCCATGTTGAAATGAAAATGATCCTGGCGGGAAAGCTGGATCGAGAATTCAGCCAGAAACATGACGAATTCATAGGAATAGCTATTCCAGGGATTTTTTAAAAAATCGAGGGTGACGTGGTAAGAGGGATCGGGAATGCGTTCATTCAGAAGTGTGACGAGCCGGGACAAGGCTTGTTCGGCGGCTTCCGGTCCCTCTTGCCTGGCAATCAAGTCTTCCAGATATTCCAAATTGGCGCGAACTGTAATGCCGCTGACATCCTGGATCGTGTTGCCCTGAGCATCTTTTCCGAATGGGCGGTAAGCCAGATGCGGCCGTTCCAGGATTCGATGGGAGCGGGGAAGGAGTTGCAGCATACCGGTGCCTCGGGCAATCCAAGATCAAGGCACTGTACTTGAAAAAGGCAAAAGGGTGAAGAGGTCCAGGCCACCGGGAGAAGAATTTAAAAATTCGCTCGAAGGCTCAAGGCTCCCACATGAAAGATGGTATCCCACTCACCGTTGAGTAGCGGCTGCTGATTGTTGTTGATCCCACGGGCCTGGTACATCACGGCTTGATAGGCCAAGTCCACGCCCATGGATTTGACGCCCAGCCCGTTACAGGGAATGAATCCCAAGAACTTTCCGTTTCCATGACAGTGAAATCCGATACCTCCGGATAGGGCATTAAAGGCGCTATCGGGATTGGCCGGATCCAGGGTTCGGCTGGGGACCGGGGTTTCCGAATACACGTATCCCATGCGAACGGATATATCCCAGTCAGGGAGGGCTGCCGGCTCAAGGAGGGTATATTCACTTCCCACCATGACCACCCACGCGTCTCCATAATTGCGGGGTTGAGGAATGGTGACCCCATTGGAAAGGCGAAGGTTGAGGTCCTGAAAGTCCGACCAATCGGCGTATTCCACGTCGACTTCGATTTTCCATTCTCGTTCGCTATTCCGGATGGGCCAGCCGGCAAGAGCCCAGGTATATACATTGGGAAGTTCGATGGTGGTTTTGGCGTTTGCCAGCTTTGTCCCGCCCGCCAGGAATGCACCATTGAGCTTGAGGTCCGCTCCGTGCCGGTAGACAAACCCAAAATTGATCAGAGGCTTGTCATCCTGATTGCGAAGGAGAGTCCAAAGGAGACTGGCATTAAATCCCAAGGCCGTATCTTTCCCGTTCGCTTCCAGACCGGTTCCGGCTGGAATGCCAAAGGCATTGCCTGGTGCTGCAATTTGCTGAATTTCCGCGTGACCTTCCCCAAGCAAGCTGGTGAAGGTATAAATATCCAGCCCCCCGCCGATGGACAGATACTCGTTCAATTTGTAGGCAAGGGTAGGTTTGATGTTGATTAACGGAAGAGCCGCGCTTGTGAGAATAGGGGAGATCGCACTATCGGTAGGATAGTGGGCCTCCAGCGCGAATGGGGAGTTGACCCCTATTCCGACTCGCCAATTTGGTAATTGAGTGAAGCCAAGCGACGGAAGGTCGGCTGCCAGAAACAGCGTGCTGGGCGGAGGATTAGCGAAATCTTTTCCTAGGGTCCCTTTGACCTTGGCGCTGGCGGAGCTTTTGAATGTGGTGTGTCCACCAATCAACAGCGTGCCGGCCGAAAAATGAATCCCTTTTAACTGGGTCAGGCCTGCGGGGTTATAGTGGACGGCGGCGGCGTCGTCGGCTTGAGCGGATACGGCCGCTCCTTGTCCGGTTGCCGAAGCGCTATGGTCTAATATGCGAAAGCCGTCCGCCAGCAGCCTGGCAGGAAAACAACTGTGGATGACGGATACAATGAGTAAAGTGGCAAAGAAGGCATGAGTCTGTTTGGTGGTCACATCTCCTCCATGAGAGTGGGGGCAAAAAACGGGGGAAGTGTACGGAATATCAGGCAATATAGCAATGTTGCTCTACAAAACCCAACACGGGACAATCAAGAAATGAGAAGGATAGGTTTTCAGGGAGTTGGCACCATAGAACCAGAGATGAGTAGTGAAACGGCCGGAACCGTATTAAGGGAGACATCTCAATGAAAGTGAAAAGACTGTTACATACGCGGATGCGGGTGAGTGATATGGAGCAGACCATCACATTCTATCGTGAGGTCTTGGGCTTGGAAGTAGTCGAGCAAAAGGTGTCGCCACGAGGATCGCACCTGGCGTTTTTGGCGGTTCCCAATAGCCAGGAACTCATAGAGCTGTGCAGCTTTCCCAGTAGCGGGACGGTCAAGGTCCAGGAAGATCTTGTTCATCTGGCCTTTGAAGTGGAAGATTTGGATGAGACGATTCGAGAACTCAAAGACAAAGGGGTGCCTATCACCGATGGTCCCACGCAATCCTCTTCCGGAAGCCGGTTTATTTTTATTGATGCCCCGGATGGGTATGAAGTTGAATTGATACAACGGCCGCCGGGAGTTGCCATCGTTTAACCCTTATGGCACCAAGGACACCATTGTCTTCATCGGGCCGTCAGGCCGCTGAATCGTCTTCATCGAGACTATCCGGGAAACTGGCCCACGTTCCGAAACGACCCGGCGTGTATCTATTCAAGGATGCCCACGGGGACATCGTCTATATTGGCAAAGCGGCGATCCTGGCTGACCGAGTCCGCTCGTATTTTCAAAAAGGGGCCGACCTGAGTCCGAAGATTCGGGCGCTGGTGGCCCAAGTAGCCGATTTGGAAACCCTGGTGACCAAATCCGAACTTGAAGCGCTCATTTTGGAAAGTAACCTCATCAAGCGTCATCGACCGCGATTTAATGTAGTCTTGCGGGATGACAAGCAGTATCCCTATCTTCGACTTCCTATCCAGGATGATTTTCCAAGGCTGTCTATTGTTCGACGGGTCCAGCCCGATAAAGCACTCTATTTCGGACCTTACGTACCCACCGGCGCCATGCGCGAAACCCTCAAAGTGATTCGCAAAGTATTTCCCTTGGCCACCTGCAACATCGAGATTGACGGGATGGCCGATCGGGCCTGTCTGGAATTTGAAATCAAACGGTGCATGGCGCCCTGTACCGGCAATCAAAGTCAAGAAGAGTACCATCAAATTGTGCAGCAAGTGCGATGGTTTTTGGAAGGGAAGGACCAGGAGCTCTTAACCTCGCTCCGTGAATCGATGAACCGGTTGGCGGAACGGGAAGAATTTGAGGAAGCGGCCCGGTTCCGGGATCGCATTCATAACATTGAGCGCATGCTGGAAAAACAGCGAGTGGCTCAAGTGGGCCCTGTCGATCAGGATGTGGTCGGTTTGGCGCGGGCCGGGGCCGCTGTCGATGTGCAAATGCTTTTCGTGCGGGGAGGGTTGCTGATTGGGCGCCGCGATTTTTTCTGGGCCGATGCCGGAGAGATTCCGGATGAAGAGCTCGTGCGGTCCACCTTGGAACAGTTTTATAACAAAGCCGTTCTGCCTCCCAAAGAGGTCCTGCTGCCGGTGGGGTTCGACGATCAGGTCCTGATGCAACAGTGGTTGTCGGAAAAGAAGGGGGAGTCGGTAAAAGTGTTGGTGCCTGAGCGTGGCGCCAAGCATCAACTCAGGCAACTGGCCCAGGAAAACGCGACTGTGGCCTTGCAGGAACATCTTCGTCTTCAGACGGAATCACGTGAAGCGGTTGAAGAGTTGCAAAACTTGTTGGCCTTACCTTCCCTCCCTCATCGTGTGGAATGCTTTGATATTTCCAATACCATGGGCGCTCAATCCGTAGCGTCGATGGTGGTGTGGGAAAACGGCCGCATGAAAAAAGCCGACTATCGCCGGTTTCGGATCAAAACCGTGGAGGGAGCCAATGATTTTGCCAGTATGCATGAAGTGGTCAGGCGTCGATATGGTGGAACCTTGGCCACAAAAGCCGGAAAGGTGTTGCCTTGTCCCGATCTGATTGTGATTGACGGAGGCGCCGGACAACTCGGGGCCGCCATGGAGGCGATGGACGATGTCGGTCTTTCACGAGTCGCCATCTGCGGTCTGGCAAAAGCGAAAGGCGAGAAAGAGGAACGGATTTTTCTGCCAGGTCGGAAGGCTCCGATTGTTTTGCCGGTTAAATCTCCCGCGACCCGCTTGGTGCAAACGATTCGAGATGAGGCCCATCGGTTTGCCATTGCTTTCCATCGTAAGCTGCGCAGTCAGGCCCTCCTTCCGATGATGCCTTAGGCCCATTGGCTCTCCTAATCTTTCGAGGTGGTTAGCATGATTGGCTTGCGTCGGCAAAGGCAGTCCCTAGGTCTTTTTATGCGAGCTGAAGTGGCCAGTCATTTCCCGACGCTATAAATGAGAAATTTTGAACGGGCACACATCACCTATAACCATCCTTCAATCTCGACAAGGTTTTTTGTCATCTTTTCTCTCCGATGTTATTGAAAAGATGCCTGCGTTTCTTTTTCTTGCTTTTTCCTGACTGACTCTTCGTAGCAAGATGCCGCGCCTTTCTCAAGATGTGCCGTGGTCATGCCGAATGAATGGTCATCATCTGTTGTGTAAGGAGCGGTCGATGGAATGTCCAAGATGTCAGGGAACCATGGTGGTGGATCATTTTGTGGATTTGGCCATGAGCGGGGAAATTTGGATGCCGGGATGGCGTTGTCTGATGTGCGGAGAAGTCATCGATCCTTTGATCCTGAAGAACCGGCACTCACCGCCGGTTGTGCCGGGACGTCCCTGTGAACAATCTCATCCCCATACTCCCGCCCCCCTGGCGGTAGGCGGTCTAAAATCTTCTCAGAGCCCTTCCAAAGAGTGAAACTTCCTTCTATCTTTGCCCCTAATGCAGTCCATACACTCGTATAGATAGTTTTTCCCTCAACACCAGAATTCAAAATGCTTCTGACGGCCTCTGCTCGGCTTGTCGGGTTTTTCCCCCTATGCTAGATTCGGGATCGAGTCTTATATCAGAGTTCGGAATCTTTGAGTTGTGCAAGACACAATGGCGTCTTCCTAAATGAGAAGCCAACGAATTTTTTTGAACATATGGATAATGATTGGCTTAATAGTTTCTGCTTGTGTGAGTAGTGGGAATCCATCTGTTATGGATCAAGACCTCATTTCACAAATTAAACCCGATACTTCAACTAAAGAAGATGTAAGGCGGATCCTAGGTCAACCTAATGGTGTTTCCCGGCACTCTGGGAGTTATTCCGGTTTGGTTGGGTTGCTACCCTTTACACCCCAGTCCAATATTGAAGTATGGAGTTATTCGCACATGGATGTTGATGTAGATGCAGCCACTTTTATCCCGATAGTGGGTCTCTTTGCTGGAGGTGCCACTTCTAATGTAAACATATTCACGGTGGTTTTCGATGAAAAGGGGATTGTCCGTCAGATTTCATCAACGCAATCTCAAGGACGCTCAGGCTTGGGAGCAGGTAGCGAATCCAAATCTACAAAACCCGTAAGTGAATGTCAGGAAATAGATTGCTAGGGTAATGGCCAAATAGATTTATTTATACACATTGTCCTTTGTAGGATGGTGATTTAGGAAATAGCATTCCTTAATCTTTTTGACGAAGCTTTTTAGGGTCTCTTCTAAAGTGGGAGCGGAGTTGGACTCTTCCTTTTAGGAAAAGGATATTGCATGGCCAACGTGTACGATCATCGGGCGATTGAGTCGAAATGGCAGATTTATTGGGAGGACCAGGGTACCTTCCGTGTCCAGGAAGACCCCTCAAAGCCCAAGTATTATTGTCTCGAGATGTTTCCTTATCCCTCCGGGCGGATTCATATGGGGCATGTGCGGGTGTATGCCATCGGGGATGTGGTCGCGCGGTATAAACGCATGCGAGGATTTAATGTCCTGCATCCGATGGGGTGGGACGCGTTCGGGTTGCCGGCCGAGAACGCGGCGATCGAAAAACGAGTCCATCCCAACGAATGGACGCAAGAAAATGTGGCCTACATGAAAGGGCAGCTCCGTCGTATGGGTCTTTCCTATGATTGGACCCGCGAGGTGAATACCAGCCAACCGGATTATTATCGGTGGAACCAATGGATTTTTGTCAAAATGTTCGAGCGGGATCTGGCCTACCGGAAGCGATCGGCGGTGAATTGGTGCCCTTCGTGCGAAACGGTCTTAGCGAATGAGCAGGTGTTGATGCAGGAGGGCAAAGAAGGCGGCGTGTGTTGGCGGTGTAGTTCGGTAGTGATCCAGAGGGAATTGGAACAATGGTTTTTCCGTATTACGAACTATGCTCAGGAGTTGCTGGATGAATGCGACCGGTTGACCAGTTGGCCGGCGCGGGTCCTGGCTATGCAACGACATTGGATCGGTCGCAGCCAAGGGGTGGAAGCCGACTTTCCTGTGGCTGAGCCTTTAAAGAATCTCAACGCGATTCGAATCTTCACCACCAGGCCCGATACGATTTATGGGGCTACCTTTATGAGTCTGGCCCCCGAGTCCCCTTTGGTTGAACAATTAATTGCCGGCCGTCCTGAAGCTCAAGCCGTGCGGGATTTTGTTGACCGGGTCTCCCGGTTGGATAAGGCGGCACGCACCTCGGCTGAACGGGAGAAGGAAGGGATCTTTACCGGGGCCTTTGCGATCAATCCGTTTACGCAGGAACGTATACCCATTTGGGTCGCCAATTTCGTGTTATATGAATATGGCACGGGGGCCATTATGGCGGTGCCCGCTCATGACCAGCGGGACTTCGAGTTTGCAAAAAAATATGGCATTCCAATCCGCTTGGTGATTCAAAATCCTGAGAAAAGCTTACAGGCCGATGCGCTGGACGCGGCGTACGAAGAACAAATGCAGGCCGGGTTGTTGGTGAATTCAGGCACGTTTTCCGGATTGTCCGTGCCGGAAGCCAAACAGGCCATTGGCGAATATGTCGAGAAGCAGGGGTGGGGGAAGCGGACGATTAATTTCCGGTTACGGGACTGGGGGATCTCCCGGCAGCGGTATTGGGGAACACCCATTCCCATGTTGTATTGCCATCGATGCGGAATCGTCCCGGTCCCCGAAAATGATTTGCCGGTGACGTTACCTTCAGACGTGCCCTTTACGGGAAAAGGCGGATCGCCCCTCAAAGAATCGCCGTCATTTTTAAAAGCCACCTGTCCCACATGCGGTGGGGTCGCCAGGCGGGAAACGGATACCATGGATACGTTTGTGGATTCCTCCTGGTATTTCCTTCGCTATTGCTCGCCGCGGGAAATCACCCAACCGGTGAATTCGAAGGCTTCAGGCTATTGGATGGCCGTGGATCAATATGTGGGCGGGATCGAGCATGCGGTCCTGCATTTACTGTATGCCCGATTCTTTACCAAGGTCTTGCGTGATTTAGGATTGACCACCGCGAATGAGCCCTTCACCAATTTGCTGACCCAAGGCATGGTGACCAAGGAAACCTATTGGTGTGAGGAACACCGGTGGGTATTCCCCACCGAAATCGCCCGGGAAGGCGGCAAGCGGATGTGCGCACATTGTAGGCGGGATATTGTGGTCGGCCGAACGGAGAAGATGTCCAAATCCAAAAAGAACATTGCCTCTCCTGAGGAGTTGTGCGACCGGTATGGTGCGGACACTGCCCGCCTGTTTTCGTTGTTCGCGGCTCCGCCGGAAAAAGATTTGGAATGGAGCGATACAGGTGTGGAGGGCGGCTACCGGTTTTTGAATCGTGTCTGGCGATTGGTGAATGACCTTCGGCCGATACTGACAGCCTCTGACGGAGTGACTGAGGCTGTCCAATCAGAAGAGGCCATTGATACCAAGTCTTCTCCGTTATGGGAGCAGTTGCACCGGGTGACGCATCGGACCGTGAAAAAGGTGACTGAAAATCTAGAGCGGGACTTCCAATTTAATACCGCGATCGCCGCCCTGATGGAAATGGTCAATGATCTCTATAAACTCTGGAATGATCATTCCGCCCATGCTCTTTCGGTCCAGGAGGGAAGGGCCTGGAGGTCAGCCATTGAGCATCTGGTGTTAATGCTCTCGCCTTTTGCGCCCCATGTATCCGAAGAATTGTGGGAAGCATTGGGCCGGACGGCCAGTGTCGGGCAACAACCCTGGCCGGACTTTCATCCGCAATGGGTGGAACAGGCCGAATGGACGATTCCCATCCAGGTGAATGGAAAATTACGGAGCAAAATTGTGGTGCCGGCGGGTTCTTCGAAAGATCAAATTCTGGCCAAAGCTCAAGCGGATTCCAAGTTGGCCGAATGGTTGGACGGAAAAACACTGCGCAAAGTCATTTACGTCGAACAGAAGTTGGTCAATTTTGTGGTGTGACACCAAGAACTCAGGCCCAGGGACCAAGCCTGTTCGTTTCAGAGTGGCCTGGTGGATGTTGATAGCAGGGTATGTCGTAACAGGATGTGGCTATCAATTTTCGGTTGAGGGTGCCGGTCCGATGATTAGTGGAGGGACCCCGCTCACAGCTCAGGGGCCGCCGGTTCGGGTCGCGATGCATACGTTTAAAAATCAATCATTCGAGCCTACTCTGGAATTCAAATATACGCAGTATGTTCGCCGGGCTTTGCAAGCAGGGGGAATTGCGGAAATTACGGAGGATGAGAGGGGTGCCGATTTTATCCTGAATGGAGCCATTCTCTCAGTGACTCTTCCCTCTCTGGCTTTTTCGCAAACTCAAACTCAGGAAAGCCGGGTGCAGGTCACAGTGGCTGTAACGGTGAAAGACCAAACCAAGGGAAAGGTCCGATGGACGCACGCGAGTACGGGTACTGCCGAGTTTTTCGTGGGCGCGACCCCTACTGACGGCACAAGCGGTGGATTACAATTCAACCGCGTCCTACAGGATCGAGCGTTGGAGCAGGCAGGGCAATTGGTGGCTCAAGATATTGCCGACCGGTTTTTGACGGCGCGCGAACAGGGGAAATTCGAACGGGTGCCTCAGCCGGAACCGAAAAAAACGAAGAAGGCCACTCAAGAGCAATCGGAGGAAGAAAACCCCAATGCATTGCCTACCGATCAATCTCCTTTGCCTCCTCCGGCCTTACCCTGAGTCGCTTCTGTGAAATTGCCGAAATAGGGATTCTCATCTGCCTTCATGAAAGTCCAAGATCTCCATCCTTATCTTCAGCGAAACGGTCTGAGCCCATTATATATGGTGGTGGGCGAAGAACCCTATTTTCGTGACCTGGCTCTCTCGATTTTACGGCAAGCGCTGGCCGGAGCCCGGAAATCGGAATCGATGGATTCCGAATCCTCCGGGACCTTGATGAACTGCAATCTGCTGTATGGAGATGAAACCGATGCTTCGGAAATCTTGTGCATGGCGGAAGAAATGTCGTTCTTCTCTTCCGAACGAATGATCATCGTGAAATGGGCCGAAAAACTTTCGACCCGGGATGGGGAGTTGTTGATTCCGTATTTTCAGCAACCCAATGACTCTACCTCCTTGGTGTTTTCCGCTCATAAATTGGATGGACGCACGAAATGGGTACAGGAATTAAAAAAACGAGCCACGATGATTGATTGCGCCCCGTTGTATGAGAACCAACGGGCCGCCTGGGTCGCACAGCAGGCACGGGAATGCGGAGTCAAATTGGATGCAAGCGGGTTGGACCTCCTCAAAGATCAGGCCGCCGAAGGATTATATGCGGCCAGAAACGAATTGGAAAAATTAGGGGCCTTTATGAACGAAGGGCGCCCGGTCGGATCGCAGGATGTGGAGACGGTTCGAGGAAAACCTCCAGGAATCTCGGTCTTTGATTGGTCCGATGCCGTTGCGAGTGGGGATCATGGCCGGGCTCTGGATATCATTGCGAAAAACCTAGAGACCGGAGAAGCTCCCCTTCGGATGGTCGGAGCCTTTTTGTGGCAACTGCGTCGTCTGTGGAAGGTGAAAACAGCTTTGGATGAAGGGAAAGATGCGGGGCAGGCGGCCCGGCTGGCCGGCGTTCCCCCCTTTCGGGCCAAAGACTTTGTCCAGCAGGCCCAGCGTTGGCAGGAGTCCCAATTGCGACGGGCCTGGGAGCTTTTTGGAAAAGCGGATTCCGCCCTGAAAGGGGGGAAGGCCAATGCTCCCAAATTGGTTCTTGATGACCTGGTATTGCAACTGTGCCAAGCCAATGCCCGACAAACTCATCCGGCCAATAAGAAAACGCCGCCCTCTTCGTTTAGCGGAAAAGGACGGGGTTAAGATCTGCTGGCGTTTTTGATGAAACGGGGATTGCTTAAACGGAATTAACCCGATGTGCGAGGCGGGAGATCCACCGGGAAGCCGTATTGCGATTCAGTGTGCCCTTTGTCACGGCTTTATGCAACTCAGAGGTCGCTTCCTGAAGCGACGTTTTGGCAACATTGGTGTTCTTCTCTTGTACGGCAGAATGAACCTTTTTGATATAGGTCCGAACGCGGCGCAGAATAGCCCGGTTTCGTTCTTGCCGTTTGATGGATTGCCGAGCCGCTTTAATTGCTGACTTATGTCGATTGGCCATGGAGCCCTCCTAAAAATTTACGAAGTGTCAAACTTACCACAGGATTTCAAATTCGGT
Source organism: Nitrospirales bacterium (assembly GCA_031315915.1). Lineage (GTDB taxonomy): Bacteria > Nitrospirota > Nitrospiria > Nitrospirales > UBA8639 > JACKFE01. Next base: position 37,385 of record JALDRK010000021.1, read on the forward strand.
CAATCGAGAAGTCGGATTGCGGCAAATGAAAAGGCTCATCCCAATTGAGCCGAAGGTGACGCCGCTCTCCAAATATACAGTGAACTGGCTGGTTCGGAAGGGAGTTGATTACAACTTTGTTTGCTTGCGACCCTCCAAGGCCTCTGATAAGATCGGCTCTTCCTGTCTTGTCACACGCCCTGGTGGTGGGTGTAGCTCAGTTGGTTAGAGCGCCGGATTGTGGATCCGGAGGTCGCGGGTTCGAAACCCGTCACTCACCCCATTATTATTTCCAAAAATTTTTATAATTTGAAAAACCTTCCCCGGGGTGCAACCAGGGGTGCAACTATCATCTTCCGGTTGCCCCATTAATCGGTCCACTTCTAGCCCTGCATTCCGTTCTGATTGTCGTACCCAGTGCGTATAGGTATCCACCGTTCGAACTGGATACTGGAATGCCCCATCTGTTTTTGGACATACACGACATTAGCCCCACTTGCCAGCATTCGACTGGCAAGGTGTGCCTGGTCGCATGAATCCACCGGTAGGGGAGTCCTATGCCTTTCAGAAGAGGTTTCCAGACTCGGGATCCCGAAGTTGTTGGACCGGATGATGTCTCCTTGGGAGTGATAAACAACCAATCCATCCAAGCGGGTTGCCCGTTCATCGCTTCGGCCTCCCGGATGGTTAAATAGTCTTTCAGCACCATGACCAAATCTTGTGACAGACTGACTGACCGGCGTTGTCGGCTTTTCGGCGTGTTCGACAGTTGCCCAGCAGTAAAAATTCCGCTGAACCCACAAACACCGGTTTCGTATGTCCAGGTCCCTGGCCGCAAGGCCACGGCTTCTCCTTCCCGCAACCCGGCATGGAACAACAACAGGTGATGAAGGGGTACAGTGATAGTTCTTCTGGGCTGCTTTTAAAATCGCCCATTCTTCCTCGTGGGTAAAGGCGACCACATCTTCAGACCGTTTCGAGGTCTTAATCAGTTTGGCGGTTTTCAGGGCCGGATTGTGCTGGACATGGCCATCCTCAATGGCATCGGTGTATATGGCCGACAGGCACAACAACACATTTTTGATGCTCTTGGGTTTCAACCCCTGTGCGCTTAATTGGGCTACCAATTCCCGAACCTTTGCCCGATTTACTCCCACAAGCGGGAGAGAGCCGAAGGCAGGGTTCAGGTGAATCTTCAAAATGCTACGGTACCGCCTCACGGTTGTGTATTTCAGGCCTGAGGCCTCTTTGGCCTTCATCCAGATTTCCCCATAGGCTTGAATCGTCAATGCTTGTTGGCGGTCGGCCTCTGCCCGTTTCTTTTCCTCCTCAGGGAATAACCGACCTTCGGCAATACGCCCCATCCGACTTTTCCGCCATTGACGGGCCTTGGAAATGGTCGGAAATCCAAACTTCCGAAAATACCGGTCCTGATGTTTAATGAGGGCCATGTACCGCGAGAGATCGACGGGTTTCCGAGGCTTCTGCTTCTCTGATTGACCGGGAAGCTGCTGCTGGGGTGCTTCCTTCCCCAGGGTGTATTGATATAACCCTTCATCGACGCGGATCAGGATTCGTTTCTGTCGGCCCATGGCTTAATTCCCTTCTCTTGAGAGGTCGTGGGTGAGACAAGTCGTAAATGCCGCCGCGGAGTTTTCGTCTCCTCCGGCGGATCACAGATCTTCAATCGGCCTTCTCCTCCCCACCAAAATCCATGGGGGGTCTGTTGGTCTAGGAGTTCAAGCGCAGCCAACATAATAAAGCCCTTGGCCTTCAGGTGCTCCCTGGCACACCCCTGAAGTTTCTCTTTTAACTCGGCCAGGAGAGGTAAACATTCTTTAGGCACCAAAATCGGAAGTGTACAGAAATCTTCATACCAGCCTTTTCTCCTTGATTTCCCCATCACTTAACCTCCTTTCTTTTTGCCTTGGCTCAATTCCCGTTCCAGCAAGGCTCGAATAAACCCGCTGGCCGTGTAGCCCTGTGCTTTTAGGGCATCCAGCCTGGCCTTCAGTGGTTTGGGCAAGTGAATTAACACCTTGGTCATAGCTCCCATTGATTAACCTCCTTTCCATGAAATTTAAATAATAATATAAATATATATAACAATATTTAAGTATGTCAACATATATTTGACTCCATGAATGGGCTCGGCTAGGCTACCGCCACCTATGACCGAGAAAGAGCCATCCAAACGGAAAACGTTTAGCCTCAGCCTGGATCAGGACCTCATGAAGGAGTTCAAGCACTTGGCGGTGGATGAAGACCGGAACGTCAACGATATGACCGAGGAGGCCATGCGCGATTTATTGAAGAAGTACAAGAAAAAGGGGAAATAGAATATCTGCCGCTGCTACACGGAAATCCGCCAGGGGATTGGTTTTTAGCGTTGATCGAAATTACGTAAAAGCAGAACTACTCTAGCCTTTTCTGTTTTGACCTACCTTTTGCTTCACTTTATTCAGGGAATTTTGTAGGGTTAGCTCAGTGCCTTACCCAATAAACTGCAAAAGCAGAGACTGCTAACTTATTGCTCTATTGATCTTTGGAGTGACGGCCTATGCCTAGTGAATCCCTTGGGATCACAAAAAGAGTTCTCATTATTGGTTGCACTGCGTTTGCTGGGGTTGATTCCGTTAAGTGGTCAGATCAAAAGCTTCCCAATATTCCTGACTACGATATCGTTGTGATTTCGGTTCCGCATATTACGCAAGAATTTTTGTTGTCTGAAGAGAGTAAAAAACTTCAAGAAATTCGAAGGGACCTGGTTGGCCTTTTACATTCCGGTGGGAAGATCATTGCCTTGATCTCTGCTTGTTTTGAGGTTGAACGTAAGTCAGGTTACCCGACAATTGTTTCTAATAGTGACTGGTGTCCTATCCATTATGCAACTCCTCAAGAAGCTGGAAGGAGCATCCTAATTAAGGAAGCCAAATACCAAACATATCTACAGGTTATGTCTGAATGGAAATTTTATTTAAATATCCCTGAACATTTCTCATCCTTTGAATTTAATAATTTTTATTGCACAATAAATTCATCTCCCAAATATGACATTTCATTGAATCCCTATTTAAAAAATAGGTATGGTTGCATTCTTGCCGGACATTTCAAGGTGGGGATTACATTTCCTAGAACGAAACGGGTTGGCTATATGGGTGAAACTTCGACTAAATATCCGGAAGAACCGGACCTTACGACAGGGCCTGTAGTGCTTCTTCCCCTAATCGACAAAGTATCTCCGGAAGAGGCTCTCGCCAAAATACTTCAGGAAGAAATCGGCCTATCTCCAGAGTCGCCAGAACCGGGCTGGGCTCAGAACATTGAAATGCCCGGTGTTCCAGAACTTGATCGTCAGGTTGGCGAGGCAAAATCTGAAATTTTGCTTAAAACAGAAAAAGTCCAAGAATTGGAAAAGAGAATTTCTAATATTCACTCGTTTAGACGGTTGTTATATGGAACAGGGACCGAGTTGGAAGCTATCGTAAAAAGAAGTCTAGAGCTAATAGGTGGAAAAGTATCACCTTCCAAATATTCGCAGGAGGAGTTTATATTGGAATTCGAGGGCAAGGAATTTCTGGTAGAAGTTAAAGGCGTTTCCAAAAGTATCTCTCTTACCCATCTTCGGCAGTTAAATGACTACTTACTCAAATATCAAGAAGACACAGGGAAAGATTGCAATGGAATCCTATTTGGTAATGCTTGGCGAAATGCTCCGCCTGAACAGCGAGGGATGGAAGATACACAGGAGTTCCCAGATAATGTGGTTAAGCGTTCGGAACAGTGGGGGATTTCTTTGGTTTCTTCTACTGCCTTTTTTGCGGCTTTTATTGAAGCCCTTGAAGAGCCACAAAGGGGTATTGAGATGCTTGTAAAAATTACAACTTCAACCGGTATAGTCTCCTTTTGATGAGTATTAATTTTATTGGAGGAGAAATTGATTTAAAGCGTCGGTGCCATAACCATTGGAGCTTGGCCACGATCGCGGAGACTGAGTCTACCCTGATGTAATTTCTGTGAAACCCCGAAGGAGGTCGGCAGGAAATTAAAGGCCCCTGCTGGCCTTCAGGGGAAAAGCCTCACAGACTATGTGAAGAATCTCCTATATGAGCACGTAGCAGAATTAGAAAAGAAGGGGTTTTTACCAAAAGGGAAATGAACCATTGGGAAGGGAAAAAATCGTGCCAAGCAGCGAACGACAGGAATTAATCAAAAAAATTGAAGATTTAAGAGGGTCCAACGTTATCTGTTTTTTAACAAGCTTACGACAAAACGTACCCAGCCAAATTGCTGAAGATTGCGTTAGAGTATTTTTTGAACATTTGCTTTTACTCCCGTCTCGCCCAGTTGAAAAGTTAGATATTTTTCTTTGTAGTAATGGCGGAAGCGGGACAGTACCCTGGCGTTTGGTTTCTCTTTTTCGGGAATTTTCAAATTCTTTTAATGTTTTAATACCCTATCGCGCTTACAGTGCGGCGTCTCTTCTCGCACTGGGGGCGGACGAAATAGTTATGCATCCTTTTGCAGAATTGGGGCCCATTGATCCGACGGTTTCAAATGAATTTAATCCTAAAGAACAGGGAACCGGTAGATCGCTAGGGATTAGTGTGGAAGACGTGAAGGCGTATGTTAATTTTATTAAGTCCACGGTAGGGATAACTCATGAGGATGAACTTATAAAGGCCATTGAAATTCTTGGGGAGAAGGTTCATCCTCTTGCTTTAGGAAACGTAGAAAGATTTCTTTCTCAATCGCGAATGATAGCTAGAAAGATTTTGCGAACACATATGAAAGAGACTGATGAACATGTTATTGAGGAAATAATAGAAAATATGGCTTCCAAGCTTTATTTTCATGGACACCCTATAAATAGAAAGGAGGCTAAGGAGGAACTCAAGCTAAAAGTTACCCTTGATTTGCCTGCTGGTTTGGAAACTATAATTTGGGACCTTTATAAGAATTTTGAAAAAGAATTTGATAATTTGGAGCCTTTTAACCCAGCCGGGGATTTGGCTGGTATAAACACGGGGCAGGGGCCCTGCAAGAAGGAATACGAACTTCTACATGCTATTATTGAAAGCAAAAGATTGACAAGTAAATTAAAAACTAAGAGAAGGTTTACTCTTCTTCCTGCACAACCAGGTCAAAAGTTGATTCAGGAGGATGTTCTATCGCAAGTATGGAGTCATACTCCGGCCCCATAGGTTTGTAACCAATATCCAAGGAAAAGTTCATATTTTGAGGATGTTCTACGGCGTTGGGGTCTTTTGCCGGGTAAATTGGACAGGCTGTGCTGATTTCGGTGGGATGCGAACTGAAGTTTCCCAACGGGAGCAAGGGCTTGCTGACTGCAACGAGGTAGGTGGGTTTCATGTGTGCAAGGGCCTAATGTATCTTTTCGGGAAAAAATATTATAACTTGAGATTAGTAAAATATTGATTTGTAAGTCAAATCCCCCATGTTGACTTATTAAACCTCCTGCAACTTCGGAAAGAATTTCGAGGAATTGTTTGAACTGGCCATGCGGACTTGCCTGATTGACCACTAGTTCTCTCCTTGAGCAGCGGGGTTAGGGCAAGAGGGAGATTTGTTCTAAGCCTGTGGTTCAGGGTTGCTCTCGGTGTCAGATATGTCTACGGTCTTCCTCTCCTGCGATGCTCCCCAATCTCTCGCTCCATGAGCCAGATCCAGGATAATGCGATGTGAGATGTTGGCCGTCGATTTGCCGGTATGCTGACGCCATTTATCATAGTTGATGGCCTTCCCGAGCGTGGCCCTGCCCAATAGCCGCTCTTTTTGTTGGGGGGGCAACGCGGCTAATACGTCATCCTCCTCCAACAGTTTCAACAGTTTATCCTCCAAACTGGTGTGGTGGGCCACACTCAACATCAGTGAGTCCCCAAGCCGATCCTGGAAGGGTTGGAGGGCTTCAAATTCCGGCAGGGCCTTTTGAAGATACTTCGAGACGGTTGTACGGTCCACTTGCACCACTTTTCCAATATCCGTCGGCGTCACGCCCAGGCGGGCAAGTTCAACCGCTTTTTTCTTCCATGCCGCAGTTTCGGCAGGGGACCGGCGGCGTGGTCGTGGATTGGCTGGTGTTTCTCTGGGTTGTCTTTTTGGTGATGCCACTAGTCATTTCCTTTTGGTTGAACGTAGCAGGTCGATACCCACCGCCAAGGTTCCTCCTCGGCATCGGGGATGATCAAGACCTGTTGGGCTGCTTCGTCAATGAGGTCAACGGTACCCTCATGCCATTCCCAGTCATAATCCACCGGGTTTTTCACTATTGGGATTCGATACCCAACAACCAACCCCGGCACGAAGGGTACTCCTCTATCTTTGGGATCATCAGATTGAAGATTTCTGTCTTTGAGTAAAGCTTGAGGGGAGAGAGGGATCTTCTCAGATGCTTCCGTTACCAATTCCACCGAACAGGCCAGACAGATCTTCCAGTTGGCATTGACTAACGCCTGACACGTGGGGCAATGGATGACTCCAATTATCGCCATGTTGACTCTCCTTTGAGGAAACGGACGAGGAAACTGGGAGTTTCCTGGGTAGGAAACGGTTTCCTGCCCAGGAAACATTTAAACCTCAACAAATCCAATGGGTTAACCCATAAAGTTTCCTGTTTCCATTGTACGATTCTGCATCGAGAATTTAGGAAACTTTTTCGATGGGTAGGAAACTTTTGAGGAAACCCGAAGGAAACCATATTAGGCATTCTCCTTTCGGGCTTTAATTTTCCGAAGGAGTTTGCTGGCGTACCCCTTGGAAATTTCCAGCTCCTCGGCTAAGGCTGTGGGTGAGGTGACCCCCTCCTCGACGAGTTTCACTGCTCGTTCTTCGACACTGACCGCGAGGGGTTTCCAGGTCCATTCGAGCCCACCATGGTTTTCGCCAAGTTTGGCGTCTATGGCTTCCAACTCCTCCCCCTTCGCCGACCGACATTTGGTAAAGTGAACTTCAAAATGACACCCCTCTGCTTGGCTATATCCGGCCGGCTTATTTAATTGAATAACCGTATCGAGCGAGTCTTCACGCCCGGATGTGCCGCGTTGTTGGCCGCCCTTCCCGGCATGATGAACCAGCAGAATCGTAATCCCTCGGTGCCGGAGGCGGACTAACCATGCGGCTATGGGTTCCCAATCCTTTTTCCGATCTTCGTCAATCCCTGAAAACAAACAGGAAATGTTATCCAGGATCAGGACTCGCAGATCGGGGTGTTCATCCAATATGGCCGTGATTTCCTGCCGGATCTCCTCCTTCGTCAGCACCAGATCACATTGCAAGGTGTGGTAGACCTGATGGCTGGTGAGAAATTGCAGGGGGGCCGTAGGCGGTTTGGGGAGTAAGGCTGTCATACGGCCTCGTAGTTCCTCCAGGTCCATTTCTCCGTCCACATACAGCACCCCGGTTGGCGTTGGGGCATCCCATCGGAGGAACGGTGCCCCGGTGCTGAGGCTCGCCGCCAGAGTTAAATTAAAAAATGTTTTCCCGACGCCCCTTGGGCCAAAGGCCATGGCAATTCCACCTTCTGGAAGAAACGGATACAACATTTTTCGTTCAGGAAGCTGAAGGGTTAAGAGATCCCGATATTCCAATACGGCATCTTTAAACCTTGGTCGCGGCTGTTCGCCTGAGGCCAATTGCTGGCAAACCGTTTCCGGGCCTTCCAGGAGGAATAAATCGTTAAAGTCAGTTGGTGGGCTTTCGTTCTCCACCACGTTCTGAAAGATGGGCATGACCACCGCCACCTGTGCCGCTTCCGCCGCTTCCTTGGCTTTGGTGAGACCGGGGTTGTCTGGTATTCCGCTGTCATTATCGGCACAGATGATGATGGGCCGGTCAGGGTGTGCTTGCCGAAGTCGTAAGGCTACCGGCTGTAGGTTTCCGGCATCGAAGGCCACCACCGTCTGTTCCCCGGTGACGGCATGGACTGTTGCGCCAGTGGCAAACCCTTCGACGAGATAGATCCTGTCGCCAGGTTCGCCCATCACAAAATAATGTCCCTTTTTTGCCCCATGGGGGAGAAATTTTTTTGTCCCGTCCGGTTTGATGAACTGGAGCGTGGTGATTCTTCCGGCGTCATCATAAGCTGGGATAATCAACTTTCCGTCGGAAACACGAACCCCATGGGGTTGAATATGCTTCGTCACCAGATAGGGATGTTCGGGAGGGGCTGGCGTGGAAGCCTCCCAAATAGCAGCGGCCCGGTGAGCGGCTTCCTGCTGAAGAGTTTTTCGTTCCCGTTCGGTCTCCTGTTGGGCCTTGGCCATCCGTTCTTGATATTGCTGCCGTTCGGCAGGTGACAGGGCATTGGGCTTTTTGAGCGACCATTTGACCTGTTGGCCCGTTTTCCACGATCCGAACACGATGGTAGGATTCTCGTCCTCAAACAACACATACCACCCGTTTTGCGAGCGCGGTTTATCGCCAGGTACGTCATAGCGATGTATCCGCCCATCGGGAATCAATGGTTCCGAGCATAGCAACCGATGATTGGCCATGAGTCCCTCGAACGTGGAGACATACTCAGTCGTGACATTGAGCATCGTGGTCATCGGTTTGCTTTCCCCTCCTTGGCCTTCTTGAATCGTGATGTGTGGTGCGGAGTAGGTTCCTCGCCATACAGCATGTCTCCATGCCGGGCAAGATTTTCAAACATTCGCCGCATGGTCGCCCCGATATGCTCAAACCCCGAGCCATTATCCAGGGAAGGAGAGGAAATTGCTTGTTGCTGAACATTTGGTTTTTCCAGTAGAGTTAGATTCGACATCGGTTTTCCTTTCGGTTGAGGCCCGTCTGTGAGTTGGCGCTCACAATATGATGGGCCTCTTCATTTTGATCGCATGGCCTCCAGAATCTGGTTGACATCAACCAGGATTCGCTTCCCGAATCGCCAACATGGTAATTCTCCTTTCTTCAGTTTTCGATAAAACGCCTCCCGTGAAACGGGAATGACTTTGAGTGCTTCCGGCACCGTGACCGGCTTCATCTCGCTTGAAATTGTTTCCATAGAATCTCCCTTGTGAATGGTTCCTGAGCGACTGGACTTAATCCAAAACGTCCGCAGTTTGTCAGGGGTGAAAATTTTTGTCAGGGGCGCGAATTATTCTTTCACAACCCCGGAAGGGAGGTACTGCTTGGGAGGGGAAAAGCTATGGTCTGATCTGATGATCAGGGTGTAGTGACATTATTTTCTGGGGCAAAGAATGGTAGGGGAATTTTTTCAGATAATTTTTTTTCTGGTCCTCCCGTAAAATGAACCATTCTTCATGTTCATCCTCTCGCCACATTTTCCATATCCTATTCTTCTTGAAGCGAGCCTCTAGGGTATCTTCGTCCAGGGAATTTGGTAATTCCGAAACCATGCGTGCTGCCTCAACAATGGATAGTTTGAAATTTTGTCGCAATTGCATCATGATTGAACAAAGGGTATTGTCACGTCGGGACTTTTTACTTTTGGCAAAAATACCGTCATTTCCGCGCCTGGAAACCACTCCAAAGCACCTATCCAAAGATATTGATCCTTCGCTTTCTAGATACCTATTAATCTTATCAGCCATATCTTCAAGCAAATCTCTTGAGGGAGTTACCCCATTGCGTACGTCCCGGACGAAAACTTTTAAAGGCATTAATGCCCCGAATTGCCCAAAGTGTGATTCGATCAATAGCTGTTCCTCATCTGAAAGCGTTCTGCTTTTCACCAAAGTCACGGTAGCTCCGCCAGAGCCAGACCATTGGTTGGTTTGAGGGGGATTTGATTTACGAGTAGTCATCATCCTCTCCTGTCAGGGTCCTGAAATGGGGAAGGGAAGCACGGAAATCAGGAAATTCCCGCCGAGTGAGGGATCCACTCACCCGTTGCTTCCCCATGTTTGGCGTTATTTAATGTTTCATAGATGCTAAATTGACGCAAGGGGTAACGGTTCATGGGGTGGGGAGGGCCTTTTATTTTAATGCGCCTGGAATAGGGGTCCACGTCAATCTTGAGAAGAAAATCCCCCTGCCGGGGGCCTAAACTCAAATCCACGGGAGGGACCCGTCGGGACCGGGGTGTAACCAGGGGTGCAACCGACGCGGTGCAACTTCACACCACGCCGATTGACCAAAGACAATGGGTTCCCTGAACGGTCAATGACTTATGTAGCACTGGATAAATTGCCGTATACCCACGTTTCGCCCTCGGGCCTTTTCGAAACCCGTCACTCACCCCAATATTATTTCCAAAAATTTTTATAATTTGAAAAACCTAGCAGGTCGACCTCTGCATAAAACCCATGGGACCCATTCTCCTCATTAAGATCAGCTTCTCTTTTCAATTGCTTCTCAGGTGTAGAAGGGACTGCCCTTCAATGTCGAGTGAGACCTTGGGTGATGTCCAGAGCGTGATAGTCGAGTCATCGGCCTCCAATTGCAAAAATCTCAGTTTCCAAGAACTTTTCGCCTAAAAAGGAATCGGGTCTTAACACCCTGTCCCATTGATCTGCGATGTTGATTGGTGATTCTGTGGGCATAATTTTCAGCCCAAAGGCACCAATTATGTAAGAACCGAAAGGCCCATGAGTTAGGTCTAACACATTATTGCGTATTTGAATGTCAATCGTTAAGTAAAGGGATTACGCTTGATCGGAACGGGACACAACATTCATTTCAAGAATTCTCGTCGCGGTGAATGTGCCATTGGAGTATGTCCCGATATCGCCTTATCTTAAAGACTATTATTGACCGCAAATGATCACAGCCATTTTCATTCCTCTCCTTCCGCTGCTGGCCGCCTTGGTGATCGGTTTGCAGGGCAAACGTCTCACGTCCCACGTGGCGGTGATCGGAATTGTGGCAACGGCCGGGTCCACCGTGTTCTCTTTTCTGACTCTGTACCAGGTCAGTACCGAGGGCCCGTTTCAGCTCACCTTCTGGTCGTGGGGGAACGGGGCCTCGCCGTTACTGACGTTCGGGATGTTGGTTGACCGGCTGACTGCGGTGATGATGGTTCTGATCTCCAGTGTCAGCACGATTATTCACTTGTATTCCCGCCGCTATTTACAAGGTGATGCGGGTTACGAGCGGTTTTTCAGCTTACTCGGGTTGATGACGTTCACCATCCTCTCCGTGGTCGCCAGCTCGAATTTTCTGATGTTGTTTCTGTTCTGGCAACTCCTGAGCTGGGTGTTATATCTCCTTCTGGCTTTCAATTATTCTTATCCCCCTGCGTATGAGTATGCCCTAAAAACCTTATTGGTTCATCGAATCGGGGACATCAGTTTTCTCTGCGGCCTTCTGCTCATTTATCAGTATTTCGGCACATTCGAATTTACGGCTGTGTTTCAACAGGCAGCTTCGGATCCTCCGATGATCGGATTGTGGGCAGGGTCGGCGGCTGAAATCAGCATCGTGCCTGTCATTGCGTTGCTGATTTTTATAGGAGCGATGGCCAAGTCCGCACAATTTCCTCTGCACGTCTGGCTGCCGGACACCATGGACTCCCCCACACCGGTTTCCGCCCTCATGCATGCGGGAATCATCAATGCCGGTGGCTTCCTCTTGAACCGGTTAGCCCCGTTGTATGTCCTGTCCCCTTCGACTCTGCATCTGGTATTTGTCGTAGGGGTGTTAACCGTTTTGCTGGGTGCCTCTATGATGTTGGTCCAAAACGACATCAAAAAAACCCTGGGTTTTTCCACCATGGGACAGATGGGCTATATGATCATGGAGTGTGGGTTAGGAGCCTTTGCTCTGGCGATCTTCCACCTCATTGCCCATGGATTTTTCAAGGCCACCCTGTTTCTGGCATCAGGAAGTATCATTCAAGCGGCACGACACGAACCGAAATTTCCACCGACCTCCGGTCATCGACCCACCAAGCTGCCGACCGGATTAACCTGGACGACCGGGCTAATGGTCACGCTGCTTATGCCTTTGATTATTCTTTTGGTGGCCCACGGGGTGTTGGAGGTTCCTCTTCAAGATTCTCATGGGGCGGTGATCTTTCTCTTTTTCGGATGGGTGACGGCTTCCCAGGCGATATTCAGCCTCTATCGCCTGCAGGCCGTGGCGTCCTGGAAGGTTGCCGGTGCGATGATTGGAACGTTGTTTTTTATCGGATTTGTGTATTTATGGGCGGGCGAGACATTTACGCATTTTCTCTATCCGGGACCAGGAGTGGCTAATGGTTTTTTCAAGGCCGCGGCTTTTCCGCCTCAGGTGTTCGATGCCCTGATCATATTGTCTACCCTGGTGGTGTTGTTTGGTTGGCTGGTTCTGTACACCACCGCCCGTGGCCAAAAAATTCTCAATCCTCAGTGGGTCCTCTCGATACGACAGACCGGGTGGGTCCTCCTGATCAACCGGTGTTATGTGGATGGGCTGTATAAAAAACTCGGGAATGCCCTGCTCCGCTTGGCTGAGAAGGTCGCTTACCGGTTTTAGTGGTGGATGGATGAGTCTGTCTCCTGATCATGACAAGGTTCTGTGCTTTTCCTTCGTCCCGGCGGGCGTTTGGATAGTGGGTAACTGAATGGAACGAACGTCGCCTTCAGCTGCGTGGGTAATCGGGTTGGTTGCCATTCTGGCAGCCGGGGGAGTGGTGGGTCTGCTGGGATGGAACACGGAGTCCGATTCCTCGGGCCTTCTTCTTGCGGCCGCCGTTCTTCTCGCCTGTTTCTGTGGTGTTTTTGGTCAAAAAGAGTCCTCACGGGTATCCGAGGATGTGGTGGACATCCTTTTGCTTGGTGGACTGGGCCTGGGGAACGCCCTGGGTGGGGAGCCGGTCAACCATATCTTTCTGATTGGCCTCCTCGGCTATGCCGGATTTTTCCTGGCTCGACACATGCTCCCCTCTCTTCAAAAATCTTTGGCCTTGGCTCATTTGGGGTTGGCCGTGTTGCTCGGGGTGATGGCGGTCTTTATGGATAAAGACCTTGCCATGGTCGGCCTACTGTTTCTATTGGCCACCTTTTTACCCCTCGTGCCTTTTCATCTGCCCTTTCTTGGACTCATCCGGTCTTCACGGGAATTTCTCGCGGGGGTATGGATTGTGGTCTGGCTGACTGCGGGTCTCTCCCGGCTCAAGGACCTGGATGGCATTCTTCCTGCCGATTGGATGGGGGTGTTCCCTGTTTTGGCTCTGGGCGGTGCCCTCTATGCCTCTCTCAAGGCCGCGGGCCATCGTCTTCCCCGTGAAAATATCGGCTATGCCACGGTTATCCTCCTCTCGTTATTGTGGGGGTTGATGGCGGAGTTTTCTTCTCTGTCCCACTGGGGGCTGCCATTCGGAACGGCGGTGGGCCTGTTGATGAGTGCGTCGTTGTTTTCCTATGCCTTGTTATACGAACGGTACGGGAAACATAATTTGCTCACGCTGCAGGGGCTGGGTTCGGGGCTTCCGCGTTTTCGAGGGATTTTCACATTCTTAATTTCTCTAATTGTGCTGTTGCCGGTTCTGCCAGTGGTGGCCGGGTTTAGGATTATTCCGACCGCCGCACCAGAGCCCGGCTATTTCCTTCCGTTCTGGCTGTTGTTGTTCACCGTATGGTTCGCCGTCAGTTGGATTTTTACGACGATGTTGCACCAGACGGCGTTCGGAATGCCCCGAACCGATGTTCCGGATCGGGATTTATCGGTCTATGAACTGTTGGCACTCCTCCTGTTGATGGGGTCGGCAAGTGTGTTCGGAATGTTCACGTAACTCTGATTCATGTCTGATGAGGAACACCAGAGGAATATAAACATGACGGTTTCCACGGTACAGGAAGTCGAGTCATTCAAAGAAATTGAACGCATCGAGGTCAGATCGCTGATTCATTTAGCGGGGGAATCGATTTCCCATTTCTGGCCCATGCAGACCTTCATTCACCACAATCCGCTTCATGGACTGGAACACTTGCCAATCCATAAGGCGATTGCACAGGCCGAAACCTTTTTGGGAGGCCGGGGCTATTTGCCCAATCGGGAATACCGTACCCTTTACCGGCAGGGGCGAATCCTCGAGGATGCGATAACCGATGCAGTCACCCCCTTCGCGGAAAATCGTTATGTCACGATTGGCACCAGGAATATTTCTCACCTCGAATCCCTACGGATGCTTCTCATTCACGGGACCGGCACCGTTCCTCATGATGTCAGAGACACGGTGTTTCTGAATGCGCAGAAAGATCCTCATGTGAAGGAATTGTTCGGCTGCCTGCAGTCCCGTACCGCCACAGGGGATGCCCAATCGTCTTTGCGCCGGCCGACCGATCAGGGGCGGCAGGATCTGGCGGTAGAACATTCACTGGCCGGATGGTGCGACCGGACATTTGGAACATCCATTCAGGAAGAGGTCAATCAAATACTTGTCACCTGGTGTGCAGGATTCCTGGATCAAGGGCATGCTCCCTGGGTGATGCCCATGCGGGAAAAGACCTTTTATGGAGGGTGGAAGGTTCTGGCTCAGCGGGATGGCACCGGACGGCTGCTGGGTATCACGGATTGGAGACGCAAACTGCAACAGCTTCCGGACCGCCCGGAAGATGCCGTGCTGGCCTGCCTTCAGGGCATGGGTCTTCCCCAGAGTGTCTGGAGCAACGTCTTTACTCTGCATTTGGCCCAGCTCCCGGGATGGACCGGGTTTCTGAAGTGGCGCGCCGATCAGGTTGACCACGAATGGCAGAATGCGTTTCCCATCGATCTGGTTCAATATCTGGCGGTTCGTCTCTTTTACGAGCGTGAGTTGGTTCATCAGGTTTGTCACGATCGGCTCGGTATACCGGGGACGTATCCGGCCATCGTGTCTTCCATGGAACATTTCCCATTCGGGTACGGGTTCTATCAGGCCTTTCGCGCCGGCAGGCTCAATCCCGGAATGCTCCCGGGTTTGGATGAGAGTTTGTTCACCACAATTCCGCTTCCCCTGCAAACGCTCGATGACGTGGGCCGTGAAGCCGACGCTAAATGGATCGCGGTGCAACAGGATTTAACCGCTAAGGGACACGCGTTGATGCTACGTCATCTGGCCGGCTCCCTGGGACTTTCCCTGAAGGACATGGCGGAATGTTTGCCTGAAACGTTGGATACGATACTGGAATGGATGACGAATTTCCCCGACTCCAAGCATGGGCCCGTCTGGCTTCACGCTTTCGAGGTCAGCTACCTTAAAGGCTTTGTGAAGGAGCTTTCCCCCAATTTTTCCCTTGTGCGGGAAAATGACGCCAAGCAGGAAAAACCCGAGTTTTCCAGACCCCCGGCCCAGGGGATTTTCTGTATTGATGTGCGATCTGAGGGATTCCGGCGGCATCTTGAGGAAGTGGGGGGCAATGAAACCTTTGGGTTCGCCGGATTTTTCGGTATTCCTATTTGCTATCAGGGATTTGCCAGTGAACAGGAAACGGACCAATGTCCGGTCCTGCTTAAACCCAAACATCGGGTTCGGGAAATCCCTCGTGCCTATCAGGGGAAAGCGGCTGAAAAATTTCTCGAACGCCAGAATCTGGCCAAAACGGGACACACCCTGCTTCATGATTTAAAAGAAAATGTCATCACCCCGTATGTGATGGTCGAGGCGATCGGCTGGTTTTTCGGTTTCAGACTTTTCGGACAGACTATTGCGCCTACGTGGTTCCGGACCTTGACCGCCCGGGTGAAGGAATGGTTTGCGATTCCGATCGGCACGACCCTAACCGTCGACAAATTGTTGCAGGAAGAGGCTGAAGAAATGGTGGCGTCCGAGCACCGGGCGGTGATTTATCGTCTCATGATCGAACGATACGGCCGTTTGGGGTTGGCCGTTTCGCATGATCAGGTGGAAAGGCTTCGCAGGCAGGCCTTGTCTCAGATGGAAATGGACACCACCGAGGAGGACTCTCTGTACCGGTTGTTAGGATGGAATGCCTTCAGCCATGAACAGTTTCTCGGAGAGTTACGAAAAGACTTTGGCATCCATCACCGGGCTGTCAGCCGACGCATGAACCGGATCACCCAGGGCGGGTTTACCACAAATGAGCAGGCCTATGTCGTGGAAACCGCTTTGCGGATTATCGGGTTTACCAAAGGCTTTGCCAGGCTGGTGTTGATTTGTGCCCATGGGAGTGAATCGGAGAACAATCCCTATGAGTCGGCTCTGGACTGCGGGGCTTGCGGAGGCAATGAGGGTATTGCCAACGCACGTGCCTTTGTGGCCATGGCGAATAAACCTCGTGTCCGGCAGCTCCTCGCCCAGAAGGACATCCTGATTCCGCCAGACACCCATTTTCTGCCGGGCCAACACAATACCACTACCGATGAGGTGGAATTATACGATTTGGAGGACGTGCCGGCCACGCACCGGAAAGACCTTCAGCGCCTGTTACATGATCTGGAGGAAGCGGGGCACCGGAATAGTCAGGAGCGATTGGCCCGCCTACCGGACGTCGGCGGAATCCCCTCGCAGCGCAGTAGTCCGAGCCTGGCCAAGCGGCGGGGGTTGGACTGGTCCCAAGTGAGACCCGAGTGGGGCTTGTCCAGGCACTCCGCGTTCATCATCGGCCGGCGCTTATTAACGCGGGGGTTAAACCTTGAAGGACGAACCTTTTTGCATTCGTATGATCACCTTCAGGACCCCACGGGAAAGTATTTGGAAATCATCATGACCGCCCCGCTGATTGTGGGGAATTGGATCAATATGGAACATTATTTTTCGACGGTGGATCCCGAGGTATACGGAGCCGGAAGCAAAGTGTACCATAACGTCGTCGGCCGGATCGGGGTGATGTATGGTTCACAAAGTGATTTGCGCATCGGACTGCCTGTGCAGACCGTCTATGATGGCCTCAAGCCCTATCATGAACCGATGCGACTCTTTGCCATCATTGAGGCTCCTTTGGAGCGCATCTCCTCCATTATTGCAAGGCAGAATCTCTTGCAGAAATTAATCGGAAACCAGTGGATCAATCTGGTGGCCCTCGACCCGGTCACCATGGAATTCTTTCTGTACCATTCATCCGACGATTGGCGGATTATTCTTTAATTCAATTTTGAGGAGGCATGCGACGTCATGAGCATCAGGCTGTACCCCATGAAAGAGATTAAAATTATTCTTGAAGGCGAACATATCCGTTTCGTCACCGATGTGCTGGATCGAATCAAGGCCAGCGGGTACACCGTCTTTAGTAATATTTCCGGAAAAGGGCACAGCGGGTATCACGAGGGGCACCTCATGTTTAATGATACGAGCAGTTTGCAAATGGTCCTGACTGTCGTTCCTGAGAATAAGGTCGAGCCCATCCTTTCCGCGCTGAAACCCTTCCTCGAGCGGCATTCGGGAAGCGTGTTTGTCCTTGATGCCAGTGTCTTGAGACCGGATCATTTTCAATCCACCGATTCCTAAATCACTGTTTTCAATTTAGTCTGAATCACATGTTGAACGCGCAACATTTTCACGGGAGTGCCATATGGAACGAGGCAATCATTTTTGTATCCGTTGGTAGTGGAATATCCTACACTCCCAGCTGAATGTCCTCGAAGGGTGCACGGGGATGAGAAATTCCGGTTGGTGACCCTCGTGTGGCCTTTCCGGACTACTTAAAACCGCTAAATGGCTGGAGCTGTTGACCATCCGTGGAAATTAAATTCGAAACCCGTCACTCACCCCACTTGCTTCTCACGACCACTGCTTGATCTGTTAAACTTTCTTGCCTTCCGGTCCATGCCGCTTGTCCGGTTGGTTGCACGGAAGTTGCAAAATCGGCTTCGAAACACAGTTTGTCCACAGGCGTACCAAGGCCATCCACGGCCTGCTTGTTCCCACCAAGAATAAGCAGATCACAGTCATCCACCCTGACTTGGTTGGAACTATAGCCTATCTGGTCCTTCACAAACGCAGAGCTCTTTGGTCTTTCCACAATTTATGGACACATCCGAAAAGCGGAATAAAATAGGCGAGGAGGTGTGTCATGAAGCAACGGAGAAGTTCCAGCAAAACTAGGCTGATTGTCTAAGTAAATGAAGCAAGTCCAGTCAACGAAGCCAACTTAGGAGGGATCAATGATGAGCGGTAAATTGTCTGCAGGCCAACAGGCCATGAACGACCTCTTGGAGCGTCATGTTAAGGCCGAACTGGACGGAGACCTCGATGCCACCATGGCCACCATGTCTGACAATCCTCATGTACATAATGTTGCGAATATGATGGGTGGGGTGGGCTGTCAAGGTGTCCGTGATTTCTATCGTAACCATCTTGTTGGTAAATTCTTTCCTCCTGATGTCAAAATGGTCAATGTCTCTCGGACCATTGGAACGGATCAAATCGTGGATGAAGTGGTGATCAGCTTTACCCATACGAGAGCGATTGACTGGATGCTTCCTGGCGTGCCGCCCACGGGAAAGAAAGTCGATATGGCTGTAGCGGTCATTGTCGGGGTCAAGAATGGCAAGATTACCCATGAGCATATTTATTGGGATCAGGCGAGCGTCTTAGTACAGATCGGATTACTCAATCCGGCACGGTTACCCGTGAGCGGTGCCGAAAGTGCCCGCAAGGTGCTCAATCCGAAGCTACCTGCACGCGTCATCTGATGGGTGTTAAGGTTGCCAGAGCGACTTCAATCATTCAAGAGTGGGAGAGAAATTGGCATGAAAGCGCTCATTACTCAACATACGCCTGTAACAAATGAGGTATTGAATACTATTGCCCATCTTCCGACCAAAAACTTGCCGAAGATAGTCGAGGAAGGCTTTTTCAAGAAACTAACGGACAAGGACTTCATGCGTATCGCGGTGCTCTTGGCACAGAAGGGATATGATGAAGGCGGCTGTCCGATTGGTGGCGTGATTATCAGCAATGAAACCCGTCAGATTTTAGGTAAAGGACATAACACCCTTGTACAGGAGAACCACCCGTACAATCATGGTGAAACATCTGCGATACGGGATGCGGGGCGCTACGATTTCAGTCGCACGACAATTTTTACCACATTGAGCCCCTGCGATGTCTGTGCGACATTGATTTATATGCGCCAGTTCAAGAGGGTCGTCGTGGGTGACGTCACGAATGCAGCGGGCAACGAAGAAATGCTCAGGCAAAAGGGCGTTCAGGTCGATATTTTAGAAGATCATGAAGGTATTGCTCTCTATGGGAAATATCGTGCCGAAAAACCGGATCAAGACATGGAAGACTGGAAAGGTCTGGCTGCTGTGCGCCAACGGTTCTGAGCTTGACGAGCGATGCATCCCGAGTCCTTGGACCGAAAGCCCATTCAGGAGGTGCGTCATGAAACTCCTATTTGCCGGTTCCTGGTCGTTATTCCTGGATTTGTTCAGACTGGAATTTCGGCAAGCTTTCTGCCTGGAAATTTGTATTTTGGTCATGGCAGTCGAATGAGCTCTACCGGTTTCTTGGCCTCAAGGCCGTAGATATCGAGCCGGCGGTCTCGCAAGGGCCGCACGCTTCCCATCTCACGCGCTTCCTGAAGCACCACAAGATCCAGGTCACTGATGACGACAGTTTCGCTGTTAAAGTCCGCGGTGCCGGCAATGCCATCGGTGGGAAAGGCAAAATCGCTTGGCGTACAGATGGCGGCCTGGCCGTAATTGATGAGGAAGTTGTCGACCTGGGGTAAATTGCCCACATTGCCGGAGAGGACGGTATAGATTCCGTTTTCTACCGCACGCGCCTGTGCCGTGTATCGCACACGCAAATAGGCCTTCCGTTCATCCGTACTAAACGGGACGAAGATTACCTCCGCACCTGCCAGGGTCATCAATCGGGCAGGTTCGGGAAACTCGATGTCGTAGCAGACTTGAATGGCAATTCGGGCATGACTGGTTTCAAATACCTTGAGCCCTTCCCCCGGCTCGATACCATATTCCTTCCGTTCGTTCGGGGTGACGTGCAGCTTGTCCTGCGTATACACGTGGCCGCCCGGATCAAAGAGATGAGCGACATTGCGGATGCCTTTCCCAACCCAAACCGGATGGGAGCCTCCGATAATGTAGAGGCCGGAGCTTTTGGCTTTGGCGACAAACATCTCCCGGTAGCGGTCCACCATGCCTGCCAGCTCAATGATGGCATCAACGGGTTTCATGGCGGGATCGAGCATGCTGAAAAGCTGAACGGTGAACAACTCGGGAAAAAGGAGGTAGTGACAGTGGTATTGCTCGGCGGTCGCCACAAAGAAGTCCACCTGATGTTCGAACGCTTCCCAGCTTTTGACTGATCGCATTTCGTATTGGGCTGCACAGACCCGAATTTTTCTGACGGGTCTTTTCATGGGCGACGCAGCAATGGTGCGTTTGGGCTGGCGAAATGCGGAATTCTTGAGTTCCAGGAACGTGGCGTAATTCAAGCTTTGTTCGTCGCGGAGGTAACTCATATGGACTCCCTTGACCTGATACCCGGCTTTCAGATGGGCATTCAGGGCGGGATCCTTCAGCTCTCCCTGACGGACTTTTTCGACGTATTGTTCGGCCGACAAGCGGCCGGCGTGTTCCCGGTATCCCGGTATGCGGCCTCCGGCGATCATCCTCCGAAGGTTGAAGCGTTTGAGGATGTTCATCCGAGCCTCGTAGAGTTTTCCGGCTATCCCAAGTCCACGGAAATCGGGATGTACCGCCATGTCCACTCCATATAGATCATCGCCGGCAGGGTCATGGGTGCTAAAGGTGCCGTTGCCTGTAATTTCCGCATACGAATACCAAGGTGAATCCTCATCAAGATGAACGATAAGGGCCATGGCATAGCCAACAACCTTGTTATCGATAGTCGCAATGAGCTGGCCTTCTGGAAACGCTTCGACCTGCATGGTGAGTCGGCGTTCGTCGCAAAGCCCGCCTGGCCCGTAATTGGCATAGGCTGCAGCCTGACAAGCATAGAGAGCCGGAATATCATCGAGACGGACTCGGCGAACTTTGACCATGGCCGCACGAGTTGTCTTTTCACTTGCAGAAAGTTTGTCTGTCATGTTGCGACCCTCAAATTTCTGCTTGCGATGGCGTCTGATGCCGGTCGCCACCGGTGTTTCAAGACTGACGGGATGCTGTCAGGGCGGAGCAACATATGGTCGATCTTTGTATTTTGACTTTCGAGCCAGTGCCAGAGTGGTTGCTTCACTTCCCGAATTCGCGCGAATGCCGATCGGATCAGTTCATCACATGAAGCCGCGATTCCTTCTAAATCGTCGCTGGTAACCACTCCACGGCATCGAGAGGAGCCGCATTGGCACACAAGCGGGTTTTCTAAGTTTAGTGTGGCATAGTCACACGTGATTTCTTCGCCAGCGTCGATGTCACATACGGCGATTTCGAACTGGCATCCGCCAGGTCCGTACGAGTTCGCCTTGCAGCTATGGTTCATGAAACGTCCAAAGTCCCAACACAGGATTCGATGTCCGTTCCCATTGACCCAGGTGTACCGCATCAGATTGCCGCCATAGGGTTGTTCAAGCTGTTCCGCCGCGTGTTGGTCAAGAATTTGATCGAGTGGGTCAAGTGCCCAGGTGATCGTTCCCCGAGGGATGGGTTGAGTCGCAAACACCCCATACCCGATCTCGTCGTTGATTTTTCTGAGTTCGGTGCCCGGGTGTAACATCCTGACCTCCCTTTTCCGGATTTTTCCGGACAGAAGATTGTGCGCTATGAGGTTTGTCATACGGAGAAATCGCCGTCACATTAGTTCAGATATGCTGTTACGTCAAATGAGAACATGCCCGAGTTCTGAGTTGCCGCGCCCCGCACATTCCAATCATTTTGAATTGTTCCTCCTCGAAGACAGACTCATGCATTGGTCTCGAACCCTTTTACCCCAAACGGGAACAATGATGGCGGTGAGAACCTATAACTTCCGGCATCGCGAGTCGATTTTTGAAGACTACGGCAGATTCTTTTTGAGTTAACAAACACTTCGGCATAGAATGATACAGGGATAGCTTTATTAGATCATGCTCACAATAAAACATCTCAAAATCAAAGGGTTTGAGACTATAGTGGTAGGGAAGGATCGGTCTGCCGGGTTACATGCGATCATTGCCATACATTCTATCCAGCGTGGCCCTTCTCTGGGAGGCATTCGAATGTGGCCGTATGAGCATGAGAAAGCAGCCTTACAGGATGCGCTCAGGTTAGCAACCGCCATGACGAAGAAAGCCGCCATTTCGGGGTTACCCATCGGTGGCGGGAAGGCGGTGATCATCGGTGACCCTGAGAAAGAGAAAACTCGAATCCTCCTGCTCTCCATGGGAGAATTGATCGAATCCCTGCAGGGGAAATATATCGGAGCCAAAGATTCGGGGATCCTGCCCGAAGATTTGGATGTGGTGTCGGACCAGACCCGACATGTGACCGGGACCACGGGAAAACGTGGGGGCAGCGGAGATCCATCGTTGGCTACCGCCAAAGGTGTGCTGGCGGGAATGCAAGCGGCCTGTCAAGTCGTGTATGGCCGAAACAACCTTCAAGACCGAGTCGTGGCCATTCAAGGGGTAGGGCATGTGGGTTGGAATCTTGGGAATCTTCTCTATAAAAAAGGTGCCAAGTTGTTTGTGGCCGATCTGAATCCGGAACGGGCGGACCGAGCCCGGCGATCCTGGAAGGCCACTGTCGCGCCCCTATCCAAAATTCATCAGATGCCGGTGGATGTGTTTGCCCCCTGTGCGTTGGGAGGAGTCTTGAACGTCAAAACCATCCCGCAGCTTCGAACCAAAATTGTGGCCGGCGGAGCCAATAATCAGTGTTTGGATGAGGAACAGGATCCCTATCACTTGATGAAAAGAGGCATTCTTCATGTCCCCGATTATGTCTTGAATGCCGGAGGGTTGATCCATCTCGTGGTGAGAGAAATTTTACATCAACGAGGCGTAGCTCCCTGGATTAACAATATCGAACGGACAGTCCAACGGGTGTTGTCGGTGGCGCTGGAGCAACAGCTTCCTCCCATGGTCGTGGCAGACCGCATGGCCCGAGAAAAGCTTGGGGCCAAGCATGAGATATTTCCTTAAATGCAAAAAACCGTCCATCTTCTACTTTTGGTGATGGAACGGTTGTCCAAGGGATCTGAGTTTTTGCACGAATCTTCTTGGATGAATTGAACCAAGAGAGGGCTATGAAGTGGGAATCAGGCCTTGGGCTTCCAAGGTCTTGACGATAGTGAGCGTGGCCTCTTCGGCGGTCTGGGTTGCCCCTTCAATGGTGATTTCGGCGTCATCCGGTCGTTCATAGGGTGAATCGATGCCGGTAAAATTTTTCAGTTGGCCGGCCCGGGCTTTTTTGTAAAGCCCTTTCACATCCCGTTGTTCGCAAATCTCCAGAGGCGTATCGATAAACACCTCCAAAAATTCCCCCTGTTCCACCAGCATACGGGCCATTTCCCGTTCACTTCGAAATGGTGAAATAAAGGACACCAGGACAATAAGCCCGGCATCCACCATGAGTTTGGCTGTCTCGGCCACGCGACGGATATTCTCGACACGGTCGGCATCGGTAAATCCCAGGTCTCGGTTCAGCCCATGGCGGACATTGTCGCCATCCAATAAATATGTGTGGCGTCCCAGGGAATGGAGTTTTTTGTCCACCATATTGGCGACAGTGGATTTCCCCGCTCCTGACAAGCCGGTGAACCAGAGGATAAACGGCTTTTGGCCTTTCATCGTGGCACGAGCTTCTTTATGAATTTCCACGGATTGCCAATGAATGTTATCGGCCCGGCGTAAAGCGAAATCGATGATCCCGGCCGCAATGGTGGCATTGGTATAGTGATCGATCAGAATAAAGGAGCCGGTCTGCCGATTTTCCCGGTAAGGATCAAATGAAATCGGCTGATCAAGAGACACATTACAAATCCCGATCTCGTTTAGTTTCAACGTTTTTGTCGCCAAATGTTCCAGCGTGTTGACGTTGACCTTATACTTCAGTTCGCTCACTTGTGCTGGGATAGTGCGGGTTCCGGCTTTCAGTAAATATTTACGGCCTGGCAATAGAGCATTATCATGCATCCAGATAATGGTTGCTTCAAATTGATCGGCGGTGGTGGGACGAGCCTGAACGGTACTGAGAAGCTCACCTCGGCTGACGTCGATTTCATCTTCTAAAATCAGCGTGATGGATTGACCGGTTTCGGCTGAATCGACATCTCCGTCAAAGGTGACGATTCGTGCGACGGTGCTGGTTCGCCCGGAGGAAGGGGCGACAAGTTTATCGCCGGGTTGAACGGTGCCGCTGGCGATCGTTCCGGAAAACCCGCGAAAATCTAGGTTGGGCCGATTCACCCACTGCACCGGCATGCGGAATGGTTGCTGACGCGCGTTGCTGAGGATGTCTACCGTTTCCAGATGGCCCATAATCGTTGGTCCGTGGTACCAGTCGGTATGCGGACTTCGGTGGAAAACATTGTCGCCTTTCAGCGCGGATACCGGAATGCACACCACTTCTTCAAAAGGTAGTTTTTGGGAAAACTCTTCATAGGTGGTTTGAATGGCCGTAAAAATGTCTTGGGAGTAATCCACTAAATCCATTTTGTTGACGGCCAAGATGATCTTCGTAATCCCCAACAACGAGACGAGATAACTGTGGCGCATGGTCTGGATGAGGACGCCCTTGCGGGCATCGATCATGACGATGGCCAAACTTGCTGTTGAAGCCCCCGTGGCCATGTTCCGGGTGTATTGTTCATGACCTGGAGTGTCCGCCACGATAAACTTGCGTTTGTCCGTGGCAAAAAACCGGTAGGCGACGTCAATGGTGATGCCCTGTTCGCGTTCAGCCTGTAAGCCATCAACCAGCAAGGCGTAATCCAGATCACCGCCCTGCGTCCCAATTCGCTTGCTGTCGGCTTGTAAGGTGGCCAATTGATCTTCCAGAATTAATTTGGAATCCCACAATAATCGACCGATGAGGGTGCTTTTCCCGTCATCCACGCTTCCGCAGGTGATAAAGCGTAACAGACTTTTTTCTTCCTGACTTTTGAGATAGGTGGCCAAGTCTTGGGAGATCAGATCGGATGGCGTGGTCATCAAAAATATCCTTCCTGCTTTTTCTTTTCCATGGATCCCACTACATCTCGATCGATCAAACGTCCTTGCCGCTCAGAGGTCCGGGCCACCAACATTTCCTGAATGACCTCGGACAGGGTGGAGGCGGTTGATTCAATGGCCCCCGTGAGGGGATAACATCCCAGAGTTCGGAAGCGGACTGACCGCATCTGGGGACTTTCACCCGGCTTGAGGGGAAACCGGTGATCATCCACCATCAGCAGCATTCCATCGCGTTCGACGATCGGCCGTTCTTTCGCCAAATACAAGGGAACAATCGGAATCTTTTCTAAAAAGATATATTGCCAGACATCCAGCTCGGTCCAATTGGAGAGAGGAAAGGCTCGCAGGCTTTCCCCAGGCCGTACCCGGGTATTAAAAATATTCCATAATTCCGGCCGCTGGTTTTTCGGGTCCCAGCGATGGGTAGTGGTGCGGAAGGAGAGAATGCGTTCCTTGGCCCGGGAGGCCTCTTCGTCCCGACGGGCTCCGCCGAATGCCGCATCAAACTGATATTTATTGAGGGCCTGTTTGAGGGCTTCCGTTTTCATGATTTCCGTATGCAGGGATGATCCGTGGATAAAGGGATTGATCTCTTGTTCGAGTCCGGCCGGATTGGTATACACGATCAGGTCAAGATGATGCTCGGCCACGATATTTGTGCGGAACTCGATCATTTCTCGGAATTTCCACGTGGTGTCGATATGCATGAGCGGGAACGGCAAAGGAGACGGATAGAACGCCTTGCGGGCCAGGTGCAACAAGACGGATGAATCCTTTCCGATCGAATACAGCATGACGGGCTTGTGACATTCCGCCACCACCTCCCGAAAAATGTGAATGCTCTCGGCTTCGAGCTGTTTTAAATGGGTGAATGTCGATGTCGGCATAATTTGTCGATGAGAATTATTTTCTCAAGAATGAACCTGAGGTTTTAGATAGAAAAAACAATGTGTCGTGCCCGATATCCGGTTTATATCTGAATTTGGGGGTAATTTCGAAAAAGCAATGGGTTGGCCTGTTCCAGGTTCAGAATGACGTGTATATGCTGATTTTCCATTACTTTATTTTGTTCGGTCTTGAGACCTAGAAACTGTATTGCTAAATCCAGAATTTTTCAAAACTGGCGCAAGGCCTCCGCTGATTTGGATGAACAGGTGGCGCAACTCCCACCTTTAAACGCCTTGGGTAGGCTTTTCACAAATAACGAACGTGCGGTTAATGCCTTGAGTGCGGTTTTAAGCTAGAGCTGGGGGGAGCAACGAAGCTTTTAAAACCTAATTATATCTTCCTTGTGGTTTTCCTGACAATCACTACAAGCCACTCGGGGAATTTCGTTGCTGTCTCTGAGCTATCCTGTCCTATCAATAATCGCCTAGTTACTTTTTGTCTGAAGGTCCGGGAGCCTCGGGGTCTTGCAGGGAAGCCTTTGAGCTTTCTTGGTGAGGAAGGGGCTGCTCGGCTAGTGCACCGAGATGTTTCGCGCGATGGATCAATCGATTGAGTTCCTTCACTGCCAGGGATAGTCGTTGAAGCGGGTCTGGCTCCATGATGGGCGATTCGAGGTCGGGGGTATGGTGGGGGATTGGCATTGGTCAACGCTCCAAAGCGTACTATATTTTAATCATTAAACTTCCAAAATGCATTGCACCGTTCGTGGCCAATATGAGAAATTCCTCCGGGTTGTTGACCATTGGATAGGAGCCAGACCATGAACGATGTTCCGTGGGGTGCCAGATCTCCGTTGGCCATTCATCAAATCTGGGTGGGTTTGAAATCACACAAACGACGTAGTCGGTTCATGCTTGGGGTGTGGTGCTTCCTGTTATTTGGTCTGGTTGGTGTAGCCGCAGGCGCCGATCTAGATGCTCGGACACGAGTGACCAAAGGCACACTGGAATACGGAATGTTGTTGGGGTATTGGCAAGGGAATAATGTATTTGGGAATGCACCTTCCGCCAACCGCAGTGCGTTGTATGTGCTACCGCAATTGGGACGGGTTTTAACCGACCCGATCGGGGACGGTTGGTTGGAAGGAAATGTGGAAGTGTTAGTCGAACCGATGGCAGCCCATTATTTCCAGCCATTCAGTGCGTCGGCTTTTGGCGGGTCTTTGGTGGTGAAGTACAATTTTTTATCGTTTGGTCGGTGGATGCCGTTTTGGGACGGCGGAGCCGGCATGTTGTGGACCGATCTCGCACCACGGATTCCGGAACAAAGCACACAGTTTAATTTTATTTTGCAAACCGGACCAGGTATTTCCTATTTTGTATCGGAAAGCTGGGCGATCACGGCAGGGATTCGCTTTCATCATATATCCAATGCCGGAATTGGGGACCGAAATATCGGCCTCAATGCCTGGTTGTTTAACCTGGGGGTGGCCTTCTTTACACCCTAACTCATGAGACTTATGCCAAACTCTCTTGCGACGAAACCAGCAGGTTGGCTGTCAGAGGCAAAAAATTTTCCGGGCTGTTTTCTGGCTCTGGTTTTCTCTATGTTAGCCTTCTTGATGTGGCCGATTGACGGGATAGCCGGCATGGAAATGGAAGCTCCTCATTCCGAACATGAACCGGCGCATAGTCATACGGTGGTGCAGGGACAATGGGAAGGATCACCGGAAGGCATCGCCTACTCCGAGTTCAACCATGCGTTCACTGGACTTGGGGTCATCCTGGTGGGATTGAGTGAGTTGCAACCGGCGATGGGCTGGCATGTTTTAGTGTGGGTTCGTTGGTTTCTTCCGATATCATTAGTGGCTTCGGGAGTCTTTGTTCTCATCTGGAGTGACCATGAAGCGTGGCCCATCGGCTCCTGGACTTTAGCCGAGACGCTCTCCGGCAAAGATCCGGAAATGCTGCAGCACAAAGTTTTCGGTATTCTGGCTTTGGGCGTGGGCTTGGTCGAGTGGTGCCTGCGTGCGGAGAAAATTCATCACTTTATTTGGCGCGCTCTGCTGCCGGGGTTTGCCTTGGTTGGTGGGTTCATGTTGTTTATGCACATGCACGGCCCCCATCCGGCCGGGCATCAAATACAAATTCACCATAATGTGATGGGCACATTGGCATTGGCCGGGGGAGTGGCTTGGTTTGCCGGGGAATGGCTGTCTCAGTCTCAGACTTCCATAAGTGCTTTTTCCAGACCGAAATCCGTCTTGAAAATCATCTGGGCTTTCTTTGTAATCATGATTGGCGTCCAGCTTGTGTTGTATTCAGAAACTTAAACGATTTCCCTCCTCCCTTTGAAGTTCCTGAATCTCTGTTCTGCATCGTTCTCCATTAGTCAAATTGCATCAAATTGAAAAAAGATCGGCGTTTATCAGCGGACTGTATCAGGTTGCAGTTATTCTTTATTCCCGCAGGAAATCGCTATGTCTTCTTTTTTCTCCAACTTGATGGTTCTGAAGGGGATCTTGTCCACCAATTTACATCAATAACTATGAGAGGCATTGAGGAGTCTTGGAGATAGGCGAGAAACTAGATTTTCTGTTTTTGTAGAGCAGCGGCTTTGGCGGAGATGGAAACGGTATCGGTGACATTCAGCGAAGGGGTGGTAGGTGTTTGGGGTTGCCCATTTTTTTGTGGAAGAACCGAGGCTTGAATAAGAGGCAGCGTGAGTTGCGCGATGGCATTAGCCGTCGTGAGGCTTGCGATTTGGCTCATTGGTACTGATCCTTTCTGTGGATATGCTGGTTCTAAAGCCTTATCGACCATATTGGGAAATGCCTTGCTAATTTTCTCAAGAATGTTGTTCTTGATGATTTTTTGTCAGATGACAGGGATTTTTGAAAAATTCCGCCTTATCGTATACAGGGAAAACAGCTGAGAAGGTGATAGTCTCTAATCTCAAACAAGCAGAAGGTTTTCCAGTGTTCTGCGCCATCCATGGGCAGGACATTCGGAGTCGCTGTCAACCACTCTGAGGTTGTGGTTAGTTGTGGTGGTTCTGGGGTTCCTTCGCTTCGGAAGAATTTTCCTGAGTCTGGGGCGCGGCAACGGATTGAATAATCGGCAATGCAGATTGGGGCAGAGTGTTGGCAACGGCTAGAGCAGCAATTTCACTCATGATACAGACTCCTTTCGTTGGAGTGTCTTGTCGGATCTGTTATAGGGCGAATCTGAATCGCGCATTGGCCATTCGAAAAAATAAAGGAGGCAAGGAAAATCTCCTTCAAACTTCTTGGATGATGTGTGAGGCGCACCGTTTTTTTTGTTAGAGGAGTCCGATGGCGTTGAGAAGCACGATAAAGACGGCGACTGGAGCAATGTAACGAACGAGGCCCTGCCATGCTGCATAGATGGCGGGATT
>JALDRK010000022.1 GCA_031315915.1 Nitrospirales bacterium
GCCATGTGTCCTTGATGCAGCGGGCACGCCGGCAATGCGATATTGTGGTGGTCAGTCTCTTTGTGAATCCCTTGCAATTCGGACCATCGGAAGACCTGAGCCGCTATCCACGGACGTATCAAGCCGATCGACAAGCCTGTCTGAAAGCCGGGGTGAATGTGTTGTTCGTTCCCGATGGAAAAGAATTCTATCCTCAAGCATTTCAAACCACAGTGACCGTCGATCGACTGACCCAGCGCTGGGAGGGCGCTGTTCGTCCCACTCATTTCCAGGGAGTGACGATTGTGGTGACGAAATTGCTGAATCTGGTCCGTCCCCATCTGGCGTATTTCGGGCAGAAGGATTACCAGCAATATGTGGTGATCGAACAGATGGTGGAAGATTTGAATATGCCGGTGAAGATCGTACGGTGCCCGACCGTTCGCGAAGCCGATGGGTTGGCCCTGAGTTCACGCAATCGATTTCTTGGAAAGGATGAGAGACGACAGTCAACGTTGCTCTATCATGCCTTATCGGCAGGCCAAAAATGTATCGCAGGGGGTGAGCGAAGCGGAGTGAAAATTCAGAAGGCCATGGCCAAAGTTTTCCAGAAGCAACAGAATGTTTCCATAGACTATCTGGCTGTCTGTGATTCTCAAATTTTGGAGCCGCTGAAACGGGTGGATGGCCAGGCTGTTTTGCTGGGCGCCATCAGAATCGGAACCGTCCGATTAATCGATAATCTGTTGGTTCGGATTCCCTCAAGGGCAAGCTAGTTGCGAATCAAGTCGTTAGGCAATTCATTCGGGTTTGGTCCGTCGGGACCTGCCGGGAAGTATTCCTTCAACATTTCCCCACATAATGCGATGGCTTGGCACATGGATTCCACCGCATGGTCTTTCAGAAAGCCTTCTTGGAGGATTCGAACCATTTTATCCCAAGTGGCTTGAGGGATCCGATCCAGAATAGGACCATCGGTCAGAACCTCAATTCGGTGTTCGAATAACGAAACGAGAATCAGGACTCCTGTCCCGAGTTCCGTTCGATGCAGCCCGTGTTCCAGAAAGATTTGGCGGGCACGGAGCTGAACCTTATAAGCCATGCGTTCGTTGGAGGTCAGGCATTGAATCACGGCAGGCCGTGTCCCAAGCCCATAACCGGCACCATACGCCGTGATGGTCGCCAAGAGTAGCCAGCCTGCATTCAAGGCATGCCATCCCCAGGGCATCCATTCGAACTCGATCATCAACAACAGAACCAGAGTACAAAAAGCCAGGCCGATTCCGGCACGGTATTGCGCTTCCCGGTATCGTGCCGAACGGTCGATGATCATGGGCACGATCTCCCCACGGGTGTGCCGTTCAGCCTCAATGACGGCTTGGCGTATGCGCTCGCGATCTTGATCAGATATCGTCAATTTGGCTTACCAGCTTCCCGAAGCACCGCCTCCTCCGAAACTGCCGCCTCCCCCACCAAACCCGCCGCCGAAACTTCCTCCTCCGAATCCTCCGGAGCCACCAGTCGGCCAGGAAGATCCCGGCCATCCCCAGCCTGCCGTATTCGTCATGGTGCTCCCGCCAACCTTACTGAAGATGCTGACAAGAATCGAGGTCACCGCGCCAGCCAGGAGGCCCAACCAGAGAGCCGCCGGGAATGCCACAACGAACGATAGCAGCATGCCGATGATACTGCCGTTGAGTCGACGGCGAGAGCCTAAAAACAGCCCCACGAGTGTTCCCAGCAGGACGGCTAATCCAAAAATTTCCCAGACTCCCGGATCTTGAGGTTCGGAAGGGCCGGATGAAGCGGTATTCGAATACGTGCCTTCAATGGTGCCCAGAATGGCTTGCACGCCTGCCGAGATGCCTCTGGGGTATTCACCCTGGCGGAAGCGCGGCACCATTTCATGTCGAATGATCTGCGCACTTTTGGCATCGGTCAATGTGCCTTCCAACCCATACCCGACTTCTATCCGAATCTTGCGTTCCTGAATAGCCACCAAAAGCAAGATGCCATTGTCCGTCCCTTTTTGCCCCAGGTTCCAGGCAGAGGCGATTCGGTGGGAAATCTCCTCAAGCGGCTCTCCCTCTAAGGAAGGCAGAATCAGGACCGCGACTTGGTTGGAAGTCTCGGACTCATGGGCGGCCAGGGATTTATTGAGATTCGAACGGTCTGCCGGAGAGAGAATCTGTGCAAGATCCACCACGCGCCCCGTCAAGGGAGGAATATCGAGACCCTGGGCCGTCAAAGGAAGAAAAAGAATGACGAGCCACATCACCCAAACCAGTGGGTGAAGGTGACAAAAGCCCCACAGTGTCTGCCGGTTCATAATTCAAGACACGCGGCTGAGAAGACTAAAATTTTACCTCCGGTGGAGTGGAAACGACTTTTTCGTCGGCCACGGTAAAGTTGGGTTTCACTTCCAGCCCCAATATATACTTGGCTGTGAGGTTGGTCGGGAAGAACCGCACGCCCTTGTTAAACTCGGCGACTTTCTCGATGTATCGCTTGCGCGCCACGGTAATCCGGTTTTCCGTGCCTTCCAATTGGCTTTGCAAGTCGCGAAAATTTTCGTTGGCCTTGAGGTCTGGATATTTTTCCACCACGACCATCAGTCGGGACAGGGCGGAAGTTAAACCTTGCTGGGCTTGCTGGAATTTTTCAAACAGGGCAGGGTCTTTGAGTGCCTCCGGCGTCAAGGTGAGCCCGGCCACCTGTGAGCGGGCCTGGGTCACACCTTCCAGGGTTTCCTGCTCGTGGGCTGCATAGCCTTTGACCGTGGCCACCAGATTTGGGATCAGATCGGCTCGGCGCTGGTATTGATTCAAGACCTCGCTCCAAGCCGCATTGGTTTCTTCGTCCAGACCCTGCAGATCGTTATAGCCGCATCCGCTCAGGGAGACTGCCATCAGGAGAAATCCATAGAACATATACGTAATAGATCGTGGCATCGCATCATCCTCCTTCTGCGAGTTATATCGCCTCTCTACCAAACACACAGATTATTTCTAGGTAACCATTGGCTTGAGAAAAACAAGAAGAGACTAATTGGTCTATTCAATGCAGAAATAAGCCGAGGTGATAAGGAATTGTGGCAGTCTTTACCGAAAAGCGCAAATGGGAGATTTCAGAATTAAAGGCTGCTCATCACAGATGAAAAGAACTTTGAAGAGGTCAATGTTGGTGCTAATTCAATCTCCAGAAATGATTTCCTTTGTTCGCTCAACGAATCCGAATGTACCCTGAGAAGATTTAAGTCGATTATTAACCCACTTTAAAAACTGATGTTCCTCGCCAATGCGATCATTAAGAAGCAATCAATATGCTAGAAACTCTATATGGTGTGTACTGTTTAAAGGGCATTCCTATTGGGCTAAGGATTGGGCTTTCTCTCATTTTCTTCATTCCTGGTACTGAGGCCAGTAAAATTGCTCCTATAATATTTTGTCTGAAGTGAGGTTTTGTTGCTGGAATGACTTCGGCCTCAATTTGATCCAGAAGTAAATTGTTCGCATTTTCGTCATTTGAAAAATCCAATACTCTTTCCCTTGGGCGTAAGGCTTTTGAACAATCCAAGGCAATGCATCCTTTTCTTTCAGATTTTTGAATTTGTTTGCTTGCGTCTCTTGTACATGAGTTGATACTTGTTAACTTCTGCGGACGTTTACATTCAATGAGAATTTCTTCGTCTTGAAACTTAGGAATAATATCTCCCTCAGAAAGTAGTGATTCATTATTTCTTGGAATTCCATCAATGGATAAAATGGGAATTCCGGCCTGAATCAATCTTCCTGCGAAAAGATAAACAAATAAATCATTGCGAGGTCGATTATTATTGCGGACAATATTTTCATCCTCTGAAAGGATAGGCCCTTTCTCAATAACACTTCGAATTTTATCCTTAATGCCTGGAAAATCCCTTTCGTGGAT
The DNA here is from genome assembly GCA_031315915.1 of Nitrospirales bacterium. GTDB lineage: Bacteria > Nitrospirota > Nitrospiria > Nitrospirales > UBA8639 > JACKFE01. The sequence goes on from JALDRK010000022.1 coordinate 3,910, forward strand.
TTTCCAACATTCATAGATGTCGAGAATGTCCATCAAATCCGCTGTGCTTAATAGTGCTTCTCGAAACCTGGCCTGCTTGACATGAAGTTGCGTGAGGAGTTCATGGTAATCCCTGACTCGTCCCTGCGTAATGGATGCCCACTCGCAGAATTCGTCAAGGATGATCTGAATGTCAGAATATGATTTAGTAAACATATAAGAGGAGATAATTCAGTTAATATTATCTTTATGGACCTATAACTCTTATATGTAAAGAACAGCGTGAATCTAGAAACTCCAGTTTATAGTTAAGATGATTTTTTCCGGCCGATTGAGCCAATATGATTTCATTGATATCTGCCGAAGAATAGGTTGGGGGTTTAGCCCATTTGCCGTCCTTGCGTTTGTAACCGCCGCCCTTTGGAATCGTTGAAGCCTGAAGCCTCGATGGTCTGTTGTTTTTTGACTACTTTTTAACTTCGAAAACGATCACCTTCCTGCTCTCATTGAGTGAGCCTTTTCCCGACCGTCGGGGATATCGCTCCGGCGCGATAGGCGAGTTCCAGTGCTTCTTCCAACCATGCGAGGCGTTGGGCTGGGGTTGCTGACCATGATTGGCGTAATTGGCTTTGTACTGTCTCCTCAAATGTTCCCATAGTGCCTTGGGAAAGATGTGATTGCTCTGCTCTCTCACCCATTGCTCTCTCCTTCTTGCAATTTTTGAATCTGCTTTAATCGGTCAATGTCATTTAGGTCTTGTGGACGTCCAGCTATGCGTTTTAATTGAATAAGATCAGGAAGAGATGCAACTCTAATAGCAAGGGTATCCACTTGGATAATTTTTGAACGACTCCAAAGCTCCTCAAAAGGGATGATGTCTTCCACAAAAAGATCCACAATTCGAAGGGGATTCTGAGGATCAATCATTGAAAACACTTTCATGTTTTTTCCCCTCGTCCATGCCTCTCGGGTTTGAGGATTGGCAAAGTCTGAGGGGTTGAGAGGCAATTGTGGAACCAATCCGAGTTTCGTCAAAGTTGAAATGGCTTTCCTGGCTTGTTTTGGCGTCAGATCAACTGCAAGATCAATATCCACGGTTAACCGTGCATAACCATGCAAGACGGTCGCGAGCCCGCCGACAACCACATAGCGAACATTGGCTTTGTTTAAAGCGTTGAATAATGGGGCAAATATGGCCATGGGGCATTCAGGGAGATTTAATGTTACTGTTCAAGCACATTTTAGCATGCCTATGAAGATTGCATTTGAGCTTTAATAATGGATCCAAGAGATGCTGGGGAGTATGTGGGGGGTTTGACCCATTTGCCGTCCTCGCGTTTGTAGCCGCCCACTTTGCTCATGTTGGAACGGTGCACTTCTTGGAAGACCGGTTCCATATCGATGCCCAGGGAAACGGCGGTGCCGTAGACGACATACAAGAGATCGGCCAATTCTTTAGCAATAGACGGCAGGTCTTTTTCCTGCATCGCCTCCTGGAGTTCCTCGAACTCTTCCTGGATGAGACGTTTCCGGAGAATTTTCGTCGGTTCATCCGGAACTAAAGGTGTCGGGGACACGTGGATATCGAATTGTTCATGAAATTCCTGGACCATCCGTTGTGCGTCGTTCAATGTTCTCTTCCTTTCCGCTGTCCTGCCCTATACATTCATTGATAAACCTTGTTCATGGTTCGACAAGCTCACCACGAACGGAAAGGTACGATTGTTACGAAACACTATACTCCTTAATACCTGTAGAAGCTTAAAGGTACAGTTCGTTTCTTCCAACTGATGCCATACATTTGCCCGAAGCCGGAGCTTCGTTGCTAGAGTGCGAGTATCAGATAAATGTCGTTCACATTGGTGCCGGTGGGACCGGTGATGATGTGGCCGCCAACCTGTTTAAAGAAATGGTAACTGTCGTTGTTGTCCAGAAACCTTTGACTATCTAATCCTTTTCTGGAGGCTCGTTCCAGTGTCTTTCCATCCACCACGGCACCCGCCACCTCGGTGGGACCATCAGTCCCATCGGTGCCAAACCCTGCCACAAATACATTTTTGAGTCCAGCCAGTTCTTGAGCTGCGGCCAGGACGCATTCCTGAGCCCGTCCCCCTTTGCCTTTTCCGGTCACGGTGACGGTCGGTTCTCCGCCGGCGACGAGACAAGCGGGCGGGCGAACGGGGTTGCCGAATTCAACGAGATCTCGGGCGAAACTTCCCAAAATGCTGCCAATCTCTTTCGCTTCTCCTTGCAGGGGTAGGGGAAGAACGAAGGGCTTCAGCTCCAATTTTTTGGCCGCAGTGGCAACCCCTTCTATGGCGTTTCGATTGTCGGCAAGGATGAGGTGGCGATTACATGACGCACGTTGGCGGGATGGTTTCCAGGTTTCAGGAATTTTGCCTGCGAGTCCCTTCTTGAAATGACGTTGAACAGGCTCAGGCACTTTTGACCAAATATGAAATTGCTTGAGAATGTCAATGGCATCTTGGAAGGTAGAAAAATCCGGGACGGTGGGCCCGGACCCGATGGTGCCCAGGTCGTTTCCGATGACATCGGAAATGATCAAGGTCAGGATCGTTGCCGGTGTGGCTTGTGTCAATTGGCCGCCCTTGATGACAGACAGATGCTTGCGAACGATATTTATTTGCTGAATGGTGGCTCCGGACCGGAGAAGGAGATTGGTGGTTCGTTGTTTGTCGGCAAGGGCCAGGCCAAGCGACGGTGCGCAGAGCAGACTGGAAGCCCCTCCTGAAAGCAACACAATCAGGAGATCGCGTCGGATGAGTGATCGAACAAACGATAAAATCTGCTTAGTGGCTTTGCCTCCTCGCCGGTCCGGAACCGGATGCCCGGCTTCAACGATCTGAATTTTCTGGCAGGGCACTCCATATCCGTCCTTGACCACGACTATCCCGCTTGTGAGGTGTTCCCCAAACACCTGTTCCAGACCGATAGCCATCCGTCCGGAAGCCTTGCCTGCCCCGACGCACACCACCCGGTTAAATTTCTTCAGATCATAAGCAAAATCTTTGACGTTTAACCGGTAGTTTTTAAGTGTCATGTTTTGCGTGATGGATAAGAAGGGATCACACGCATCAAGGCCAGCCGAAAGTAGAGGTTTGAGAATTTGCCTGATTTTGGCGGATATATCGTGGACAGAGATTTTTTGCTTTTTCAATCGTGTGGTTGACATGTATTGGATTGGTGGATAGGTGATTGGGAAGGTTCCGGCGGTTTCTTTCGTAGAAAACGGCCTGGAATGTACCATAGTCTCTTACGTGATTGTTTATGGTCAAAAAACCGGAGAAAAAATCCCTATGCGGTCAGTCGCCAGAAAAAAGAAGTCTGTAAGTGATATGTGAGAGATTGACTCTGAAGGATCCTTAGCGAAGGGCTTTTCTCGGAAGCCTGAGATGGGCATTTCTGAAGATTAAGGTGGGGAAGGATAGAGTGACGATTGCGGTCCGAATCGGCGGGAAGAGGCCGTCTCTGAAGGGGGAAGGGAGGAGTCCCAGAGAAGCTTGTATACCATTTGACTGAGATCTATGATCGAGTAGGGCTTGGCTATCACCCCTGCAAATCCATGTGAGGCATAATTCGCCATAATCGGGTCGGTGGAATACCCACTGGATACCAGAGCGGTCACGCGCGGATCAAGTTGACGTAATTTGGTCAATGTTTCCAGGCCTCCCAGCTTTCCTGGAACCGTTAAATCCAAAATCACCAGGTTAAAGGGGGCTTGATTGTTCATAGCTTGTTTGTACACCGCGAGAGTTTCCTCGCCGTCGTGAGCCAGCGTGACCTGATATCCGCAGTGAACGAGCATTTCCCTGACCATGATGCGAATGGAATCCTCATCGTCCATCACCAGAATTTTCCCTTGTCCCCGACAAATACCGAGTTGGGGTTTGGTGCCGGCTTTCAAGGAATTCGGTGAGGCGATAAAGAACAGAGCGAAGGTGGTGCCGACTCCGACTTGTGATTCGACGATAATATGACCGGCATGTTTTTTCATGATCGCGTACGTCGAAGCTAATCCCAGTCCGTGACCTTGAGGTTTCGTGGAAAAGTAGGGATCAAAGATTTTAGCGAGATGCTCTTTGGGGATGCCGATTCCTTGGTCATGAATTGTGACTTTGACATAGGAACCGGCAGCAAGAGGGAAAGAACTCGTATGAGGATAGTCGGAAAGATGAAAGTTTTCGGCCCGAATGGTGATGGACCCTCCATGGGGCATAGCCTGACGGGCATTAATTAAAATATTTTGGATGACCTGGCTAATTTGTCCAGGGTCGGCCTCGATCAGCCATAGATGCGGAGAAGGCAAGACATGGCAGGCAATGGCCGATCCGGCCATGGCCAGTTCCGAAGATTCCTTGAGCAAGTCCTTCAGATCCAGCGGTTGCTTGATGGGTTCCCCCCCCTTGGAAAATGTCAGTAATTGTTGGGTCAGGTCTTTGGCTCGCAGGGCGGCTTGTTCGGCTCTATGTAAATAAGGTTTATTTTCTCCTGAGAATCGAAAGTAGTGCTTGGCCAAGGTAATGTTTCCCATGATCGTCGTGAGGAAGTTATTAAAATCATGCGCGATGCCTCCCGCAAGGGTTCCCACGGCTTCTAATTTTTGCGACCGGAGTAATTGACCTTCCAGTTTGTGTTTTTCTTCCTCCATCTTTCGTCGTTCGGTCACGTCCCTGCTAATACCGGTTATGCCGATGGGTTGGTTGGCTTGATTGAGCAGGAGGCTGCATCGAATTTCTGCCCACACCGACTGTCCATCTCGATGGCGATGTTCCAAGACCAACAACAAAGATCGGTTTTCCTCATGGGGATGGGCTTGGTGATAAGTCAGGGCCTGGGAAAGGACGGCTTGCATTTTTTCAAGGGATGTCGGTGGGAGGAAGGTTTTGAGTGAAAGAGTGGCGATATCGCGTTCCGAGTAACCCAAGAGGCCTTCCAAGGAAGGGCTGATGTAGGAAAACCGCGAGCCATCCAGATCCATAACCCAAATGACATCGGAAATCTTTTCGACCACCATACGATACCGGGCTTCCGATGTTTTTAATTCAGCGGTTCGGGTTTCGATAAGAGATTCCAGATTGTCTTTGTGATGTCTTAACTGATTTTCGATTTCTTTTCGATGGGTGATTTCCTCGGTTAAGGAATGATTCAGGGCCTCGGCTTCAGAACGGGCATGTTCAAGATGATCGATGAGTCGGAAATTCTCCGTTTCCAAGTTCAGAGTATCCTTGATCATGCAGAAATTTCGTCTGGCTGTGACGATAATGACGGCGATAAACATGAGGCCCATCATGCTCACGGCTTGATGAGGGGCATCTCCCTGGAGAAAAAACTGAATGGGGAGGGGGAGAATGGTGGGAAGGCTATAGGCTAAAAAGGCCGGGAAATAGGCGGCATGAATGGCCGTGGAACCCGCCGTCATCCCTCCCAGCACAAGGGTCAGAAACATTTCGTGGCTTGGTGAGGATGGCGGATACATGGCAATTCCGGCCATGCCCCACAGGAGGCCGGACCCCAAATTTCCCGCGACAAACCCGGTCAACCACAGGTGGGGCTGTGTTAGAGGTTTCGATGCTCGGCGATAGGCTAAGACCAAGCCTGCCCACAGCACGTTCATCACCACGAGTCCGAGAAGCCACCCCATTACGACCGATGGTTGGATCACTTCAATGAGAATAAATCCCACTAGGCCGCCATTAATCAACGAAGCCAGGGTGGCTATCGGAACCAAGGAAAACAGTTGATGAACTTGTTGGCGACGAAATTCGTCTAAAGAGGGGGAAGGTACGCCCGGAACCCTTGTCTGACAGGTGGAGGCTGGAGGTTGTTCAGGGAGAAAAGGCATGAAATTTTTCCCGTCGGTATTTACCTATCGTTCGGTAGTTGCTTGGAAATACTTAGGCCGTTCAATGAATGTAGTGAAGAGGAAAAAGCCTATCGGTTGCTAGTAATGGATAGCCTGCATTGACTCAAGAATAATGTCAATATCCGGGTGTGGGATTGGAATGCGCTCATCGCGATCCATTTCGATCCATTTTGATTCCGGAAGACGAACGGGAGAAAGGTGCATTTTGTCGGACAAAGATTATGGTATTATGCCACGAGTATGCAGTCATTGAAGCTTATCCAACAAACGGTCGCGGATTGCACAAAGTGCCGGCGCCTGATGAGTTATCGCCAGGCCATTGCTCGTGAAAAGGTGAAGCGGTTTCGTGAGTGGGAGTATTGGGGAAGACCCGTTCCCGGATTCGGGGATGCCAAGGCTCGCCTGTTCGTGGTGGGATTAGCGCCTGCGGCGCATGGGGGGAATCGCACAGGACGGGTGTTTACCGGAGATCGGAGCGGAGACTGGCTCTATGAGGCTTTGTATACCTTTGGTTTTGCCAACCAACCGACATCGGTTCATAAGGAAGACGGCCTTATGTTGCATCGCTGTTATGTGGCGGCTGCCGTGCGGTGTGCTCCGCCGGCCAATAAACCTACTAAAGACGAGTTTGACGCTTGCCGGTCCTACTTGGAGGAAGAGTTGCGGTTGTTGACGACCGTCACGGTCATCGTCGCGTTAGGCAAAATTGCTTTCGATGAATACTTGCGGACCTGTCAGGCTATGGGCTTTGACAGGGTGACGCCACGACCGAAATTTTCCCATGGAGCCAAATATCGTTTGCCGTGGGGGGTGACGCTGTTAGGTTCTTACCATCCGAGTCAACAGAATACATTTACGGGTACACTCACCCGCCCGATGTTTCATCAGATATTTCGTCGCGCCCGTGCCCTGGCAAACAAGAAAGATTAGCAACTACATGTTCCGGCTCTCTAAGAGAACGGACCGGAATAACGACGGCTTATCCCTTGGGTTGGTTTTTCGCTTCCCAATCAGACAGAAATTTTTTCAATCCGATATCGGTCAACGGATGTTTGACCAATTGCTGAAAGATCCCAAAGGGCATGGTACAAATGTGCCCTCCGGCGAGGGCGGCCTCTACGACATGCTGGGGGTGCCGTACGCTGGCGACGAGTACCAGTGTGGAAAAGGCGTAATTTTCATAGATGGTCAGGATTTGCCGTATCAATTCCATGCCGTCTGAACTGATATCATCCAACCGTCCAATGAATGGAGACACGCACCAGGCTCCGGCTTTGGCGGCCAATAAGGCCTGTGTAGGCGAAAAACAGAGCGTCACGTTTACTCGGATTCCTTCGGATGACAACTGCCTGGTGGCTTTTAAGCCTTCGGGAATAAGCGGGACCTTGACCACGATGTTTTTGTGAATCTTGGCCAACTCCCGTCCTTCTTTAACCATGGCCTCGGCTTCAAGACTGACCACTTCCGCACTAATGGGGCCATCCACGATGGTACAAATTTCCTTCAATAAATCCGTAAAATCACGTCCTTCCTTCGACACGAGCGAGGGATTGGTGGTGACGCCATCCAGCAACCCGTAACTGGCGGCTTCTCGAATTTCTTTGGCGCTTCCGGTATCGAGATACAGTTTCATAGGCAACCTCTTCGTCTGTGTTGAATGGGTTCACAATATGTCATAGTTTCATTGTAAACAACGGATCGAGCCTGCACAATCTTTCTGCGCTCCAAACGCCCTGCGTTTGACTGCCGGGGCATTGAGGGCTACAATTTTTTCATTATCCTGGGTGTAGCGGGACGGGTACGTTCCAACAAGGAGGGTGGTGTGAAATATTGCTATGGGGTGGTGTTGGCCATCGGACTGCTCCTGGGAGCCTGTGGAGGGAATCCTTATCTTGATGCTTCTTTAGATCCTGCGGAAATGGAGGGAAAGTCTCAAGCGTGGTTTGAGGAGAACTGGGGCAAGCCCAGCGGGAAGTCGGCCAGATTTTTTGGCGGCGAGACATGGGTCTATTCCCGAATTGCCGGTGGGGCAAGCCGATTTCCATTTTTTAATTTCGCTCCCAATAAGTGTCAGATCATTCTGGACTTCGACAAAGAAGGCACATTGGACGATTACGAGTATACCGATTGCTAACGGCCTACCAGTGACTGCTTGCCATCCGGCAGAGGCTGGTGGTGCGGGCCATTTTCCGTTCGCATCCCTGTGGGTTCAGCCATGGGGGAAGAATCCAAACAAAATCGTATGATGAGAGAAGAGACGTAATGGCGCGCACGGTTGTGGTTTGTAAGACCCAGGAAGAGCTTTTTGAGGCTGCGGCGCAATTTTTATGTGAGAAAGTTCCAGTTTCCTCCACTTCAGAGGCCTCGTTCTCCCTTGCCTTGTCAGGCGGCTCCACACCTCGAGGCCTGTTTCGATTGTTAGCCACGGATCCATATCGCTCGCAATGCCCTTGGTCTTCCTGCAAAATCTTCTGGGGAGACGAGCGGTGTGTTCCTCCGGATCATTCCGACAGTAATTTCCGTATGGCCAAGGAAAGTTTGTTGGATCATGTTTCCATTGACCCTCGACATGTCTTTCGGATGGAAGGCGAACGCGAACCCGAAGAAGCTGCCAGGCGGTATGAACAGGTTCTGAGCCAACAGGTTCAGCGTGGAGAAAACAATCTTCCCCGGTTTGACATGATGTTGTTGGGGATGGGGCCGGATGCGCATACCGCTTCCTTGTTTCCGGGAACCCCCGCTCTTCAGGAAACCCAGCGCGCGGTGGTGGCGAATTGGGTAGAAAAACTTCAGACGTTCCGCATCACGCTGACCCCTCCGGTTTTGAATGCGGCAGAAAATGTGGTATTTCTCGTCTGTGGAGAGGATAAAGCGCAAGCTGTTCAGTCCGTACTGGAGGGTCCGAGGACTCCGGAACGGTATCCTGCTCAATTGGTGGATCCGTCATCAGGCCATGTGACCTGGATGATGGACCAAGCAGCGGCAAACCTGTTGACCAAGACGGTAGTCACGAACTGGAAATCACACAAAGGACGGTGATCATGAAAACGACAAAGGCCCCATTAGCCTTTATTCAAGCCCTGCATAAACAATCCATTTCCTGTGGAACGTCCTCCTGCCAAGGCCCCGTGTCTGTGGAGGATGCGTCCCCCGTGGCAGCTCCCGTGAAGACATTTGTCTTCCGCTGTGAAAGCTGTGATTGGGAGGAACGGATTACGGGAGACCGACAAGAGCAGCCTCCGTGGGATGAGGGCTCCCTGATGGAGATTACCGAAGAGCATCTGTTGCATCTGGAGCCGGTCTGTCCTTTCGATCAGGCTCCACTGCATTTTCAATCCTTGCCGAATCCTCGCAGGCGGGCTCGTTATCGCATCCATTGTCCCTACTGCGGCCGTCAAGAAGAATTGGATTGGCCTCCCGAAGAAGCCAAACGATGAGCGTGTTCCGCTGCAGGAATCTTCCGTCCTGATTCTTGGTGGACCACTCTCCAGACGTAATTTCTCTTCCTGTTGGTGTGGCAACCATTGAGATGAAAAAAATCAAAAAAAAACCGGTTGCGCATAAAACGGTTCCGGCGTTTATCGTCGGCTGGACGCATGGCGATCCTCCGCCGCCGGGGTTTCTTGCCGCCTGGTTTGATCGGAACTATGGAGGACCGCTGACCGTGAGGTTTCTGGAATCCTCCGGCCATCTCCACTTTGACGCGGTACATACGTCTTGGTCGGTGAGAATCGATTTGTCTCCATCCGCAGATAAGGTCAGTCGGTGGCAAGACTCGCTTCAGTGGGATCATCCGTATTTGGGGTTTATCGGCGCTCCCGCCTTAGCCGGACAAGATCGCCGGGATGCCGTCCTGCATGGGTCACGTGTAGCCAGGGGGGTGAGCCTGTTAACGGAAGGCACGACGTTTGATCTCGGCACCGGGGCCTATCTGAATCCTTCGGATTGGAGGGATCGGGATTTGGAGACCTTTGTCTTGGAAGACCATGTGCGGATCGAGCAACACGAGCGGGTAGGAGAAGGGCGTATGTGGTTGCATACCCGTGGGTTAAGCAAATTTGGATGGGATGAATTAGAGACTTTTCAATCCATAGGGTTGGCCGATCGGGAGAGTCGCCGTCTCTTACTGGAGAGCGCTGAAGCCATTATCCGTGAAAACCGGAACCTGAAAATCGGGGAACAGATAGACCTAGCGGGGGAACAACCGTGCTGCGCGACCGCGGTTCGTCACCGTACGGATTCGATTTATGGTCATCCGATTGCTTTCCGGGAAGTGACCTGGACATAAACCGGGTCGTGAAGTGGGAAGACGGTTTCTTCCGTTCAACGAGGCGGAGACACGATGGTAATCCGGGTTCGAGCACCGGGCACCAACTGTTGATCGCAGGGACTAACCTGTCCTTCAACCGCTATGTGAGGCAGGGAACCGGGTTTGTTCATCACTTGCTCGAACAAAGCCTCACCCGAGGCAAAGGGTTGGGGCGCTCGATAGAGATACAGGATGTCGCGATGTTCGATCAGGCGCCAGGTTTCTCCTAAGCGGCCTTTGTAAAACTCACCGATTTTATTGGGCGGGTCGGAACTGAGAAGCACCGCGGAAGGCAGGGTTTGATAGGACTGACCATGAGCTTGCGCTTTTCCGCTGGGTATGGCACTGGTGAGGACTGCGTTCGGATAGGGCGGAACCATAAAAAAACTCGAAGGCGGGGTCCAGGTCTTCAAAAAGGCTTCATGCATGTTGATCAACCGGCATTGAGGATTATTGGCGACTCGTGAAAAGTCTGCAACCGGTGCATAGGAGGCGGCGAAGGCCACGACTGATAGAAATACCCAGAATACGCTCATCATCAAGGGCCATCTCTTCATGCGAACCACTCCTTTGGAAGACAAGGATAACGGGAATACCTTGAAGCCGATATCAAATCATCGCCGATAGCCTACCCGCAGTCAACCGCTGTCCTGACGAAGGAGGAATGATTGGGGCCTGAGTTCTCTGACTAGGCAGCCGGAGATTTGCCGACCGGTTTTTGGTTGATGACATTCATGGCCAATGCAATCATCGATCCAACATCGGAAACCGATGCCGGGAGTACCAGGGTATTGCTGGCTTTGGCGAGTTCTCCGAATTCCCCGATATATTGTTCGGCCACCCGCAGTTGGACGGCTTCGTAACCCCCGGGGAGTTGAATCGCTTCGGCGACTTTACGGATTCCTTCGGCAGTGGCTGTGGCAATGGCCATTATGGCCTGTGCCTGCCCTTCCGCCTCGTTGATCTGTTGTTGGCGATTGGCTTCCGAAGCTTTAATAACCTGTTGCTTTTCCCCTTCCGCTTCATTGATGGCGGCGTCCCGTTTCCCTTCGGAAGACAAGACGACTGCCCGCTTTTCCCGTTCCGCCCGCATTTGCTTTTCCATCGCGTTGAGGACATCGGTGGGCGGGTTGATGTTTCGAATCTCGTAACGCATGACTTTCACTCCCCAGGGAGCGGAAGCCTTGTCGAGTTCATTGACCACGGAAATATTGATATTGGTGCGTTCTTCGAAGGTGCGATCCAGATCGATTTTTCCGATTTCGCTTCGAAGGGTGGTTTGGGCTAATTGGGCAATGGCAAAGCGATAATCGTGAATGCCATAGGAAGCGCGTTCCGCATCCAGGACTTTTAAATATAACACCCCATCGACTCCGACCTGCACATTGTCTTTTGTAATACAAATTTGTTCGGGGACGTCCATGGCCGTTTCTTTGAGCGTGTGTTTGTAGCGGGTGACATCCAAAAACGGAATCAGAATGTGAAGGCCTGCGTTGAGTGTGGAGGAATATTTCCCTAACCGTTCCACCACATACGCGCTTTGTTGGGGAACGACGACCGCGGTTTTGGAGAGGATAATAAAAGCCAATAGGGCAAACACCAACGTGGCGATCAGTTCACCTCCCATGTCGTTCCTCCTCTACGCGGTTAATTTTTGAGCCACAGGGTCAAGCCTTCGACCCGAATCACTTTGGCCGAGGTGCCTTTGAGCAGGGCGGTTGTTCCGGCGTTCCGGGCAGTCCAGGTGGAACCCCTGAGTTCCGCCCGTCCGACCCGTTGAGCGTCGATATCTTCCACCAGGGTGGCATGTTCCCCAACCATGGAATCTACCGGCAATTCATCCTGTCTCCCGAATGAAGCTTTGGCTTGCAAAGGTTTTCGCAAGGCAAAAAAGGACACAATGCCGAACACCGCAAATAAAAACCATTGCAGATAGATCGGTTCGTTTAAGCCCAGCCAGACCAGCAGGCTGACCAGCACGGCGGCCATTCCGAAAAAGAGGAAATAAAAATTCCCCAACCCCCCCAGGGTCAGAATTTCCATACCGATCAGAGCCAAGCCTAATATCAACCAATGCCACCAGAGCATGGCGTATGAGAACTCCTTGCTTGAGAGGAAGGACAAAAGAGTAAAACCAGAGATTCGTTCCCGGTTATGGGTTGTTATAGAGGTTGTATCGGTTGTCCCGAGTTGAAAACTGAGATGCTCAGGTGATTATTACAGAAAAACCACCCTCTCATTGTATAAAATGTAGCACATTTTTCCGCGAAGGTCTTCTTTTAGCGGGCAACATGAGGTATTTGAAATGGGACAGTTACGGTGTTCTGTTGCGTAGGGAGGCCTGACCGAGAACCTTCACGATGCCACAGCCGATAAACAGCATCGTCTGGCTTGAAAGGTTAGATCTCTGTAGGTGAGTAACGGTAAGGCTCATTTCATCTCCAGCTTCTTCCTATCCGGGAAGAAGATGAATTGTCCAGATGAATGCTCCTGTTTTCCGATTGAAGAGCCTGGCGTGAACCATCAATTATTAAAAGAGAAGGATACCTATGATTCCCGTAAAACCCACATCCTGGTTTACTCGCTTTGCCCAACAGACTTCGCGACTTGCCGGCAGACCCGTGGTCTTTGTCATGGCCACAGCAGTAATTGTGGTTTGGGGAGTGTCGGGGCCAATGTTTCATTACAGTGATACCTGGCAGCTAGTCATCAATACCGGCACGACAATCGTCACCTTCCTTATGGTCTTTCTCATCCAGAACACGCAGAATAGGGATTCCGCCGCAATACAGGTCAAGCTGGATGAATTGATTCGCGCGATCGACGGGGCGCACAATGCCCTGCTGGATTTAGAAGAGTTGGAAGAAACAGACCTCGAGCGCATTCGCTCCAATTACACGAAATTGGCGGAGCGGGCCAGATGGGATCTGCGCACGGGCAAGCAAGATACGCAAGTGACCGATGTGGAATGAGAGACAGCTCAACCTGACATCCAGGGGACGCAACTCCGACTTTTCACGTATTCAGTCGTTCAGAGAAAAAACCAACAAGTGGATCGATATGTGATGATATATGGTTACGGTTGTTTTCCAGCGGTCGGGAGCGCGGGGTGCTCGACAAATACGGAAGCTGGAAACTTTGCCCCTGTAGTCGAATGACGCACTGTCCGTTTCAACACGAAGTCAAATAGCAAGGGATTATAGTCATAGATCTCATTGAGGGCTTCGCGTTCTTCAGAGGTGATATGGCCGGAAGACACGAGGGTTCGTGTCTGAATGACGATGTTGATCGCAGGCAGGGGATAGTCACTTCCATTGATGAGTTTGGAATGGATGGAGGTTTTTGCCAGGATTTTGTCGAGGTTGTGTTTTCGATTAAATTGCGTCAGAGCTGAAATATCGGCAAATATCAGATCTTCATATTTGGGATCGTCAAGCATCTGAATGGCCAGATCGACATACGGTGTGCCGGTCGGACAGATGGCCGCCTCCTCTTCTTCGCATTCCCCCAAACTGGCTACATGAGCCATCACGACCTTTACCCCCATGTCCAAGGGCTTTTTTAACAAAAGCGGATTGCCCAATTGCTGGTGTTCTTCGGCTTCCGTAGCGACCTCTACGCCGGTATGCGAGATCAGTACCATGTCGTATTCCTTCATAATGCGGTAGTAGGGATCAAGCTTGTCCTGCATGGTGTCTGACGTCGGATGAATGCCCATGGCATTGGGCAGCCATTTCACAAAACGAACCCCCTCCTGTGCATAGTGACGGAGGGCGGTTGTGGCATCCTCTCGATAGGGATGGATGGAAATGATGGGGAAAAAGATGTCGGGATGTTCCCTGGCCATGGTCATCACATATTCATTTGGGACATGAAATGTGGACAGTTCGCGATTGGGATTTCCCGATTCGTCATGAAAAAAATCGAACGCCATGATGCCGAACTTTCCATGCCCCGGCATGTGCTGAATGAGGTTTTTCAATCGCGAAAAATATTGGACGTCGGCCTGTTGTTCGTCAGTAATCACGGACGCACTCTTATAGATTTCAAACTGGAAAAAATGAACCAATCCGCTCCAAGGCGATTGCCAGTCTTCATTCACCCAGGTGCCATTCAGGTCAGGGTTCATGCCCAGCATATGCACGTGATAGTCGCGAAGCGCGTCAGGCGGTATGCCCTCGAATGCCTGTTCGATCAGAGCTTGAGCCTTGATGCTGATGTGTTTCTCCAGATCCCCAGGGTGATGGTTAAACGCTCCTCCCACCAGATCACACCCGGCTAAGAACCAACCGATTCCAAACAAGATGAAGACAAGATTATTTGGTGTATTTTTCATGCGATCATGAAGAAGGATGTGATGGCCTCTAGTGTCTGGAATTACTGGTAAGTCGTATAGAAGAAGGCGATTTCAGTAAAAATGATTGAAGGGGTTCAAGGCAATTTTCTGTTAATTTCGCGATAAAGACAAGCGCATTCCAAATTCCTTTCTTGGTTTATTGTATAAATGACCAAAATTCGTCCTTTCATAATTCAGAGTATGTGACTGTATGGTGTGGGTTTGCATTTGAGGATGCGTGCGTGCATGGAGAATCGATTGTATCTCAAAAAATTTTTGTTCCCCATCAAACCGTCTAGGACTTGTGGAGCAATCGCGAGGTCTAAACGAGTATAATCGACACCTCTCAGTCGTGGGCAGTTGGGCATTCGCAGTTTACTTAAAGTGGATGTGGACCCATTCAAGGAGGTGGGTGTTATGCCGACCTGCATAAGATTCCGTGATAAATGGTCCCATGGGAATAACTCATTGAAATGATAACGATTATGGCGTATTCTTCAGGAAAATTGATTGTTTTTTATACGGTCAGAAACTCGAAGATCCGGCTCTTATACGAATCAGTTTATACATTGTTGGGCCGTTGAAGTGTAAGTGGCGCCGCAAGATATCGCTTGGCTGAAAGCGTCTAGGGGCAACACTGGTGCCGTGACTACGTGCTTTCGGGGCTAGGCTAGAACACCAAGTAGAATCGAAAAGGAAAAATGAATGGATATGACCTTCGATCGACTATCAAGCACACAGTTCGAAGAGTTTTGCGCGGATTTGTTGCGAGCGAATGGGTTTGTAAACATAGATTGGCGGAAAGGGACTGGATTGCCGACCAGTCCCGCGGATAAGGGGCGCGACATAGTGTGCGACCATTTGCGCGTTGAGCCCGATGCGAGCCAGCACTTCGAAAAGTGGTTTGTGGACTGCAAGCATTTTAGGAAGGGCATACCTCCAAAGGAGCTTCGGAACTTACTCGCATGGGCGGAAGCTGAAAGGCCAGATGTCGCACTTATCGCGGCATCCAACTTCCTGAGTAATACCGCAAAGGAATATCTCGAAGCGTACAGACGAAACAATCGTCCCGGCTTCAAGATACGCTATTGGGAGAAACCACAGCTCGTTCGGATGCTTCGCAGCAAGGTAAGTCTGCAAAGAAAGTACAATCTAACGAGCGTTCCAATTAGAAGCACTAAAGATATTCTGCGTGCAGAGGAAGAGTTCTTTACCAAAGTTTGGTACGGAAGAAAACAGAGCGCTGCAGATTGTCGAGCACAAGGAACGCCGGAATACATCATTAAAGGCATGCTCAAAGCCAAGCGGGACGCTGAAACGCGCTATGGCAGGAAGAATCTCGGTCCATGGAACGATTTCGAGTGGGGAATGCTTAGCGGGAAGCTCTCAGCCCTTCGTTGGGTGCTGGGAGATGAATGGGACATGCTTGATACATGAGAGTCATTCGCTACGGTGCTTGGTGGGAGTGACAATGATGGCCCAACAATCCGTTGCAGCCGATGGTCGCAAGGACGCGACGCCAGCTGAACGGTAGGTTAGGTGTCATAGATGCGTACACTACCTTCTTGCCACGCGAGGATTCCAAAGCTCGTCGAGGAGCAAATATCCGCGCTCGGTGCAGCATGGGCCATCAGCGAGGATCGACCATGCATTTCTGCACACATGCTCAACGCCTCGGAGCAACTGTTGGACGAGTGGTTTAGCGACCGCGTCCTCGCTATCGTGATCCGCAAGCACAACCGGAATCGCGGAACCGTGGTGTCAAGCATCTCGGGCCGATTGCTAGTTCCTACGGACAATAGCCCTGCACAGTGGGTGTTCAGTTTAGCCTATGCAGGCGAGTGCCCGACAAAGCGTCAACTCGCTGACCTCCTAAGGGACGACAAGGTGCCTGTCGCCATGGCAATGTCGAAGGAAGAAAAGGCCTCCGCGGCACGGAAGTGCGCTTTGGGCCAGTACAGCGTCAACCGCAAGGGCTGGAAGCTGGCCCACGCCAACGACATCGGTTTCAGGTCTTCGCGGTCCCTTGGCGAGATTCCGGACGCCGACCTCAAGGCTCACTTCATGGCATTTCTGTCACCCAGGAACATGTTCGTCGTTCCATCCGCATGGGCAGGCCTCGCCGAGGTCGAATCCTTTGCGCGGCACTTCCGATGACGCCTAACCCGTGCATCGAGCCGACCGCCCACCAGCGGCGCTGGCGGTGTTGTGCTGACTCGACGTGCCGGAGGGCGTTGGATGAAGGGGCAGCGGATGGTAGCCAAGGGGTATGACGGGGCCGTGGGGGCTCGGGTTGGCGAGGGAGAAATTGATGCGCGGTCGAAGGAACGGAGTCCGTGTCTGGGGCCGCGCATTTCCAGCCGCCTGTGGCGGCCGAATAAGCGGCTCGAACGGACGGGCCTCCCGGCCCTCTGCTCAGCCTCGGACTCCGTTGGGCGGCTTGCCATCTGTAACTCTATGGGTTACAGTTTGCAGGCGTGATCCGTGGATTCAAACACAAGGGTTTAGGCAGATTCTTCGAGACGGGGTCCAAGTCAGGCATCCACGCACAACACGCTAAACGACTTCGCCTCATCTTGGGCCGTCTGAGCGCTGCCACCGGCCCCAGAGATATGGCACTTCCGGGACTAGACCTTCATCCACTCAAGGGTGAGAGAAAGGGCACATGGGCCGTATCGGTCAGCGGGAACTGGCGGGTGACGTTCAAGTTTGTTGGAAAGGACGCTGATGCAGTTGATTATGAGGACTATCACTGAGGGGTCATAGCCATGCGCATGCACAATCCACCTCACCCCGGGGCAATCATCAAGACCCTTTGTTTGGACCCACTCGGTGTGAGTGTCACGCAGGCAGCCCGGGCGTTGGGGGTCAGTCGCAAGACCCTTTCCGCCATTCTGAATGGTCGTTCGGGGATCAGTCCCGAGATGGCCGTCCGCTTGTCCATTGCGTTTGGCACCTCGGCTGAGAGCTGGCTCAACCAGCAAACCCAGTACGACCTGTGGCACGCCGAGCAACGTCGCAAACAGCTTCGGGTTGCCAAGCTGGCAGCGGGGTAGCTCAACGCCCAACCACCCGCTTTAGACTGATCGCTTGGACCCGAGTGGCCTGCGGCTCCCTGCTCAGCCGCGGACTCCGTCAGCTGTGCATACCATTTACTGAAACATGCGCAACTCAAAATCGTCGTCTCGAAAAGGTAGGAAGAAACGACCGTCATCGTCAGCCAGATCCTTGACTGGCCAAAGGCACTCGAAACTTCCGTCTGTAGAGGAAGACATTGAGCCACTCTCGCCTGCTCAGATAAGAGAACTGAAACGACGCGTCCGTGATTCCCGCGATCCCATTAGATATATGTTGGTGTCAGAATTCAGTCGGCGTTTCATTCTTTACTACAACGTTTCCGATGATGTGTATGCCATGAACGATCCGGTGGAAGGGACACTGTTCAAGCGACTGAAGACTGCGGAGAGCGTGCAACAGTTTCTCGGACAGGGCACGTCGATCGTGAAGTACACCACCAAAGGCGGCAAATTGAAACGGCTGTCTCCGTATCAAGGGACTTGGGACAAGAGACGAAAAAGCAAATCAAGAAAAGACGCCTAACACGCCGCTACACTTTCTGCGAACAAAATATGGATCAGCGGTTGGCTGAACCGAATTCTGGTCTGATTTCGTGGGAGAAAATCAGTTGGGTACGATATGAAAAATTTGATGGAACTGATATCGTGCTCTAAAATCGGGGGCTATGGGACTGTGTCTTTGCCTGTACGGTAAAGGGCCTTCTTCTCATCGGTCATTCAAACTCGGATAACCAAGTGCAAGCGATTGGCTTTTAGGTGATACATGAACCACAAGTCAGGTGATATCCGCACCGAGACCGACTCTTTTGGGCCCATCGATGTCCCGTCCGACAAATATTGGGGCGCACAAACCCAACGTTCCCTGAGCAATTTTAGAATCGGCACGGAACGTCTACCTCGTCCTCTCATCCGGGCCTTGGGAATCATTAAACGATGTGCGGCGCTCACCAATGTCGCACTGCACGATCTGGATGAGAGGATCGGCCATGCCATTGCGGCGGTCGCTCTGGATGTCATCGATGGAAAGATGGACGAACACTTTCCTTTGGTGGTCTGGCAAACGGGGTCCGGCACGCAATCCAACATGAATGCGAACGAGGTAATCGCCAACCTCGCGATCGAACGTCTGGGCGGAATCCTGGGATCCAAAACGCCGGTCCATCCGAACGATCACTGCAATCGAGGACAATCTTCCAATGATGTCTTCCCGACGGCCATGCATATCGCGACTGTGGAGCAGTTACATCACGGTCTTATCCCGTCATTGGATCAGGCTTACCAAGCTCTTTTAGCTAAATCGCTCGCATGGCAGGACATCGTCAAAATTGGCCGCACGCATTTGCAGGATGCGACACCCCTGACCCTAGGGCAGGAATTTTCCGGATATGCGGAACAAGTGAAGTTAGGAATCGATCGGATTCAGGACAGTCTCAAACGGTTGTATCCACTTGCCCAAGGAGGAACGGCGGTGGGGACCGGATTGAACGCCATGCCGGGTTTTGGCGAGAAATTTGCGGAAGAGGTGGCGAAATTTACGAAGCTTCTTTTTCAATCGGCTCCCAACAAGTTCGAAGCGTTGGCCACCCATGATGCGATGGTGGAAGTCTCGGGAGTCTTGAATACCATCGCGGTGAGTCTCAATAAGATCGCCAATGATCTCCGGCTGTTGGGTTCCGGGCCTCGCTCGGGTCTCGCTGAACTTTCCCTCCCTGAAAACGAGCCGGGTTCTTCCATCATGCCGGGAAAGGTGAACCCCACTCAATGTGAAGCGATGACCATGGTCTGTGCTCAGATCATGGGTAACCACACCACTATCACCATTGCCGGAGCGCAAGGTCATCTTGAGCTGAATGTGTTCAAGCCGGTTATAGCCTACAACGTATTACAGTCCATCCGTCTTCTGAGCGATGCGATCAGGAGTTTCACTGAGAATTGTCTTGTCGGAATTGAACCGAACATCTCGAGAATTTCCGAGCTGATGGAACGGTCGCTGATGCTGGTCACGGCATTGGTGCCGCATATCGGGTACGATAAGGCGGCCAAGATCGCCCAGGCGGCCTTGAAGAATGGCACGACCCTCCGGGAAGAGGCTATCGCCAGCGGGTGGGTAACCGAGAAAGAATTCGATCGGTATGTGAAGCCGAATGAAATGATTCGTCCCAAATGATCTCAGGAAACGGTACCGGTCTTGCCGAAGTAAAGATGGCCTATCATTGCTGAAACCGTTGACCCTGGTAGGCTACTGTGTCTCCGAAAGCAAATTGGTTGATCGCAGAGCTTATGCTACCATGAGGCCAAAATTTCAATTTGGAGTACGTTATGGAAACCAAACCACAGATCTTGAAAGCAATCGAAGGCGTGCCTGATGACGGAAGGGGGTAAGGTGACAATTAACCGTCTTGATGTTCTATACAAGGTCGAGAAAAAATTCACAAGGAGTGAAAATTTAAGGAGTGAAAATTTTATGAAACAAAAAATCACCTATTGGAAAGAATCAGATGGGAAGTACCTGGGTTATCTGAATGATTATCCCGAACACTGGACCCAGGGAGAAAACCTTGAAGACCTCAAAGAGCACCTTCTCGATTTATATAAAGAATTTAGTAAAGACGATCTTCCGGGTATCAAGAAGGTTGAAGAAATCGAGGTTGGATGAAGCGAACGGCTCTCATCGATAAAATTGAGAGTTTGGGATGTGTTCTTATCCGCCACGGTGCCAAACATGATATTTACCACAATCCGAAAACAGGAATGACCCAGCCGATACCGCGTCACCGGGAAATTAATGAATTCCTCGCTAAAAAAATAATTCGCGACCTCTCCAATAGTTAACTACCAACAGCCAATTCCATCGAAGACCAATGATCCCGCTGGATCAAGGCACTGATACCTCCCCTGGTTGGAACCCGGGAGTGTGTCGACTCGGATTGACACACATGTAATGATGGTGAACCGAGGAAGCCAGTGAAAGGAATTTTTAGCCGGCTTTTTTGACGTAGGCTTTGTAGATTGTTTTGTCCGTCCCGTTCTCTTCTTCCATTCCGACCATGGCATGTCCGGTGGTTTCACACCAGGCCGGCATATCCTTTTTGATCCCTTCGTCATCCGAAATGACTTCAAGCACCTGGCCAGGGGTGAGTTCCTTGATTTTTTTTGAGGTCAGAATAATGGGCATCGGACAGAAATACCCTAAAGTGTCCAGTTTAATATCGGCTTGCATGATTGATCGTCCTTGTTCCGTGAACGTTAAATGAATAAGTTAACTGATCCCTGACGGGCTTCGGCTAAGTAGGTGGACACCCCTGCGAGTTGGTCAATTCCGTCGATCAGTGTATCCTTGGAAATACCCATGAGGCCAAGCGTGGTGGTACAGGCAATCATTTTGACCCCCAAGTCCTGGGCGGTTTCCATGAGTTCGGGGATGCCGGGCATCCGGTTATCTTTCATGACCTTTTTCATCATGGTGGTGCCCAGGCCGCCGAAATGGAAACGTGAGAGTGGCAGGCGGCTGGCCCCCCCTTTGTTGAGCCATCCAAAAGCCCGGCGCAGCCAATCCTTGGGAGAGCTGCTGACATTTTCCTTGCGTATGGCATTCAGTCCCCAAAATGTGTAAAACATCGTCACCTGCATGCCCATGGCGGCGGCGCCGGTGGCGATAATCAACGCGGCCATGACGCGGTCCATGTCTCCGCTGAGCACCACAAGGGTAACTCTATCGGGCTTGGTTTCTCGAAGTTCGGCCAGGGCGGTATGAGGTTCAAGTTTGGTCATGCTCATGGTATCACCTATTCTTCGTGTGTCAGGAATGAAGTCTCTATTTAATAATGAAGTCTGGTCATGGGTGAAATGATTACAGGATGGTTCCGAAAACCCTCCGGTCCCCTTGCCTTCCATAACGGTCGAGCACGAAAACTCGTGATTTGACTATAAACCTCAAATTTTTTCAGTGTCAAGAAAAAGGCAAGAGATCCTGGAGCCTTTTAATCCTCGCGTATATGCAGGATCAGGAAGTGAGGATCGATAGAAACACAGAAGGTGAATCGGAGTTGGGGGCATTAAATTTGATCTTTTCCCTTTTCACATCCTCAGGTACAATACGTTAGTAAAGTGACAATTTCACCAAAATTCTACTTATGGTTACATCATAACATCGAATACACCGAAACGGATCCAAACCGACATCGAGTAAAGTTATGGAGCCCTTAATCCATTGGGGAGGAAATGTATGAGTAATGATGTGGCAGCCTTGCGGGCCAGTAAATTCGGACAGTTGACCGTAAGAAACATTATGGAGAAAGCCGTGCAATCAGGCACGACGGATTCAGATGCAAAGATGCTGGCGTCCTATATGATGGATGGATTCGGTTCGGTGCCTATTATCGACGGGACTTCGAAATTGGTGGGAATCGTCTCGGAATTCGATCTGCTTAAAGCCTTGCGAAAAGGAAAAAATCTGGATGAAGTCATGGCCGGTGAAATTATGACCCCTAACCCGGTTTCCGTCACGCAAGACACCAATGTCCTGACCCTCATTGATGTGTTGCAGAATAACCATTTAATACGGGTTCCGGTGGTGGATTCCACGGGAAAATTGATCGGGATCGTGGCACGGAGAGATTTGCTCAGGGGGTATTTGCAAACGACAGGCTAATGTGGCGATAGAGGATTGTATATACGGAAACATGTGAGCCCCTTCCGGCATGCCGGAAGGGGCTCTCTCATTTTTGCACTTCCTCAAGATGACAGCTACTGGCGAATCCCCTGTGTCCATGCGACATTCGAGGCCACCTCGAAGGGAGCGGGTTTCGTGCATTTTTTTCCTCGGTTCCCATAACTGATGGTCGAGGTTCTGATCGGGCAGGTTCCGAATGCCGTGCCAAATTCGACAATGCCTTCCACGACGGTGAGGGTCGTTTGCCCGTCAGGTTGCACTTTGATATCAAATTCGGTTTGTTTGACGGCGGCTGTGGCAACCGGTGTTTCAATTTCCAGGGGTTTGGGACCTCCCATGGTTTTCACCCACACCTCTCCGGTTGAAAGGCGTAAAATTCTGGTAAATCCCTTTGCCTCTTCCCACCGGGAGAGAATGAGAAACTCCGTGTTTTCGTTCAGGGCCACCTGAATGCCATTGGAGAACTCCAATAATGCCTGGCTACCCGTGCCGGTCTTCACCGTATCGCCATCAAATAAGGGCAGACTCCCTTTTCCTTCCAACTGTTCCTGAATCCCGTCGGTCCGATATACGGTAAATTCTCCGATGGCGTTGACGGCATTGGCCACCGGTTCGGCTGCTGCATGGACTGTCGAGACGCTCGCCACTCCAAAGCTCATGGCCAGAAAGGCGAATCCCGCACAGAAACTACCGATGCAAGCCCAGCGTGGTCGTTGGGCGAAGGCGTGAGAAGAATATGTCATGGAAAGACTCCTTGTCATGATTGAATGATATGTGTTCATGAATTTGGGTTCGGAAAAATTATCCTCACAACTTAACGAGACGCCACTACTCGAATGGGTTTCTTCCCTACCGGCAGCGTCGCGGCGACTTGGCTTGTGCCCGTATCGACTACCATCACATTGTTGGATTTGGTATGCCCCACATACACCTTTGTTCCCACGGCATTTGCCCAAATCCCGTTCGGGCCGTCTCCGACATCGATTTGTTCACGGATGGAGAGCGTGGGAGACGTGGCATTGACGACCACGACCTTATTTAATCCGGTGACGGTCACATACGCATTGGGCCCAGCAGTGCCTTTTAGCGCAAAGGCGATTTGCTGAGGTGCCGGTCCGACTTCGATGGTCGAGGCGATTTCATTCGTGGACGGATCGATGACATAAATGTCATTGCTGCCGGTGTTGGTCCCCCAGATGCGGCCATCGGGTCCTAACGTTAAGAAGTGGGGATTCGGGCCGACCGGGATTTGCTTGATGACTTGATGGGCGTTCGTGTCGATGACGTTGACCATTTTGTCCTGGCTGCTGACATAGGCAAATTTTCCGTCACGGGAAAAGGCAATGCCCATGGGGCCTTTGCCGACCGGAATGGTGCCGAGAATGCGGAAAATAGACGTATCGATGATCGAGATGGTGTTATCGGTAATGTTGGCTACCCACGCATGCTTATTGTTGTTGGTGAGGGCGACCACATGAGCGCGCGTGCCGGTATAGATGGATGCGACAGGCTTTCGAGTTTCGGTATCAATGACCGATACTCGTCCATTAGCTAGATTCGTCACCCAGAGTTGTTTCCCGTCGCGACTCAAAGCCAGGTCGTGCGGTCCATAGTTCAGCGTATCAATGTCCCCAATGACTTGATAATTGTCTCCATCAAGCACGGTTACGGTATTGGAGCTTTCATTTGCGGTATAGACCCGGGTATTCAAGCCTTCGGGTTTGGGTGGGGGCATGAAAGCCGAGCAACCGATCAAATGAGTCGCAAGGAGCAGAGGCAACCCTATCAGTAGGGGTGTGGTAGATAACTTGGCACGCTGGTTCATGAGGTCATTCCTCCTACACGAGTGTGATGATTAATGATGGTACTGTCTTAGTGAATCCGTCCGAGAATGAGTTGGCCTTCCACCTCGCCTTTTTTGACGGGATGTTGATTTTGTCCCGTGGCCTGAGGGACATGGGCGGAGAGGTATGAATAGGCTTCGTCGACGGTCACGATGCTATCCCCATCCACATCCGCTTTGCCATTTAACCCTTCCAGTAGATAATACGTAAAGACGCCATGACCCAAGTCATCCCGTTCTTCACTCACTTCTCCCGCCCGGCTGGCTGTCAGCACCACCCGCCCCTTGCCTTTGGACAGGCGATTTAAAAACCCATCCGAGAGAGTGGCCCGGCGGGCGGCTGTCGAAAATGTCCGCCCGGCTGTGGCCCCACTATAACAAGAATCCGTAATAAAAATGACCCGTTCAGCCGATAATCGATGGAAAATCGTTTCGACTTCCCGCATGGGAAGGCCGGTGGTATATAAATCTTGCGGATCGGCGTCGTAGGGAATGAGATATTTTTCCAGTCCATCTCCGTCGGGACTGGAGGCATCAGGCTCTGGGGCTCCATGTCCGGCATAATAGATAATGACGGTATCTTTGGGGCCGGCTTTGCGTTTCAATTCGGTTCCAAGGGACCGTTTAAGATTAAATAGTGTGGCTTGCTCGTTGGTCAGGAGCGTCATGTGATCGGGTGTAATTCCCACGTTCTTGATGAGATAATCGTGAAAGGCCAAGGCGTCCTTATCCGCATATTTGAGTGCGCGCACGGTCTTGTATTGGGAAATCCCGATGACCACAGCCCAAATCTGTCCTCTGTTCACTTCCCGTGTTACCCGAAGGGTTCGAGTGGAAGCGAGTTGGTCACCATCGTAAGCTGCCACCGTGATGATATTTTCTCCTTCTTGAAGCTGAACCGTTTCTGAAAATTCCAAGGTTGATTGTTGGGTGTCTTGAGAGGGAACCACGGCCACGCCTCGACCTTGCCGCCTGGCCAGCAGTTCATCATTGACCCGTACCTCGATTCGCGCAATACCGCGATCGCTGGCCGCCGCTCCGACGAGTTGAACCCGGTCGACTTTGATGATTTGTTGATCGAACGGGGTAGCCAAGGCGATGGCCGGTGGCGTTTTGGCGGACGCCTGGGATTCGTGCATTTTTTCAAGCTTGGCCTGCATATGGGCCATTTCCTGCTGGAAATTCCTTAAGGCCTTCTCGGCTTGTTCGCGTTGAGCCTGTTCTTCTTGCAGATGTTCACGCATGGTGGACAATTCGGACGTTTTCAGGTTAGCGGTGACTTCGAGTTGAGCCCGGAGCTGCTGGGCCTCCAGTTCCCGTTTGTTCAAGACTTCCGCAATCTGTTCGCGCTCTTTCCGTTCCCGCTCCAATTGTTCCTGTGTGGTGGATATGGCGGATTGTTGGGAGGCGGTCAACTGCTCCAATTTGGTCTGAAGTCCGGCCATTTCTTCTTCGCGCCGTTTTAACGTCTGTTCGATACGAGCCCGTTCCTGCTCGGCCTGCTGGAGTTGCTCGGAGAGGGTAATGAACTGGGCCGCTTTATTGGCTTCCAACCCCTTGATCATCGGAATAGGCATTTCGCCTTTGAGTGACGTTTGGAGCGTGGCAACCTGTTTCTTGGCGATCCAGCCAATTTCCTTTTCCGACAATTGAATTCGGTACCAATCGCCGAGTTCTCCGGTCACCGACAGAGCTTGAGCTTTTTCGACGGTAGCGATGACGGAACTTTCTACACCGGCTCCGCTGAGCAATGAAGCGTTGTCCTGGGTTACGGTTACGATTTTATTATTGGCGATGATCTGTTGAGGAGGACGGGTGTCCACCACCAGAGCGACCTTTTCATTCAGAAACACATTCTGGGTTTTTTCCTTGATAAATAGCCCGAACCCAAGTTCCTGTTTCGGATAATCAGGCCACACCGTAAAACTGATGCGCGCTTGCTTGGTGTCATTCGGCTCAAGCTGACCGAATCGAATCATTTGGGGCCGAACTTCCAGGTGTTGCCCTTCCTGATTGGTCATTTCCACCCAGGTGTCTTTGGCGGGAACTGTGCCCACGTTTTTAATGGTCAACAGGAGGTCAATGGCTTCACCCTTTTGAATCCGACCATCCCCGTTACCCACCGATTGCCCGGTGCCGTTATCAAGAATTTGGTAATTGTAAGCTAGACGCGGCCGGGGTGGTCCGGAGAGAGTGATGAGGGCCTTAAGCGGATCGGGCACAAACCCGTTATATTCTTCAAAGTGTATGTCCAGGGGAATTTCTTCGGTTGTCAGGTCTTTGGGAATGTTGACTTTCAACGTTTCCGACTTTGATTGGCCCGCCGGAATCTTTCCGAAGTACACTGTTCGTCCGTCAAGCAAGGCATTGGAGCTGGTGGTTTTGGCCAGGAATCGATACAGCGGGCCTTTGCCGGTATTGGAGACACGGAGGTCGACAGTCAGTTCATCGCCGGGCTTGATTTCATGGGGCTGAATCGAGAAGTCCGCCTCTGCGTGAGGAGGCGGAACAGGGGGAGGACCCACATCGGCATCTCTGGGAATTACCGATGATGCATCGGATTCGGCAACTGATGTCCGGGGAAGGCTGGCGGCTTGCAGATGGATGTTTCGGTCGCGGCCCCCGGTGGCCATGAATGTTCCATCGTGTGCCAGAGCCAGGGCCCATACCGGACCCTTGTGATCGGAAAGAACTCCAAACGATCGACCGGTTGCACTGTCCCAAAACCGTACGGTTCCGTCGCTTCCTACCGACACGACGGTATGGGCATCTGCCGAAAATCCGACTGCGTTTACGTCGCCGGCATGGCCGAGGAGGACGCCTCGTTCCCGACCTGTTCGAATCTCCCAGAGTCGGATGGTCCCATCTGCCGACCCGCTTGCCAACAAGGAGCCGTCCGGAGAAAACGCCACGGAGAGGACAGCCTTGGCATGTCCGGAAAAGACGGTCTGTTGTTGACCGCTGAGCGAATCCCAGATGTGCACATGAGTATCGCTGCTTCCCGTCGCCAGAATCGATCCGGAAGGGGAAAAGGCTACGGAATAGATGATGCCGAAACCGCTTTTCATGGCTTTTAATTCTTTGTTGGCCTTCCAATCCAATAATCGAAGGCTGCCGCCGTCGCCCGTACTGGCCAAAATTTCTCCATCGGGGGAAAAGGCCACTGCCCGAATATTCCCAAAAACCGAACTGAACGAAACCGCTTCTTTTCCTGTTTGAAGATCCCAGACCCGCGTGGTTTTATCGCTGGCTCCGGAAGCGAGAAAATTGCCCTTCGGGGAAAAGGCCAATGTCCGGATAGTCGCGGTATGCCCTTTGAGAATAGTTTGGAGACGGCCGGTTTGTACGTCCCACACCCGAATGCTTTGATCTCCCCCTCCCGAAGCTAATCGTTGGTTGGTGGGATCGAAGGCCAGCCCGAATATTTCTCCATGGTGTCCGGTGAGCGTGCGAGGGGAAGGGTGGGCCGCATAGAGCATGGCAGCCGACGACCAGCCAAAGATGCAAGAAAAAAATAAAAGCGGAATCCACAGATGGGGAGAGGGGAGTCGTCGAAGTGTTGGGGGCACCAAAGTCATGTTCACACTATATAGAGGAGAAGTCTTTCTTTCGCCTGCGTGTTCGAGTCTGTCGAATTTCGGGACTCAATGGTTCATCTGATCAAACTCCTTTTCTGGGGGAAGCCATGCCATGATCACGGATTCCTCGGAATTCCGAGATTGAGAAATTCAATTGAGACTATCCCATCTTAATGAATGCCTCGCCAGAATCGCTAGGCCCTCTTGTTATGGCGTCGTTTTGCGGGAGCAATCCCAAAAAACTGTGCAAAATTCTATGAAAACCCGTGACGAAAACTTAACGGTCATATCGGGAAAGTGTATTGCTGTGCGACGTACGCCGGCATTCTTGTGAAATAACGCCGGGTACCCAGGTCAGTATTAGGCCGACCCAGGTCTTGGCCTTCCTTCTTTGTTGACCCACCACATGTTGCTTTGTTCTCGAAAATTCCGAGAAATATCCTAAAATTGCACAATCGGGTTTCAATTTTTTTGCAAAAATTGCAAAATTTGCGGGTGAATGCAATTGCGCAAAAATTATCGATTAAAAAAGTCATCAACATGTGAACCATTTGCCGATGATCTACGACGCAAATATACAGAAAGGAGAGATCGTCACGCAGGTTGTTTTAACCATGGAGGGTCGCCATGAAACGAACATTCAACCGAACGGTTTTATTCTTTTGGTTCATACTCATCGTGGGAGGGACCGCCGGTGTGTTTGCGAACACACTCGATAGATCGGTGGAACTTCCGGTCGGTATACATTTTCTCACTCCCGCCGGGGACGATGTGAAGGTAGGGCCGGGCACGTATCACGTCGAAGCGGTGGAGTCCTGGCTGAAATTGATCCCGAAAGATGAAGGTCGAGCTTCGGGGGTGTTGCTGGAGGCAACGATCGGCACGCATGAAGAGAACGCATCTGAACCAATGGTACGCCTGAAGAACGATTCGAATGGTTCCGATGTTTTTCATTTGGCCATGTTGCTGACGGATGGAACCGGATTGGAAGCAGTGGGAACCGCGAGCGGAATTCGTCCTCGTGCCATCAACTTGGCGATTTTGACAACACCAACCGGCAAAACGCCGACGATGTCAATGACGCAACGCTTCAACCGGTCCGGCGTGTCGAACGATAAGCTGGCGCCGTTGCAACCACAAGGACAGAAGACGTGCGGGCCCGTCCATACCAAGATTCCGCGCTCCAATGGGAAATTTCACAAGCCCGCCGTCACCGTTTTTCAGAATCAACTTTTTCTAATGGCTGCTACAAAGCAGCAAAAAAGTTGTAAACCATTGATTGAATTTTGTGCGGATTCTAACTATAGGCCGGACATTTTTGTATTTAATGGAACGAATTGGGCCAAAATGCACACTACAGGCCTTTTTTTTCATGATGATTCTCGCCCGGCTTTAGCCACCTTTCAAAATCGGGTTCATATAGTTAGTCGGGAGAAAGGCAAATCCCTTCGCCACTTGGTCCTTAATGGAAGTCAATGGGAGCGGGCTCTCTTCGGGACAGAAACGATTCCTAATCAGAGCACCAAGGCTCCACCTAGTCTCGCCGTTTTGGGAGGTAAATTACACATGGTGCATTTGGGAGAAAGTTCCGATACGTTGTGGCACTCCACTTTTGATGGGACCCGATGGACTCCCAACGCACCCGTCCCCAACCAAAAAAGCCAAACCACGCCGGCATTGGTTGCCGAACCCAGCCGAATACACATGGTGTACCTGAAGGATGATTCCAAAAACCTGATGCATACGCAGTTTGCCGGCCAACAGTGGACCACTCCGTTTTTTGTCAAAGCCGGACGGCTATCCTCCAAAAGCCATACCACCCCGGCTCTGACCTATAACGGACAGATTGAAGCGCGACTGCAATTGATGTTCCCGGCAGACGGTTCCAGCAATCTCCGGAGTGCGTTGTACGGAATTCCCGACGGTGCCACCCCTCGACAGGCCAAATGGTTTGACGAACGGAATCTGTTGGGATTGGCAGGGGAGAAAGCGGTGTCGGCCATCTTCTACCAGGGCTGTGTGCACATGGTGTATCAGAGGAATGATGGCACCCTGGGGCATTCGACCTTCGCTCCGGAAGATGTTCATCCCGGCGTCAGATAGTACAGGGCTGTAGAAAAGAGGGCCGGGAGGCAGCCTCCCGCTCTCCACACTTTTGTGGTGAAGGAGGTCAATCATGTGGCGAGGACATTTCATCAATTTTTTATTTTTCCTATTCATTTTGCTGAATGGGGGAACACAGGTCTTGGCTGATCCGGTTTCGGCTCCAATGGTGGAATTACCCTCTGCGATTCATTTTCTGACGCCTGCCGGTGACGATGTGGAGGTGGGCCCCGGCACGTATCAGGTAGAAGTAGCTGAAAACTGGCTTAAGCTTGATTCGAAAGGGGAAAGTTGGACAGGTGCCATTCTGCTGGATGCCAGTCAAGGTCCCCATGAAGAAGGCATAGCCGGGCCGGAGGTGCGGACGGTATCCGATCCTGACCATCCCGAGCTGCTGCATCTGGCCCTGCTGATGCCCGGAGGAAGAGGGCTTGAAACCATGACGACAAATTGATGCATACGACGTTTGTAACTTCAGATGTGCATCCGAATGCCAGATAAAACCGCTAACCCTTTGTCAGGTGAATTGATCGAAGGAGTATGTCATGCGGATCCATGCTATCAACACTTGCGGTGTGTTCATTTTTATCGCGATAAGTTTGAATACTCAAACCGTTGCTCAGAGTATCACAACTGAAACAATTACCTTACCTGTTGCGATTCACTTTCTTGGCCCAGCTGGAGATGACGTTGAGGTCGGGTCTGGTGTCTACGAAGTGAAAACTGCCGAATCGTGGTTAAAGCTGGTACCGGAGCATGAAGGCCCTGTCTCCGCGTTACTCTTGGACGCAACGGCTGGAGCGCATGAAGAGGAACTTACAGAATCGGCAGTTCGGCTTGAGCAAGATCCGGACAATCCGGATGTGTTCCATCTGGCAAGACTTGAACCGGACGGAACCGGATTGGAGGCGATAGGGACGGTCAGCGGGATCGTTTCTCGAGGGGTAACGATGGCATGGTTAAACAAGGCGGTAACCCCCTCTCAGGTTCGAGTTGGAAAAGCCACCATTGGGACAATTTCGGTCAATCCAACCCTTGCGAAGGTTTGTGATAATGACAAGATCACGCGGGTTCGGGCCAAAGCCGCCTCCAAACATGACGAAGAAACCATCGACTGCCGGTTGATCTTGCAGAAAGAGTGGACGATTACCAAACGGCTGGTGTTTGAGGGGGCCAAAGCCACCGGTGTAACGCTCGATTGTCAGGGCGCGACGATCGGTGACGGGACGAATACGGATAAAATTCAGGTACGATCGAGAAAATATAAGAATAATCCTGCCGATGCACGGGAGCCTTGGAAATGGGAGCGACCGGAAAATGTGACGATCAAAAATTGTCAGATCATCGGTTCGGTCCGTGTGTGGGGCATGGGACAAAATGGAGAAGCGGAGGAGGTGAGGGAATCGTCGAAGCGGGAGCCAACGAAATCCCTGAACCATAGAAACCGATTACGAGATAATGCTCCGAAACATATTGTGTTCGATGGAGTCACCATCACCGGATTGGGGAGGAATCCGTTTTATCTGGCACCAGGGGTCACGGACACAACATTAATGAATTCCGAAATACAGGGAAAGTCGAATAAGGTTGGTATCTATTTGGATGCCGAGTCGGCATACAACACTATTAAAGGGAACTCGATACATGTCGTGACGGCAGAGGACGATTGGGGAAAAATTCCAGGAGTGACGGACCGAGGGTGGCCATTAATAGCCATTGATGGTTCAACCGGAAACAAGATTCTGAATAATCGGCTTTCCAGCCTGAACAATGGAGGCATTTATTTGTATCGAAATTGTGGTGAAGGTGGCACCATCAGACATACCACCCCTTCACATAATTGGATTATCAATAACATCTTCTATTACAACAAATATCAAGGCTCCAAACCTGCGGTGTATCTTGGTTCGCGTGATTACGGAGTAAAGGAACGGCTTGGCCACTGTAATGACGATGACGGCCGGCCTTATGGAAGCAGCGCTTCGGAAAAAGACTATGCCCGGCATAACGTTATTATGCAAAATCAGTTTTACCAGAGGCATGTCTATCGGCCTGCGCCAGGTGGGGTCACTCTTGTGAAAGCCTCGATTGCAGATTATGTGAAGACTAAAAACTCCAAGGTCAATTCACCAAACCATATCGACCACAACCAAATCGTCACGGCCAACACAGAGGTTAAAAATCGGCGTGCGGGGTGTTATCTTTCAGACCCCAACCAAAACTTTCTGCAGCACGGGCGGTCTCTGGATATCTTGAAAGACTCCGGGAATGCCGCATGTCTCACACACTATTCTTGTACGGACGGTGAACTTCCTCGCTCGCGTACCCGCGACTGCCGGATTAAGACGGTTGGGTTCAATTGCCAGGTGAGTGGAAACAATAAGGGATGCGAGAAAGTTGCGGCCTGCCCATCCGGCCAAAAGCTGGTAGGAGCCAAGGCCGCCTGTAATTTAGAGGCAGGAACGGTATCCCGTGAAGCAATCAGTGGTCTCTCCCCAAATCTGATTAAGGTGTTCAAAGCCTCCGATAACCGGTCTGCCGGGAGTTGTTTTGTTGGATTCAATAAATTACAAAGCGGACAAAAAGAAATAACCAACATCAAAGGTTTCCCAAGCGTCGGTGTGGGATGTCAGGAACATGACAAAAACGGCGGAGATTGCCATATTGCGGGTGTGCTCTATTGTCAGTGAAAGAGAAATTGTCCAAGAGAAAGCAGGTGGGGAAAAAGACCATGAAAATATTTGCCGAGGCGCGATATGCATTGGTTCTACTTCTGTTCGCAGGAAGTGTGAACAGTGCGTTTGCCGACTTCTCTCAACCTGTACCCTTCACCTTGCCCTATACCCTACATTTTCTTTCGATTTCCGGTGACGATGTCGTGCTTGCGGCAGGGTCCTACCGGATTGAATATGCCGAATCGTGGTTGAAGTTGGTGCCGGATGGAGAAGGCCCAGAGTCGGCGGTTCTTGTAGAAGCGATATTCGGTAAGCACGAACGACAATTAGCAGACGCCACGGTTCAGTTGCACCAAGATTCCGATAATTCCGATGTATATCATTTGGTCCTTTTGCTGTCCGATGGCAGCGGGTTTGAATCGGTGGGCACAGTCAGTGGCATCAGACCCCGTGGACTCCGGATGGTGTTTCTTAATAAAGCGAATCTTCCAATGAAGGCGAAGAGAAACCCCTCCTCCGGTGCCGGAGGAAATACTATTTTCCCCACCCTCATCACGAACAAACCCGGCTACGTGACCAAGATCGACAGTGATTGGACTGATCGGTGCGTACCGAATGTGGAGCATCAAATCACCGAAACGTTGCACAACGGGAAGGATAACAGAGAACTTTTGGCCTACCGGTCAGGGGGTAATGGTTCGCCATCTCTGGAGAACAAAGGGCTACATAAAGCCGGAAGGACAGGAAGAAACTCCTGGAAACATCGGCAGGGTATCGCCAGATATTTTTCGGGAACCTACAACTATTTTTATGTCTCTGATTCGGTTACTTCCGCCTGGACTCGTGTAGAAAAATTTGGCGGTGTGGAAGTGGTCCAATGGGCCAATGCCGGGAACGCAGGACAACTGAGTTCCAATGTTGGTAATAACCCTCGCCAAGCACCAGGCTCAAATTTTTCAGTTATAAACTATGTTCAGGAATTGGGAGCCGATCATGCCGGTGGCATTCAAGTGTATGGACGATTTTTAGCTGTTCCCTATTTTGCCGACCGTGATTTTATTCGCTTGTATGATTTGCAAGATCCGCGGAATCCACGTCCTCTGCGTGCCCTGACTTCCACAAAAAATGTTCAATTCGGATTTGCCGCTCTGACACGATTGAATAATGGGAGATACTTGGCCATCGGAGGAGATGATCGGATCGAAGTGTTTGTCACCGAAGGGACCAGCCTGCTGGGAACCTGGAAATCGCATTCAGCCTGGAACCCGGTTAAAGGGTTTGTGGACGATCCTCGCGGGCCGGCCAATATGAAATATCAAGGGGCTCAATTCCTGACCGATTGCTCAGGGTCCTTATATTTAGCGTTGACTCGAAAAAGTATCAATGCTCTGGGAAGTTACCAAAATGATTGGATCGATGTCTGGCGGACGCATGTGTATTCCACGAAGGGAAAATATACCATTGGATTATCCAAAGTCTTTAACCGGCATATGTACTGCGGCGGTGGCGGTGACACCTTGTGGTGCAATTTTGTGGCAGGAGCCGGCATGTACATTCATCCTCAAAACGGCGACCTTCTAGCCTATGGCATTGAGCATTGGAACGACGGTCCTCAGGTAAACGGAGTGGGAAGTACAAAGATGAAAGAGTTCCGACAGAAATAATCATCCTGGTGTTTCTCGATTATCGGAAAACCGGTCTAGGTTTGAATCATCACACTTGTGGGTATGGAAATTCAACGGAATTGAAAGAGGCCGCTCAATAAACCGAAAAACGTAGGCAAGATTCTGCCGTCTCACGGTAGGATTCTGTCCTCCCTTCGTCGGGAAAGTCCGGTCATGTTAGGTCCTGTCTACCCTCCGGCAATGGAGAATATGCGTGTCCTTTATAGGGCAGAAATACTTTGCTGAGGATTTGGACGCCTGCCCTGATAAGAAGCCAGAGTCTTCCGATGTCTACATCGAACTCTGCTGCCGCCACACGAAGGAGTACAATTAGAGCAGACGGAGGAACTCTTTAAGGGTTATTTTTGCAACATTCAGTTTGACGGATGTTGTTGTGGAAAGTCTTTGAGAAGGCTGCGTGTTGAAGTTCTCCATTGCTGGATAAAGGCCAGCTGTTTAAGGATTCCGGAATGGCATTCTGCGAAACAGTCCACCATCCCTTCCTGGTTGACGCGCCATAAGCAATTGCCTTCTCGAAAAATATACATTCCCTCTTCACATGACCGCGCAATAGACATGGTGTCGTTCATTTTAATCCCCCTTTTGAATATTGTGGTTCGCAGAATTCGCGAGGACCTTGGCGCAGTCGGAGCACAGAACTTCCTGATTCGAGACGGAAACCAACCGTATGAAATGTTCGCACCGGACGCAATACAAATACCCGGAACCATAAAATCGGTAGGGATAGGTGGGCCGCAACGCATCCCAATTGACTCGTTCTATCGGAAGCATTGGGCGGTGTAGAGTCAGCATGGGATTGTCCTTTTCCCCGGTTTTTCAGGGCAACGGTTACCACAACAGTAAGAGAATGATGAGTCCCAGAAAACTTAAACAACAAATGGAGTTCAGGAGGAGGTCTTCCATAATTGTTTCTTTCTAGTACGTGAGTCGTTGGTGCTCTCTCCCTGGTTCACTTGAAAAGCAACCCTGGTGCCTGGATTGAACGAGAGAGCAAGGGGCTATCGGAAAATCGTTCAAGCGATTGAAATTATGAGGAATCAGAGAAGAAATGAGAATGGGGAGGTATGAAAATTGGGTACTAGTGTTTCACCCTAAAGTATCCAAAGAGATACAGTCGCGTATCCGGACGAAAAAATAAGCAAGATTTACCCTTGAGACACTGGTTACATCACCTTATTCTAAGGGGACTCTGAAGGCCGAAAAAATGAAGGATTCCTGACTAATTCGTCGGATTGTTTTAGAGAGTTTATTGTAGGCCTAGTCCCAGTTTTTCCAATCGGGGCATCCGCGAAAAGGCATGGGAAGCCCAGAGGGCAAAAAGTCAACCGCGAGGGAATGTGGAATCTCCAGGGCCTTGGAACTTTTGGTCGGCCCTGGGGACCCTGATGGTCCCGTTCTCTGCCCTGAAGTCCAAGCACAGACGGGGTACAGCCTCCCATTCACCCCGAAAGTGCGTTTTTCGATTTGGCTCTTTGGGTATCTGGAATTCTGGGGGGTCACTGTATCCCCATATCTTATTGCTGATCACAATCCATTAAATTCGGCATCATTTTTATCTGACGAGACACAAGTGTTCCCGTGTGAGCTACCTCATGGTGTGCCATGAGTTGGCAATTCGTTCCGAGTTGGGCGTTGAAATTCTGCCTCACGGTTCACATGATTATTGAGAATCAGTGATGCCTGGCAATCCATTCCTTGACTTACCTCCTGATAAACTTCGATGACGAGACCTTGTCGTTAAACCCCGGCTGTTGAATGGCAATTTTCTCGATCCGTCCTGTTCCGATGAGGTCTAGGTTTTTCCCTTTATACGAATCATGTTCGTACAGACGATGCAGTTCGATAACGCAATAAAGAGAAACTTTGTCTTAGTTCCGTTGTCCTGGTCGTTGTTCCGTAAATCGTCCTGCTGAGGTCTGTCGGTCAGCGTTGGTTCCGGAACGCCAACCGAAAAAGATTCCACCTCAGTCAGTCGGTGTTGAATGGATCGTGGTTCCTGGCGAAAATCGAGAAGAGGAGACCTTGTCGTTCCATCCGTCGGTGCTGAGGTTGGAAATGGCTTCTCCTTGTTTCCCGTTCCGTCTGATCTTCAACAGGCGGCCCTTAAATGCTTTGTCCTCAAAAAGCAGGTACGCCAGCCGGAAGGAATTGCCCACGGGCGGACGAAGCTTTATCCTCGAATCCTTCCACACGGTCATAGTCAGAGTAGTTTCTCAAGTGCTGATCCACATAATCGACCATAATGCTGCGGTCGCCAAAGCTATGGTCGTCATAGAGTTCGACCCAAGCCTGATTGATACGCGTCAAAGGAGGAGAAATTGAAGTTGGAACGGGACGAAATTCGTTGACACGCACTACACCGGAATGGCGCCAGTGTTCCACTCCATAGATGAACAGTTCTCCGTTAGTGTCAACGTAGACTCCGGCCCCCGCATCGAAATCGCAGATGTTCTGGCAGTACATGTGCCGGTTCGCGACTTTGGTAATAACGGTATGATGGCCAACGAATCCAGGATTTCCTGTTTGGCCGAGTTGCAGCAGTTCGAGTTTAAATAAGTCTGCCCAATCCTCCCCACCTCGTATCACGCCTCCTACGCCCAAGTTTTTATGAAGGCCGACAAAAAAGAGCTGACCGTCGCATTGCCGGATCAGATTGATATTTTGATAATTCCCGAATTCCCGATCCATGCCTTGGAGTTCCCGCTCATGCCAGGAATCCGCATGCTGAAACGTATTCGTGAGCAGGTTGGTGGCTTGCGATAGATACACATCCAGGACGTTGGAATCCGATCTTCCGACAATCAACACGAACTTACCGTCCGGACGTTTCACGAGAGCCGTGGCGCCTGCACTGGGTTTTTCGCTGAATCCTCCAATGGTTCCTGAGCGGGGAATTCGGTACAGTTCCTGGGGATTTCCCGGATCTTTGATATTGTAGAACACCACCTCCGATATATTTCCTCCTTCCATGCCGACGACCAAAATATCTCCCACGACTTGAAATCCGCCGGCATGGGTCAGGGTCCGACTGGCTTCTATCACCTTGACTACACGATCGTTAGCCGGCGGGGTGTCGGAAGAGAGTCGGTTGGATCGAAAGCGGCCTGTGGTCGGTCGTGTTGACATATCGATGATAAGAATCTCTCCCGCCTGCGAAGCGCTTCCCGATACGGCCAAAAATTTTCCGAATCGCTGAATGCCTTGATAATGGGAATGACCCGGCTGGCTGTAGGCGCCAGGTGTTTGGGTGTGGTGAAATCCGAGTTTGTCTCCATGAGTGCGAACTTTCAGGAATTCTGCTCGAACATCCCGGAGACAGGGATTGGTATCGGACAGTGCCGTGGTGGATCCCAGAGAAATTGAGGAGGAGATTTGTCCTGAAAATTGAGGAAGTGCGGTTTTCGCCTGTTGGGTCAGCATCTTGAGCCGGATAGGACTCAAGGTGAGGGATGGACTGCTTCGTAAGCGGATTCCGGTGGTCGTCCCGATCGATTCGTATTTTTTCCCATCGGGGAGTAGGAGAATCAAATGAAACGAATCGGATGGATCTCCTTCGGCGGCCAGGGCCAGTGCTGCGTCTAATGTTTCCTCATGGAGCCCTACGTGTGTTTCAATCAACAGAGCTTCAACGATCTTCCCTCCGCTGGGGATGATCCTTAACCACTCTTGGGCGGGTTCCACAACATAAGACCCTGCTTCAACAACCGCATCGCTGCCTTCTGCGGTTGTGAGGTGCACCGCTTGTTCCAAAACTAAGGGGGTGGCGGCCCATGAGAGCCCAGGGGAACCCACTACCCACCCATGGCAGAGGAGAAGAAAATTGAAGACCAGGTAGATGAAATGTCGTTTCATGGGCATCTCCTTGGAAAGCAGCCTTCAGGCCGACCCACGGCGAATGTCGTTAGGCCTCTATCATGTTGATCGATTGCTCCCTGAAACCCCCTTCGGTTTGAACGTACCTGGATCAGGTCCCGGACCACATCAGGTAACGTTTCTGTCCGGGATTGGTGGGATCGGCCACCGCCGTCGGTTCCGTGACCGATTCCTCATGTGGTTGGGTCCGGGCCTCAACCAGGAGCGCATCACGCCATTCGCCGGGAATCAGGCGGAGCCATTGTTCCGTGGCTTCCAGTTGATAGGTGCCAGGCTTGACCACGACATCACTCCCCTCGGCATTCAGAAAATGAACAGCCTGATCCAACGTCAAGGTGGTCGAGGCGTAGGAAAAGCCCGCTGTACACATGAAGACCATGAGGGCGAGGCACAAACCCTTCACGCTGGATTGCGGGAACAATGGTGGCCCGGACATAGAACACCTCCTTGGCCTGAGTGGCGGAAAAAATCGCACCTCGAAAAAATATTATTGGGTTTACGCGCCAGCCTCCTGGTCATTTACTCGGTTATACCGGTGCCCTTTCGTTGAGTAGGTTTGATCTATCATGGAACCGCTCAGCCATAAGGCCTCATCTCCACCCACCGTCACTGGCGTCCTGGTACAAGTGGACGCGTTGGGGTCTTCAGTCCACCTGGAGGCGGGAATTTTTGTATCGCCGGACCAGGTGTATGAATGGCTGAAGATGCCATAATGCCATTCGGGTTCAATTGAATAAACTGATTCCCCACCCGAAGCGTAAGTTGCTCATTCCCGGCCGCTGACTCCATGACCAGTTCAAGGGGAATGGCTCCCCCTGGGATGGAGGTACTTCGCAGCACGGTCTGTGTCTTGTTATAGGGAAGTTGAACCGGCGGAGCATCATTTCCGTTGTACAAACTGCCGATGATCACGGGACGACGGGGATCACCATGCTCGAAAGCCACAACCACTTCGTCGCCTATTTCCGGAAGCCACAGGGCCGTATTCCCTTGTCCTGTTGCAATCTGAGCTACTTTCACCCACCCGGCGTCACCAGGTTCCACGCTGTTACTGAGGGCGGGATTTCGCCACGGAAATCGAACTTTGACACGTCCGAAGTTGTCAACGTGTTTCATTTCCCCTTGTGGTCCCACCACGATGGCCGGCAGGACCCCGGTAATTCTGGGACGAGGAGTGACCGGTGACGGGACAAACGCAATGTTGGCCGGAAGACAGGTAAACGTATTGCGATACCCGTTGGGAGTGCCCTGATGCTCAACGCCGGTCACGACATATTCCTGATTGAAATCCTTTCGAGGATGTTCCGCGAGTAGAAATCGGTATCCTGCCTGCAATTGCGGATAGGTAGATTGCCCTCTGCAGGTCTGTCCTTCGGTGATCCGTGCACCAAGGCGTCGTGCAGCATAGCGTTGGGAGTCTTGGGGTGTCTCCACGGGGGCTGGGAATATCCCTTCTACCAAATCGGAAAAGATGGGAGACTGGGCCGTAGCCGTTAAATTGATCTGTGGGGTTTTCCAAGGAAAGTCACCGGTCTGGGTCTGCCCGGAATGAAGCGCAAGCCCACGGGAAAACGAGGTGATGGATGGAACGGTTTTCGTGCCGAATATCAATTTTCCCTGAGTTAACACGGGAAAGGCATTGTTGGAATCCCCCAATACGATTTTTTCTCCGGATTCCGACAGCTCGAAATGGAAATGAATACCGTCGTCCTCTAACAGGCGTGAAAGAAAGGCCAGATCGGACTCCTGATACTGTACGGTGACCTCTTGAGCCGACATCTGGCCGTTCAGTCGTGTTTCAAGACCGGAGATTCCGGCCTCATTCAAAATCTTGGTCACGACTTGCACCGGATTCATGTCGCCGAAGGTACGGCTGGTCATGCGAAAGGCCAACCGGATCAGGCTGGGGACCAGCTGAACATGATAGTGACCCTGGCGGCCTTCCACGCCGGTTTGTTCGAGCTTTTGCACCATTCCGGTAAGGGTTCTTCCTGGAGCCACGGTCACTTGCAAGGGTTGTCCTACGACATTGGCAAAGTTGAGCGCTGGATGAGCCACGGTGAGGTCGATCTCAAAAACAAACGGCTGCGATAGCCGTTCGGTCCCTGTGAATTGCACGACCGACCCTTGGGAGAGAGCAGCGAGATTGGGATTGACCGCAGCCTGGCCAGTGGCCGAAATGCCGATGGCCAATG
This sequence comes from Nitrospirales bacterium, assembly GCA_031315915.1. Classification (GTDB taxonomy): domain Bacteria; phylum Nitrospirota; class Nitrospiria; order Nitrospirales; family UBA8639; genus JACKFE01. Next base: position 44,119 of record JALDRK010000022.1, read on the forward strand.
TGTAGAAAACAAAGGCGAGGAATGGTTTCTTGGGCATCAGCAGCCTCCTTCATTGAATCGGAACACAATTCTCTACAACTCATGTGTTGAGGGGGGATGGAACTTGACATACCGGACATATCTCATAGACCGCCTGTTCTTATTCTCCTTTTGAGTGGCGCAGATTGAGACGGGCGAAGAAGAAGGCTGGTTATGGTGTGCGAATTCCCATAACGCCTCCTTTCTGTTCTCCTTGGATCCAATGTGAAAGATGAAGCCCTCATGAACTCTTGAGGGAATGAGTATTTCACTGCGTTGCCGCTTCCGCCAGTTGCACGACACTGCGATTGTAGCGCTCCAGAGCTTTCCTGGTGTCTTCCGTATGTGTACTCGCCAGGATGACGATTTGTTGTTTGGATGGCAAGTGTCGAAGAAGAGTCGATAAAGGACCGGCATGGCGTTGAATCGCAGCATACGGTTGTCCGGTTTTAAGTGCGTTCTTGGCCTCGTCAATGACTTTCCCATAGGCAAAGTGGAGTCCCCCTTTTACGCTCCCGACAATAATATTATTAATGGTCAATTTCCAAATGACGTCGGGTGTAATCTTGGCCAGGCCGGAGACAATCCCTCCGGCCTCCGGAACGAGGCCGGCCACGCTCTGCACGACTGTGCCAACGGTCTGTTCGCCAAAATCCAATACTTCAACGGCTGAACGGATGAGAAAGCTCCCTCCTCCAGGCAGTTCGCTATCCAGATAGTTCTTGCCCACCACGCGGAGAATTTCCATCCCGATATCGATATAGAGGGATTCGGTCCAGGGGGAGTTGGGATCGAGCGCGGTTCTGACCGCATTGAGGGCCTGCTCTCGTTGAGCGGGGGTATTCAGCGACCTGGTCAGGAGTTCAATTTGCGTAGCGGCGGCATAGAGATCACGAGGATTCAAAAGTTGGTCGGCCAGTACGGCATTTTTTATGTCAAGAATATCTCCTAACCCTGGGACCACGTCTCCGAGTAAGGCCTTGGTATCGTCCTGGGTAAATCCCCGACCAACGATCTGTCCGTCAGAAAAAAAACGATCATCTGAAAAATCTTGCCGTGGATCGAGGCCTCTTGATCGAATTCCCGCCTGCGCAATTTCTTGAGGCGTCAACGAGAGCACTGCGGCCATGAGATTGCCAATTTGTTGGCTCAGGCTGCCAAATAGGATGGGCGCGACCTGGTTGTCGAAGATACGTTTCCCTTGAGTCAGAGTCGTCTGCTGTATTTGCCCTGACATATTTTGAAAAGTTGCGAGGTGCGGATGAACAAACTGCATCAGACATCGCCCACCCGGACTCTTTTGGGCTAATTTTTCAATAGATCGAAAGGCCATCCCAATCACTTGCGGTCCTTGGGGCGCGGTACGAGATGGGTTTCGGATGAACTGGAGTTGTTCGGCCATGACCTCGCTAAAACTCTGTTCCCATTGCCGCATGATGTCCTGGAAAAGCTTATTGGCAAAGTCGGGGGGATTGGTGGTGAATTGTTGGACCATCTGAGGAAAATTGAAGGGGAATTGACCTGAGGATTGTCTTAAGCAGGCAAACAACGGTTCCAGGTTGAGTTTTCTCACGGCCTCCAAGGTTTGAATTTCACTCTCCAGTTTGGCCACCAATGGATTGTTTTGGATGTTATTGAGTTGTGTCTGCACCCCACTGCCGATGGCCTGGCCGGCTTGTCTTGCCCCTTGCTCCACCGCTTGCTTGGCCTGAAGGGCGGCCGACTGAGCACTTTGGAGACCTTTTTGAGCTGCAGCTGCGGCTTGTTGTGTAGCTTGTTGCGCCGCCTGCTGAGCGGCCTGTTGGGCAGCTTGTTGGGCCTGTTGTGCTTGTTGGGTTGCCTGTTGAGCTGCATTAGCCGCGGCAGAGCCGGCATTGTTAGCCGTAGACTTTGCCTGGTTATAGGTATTGGTCGCAGTCTTCTTGGCATTGTTAAAGGCTTGTCCCACATTGAATCCTCGGGGGCGAATGCCACTAAAGGTGCCGGTGGCTTCCAGGCTTTGCCGGCCAGGGAGGAGCAGCATGACAAACTGAAGGTCGGCTTCTTCTGGTGAATCACTCCCAAAGGCCATCGCCATCGGATCTTCAATATCCAATGAATGCATTCCCCGGGCTGCTTCAATGAGTATGGCATTTCGCCGTTCCCCTGGGTCTAAACGAATCCACTCTTCGGCCGATTCCACCGTATAGGTTCCTGGCTCTACTTCCACATCGCTTCCATCAGCGCCCAGAAAGTGCACATTCGTCGCAAGGCGTATACTGGTCAAGGGATCGCCTACCATCCCATAGCTGGCCATGGGCATCCAGGTTGAAACGACAACGATAAACATGACGGTATAGAAAGAGCGACGATTCATAATCTGCAACTCCTATTCGTGTTATGTGCGATAAACGATAGTGTCAGGGCACAAAGATGCTCGGACTTCCCGTGATGACTTTGTTTCCGGAGACAGTGCTGCCCAGGCTGGCTACCGGTTTGGCCCCATTATTCATTTTGACTTGTGGCGCCTTGAGGTTGACTGACCCAGCACCTTCCAACGTCGCGGTACTTCCTCCTTTGGCCAACAGATCTTTCCCACTGACAAGGCTCAGATCCTCTCCCACTGTGAAATTGGTATCTTGTCCTGAAGTCAGGTTGATCGCGTTCGCCGCGTTCAGACTGAGATTCTCCGCTTGAATAGCGGCGCCATGTTGTGAAACGTGGATGACCGAACGCAGCAGGTTGACTTGGCCTTGCAAGCTGGCGACCTGTTGCTCGAGCGCCGTGATTTGCTGATAGAGAAAGTCCGGAGTCAGTTGAAGCTGAGGAATTGTGTTTCCTTGTTGTGGGACAAGGGGACTCGACGGGGCTTGCCGGATGTTCGGGTCTGCCCCGATGGCCAATGAGAACTGGGCAACGAACATGATGGTTGCGATGGTCATAATCATTTTTCGCATGGGAGACCTCCTTACGGTGATCAGCCTACCGTGTTAAGGGAAGGCGCCTGGTGAAGTGCATGGTTAACGGTTGGGGGATCCTCCGCCGGGGTATTCGGTTAACTGTAGGGATTCGAAATACATCTCCACTTTGACCAGGGGATTCCCGCTGGCTTCGGATTGTGGAACAGGTGACATTCGAAGGATGCCGAGGTGCTCAAAACGTAAGGTGAAGAGGCGTGCTTGACGATCGGAAGTCAGATATTCCAGTGTGCCCGATCGCTCATCGGCATCGGAGGCCTGCCCTTGAACAACAAATTGGTAAAACCATTGCGTAAATTGGGCCGCTTGCGATTGTGGCAGGGTAATCACGAGAGGGGAAGTTTGGATTTGGCCGCTTGTGACTACCGGCGCATGTCGGGCTCCCACAGGAGACTGTGTGACTGCGCGTTTCCAGAGTATTGGTTCCACCTGAGTGACAAAGTTACAGGCTTGTTCCAGCCCATCGATCATGAGACGGAAATTAGACGCGAGCCAGGGTGAAACCTTAGGAGCGAGCGGAACTCCAATCTGAGATCCGGAACCGCCCTGGTAGGTGAGTTGTGAAGATTTAATCGTCAGGCCGAGGGCCACTGGCGTCGTGGCGGCTAAAGCATTGAGGGCGGGAAAGGTCACTTCGGTTAACAGGGCATCCTCAAACTGTTTCCGGTCGGTAATCTGATTGTTCAGATTGGTGGTCAGGATCGCGCCGGATCTTTGAGACGGTGGTCCTGCCAACGTCTGCTGAATCCACTGATACAGGGCCGGGGACATCGTCTGTCCACATTTCATCGCGATATCTTCATAGAGAATCCCAGCCAGTTGCTTTTGGGGATACGAGGATTGGGTGGAAGGATGTTCGATCACCTGCCCTGAGATAAACCCGCTGTCTAGGGAAGAAATAGGGCCGGCGATTTGGCCGCCCAGTTCTAATATGTAACGGATGCCCGCTGCTTGTGGTCTGGCTGCAGCCAGCGCGGATCGAGACTGTCTGAACGGAAGCGGAAGGCCAAAGGTCAGAATCCCTCCTGTGAGAAGAGCAGCTTTTGCGAGAAACTCCCGCCGAGTTTGTGGTGGATTCTTTGTGGGTTTTCGTCTTGAGGGAGTAGGGGGCTGCATAAACCTTTTCCTTTCGTCAGTGCTGGACCGGGCCAGATTTTTTTTGAGTGTCGGTTGGGCTTTTCATCTCTCATGGACCTTGGCTCTAGTTTGAAGTTACCTTCGATCCTTTAATGGTGACATCCGACGATCCCTTAACCTGGATGTTTCTGCCCTCGATGGTGATATCTCCGTTTTTGTTGAGGATGATTGAGGCTTGGCCGGTTCGTAAGATCACTTGGTCTCCTGCGGAAATGATCGTGCGTTTTTCAGCCTTGATGTTGATGTCCAGTCCGGTGTTTTGAAAAAGGGTTCTTCCGATCTTTTGAACCAGATCCTGGCCTATTGATTCGCTTTGATTGGTGCCGACCGTGGTGAATTGACTCCCGCCAATGGATTCGGTGGACGCTCCTCTGATCCAAAGATTGTGATTCCCGCCTATATCCGTCTGTCCATGCCCAACGGTCATTTCCTGCTTATGTTTTTGGATGGTGATACGGGTGGTTCCATCCGGTTCCACATTGACCACACTTTTTAACTGATTCAGTTCTTGTTGAAGCAAGCCTATTTGTTGCTGTAAGCCGGTGATCTGTTTAGTGAGTTGAGAGTCTGCAGCCAGAGCCAATGATGAGGTCAGGAACATCATGGTTAATGCGGTAGTTATGAATGATCGCATGGGATTCTCCTTCGACAAGCAACGTTCTCGTCACCACAATCTGGGTGGCGGGTTATTGAGTCAGTCGTACCTCTCTCGTATCTGGTTCACTCCGGATGATGTTTTTGCCTGAATTTTTTAAAAAAGCCAAGAGTGTGGTCTATCTGGATAGAGAAAACATGAGAGGGAAACCAGCTAGTTGACATTAAAAGCCCCCGTCACTATTTCATCGTCAAGCAAGATGCTACGTATTTTATATTAAAAAAATTTTTAAGTTGATGGCTGAGAAGGTCGGCGGACTGAACAGTATGTAGGTGTATGGGGCTTGAAGGATCGAAGATGAATTATGGAGAGAGCTTATGGGATCGATCAAGTTCCGCCGGCGGTAACAGGCCAACCTGTTCCAGAAGGCTCGCTCGTTGGTTGAGATAGGGTCCGTTCAAGCCATCCGATTGAATACGCTCGGATAAGGCCCAAAAGGCGTCATACCAAAGACCGGCTTCGACCAATTGCTCTAAGGGAGCGGTTTGCATCGTGGGTTGGTCGGGAATCGTGATCAGATGAGAAGGGGGATTGACTCGCATGATCCAGCCGCTGGTCACAAGGGATTCTCCTTGCGTAACGCCTTGTAACATGATTTTCCACTGATAGGTGGTATTCGGTTGGAGTTTAATGCCGTAATCCTTTAACTCCACTTTATGAATGCCGGGCCGTATGGGTGGGAGCATGCGGACATCCAGAAGCAATTGTGTATTGTTTTCATCCGTGATCATGACATCCACAGGATGATCGGTTGGCGTCCCAATAAACCAAAACAACGCGGGCTGCTCGAAGATTGTGAGGCCGATATGATCGGGAGAGAGAACAGCAAGAAAAATAGGTTCCTGTCCCATTTCCTGCCGGTCCACAATAATGCGTTTTCCTTGTGATGATAAGGAAGGTGCTTGATAGGGCAAGGAGGGTGTGGACGTGATGACCGGGGTCGGTGGAGCTACGGGAAGAGATGCGTGTTCCGTTTCCTGTATGGGAAGGGGAGACGCTGTTATCGGTGGTTCGGGGACGATGGGAGTGGGTAAGGGAGCGATTTTCGGGGAAGGTGATAATTCTGAAGCGGAAACGGGCAGAGTTGGGGGTATAGGGGGCTGGGTCGATCCCCTGGCTTCTAAACGAATCCCTCCCGGCATCAACAGTTCAATGAGGTATTCATCGTTTTTTTGCGGACGAGTCAGTGCCATGGGCGAAAAAAGCTCATATTGCTCATGGGTTAGCGCTTGTGCATGGATGACTTGCCCTGAGCCTGGCTGTGCGCCTTCAGGCATGAGGCGCAATTCGGTCGAACCGGACTGCTCGATGAAATATTTTCCGGGACTGAGTAAAACGGAGGAGCCATCCGGAGCCGGAAAATGCAGGGCGCGGCTCAGAACAATATTCGGTTGCGTCGCCAGGCATGGAGACGTAACCAACAGCAGAAAGCCAAACCCTAGGATGATTTTGGCGAGATCACGTTTCATGGGCGAATCGAACCAATGGATTGAACCCCTGATCGCGTATGTTCAGAGGGAGGCGTATACCTTACGAAAATTGCTCAATATTCGCAATCCTCAATTTCCGAGGATGCTACAAGAATGCCAATCTTTAGTTGATCAGGCGGGAGAGGTAGGAAAAGCTAGGGATCCTATGGCTCAACCATGGCATTGAGCAGGAGAGGATTTTCTCGGGGAGATGCATAGGAGGTTGGCTTAGGTGTTTCCGTGAGAAGGTTCCTGGTCCTTTTCAACATTGGATGTTACTGGAATTTTATTCCTTCGGTCTTTGTGAGAGGCTTTGTGAGAGGATGACGATCAGAAGAGCGGGATTCCCATTCTCAATGAGTCCTGCTGGTCCAAGATGTCCCCATGTGGAAAGGACGAGGGTTGCCTTTTTAATATTCTGGTTTTTTGTCATTCAAGCTCTTGCCCCTTTAAAAAAATGTCGGTTTTATTCCTCATTTGTGTAATTTTGGCACGATTTTTTGCCAAAAACGAAGGAATACAGCGTTATTTTCAAATATGAAGCAATATATGTGCCAGAAAATGGTTCATGAAATTGAGACTGGCCCAAGGGAACCGGAAGGTAGAAGAACTTCTAAATAGAGTATTAAAGGAAATTCATGAGGTGAGAGTAGAGAAAATCTTTAAAAAAATGCCTTCTTGCTGGAGCCAAGGAAGAATATATAATCACAGCCTAGGGGGTGAGAGTATTCGGATTTTCTGAATGTTTCTATATATCTTTGTTCTTCATTAGGGTGACGAAACGAAATATATGTCTGTTTCTCAGGTCTCACAGTTAGTCAGCGTGGTGATGCCGGTTTTTAACGAAAAAGACACGATCGAACGAGTTGTGGATCGTGTGTTGAACGCCCCGATTCAAAAAGAACTGATCATCGTGGATGACGGATCAACGGACGGAACCAGAGCATGGCTGCAAAAGCGATTCAGCGCGAACTCAGCGGAATCTTCACAGAGAAAAGTTGCCATGTTCGGGACCACCCGCCAGTCATCACAAGTAGGAGTTTTGTATCAACCCAGAAATACGGGGAAAGGAGCGGCCTTGCGTCGAGGATTCAAGGAAGCAAAAGGAGATATTGTTTTGATCCAGGATGCAGATTTGGAATATGACCCCCAAGACTATCAGCGGCTTCTGGAGCCTATTCTGAACAATCAGGCGGATGTGGTGTATGGCTCACGGTTTTTGGGCCAACCGTCTTCTGCCTGGCCGATGTTCGCGTATCTGGGCAATAAAGTTGTGACCGGTCTGGTCAATGTTTTGACGGGCGTCACCCTGACCGACGTGTGGACGGGGTATAAAGTGTTGCATCGCAAGGTACTGGAGGGCATGCTCTTGCAGGAATCGGGTTTTGAATTGGAAATTGAACTCACTGCAAAGATCGCGCATGGCAAATGGCGGGTATGTGAGGTTCCGATTCGTTACGTTCCACGCACAAAGGCTGAAGGCAAAAAAATCCGGTGGTTGGATGGCATCAAGGCCCTTCAATGCAGCGTCAGATATCGAAAACCTGCTTAGCGCCTTTTTCGAGGGATGCCACCCTTTCTTTTATTCCTATAACCACAGTAGGTATTTCAATAATTCGCAGGCATTGGTACGAAGCCAAAACTTGGTGCTCTGAACAGGCCAGTCGCAGGTCGATGGTTAAACTTTCATGCTCTAGATTAGTCCATTGAAACATAGAGCCCCCTGGAAGGTAATGGCCACCTTCCAGGGGGCTCTGTTGCAGATGAAAAAACTAAGGAGACAGGTTATTGAAGTGCCGGAGCTTCACCCTCGGTAGGCACTTCCATTTCCCCTATTTCTGCTTCCATACCTTCTGGGCCCTCTCCGCCCTCTATGCCTCGAGGCCGAATCATTCCCGGCATCATGCCAGGCTTTATTTGAAGCTTGGGAAGAATCAGTTGGCCGGGGATTTTCCCGGGCATGGGACCTATTTCTTTGACTTCTTGAATGGTCGCTTTGAATTGTTGCAAGGGTTTTCCTTGGAAAGCTTGTCCCAATCCGTCCGGGATGAGTGGCCGGACACTATTATCCCTTTCAACAAGAAACCGGGTGCTGGGATTCAATAGAGTTTTTGTTGCCACCTGTCTTCCCTTCACTCTGACCTGGGGACCGTCACGGAGAAACATGACATAGTTTTCTCCGACTTTGTACTCCTGGTCGTCATGAATGTTAATCGTGTTTTCCATAAACGGCGTCGGTCTGGCGGGTGGGTCCGAGGCCCCCTGGGGTTTGGGGGGAGCTTCTTTCATATTCGGCATATCATGTCGGGATACCGGAAGCCCTGCGGTTCGGAAGATTTGAACTTGCTGGCCCGGTTGGCCTTTCATGGCCCCTTTGACATTCATACTCACGACTTCAATCGCAATCCGTTCCACATTGCCAGGCTCTCCCTCCGCGGGAATAACCAGATCGTCGGCCCGTTCAACGTTCGTGACTTGAGCTTCCACGATTTCTTTGGCTAAGCCTTTAGCCTCGGCGAGATTTCGTGGTTCAAACGCCCAGGCCGCCATCAACACTGGATCGGGCTTGTTAAACCAATATTGATATCCGACTTGTCCGGCAAAGGCCACGCACAGGACGGCAATGGTTCCTTGAAGAATCCGGTTGTAGGTCTTCGGGTTCATGGAGAATCTCCTTTTCATATTTTTTCGATTTTACGATCATTAAGGAGTACCAAGGCGATGGTTAATACATGGCATTGATATCAGACCAGTTATGACTGTTCGTATAGTTACTACTTGGGCTGTAATATCCTTTCGCCATGCAGCCATTGGTATTGCTGTGATCCAACCCGAAGGTATGGCCGACTTCTTGGCATTGTACGCCTTGAACGCTGGCACTCGAATAGTTGTAATAGGTATTAAACTGGGCATGGGCATGCTTGATTCTGCACCAACACCACTTATGCCACCAATCAAAGCTATACTCTTTAATCGAGGCCAAGCCCGCCCATCCGGTATTGCCGGCATTCGCTCCGAACACGCTCACATCCGTGTGCGAGGACTTTAATGGCAGCGATAATTGGGTATGGTCATCCCAATCTTTGATGGCAGCTTTGGATTCGGCCTGTTTGCTCCCATACACATACATGTAAATGGTCTTTTTCTCCCAATGCCAATTGCCCCATTTGTGCGCATTACTGACCTGGACATTTAGGGCCAATAAGCCGAGAGCGACCAACGTTAGAAATCCTGACAGGATTTTTCCTCTCATGTGCAACCTCCCTGGTTAAATGAACGGTGAATCCAATCCAGGATGGATTGAGTGCCAAATATTCCGCACCGTGCAATACTTGGTCATGACTTGGGATCCGCCCCAGCAATTTGTTTTCCCATAGCCTGTTCTAACTGTCCAAGCAGGGTAGCGTCTGAACCGACATACAACACAAGAATTGTTCCCGATGAAAAAAAATGAGGTGGATTGACCCATTGGACGACGGTTTGTCCGATAGACCTTCCATCCGGAGCAATGGCGTGTTCTTGAGATTCCCGAGCCCGAGCATTCTCAAATTCAAAGACTTGAATGTCCTGGCCTGCTACACGAAGTGTTTGTCCGGATACCGAGAAAAATGGTTGAGAAATGGGCCCGGTGGGTTCCACCGACAACCCTTGACTTCTCAGTGTGTCGACCAGACTTACATGATTCCGTACGGGTCCGCCGTGCGAAACCACGGAAGTGTCGGATCCGTTGCATCCGCCCAATACAAACAGGAATGAAATGATTCCGCACATGCCGTACACCCATGCACGTCCCAATCGACCATGAAAACGGATAAAGCCGATTGGCGACTCGGTCTGTGGCGCCAAGAGAGGGCCTGTATGCATAGTGACCCCGGTGTTGCGTATTCCTCGTGATGAAAGAATCGTGGATTAAAAAACTCCAGAAGTTGCCATTGTAGTGAACTTGACAAAAAAAGCAATGAAAATGACGGTAAATTTTCTATAAGGTTCATCATGAACCTCGGATTCGTCACTTCATTTCACTTGTGGGTCGGATCCGCCAAACGAAAGGTTCAAAATATAAGGCATCAAAAACTTTGGGTAGTGAGTGTCGTCATTTGGATATACAGCGAGACAAAAAATATTGTGGTATCGCCTGGCCTTAGGACCTATCAGACTGATTCGACTCTGAATGACAGGGTTCACTTGTTTGGGACGTCTCAATAATCACCACCTCCGTATCGCGGTAGACCACCTGAGACAATTCCCTGAACGATGCGATCTGATGCCGATGCTCTTCGTACCATGGGAGGTCGAAGATCAAGGTGTCAGCCCTCAATTCATTTCGTAGGAAACAGATCAAAAAGTGAGAAGGAAAATTTTTGGCCATGTCCATCTGAAACCGGTCATATCCTGGAGGGAAATATCCGGAGTAGCCATTGATAAGTGGTTTGCGGTGGATAGTTTGGGCCAGCATGCGTTCGGTTTCGATTTGATAATCCGAAACGTGCAGGCTGTTGGGAAAGGGAATATGAGCGAGGATGTGGCGGTCTTCCTGCTTTGTGACCCAAGACACCCAGGGGTGAAAAGCCGACGTGGGGAACGAGAAGGGTTGTGGAAGTGAAACATTTTCGGCAAAGGCCAACAGCCCCAACAGGCAAACCGCGAATAAGTGGTTAGAAAAACGAGGAATACGACTTACGCCGGTCAGGCCATAAAGGCCGAGAACCATCAGGCAAATCTGAACCAGGATGGCGAATCGGAACGGACTGCGTAACTCATGAAATCCCGGAACCCAGTCACGAAAAAAGGCAAAGAGCGCTCCGCTATCCAGAGGGGAGTGCATTCCCAACGAGAGAAGCAAGGCACATCCGGCTGTTCCGAGAAAGTACCAGATCCAGGCACGAGCCTCCCGTTGTTGTAATCCCACCACTGCACCCCATCCGGCTAGTATGATCACCATGAATCCCGGAAACAGTCCCCCTGTATCTGAGTGCATGTCCTCCCTCGATGGGAAAGAAAGGGTGGCTGACAAGGGTTTTGAAACATAATCCGAGAGGTGGGCGGATAAGTTGTTAATCAGACTTTCCGGACGGGTGAGAGCCAGGGTTTGGTGCACCTCCATCGGATACCAGGCATACCAGCCGGCAAGAAGGATCACGCTCAGTCCCACGCTTCCCAGTTTGAGAATGGCCATAGGCGCGAAGCCTCTTTGGGAAAGTGCCAGAAGTCCGGCCGGTAATGCAAAAAGGCCAAAGAGCAGCGTGAGCTGTTGGGAGGTGAGAAGCTGGACCAGGAGCCCGGTCCCGGTCCAGATGGCCATGTGCGTGGATCCGTCTCGTCCGAATCGAATGAATCCTTCCAATGCCCAGAGGATACCAAAGATTGGAATGAGAGGGAGGACTCCCAACAGTTTTTGAGTGATAGGAAGTCCGATCATGAGTATGCCCATCAAGAGGGCGGGGATCAGAGGAATCTGTAAGGCCTGGCCCAGCCGATAGGCAAACACCCCGTTCAGAAACAGACAGCTCAGAATGGCGAAATTGTACGCTGCAAACGGTGAGTCAGACAGGTCCCAGACGGAAGCAACCAAAAGACCCGTCAATGGTTGCGGTTCGGAAAAAGTAAACGAGCCTTCGCTTGGGAAAAAAATAGGAGCCTGCCAAAAGTTTTCAAATCCCTGTGCTGCTCGATCCTGAACCCACCACAGTGTCCATGTATTAAAGAGCGGAACGGTCGCTTCCTGCTCAGTCCCGACGGGCAGAGCATGATTCAGATGAAGAGCCAAGGGCCAGGTTACGACAACAACCGTGAGTATGAAGATCGATCCGATGACCAGGGCACGGACAATTATCTGGCCCGTTGGAAGGATAAAAGGAGTCATCGGTTATTCCCGGTTACCAGGATATGGCGACTAGGCCCCTTGATTCGAGACGTCATCATGTGTGGAAAACGTGGAAAATCAAACCGCCACTTTAACGGGTTGAATACAGAAGAAGGAAGAAACATAGGCAATCACGTCGTTAAAAGTGTGGAGCTCCGCCATATTGGGCGTACAGCTTCCCAGGCCAGTCAAGGAGAGTCGGTCACTTGGGACATACCACCGTTGCCTTGCTGTGTGTGAATCCGGGAAGTATCCCATTGGATACTATCTGTATCTTTTAATTCATTTTTCTTTGTTCCATAAAGCTTCGAACCTTCCGTTTCGTGGAAATTTAACCGGGGTTCCCGTTGGCATGAATATTGATGTCCCGCCTTTCATTCGCTTTCCATGGAAGGGCAAAAATTTTTTTGAACCAAACCCACAGAAAAAACGACAAATGCAACATGAGCCCAATATCGCTTGTGCACACATATGGTTCATTCCCAGGCATTTTGCTCACGGGGAGATGATCTCTCATGGTTCTTCCCTTATTTATAAGTCTAGACGATCTCAATGGGTTTCAATCCCGCGGTCCTCCGAGTTTATTCCCGCGAGCCATGAGTGAAGGATTTTTTTGCAGCTTGAGTGAGCAGGGTTGTTTCTGATTCACCTCTTCGAAACGGATCAGAACCCATAAGATTGTGGTTGTTTAATTTCTGGATGAAGGAGTATCAACATGACTGAAGAAATTTCTTACAAGAAAATGGCCGTCGGAACTCTGGGAATGGCGACGGCCTTGACCTGGTTGGGATTAGCCGGATTAAGCCTCACGGCTCAGGCCCATGAGGTGCCGGGAAAAAGCCTGAGAACCATGACCGAGGAGGCCGACCTGATATTTCAAGGCGTTGTTTCAAAGGTTGAATATGGCATGGCCCCTGGGACGGAATCGGAAGATGCGGAATTGCCTCAAACCTATGTGACTTTCCAAATGGAAGATGTGGAAAAGGGGCAATCGACTGAAGGCAAAGCAGTGACGCTTCGCTTTCTTGGGGGACCCGCCAAGGATGGCCGTATTCTCGTGGTGTCAAACGCCCCGTTGTTTGATGAAGGCGAGCGGGTCATGCTCTTTGTAGAGAACAATGGAGAATCGGAATGTCCCCTGGTGGATTGCGACAAGGGACGTTTTCGTGTGATCAACAATCAAATGTTTACGAATGATGGACATGAGGTGCGTCAAACCCCCCAGGGAAACATTTTCTTTGGAAAACAGCATCGTCTTCCGGAGGTCCTGAATAATAAAATTGGCAATTTGCCATTTAATTTCGAGCTGGACCCGGAGGAGGCGGAAGGAGAGGAAAAGGGCAAAACCCAATACAACAGAGGTGAGGGGTTACGAATACAAGGCGAACATTTGAATATCCAAAAGTTTAAAGGGCGGATCGCTCAGGAAAAAGTCAAAATCAGACCAGAAAAATTAGCGGCCTTGAAGCCCGTGCGCAGCCTCAAGCCCGGGCAGGCCTTACCTCTTCGTCCTCACACCCCGCAAGTTCCCAATGCACGGGTGGCTCCTGAACGACCGGATGCAGTGCCCATGAATGAGTTTGATAAACAGGAAGCTGAATTTTTGATGAAAAATGCCATGAATCCCGTATTGAAAGAGGGGCCTCCAGGTGGGTTAAAGCCAAATCTTCAAATCAAACCAAACCTGGGAATCCAAAAACCGCTTATCCCGAACCTGAACATGCAAAAGCCACTACGGGTCATACCACGGGGCATTGAGGGGGGAGGCGAAGAAGCAGAGATGCCCCTTGAAGGCAATATGTTGTTTGATGCGGAAGACATGCAGGAGCCCGGTGGAGAAGTGCAGCCATAATGTCGGCGGAGATTGACGATGGTACGTATATGACCAACATCATAGTGCTCGAGATGATATAGACTCATACTAATGGAGGAAGCGATGAAATCCAAAAATATTCTTTTGTTGTCCTTGCTGATGACGTTGATGTACCCGGCTGTGGGATTTTCGTACGAGAAAATCAAATGTGCCGGCATTACTCAGAAATGGGGATCCAATTCGGTGCAGATGCGAGCCTCCGGGACAGGATTCCCCTCCGGTGTTTGGCGGAATGCCTTGACCGAGTCTATCGACCTTTGGAACCAAAACCCCAGTAAGTTCAAATTCACGTTGAGCTATAACGAGCCGGGAGTGGGCAAAGGCAATTTCCAGAATGAAATCTGGTGGACCAGCAGTCTGAGCGCCCCGGCGGTGGCGTACTATTGGTATACCTGCCTGACGGGACATTTGGTGGAGGCTGACGTGGTGTTTAGAACGACGACCCCCTACCACTATACGCACAATAAAAAGACGCTCTCGGGTTATGGGGGAGGTTCACGCTCCTTTCAAACCGTCGCCGTTCACGAATTGGGTCATGCCCTGGGGTTGAAACATGTATCCTATACCTATAATGCGATGGGATCGGATAGCACACATATGCACGCCAATGGGTCAACGGCGTATGCCTATCCGGGGGAAGATGCGAGTCATGGGGCGGTTGCGCTGTACGGTAATGATAACGCCACAAATGACGTGGCCATCGCACATTGGCGATGGACCGGATTCAGCGGAGAGTACAGCACCCATGCCCGTACGCGGGTGTTTAACTCGTCAGGGAGTCTGTTGCCCTCATTTACCGACGCAGGTGAACCACGGTATCGAGTCAACAAAGGACAGCAGGTCCGGCTGGAAATGTCGTATGAGAATTTAGGATCCGGTTGCAAGAGCACGCCGGTGAAATATTATATTTCCACCAATGATTTGATCACGACATGGGATCGACACATTGGTACCGGTAATGTGTCGGTGTGCCGAAATACCGTATATACGACGAGCAATACCACTCTGACGATTCCGAACGATTTAACCAGCGGGGCCAATTATCATTTGGGGGCAATCATTGACCCAGATAATGCTATCGCGGAAACCAATGAGGCCAATAATTCCTCCTATGTGGGGATTCGAATCAATTAGTTTCCGGCCATCCGAATAGGGCTTGAAAAGAGAGAGGGTGGGCTAGGATCCTGCCCTCTCTCTGGCGACAGATGTGCAAGAAAAGTAGACCGGCTTTCGCAAGTGGGGATACAATTTTTTCAAGATGAAGTACTCAATAACTCTGAAAAGCCAAAGGAAGGGATGTCGCTAATGCAGCCTCAAGCCTGGCCGATGGTCACTAACCATAATATATGGAAACTTTTATTAATTATAGGTCTGATGAACTGTACGATGGAACTGGTGCAGCCGGGATGGAGCAATGGGGCCATGACCGAATTTGAACCAGGATCCGAAAAGGCATTGTCCCAACGAGTGATGGAAGCCGAGCTGATTTTTTCCGGAACAGTGGAAAAGCTGGAATATTCCCTTAGTCAGGGAACGGCTGACTCCCAAGGTGCGCTACCGTATACCTATGTCACCTATCGAATCAATCACATAATGAAGGGGCGCTCTACAAACCGGGACCGTCTCACATTGCGATTTTTAGGCGGGCGGACACCGGATGGCCGGTATTTGGAGGCCTCGAATATGCCTCAATTTGAAGTGAATGATCGGGATCTGCTGTTTGTTGTGAATAATGGTGGAACCGATTGTCCCCTCGTCGGTTGCCAATCCGGCCGGTTCCGTGTCGTTAAAAAAGGCGTGTACGCAGATGATGGCCGGCCGGTGGTCGGGATCAATAAAGGACACTTTCTATACGACAATCAGGTAAATAGTTCCTCTGCTCCCTTGACACTTGAACGAGTCAAAGAAGCTATCATGGAGGAAGTAGCCCGTCTGTACAGCCCGCAGGAACTTCAAGCGTTCAAACCGGTTCAGAGTGCCGAACCAGGAATGCCGGCAAGTCTGCCAACGCCACAGGATGAATCGCCCCCAAATGTCATGACCCCATCCAAAATGGGTACCGACGCAATCAAGGAGGAAGATCGATTGGAGTCTGAAGCGTTGAAACACAATCAAGGCAACCCTGTTTTGAAGAAGAACCCTTCCCGGTAAAGCTCGAAAAGCTTTGATTAATCTCTACCCAAAGGCTGGAGCCGGGCCTTACCGCGACGTCTCATCATTTTAACTATAGGAAGTAAGATCGGTGAAGCCACGGCAAGCCCTGGGCGGCGGTGGGACGTATGTGGCCTATAAGTTTACCGGAAAAGAATTGGACGACAGCACCGGCCTGTATTTCTATGAAGCGCGCTACTACGATGCGGTTCTTGGCAGGTTTATTTCCGCTGATACGATGGTGCCGGATCCGCTGTATCCGCAAGAACTCAATCGATACAGCTATACAAGAAATAACCCCATCACGCTGACGGATCCCACTGGGCACTTTACCATTCCTACCCATGTGAGTATGACGTACACGATCGCCCGAGAGCAGGGGTTCGGGTTTTGGCAGTCCCTCGCCTACGGGCTTCAAGCTGGTTGGGCGGATGTTGGCACCCAAAGCACGAACCTTTAATGATGCCGTGGGCCATATGATGAGCGAGTTATTCCGAGAACTGATACAGAGTACGCCACTTCCGATATTACTTTTCAGATGGCCTTGATTCGAGCCACATTCGAACTGTCGGAAGGAAATGTTCCCTTTGTCGTCCATGCAGCAGAGGACACGGGCCCTCATAGTCACGTGGCCAATAACATTCCCCAAAAATGGCTCGGCCTCCACTTTGATCAACCGACTTTTGACCATATGTCTGCGGACAGACATGCTACCGATCAAGAACTCGGAGTAGGTAGGAAACGGGGGGGATTAGTCTTTGAACTTCACCGTGAGATCGAACAAGAGAGATTTGTGGGTGAGGTTAGGGAAGTCATCTATGAGCGGTTTCTGGAGAAGGAGGTGTTCGGCCCGGGGCCTCCAGGTTTCTCTCCAATAGGCTCCCAGGTGGTGGGGAGGCTGTTAGAAAATCCCGGCTGGTTCGAGATAGGAGTGGACCTCTTGAGAAAGAGACCCCTGATCAATGGCCAACCGATTGTGGGTCGGGCTTTTGACCTCTGGGCCAATACGTCCTTGAACTATAGGGCTGGGAATGGCTTTAATGGAAGCAATGGGACCTTTGGGTATGACAACTTTGATTGGGAACCATATGATTGGTAGCTCTTGGTCAATCCTAGTCCTGGATTTAAATCGATGGGCATGATGAAAAAGTTCATAAGGGGATTCTCTCCGCATCACCCACACCGTCCCCAGACCACTCTCTATGGGCAGGATCGGGGAACACGCCTGCTTTGCCGGGTGGTATTCGTCAGCCTGATCTTCGTTGGGGGGGGCTGTGCGGTGGGTTCTTCGATGGATCAAGCGATCCACCAGGCCGGGATAAAACGTAGGGCTGAGTGGTTAGACCGAACGGCCCGGGAAGCCGAACGCTATGCCTTTGTCCATGGCCAATATGTTTCGTCTCCCAAAGGTAAGCTCTTATTAATTCGCCGAGGCCAAGATCTGTGTGCTGTTCGAGTGACAGCTTATCGACGGGGCCACGATGCGGGGCCGCGCACATTTTTTAGCACTGGGAAGGAGACTACCTATGCGGAGTATGACTGGGTCTTCCAAGGGGATGGCAGTGGGGATCTGACCAAGTCGAACGTGGAAAGCGGGCATGACGAACTTTCACGCGGAGCCTTTGTGGGGATCTCCTTCCATCTTTCGATGGAATTAGGGAACTTTGACGTGGAATGTGGAGAATGGAAGTTTTGGTGGGCTTTTCCCACCGCCGTTTCTTTTGACCCAGTGCCCAAGCCCTATACACCGGAAGAATTTGAAATGGCCCCGACCAATTGGGCACAGGTCTCGGAGATCGATCTGCAAGACCCGCGGCTGCGCTGGTACTCTCACCATTATGGGGCCAATGCGACGAGGGAGGACTATATTGAAAAACTGATTCCCGCTGAGGACTTGCCCGGGGGCCAAGCCGCCTCCAGCACCCCCGCCCATTCGGCAAACCCAAAAGACTGAAAAGGGGGGAAAGATTTGGTGTCAGATTCGAAAAGTGGTCACCCATAACGAATTTCTGGCAACTGGGCACATCACGTCTTCCCAGTATATTCTTCCGCTAAAGCCGGTTGCTTCTCTCTCTGCTAACCCCTACCCGACTCGCGTCTGGTCTTCATTGGATTCGGTATGGGTTCTATTGGTTGATTCACGTCAGTTACCCATCAGGATCAAGGCGACAGTGTTTTGGTGGTTCTTATCACAAAAGAACGGGCTGTCACCATCTTCTTCCCGTGATTATTAAAGGGGAGAGAAAATCCCAAAAGCCCTCACTCTTGATGAAGTGCCTGAAAAAAAATGAAAACCGAAAACACAACACACCTAATTTTGACCTTGAACCTCCTCCCACAGCTTCTGAGCGTCTTCATGCCACGTGTACCCGGAACTGAATCCTTCCCCGTTTGTACGATCGAACATGACCTGCCAGTGCATAGGGCTCGGTAAGAGGCAGAATACCAGGACATATCGGTGTCCTGTGGATGGTAACCAACCCCTGTGTAGTACCTGCGCGGGTTCGAAGATGATCCCTTGACCGGCCTGCATTTCCCACGAATGGGCCTGAAATGTCATGCCGTTCTGCTTGGCCAACTCCCCTAGGTCCTCAATTCGTTTTTTGACCGGCCCAAAGACATATCCAATCTTGGCGAATTTGTCCGTCGTCGCTCGATCCAGAAAAATGGTATTCCCCTGATGCTCCTGAAAGTCGTTCAAATACAGAAGGATTTTTAAATGAGACGAAGGGCCTTTATCGCAATGCCATAGAAAAGACCTGGTCGGTTGATCGGCCGGCTGTGCTTTTAAAAATGCATGCCAGTAAATCAAAAACTCACTGCCAAAGTAATCACGGATTTTATTGGTCAATTCAGTCGAAAAGATTTTCTGAAACCATTGTAGAAGGAAGCCTTGGTCCCGAATCTGCAGAAATTCCGAATAATCCATCTCGGGCTTGGAATAAGCTTTTTGGGTGACTGACGGGAGTTGAGACAGGAAGTCATCGGCGTTTTTTTCTTCCAAAATGGTCAGGTGTTCTATGCCTTGCTGTTCTAAAAGGCTGGGCTTGGAGTGTCTGTTTCCCCTAAACGCATCCTGACATTGGCGGGTGTAGTGGGCATAGCCACGCGTTTCGTCATATAGGGCATAGGTGGCCTTCGCACGGGATGGATCTAAATCAAGTTTTCGTTTTTTTGAGAAGAAATTGAACCACATAGAATCAGTTTCCCCTTATGGGCGGGAGCATGATCGTTACTTCACTTTGATGAGCAAGCATGATTTCCGGGAATTTTCATGCATCGATTGGCATGAGATTGTTCGGGTGTAAACGCTTAGGTCCGTTTTGGTGTATCTTCTGCCTTGTTAATTGGCTATCCGAGCGATATGGCATCCTTTTTTTGTTTGGTATTTTAGTTTCGGAATCAATCCAAAGAGTCGTTTCTTGCTGAATCGGAGTTTCGGCGGACGGATGTAGCTGGTGAATTGACAGGTCAACGGTCTTGACGCCAAATGATTGATCAAGGCATCTCTGATCTCTTTACGAATGCCTTCAACAAAACAGACCACTCCATTTTGAAATACCGCATAGCCTCGAGCATCATCAAGAATTCCATCGATGATGATCAAGTCGTAGGTGAATCCCAGTTCAAGGACGGCAGGTAAGTCGGGGACTAGAGTCCACTGGTCGGTTGATTTACCAATATTCTCTTTAAGCGCCTGAAGGCAAAACTGATTGTTTTCCGTGGAGACGATTTTTCCGATAGCCACGGGATGATGAATGAGCAAGTGAGTAATGGTTCCGATTCCTGCCCCCATTTCCAATACGCGTTTGGGTTGAATGTCGAAAAGAAGTCGAGAGAGATGACTCAAGGCAAAATCGGTCGCAATGTGTTGGGCGCCAGGCAACTGTGAAAATTTGTTATAAGCCGCCGCCGCAATTTGTTTATCTTGATTGGTAGGTGCTTTGCTCAATTCCATGTATAAAATTTCCTCTTTGTAGTTGGGCTGGTCCAATGTTTTTGTGCTTATCGAAGGATTTGTTGGCGAATTTTCTCCTCCATAGAATGAAGAAACGAAATCAAACCATGGACTCGATTAGGCTTATAACCGTAAGTTGATTCCCTCAGGGGTTGTGGTTAACCGGGCTCTGTCTGACATAGTGCTGCGGATTATGAAGGATTTCCTCACCAGT
>JALDRK010000023.1 GCA_031315915.1 Nitrospirales bacterium
TCAGCTGCTCTTTTAATCCAAGGGTATAGTTTCCGCGCCCATCGAAAGCCTTGGCCGAAATCCCACGAAAATCACGGATGCGCGGGAGCGCAATGGTGACCAGGCGATCCATAAATTCCATCATTTGATTTCCACGCAATGTGACCTTCGCCCCAATAGGCAAACCCTGGCGAAGCTTGAAACCGGCTATGGCTTTTTTGGCCCTCGTTAAAATCGGTTTTTGACCGGTGATGAGCTCTAATTCCGACGCCGCACTCTCTAATAACTTTACATTTTGAACCGCTTCCCCCATCCCTACATTCAGAACAATCCTCTCGATACGCGGCACCTGCATGGGATTCTTATATCCAAACTCATTCATCATGGCCGGAATAATTTTTTCCCGAAAAGCTACCTTCAACCTTGGAATATAATTCTCAGGCTTGACTGCCGCCGCCGCCTTTTTTTCTTTACTTTTCGTCGGTGCTTTTGCTTCTGTTTTCGGTTTCATTAGGCTTTATCCAATGTTTCATTTTGGGATTTCTGGTAAACCCTAGCCTTGCGGCCATCCTCAAATATTTTCATTTTTATTCGTGAAGGCTTCTGAACTGATTCGCAAAATGGCATAACGTTCGAAATGGCAATTGGACCTTCTTTTTCCAAAATTCCACCCTGACGGTTTTTAGCATTTGGCTTCGTATGTCGCTTGAGGATATTCAACTTCTCTACCGTGACACGACCGATTCGCCTTTCCACATGAAGAACCTTTCCAGATTTTCCACGCTCCTTTCCAGCCACCACCATGACCACATCGCCTTTTTTTATTCGAAATTTAGCTGCCATGTTTTCCCTGCAAAAAATTATATGACCTCAGGAGCCAACGAAATAATTTTCATGTACTTTTTCTTTCGCAGTTCCCTCGCCACCGGACCGAAAATGCGCGTGCCGACTGGCTCTCCTTGCGCATTCACCAACACACATGCATTTCTGTCAAAACGAATATGCGATCCATCGTCTCGGCGGCACCCTTTCTTCGTTCGAACAATGACCGCTTTCATGACATCACCCTTCTTCACTGAGGCTTTCGGAATGGCTTCACGAACGGACACCACAATCAGGTCTCCCAGGGAACCATACCGCCTTTTTGTGCCGCCAAGCACATGGAAGCATCGAACGCTTTTAGCCCCGGAATTGTCCGCTACATCTAAATAGGTATAATTTTGAATCATGGATTAACTCGATTCACCAAACAGCAAAAAAAACCTGCCATTAACATAATCTTCACAAACACCCTTGTATTTTTTATTTAGGGATAATGTCCGATACGCGCCAATGCTTATCTTTACTGATGGGCTTGGAATAGACAACTTTCACTTTGTCGCCAATTTGACAACGATTCCCTTCGTCATGGGCTTTCAATTTGCTTTTTCTCCTTACTACTTTTCCATAGAAGGCATGTTGCTCAACGCGCACCACCTCTACGACCACGGTCTTTTGCATCTTATTACTGACTACCTTACCGAAAATGGACTGAGGAACCGATCTTGCTTCTGACATGTTGTTCAACTTCCCCTTCAGCTGTCTACTTAACTCTTTTGCTGAATAACCGTTCGAACCCTGGCAATATTTCTTTTAGCTTCTCGAATTTTCATAGGATTTTCCATGCGCCCCATTGCCAATTGGCTACGGAAATGAAAAAGTTCCTGCTTTAATGCATCGACTTTTTCCAGTAATTCTGTTTTCTCAAGATTTTTCAACTCTTCAATATCCATAACCCCCACCCATCTCGACAATTACAAAACCGGGATTTCCCCACGAATGACAAACTTAGTCGCTACAGGTAATTTGTGCCCGGCCAACCGTAAGGCTTCTTCGGCAACAGCCTGGGTCACATCATCCATTTCAAACAGAATTCTTCCCAACTTCACCGGCGCAACCCAATACTCCGGGTTCCCCTTTCCTTTACCCATTCGAACTTCTGCAGGCTTTTTAGTGATAGGCTTATCCGGGAAAATCCTGGTCCAAATTCTTCCACCACGCTTCACATGCCTAGTCATCGCTATTCGAGCAGCCTCAATTTGCCTGGCTGTAATCCGGCCCGGCTCGAGAGTTTTCAGCCCATACTGACCGTAAGACACTTCGCCTCCACGGTAGGCCTTACCCCCCAAACGCCCCTTTTGTACTTTTCGAAATTTAACCCGTTTTGGCGATAACATGGTGAAACTGCTCCAACATCAAATAAGACAATATTTACAAAAAACCTAATGAGGGCTCATTTTTCTCCAATGACGGAATTTGCGCATCCCCTTTAAACACCCAGGCCTTGACTCCTATTTGCCCCATCGCAGTTTTGGCTTCTGCAAATCCATACTCAACATCTGCCCTAAGAGTATGCAAAGGCACCCGACCTTCCCGATACCATTCTGTTCTGGCAATCTCATGGCCGCCCAGACGACCAGCACAGTAGACTTTTACCCCTAAAGCTCCCAGCCGCAAAGCCGCCGCAACGCTTCGCTTTAATGCCCTGCGAAATGACACTCTCTTTTCTAATTGGGTCGCAATATTTTCCGCAACAAGCTGGGCATCCAACTCCGGCTTCTTTATTTCTTTTACGGTCACAAAAACTTCATTACCATACTGCTGCTCCAGGGAAGCTTTCAATTTATCCACTTCCGCTCCCTTTCGACCAATAATAATCCCAGGTCTTGCGGTATGAATAATGAGCTTTAATTGGTTTCCCGAACGTTCAATTTCCACACTAGAAATTCCAGCATGATAGAGCTTTCGCTTAACTAGATCCCTGATCGCCAGATCCTCATGGAGAAGCTTGGCATAATCCTTCTTCGCATACCATCTCGATCTCCACGTCCTGGTATACCCAAGCCGAAACCCGAAGGGATGAGTCTTCTGGCCCATTGATTTTCTCCTGACCGATTAATGGTTCCTAAAAATTCAGACTGCTGGAGCTACGGTAATCGTAATATGGCTGGTACGCTTTTTTATGGGATTTGCCCGCCCCATTGATCGCGCCCTAAATCGTTTTAAACGGGGCCGCCATCGACAAACGCCTGAGCCACAAAAAGATTCGCCCTTTTTCAAGTCTGCCCGGCATTAGCCACTGCCGATTGAAGAAGTTGCTCCGTTCACCGAAGGCAGATTCAGCGTATATTTCAAGATGGACAGTGCTTCCAGGCAGCATTTCTTCCTCTCGACCATATCAATCAAATTTCAATCTGGCTTTTCTTGGTGCAATCCTGACAAGTCAAAAATGGCCCTCGCTTCAGACATTTTCCTTCTCTTTCGCTGCGAACAAATTAATACACAAACCTACTTTAGAGCTACAGCTTTTTCTGTCTTGCCGCTCCATGCCCCTTAAAGAACTGGTAGGAGCAAATCAAGAAGTTTATGCCCGACCATGTTTTCCGTAACATAGACGGGAATTTTTCCCATTATGGACGGCGAAGGTCAAACCAATCATGTCCGGCACTACAGTAGATCGACGAGACCATGTCTTGATAACTTTGGAGTCGCGTGATTCCCTGGCTTTTTCAATCTTTTTGGCTAAACACTCATCAATAAACGGGCCTTTCCGAACTGACCTTGGCATTGTATCCCCTTACCGTTAGTGCGACTTTTCTTTCTCGCCTGGATATAATCATTTTTGATGTCGGATTTTTCTTGCTTCTTGTTTTATAATTTTAGTGGGTTGCCCCCATGGAGTAGCAGGATGGGGATTGCCTTGACCAGATTTCCCTTCACCACCTCCGTGAGGATGATCTACCGGGTTCATGACAACTCCTCGGACATGGGGCCTCTTTCCCAGCCATCGGGACCTTCCGGCTTTACCAATGCTGATGTTATTGTGATCCAAATTCCCTACCTGTCCAACCGTCGCCAAACAGGTTCCTAGAATTTTCCGCATCTCCCCGGAGGATAATCGAACTTGAACGTAGACACCCTCTCTTCCCATCACTTGAGCCGAAGCCCCGGCACTCCTGGCCAATTGAGCGCCTTTTCCCAGGCCGCATTTCAACATTATGCACCACGACGCCCAATGGCATTTCCATCAACGGAATGGCATTTCCTGTCCTGACATCAACACCTGATCCAGACAAAACCACATCTCCAATGACCAGCCCATGAGGAGCCAATATGTAACGTTTTTCTCCATCCGCATAATTCAATAAGGCTATTCTGGCAGTCCGATTCGGATCGTATTCTAAACTTGCTACCCTGGCCGGGATTCCAACCTTATCTCTCTTAAAATCTATGGCCCGATACAACTTTTTATGCCCACCGCCACGAAATCGAACCGTAATTCTGCCGTTGTTATTCCGACCACCTGACTGCTGAAAAGACTTCAGCAGGCTTTTCTCTGGCTTATTGGGACCCAACCCCTCCTGGCTGACAATAGACATTCCACGACGACCGGGTGAAGTTGGATTAAAGTCTTTAATTGGCATTGTTTATCCTAAAAGGTCTTTGCATAAGGAACATTGACTTAGGCGCTTTCATACAAATCTATCTTTTCGCCTTCCTTCAACGTAACGATAGCTTTTCTCCAGTCTGAACGTTTGCCCAAATAACGACCTTGCCGCTTTCGCTTCCCTTGCACATTTTGCACATTGACGGAACTGACCTTGACTTGAAAAATCTTTTCTACCGCACGTCGAACATCGATTTTCGTCGCTCTCCCGTCAACGGCAAAGGCCACTGCATTTTTTGCTTCACGAATAGAAGTAATCTTTTCAGTTAACAACGGCCTGATTAACACATCATGCGAATTCACGGCTCAACCCCACAATTCCTGTATTTCTCCGAGCGCTTCCTGAGTCACAACCAGGGTTTCGCACCACAGAAGATCGTAAACATTCAAGTCTCTAGACTGGAGGATCTTTAAATTTTTAAGTTTCGACCCGTGACGTCGGCCAAGATCGTTAATCGCTCCTCCTACCGTTAAAACAGATTTACCGTGAGCCCCAAGATTGGCTAAAACATTGCCAAGAACCTTGGTTTTTCCCTCAGCAATATTCAGCTGATCCACGACCACCAGCCTTCCTTCAGCCACCTTGAGGACACATGGAACGCATAGCACATCGATACATCTTTTTTGGCATTTGAAACCCATACTTACGGGGCTTCGGCCCAAACACTATCCCGCCATGCCGCCAAATAGGCGATCGAACCGACCCGGCCCTTGCTCGCCCGGTATGCTTCTGCTTCCAAGGCTTTTTCCCAGACCCGCTGACCTCCCCTCGGCCACGCGTCGAAGCCGTCCCCTGACGTTGACTGGCCCGCTGCATAACCACCGCTTGATGGATCAATGGCGAACTGTCTTTCCCTTCACCAAAAAACTCATCCGGCAAATCCACCGAACCGACTTTCTTTTTTTGCATACTATAGACTGGAAGTGATCCCATCATTCTCACTCAACCTTTTTGATTACAACCATCCCGCCAACAGGTCCGGGAACAGAGCCAGAAACCAGAAGAATATTTTCTTCAACTCTCACGTCAACAATGCTGAGCCCCTTCACGGTTATCCGCCTATGGCCCATATGACCAGGCAGCTTTTTATTTTTAAACACACGAGAAGGAAACGAGCTTTGACCAAGAGAGCCAGGAGCACGATGGAACATGGATCCGTGAGAAGCTGGCCCCCCTGCAAAATGGTGCCGCTTAATGACCCCCTGAAAACCCTTTCCCTTGGAGATGGCCTGAACAGACACCGAGTCGCCCTTCGAAAAAATATCGGCTTTTATTTGTTGACCTGGCTCCAACGATCCCTTTGAGGAGAATTCCGCCAGATGCCTCCAGTATTCCTCTCCGGCCTTTTTCAGATGCCCCAACTCAGGCTTGCAAAGCTTTCCCTTTGAGGTCGACTGAAAACCGATTTGAACTCGAGAATATCCATCCGTCTCGTTGGTTTTTACTTGAACCACCCCACAAGGACCTGCCTCAATCATGGTCACCGGGGTAAGAGTACGATCTTCGTCGTAAACCTCCAACATTCCCAACTTTTTTCCAACTAAGCCTTGTATCATAACCAATCCCAGCTTTGCTTATAATTTAATTTCGACATCAACCCCGGCAGCCAGATTCAGTTTCATCAGCGCATCCATGGTCTCTGGAGTTGGCTCCATAATATCCAGCAATCTCTTATGGGTTCGTATTTCAAATTGCTCCCGAGATTTCTTATCGACATGAGTCGACCTTTGAACCGTAAACTTTTCAATTCTGGTTGGGAGAGGAACAGGACCAGCTATCCGCGCACCACTTCGTCGGACTGTATCCACAATCTCCCTTACAGATTGATCCAAAACGCGGTAATCAAACCCTTTTAATCTAATCCGAATCCTTCGATCCCGATCCACAAGCACCTATCCTCACATTTCCTTATCCGCTGTCACCAAATCCATTGCGACCGTGGGCTCAGGCCACGATCTCGGTGACGACCCCGGCCCCCACCGTCCGCCCCCCTTCGCGCACCGCAAACCGTACCCCCTGCTCCATCGCAATCGGCGGGCCAATTCCCCGCGAATTCATACATTGTCTCCCGGCATCAATTCCACCCCCGGGACCAACTCTGCACCACCCTGTCACATCCGTCGTCCGAAAGCAAAACTGCAAGTCGATACCCGAAGAACGGCGTATGCCGCCCCCTTCTTCCTTCGTCAACACATACACCTGCCTTGAACTTCGTATGCGGCGTGATAATTCTTAGGCTTGGCCAACACCATCCCCGCCCACCTTCCTTCGTGCCCCGCAACAACGCTCCAATGTTATCCCCGGCCTGCCCTCATCCAGCACCTGCGGAACATTTCCACCCCCGTCACCACGGTCGTCTGCGTCGGCTTTGAGCCCCACAATCTCGATTTCATCCCCGACCTTCACCTGCCCCCGTTCCACCCGGCCTGTCACCACCGTCCCCCGGCCACCGATGGTAAACACATCTTCACGGGCATCAGGAACGGCTTCTCGATCGCCCGCTGCGGCGTCGGAATATACGCGTCAATGGCCTCCAATAACCGCATGATCGAGGGCACCCCTTTACCTCACTTTTGGTCCCCTTCGATGGCTTAGATCGCCGGTGTTTCAATCACCACCGGCACGTCATCCCCCCGGAAAGCCATACTTCGTCAGCAACTCCCTGCACCTCCAATTCCACCAACTCCAACAACTCTTTATCTTCCACCTTGTCCGCTTTATTCAAAAACACCACGATATAGGGCACCCCCACCTGCCGCGCCAAGAGAATATGTTCCCGCGTCTGCGGCATCGGTTCATCGGCCGCGCTCACCACCAAAATGGCCCCGTCCATCTGCGCCGCCCCCGTAATCATGTTCTTGACATAATCCGCATGCTCCCGGACAGTCCACGTGCGCATAGTGCCGATTCTCCGTCTCATACTCCACATGCGAGATGGCAATGGTCAGAATTTTGTCGGATCCCGACGGCCTGACTTTCACTGGCCTTCGCCACCATCGTAGGCACAACATTTGCCTTGCCCGTATCCCCCATGACTTTCGTCAACGCCGAGGTCAACGTCGTCTTGCCATGGTCCACGTGCCCAATCGTCCCCACATTCACATGCGGCTTCTTCCGCTCAAATTTCGCCTTCGCCATACCTCAATCCTCCACCAATCAGCTCTTTAAAAATTAGGATTTCTTCAAGAATTAAAAGTTAACCGCCTTGATTCTTCTTAATGATTTCCTGGGCCAACAACCTTGGCACCACTTCATATTTTTCAAATTCCATGCTATACGTCGCACGTCCCTGCGTCTTCGAACGAAGGTCGGTAGCATAACCAAACATCTCACTCAACGGAACGACCGCATCGACCACCTGAGATCCTCCACGAGACCGCATGCCCTGGATTTTCCCCCGTCGCCCATTTAAGTCACCAATGACGTCCCCCATAAAATCCTGAGGGACCAATACCTCCACCTTCATGATAGGCTCAAGGAGGGCAGGCTCGGCTTTTTCACAGGCGCTGACAAGTGCCATTGAGCCAGCAATCTTAAACGCCATTTCACTTGAGTCGACTTCATGGTATGACCCATCAAATATAGTTACCCGTATATCGCGGAGCGGATAGCCAGCCAAAATCCCACCGAGCATCCTTTCCTTGACACCTTTTTCAACCGCTGGAATATATTCCCTGGGAACAACCCCGCCGACAATTTTATTCACAAATTCCAACCCGACCCCAGGTTCGGAAGGCTCAACCCTCAGATAGACATGACCGTACTGACCACGTCCACCGGTTTGCTTGACATATTTTCCTTCTGCTTCAGCCTTACCGCGAATCGTTTCCCTATAAGCCACCTGTGGCTTCCCAACATTGGCTTGGACCTTAAATTCCCTCAATAGCCGGTCGACAATAATTTCCAAATGCAATTCCCCCATTCCGGAAATAATGGTCTGCCCCGTCTCTTCATCCGATTGAACCCTGAACGAGGGATCCTCTTGAGCTAATTTCTCCAAAGAAAAGCCCAGCTTATCCATATCCTGCTTGGTTTTGGGCTCTACCGCCAAAGAAATGACCGGCTCAGGAAACTTAATCACCTCCAAAAGAATTTGGCTTTTCTCATCACTCAGAGTATCACCCGTTCTGGTATCTTTTAATCCCACTGCAGCGGCAATATCCCCCGCCGAAACCTGATCAATCTCTTCCCTTTTATTCGCATGCATCTTTAAGAGCCGACCAACCCGCTCCTTTTTATCTTTGCCAACATTGTAGACATAAGAACCCGAACTCAGACGACCGGAATACACGCGAAAATACGTGAGCTGCCCTGAAAACGGATCGGACATAATCTTAAAAGCCAGGGCAGAAAACGGCTCATCAGCCTGAGGCTTACGCGTTAACTCATTCCCAGTCTTGGGATCAATTCCCACCACCGGCGGCAGGTCAAGAGGGGAAGGGAGGTAGTCAACCACGGCATCCAAGAGAGGCTGAACGCCCTTATTTTTGAATGCGGAACCACAAAGTATCGGCGTAATCTTTAACGAAATAGTCCCCAACCGGATGGCTTTCTTGATCTCTTCAACACTCAACGTTTCCCCACCCAGGTATCGCTCCATTATGGATTCATCAAATTCCGCCACAGAGTCAATCAGCTTCTCCCTATATTCGTTCGCCTGATCCAAATACTCGGCAGGCACCTCTTCCGTCACAAAATCGGCGCCGAGCGTTTCATCATCAAAGATCAGCGCTTTCATAGTTAACAGATCAATCACTCCACGAAAACCGTCTTCCTTCCCAACAGGCAGTTGAATCAAAACAGGCCTAGCACCCAATCGATCAATAATAGTCTGAACAGCCGCAAAAAAGTCGGCTCCGACGCGATCCATCTTATTCAGAAAAGCTATGCGAGGAACTTGATATTTATCCGCCTGCCTCCAAACCGTTTCCGACTGAGGCTCCACACCCATAACCGAGTCAAATACAGCCACAGCCCCATCAAGCACTCGAAGCGAACGCTCGACCTCAATGGTAAAATCCACGTGACCCGGTGTGTCGATAATATTGATTCGCGATTCCTTCCAGAAACATGTCGTGGCCGCTGAGGTAATAGTGATTCCACGCTCACGCTCCTGCTCCATCCAATCCATTTGAGCGGCACCCTCGTGAACTTCACCGATTTTATGAGAAACTCCGGTATAGAAGAGGACCCTCTCCGTGGTTGTCGTTTTCCCAGCATCAATATGGGCCATAATCCCAATATTTCTGGTTCGACTTAATGAGACTTCAGTTGCCACGCCATCCTCACATAACCAAACCGAAAGACCACATGCCCATTGTCCCCAAACAGGGAAACCGTCGATACGGGCATGGGCACGGCGGCATTACAATAATTCACATCAATCAGGCTACCACCGATAATGGGCAAAGGCGCGATTGGCCTCAGCCATACGGTGAGTTTCATCACGCTTTTTCACTGCCGAACCATTATTGCTGGCCGCATCCATCAATTCTCCGGCAAGCCGCTCCGGCATACTTTTTCCGCTTCGTGCCAAAGCACTCTGCTTAATCCAACGTAAGGCCAGGGCAATTTGCCTGACAGGTCGAATTTCAATCGGCACCTGATATGATGCCCCGCCAACCCTCCGAGATTTCACCTCTACCAACGGCTTTACATTACCCAACGCCGAATGGAAAACCTTGAGCGGATCCTCACCCGTCTTCTCATGTATCAGATCGAATGCACCATAGCACACCCTCTCAGCTGTACTCTTTTTCCCATCCTTCATCAAAATATTGAGGAATCTTCCAACGACCA
Source organism: Nitrospirales bacterium (assembly GCA_031315915.1). Taxonomy (GTDB): domain Bacteria; phylum Nitrospirota; class Nitrospiria; order Nitrospirales; family UBA8639; genus JACKFE01. The sequence continues at coordinate 10,266 of JALDRK010000023.1, forward strand.
GATCGTTGTATCTCGGATCATGAAAAGCCCTTTGATAAATGACAAGCGGTCTACGCGGCATAAATACCCTCCTCCCCTGTCCTTACTCCCAATAACAAATTTATATGTTTGTCACCCAGGAAGGAATTACTTCGGGCGCTTGGCTCCATACTTTGAACGACCCTGCTTTCGATTCGCTACACCCACCGCATCCAAGGCCCCACGAACCATGTGATATCGAACACCAGGAAGGTCTTTCACCCGCCCCCCTCTGACCAAAACAATCGAGTGCTCCTGAAGGTTGCGACCCATGCCGGGAATGTATGCAAAAATCCTCCAGACCGGTCGTTAGCGCACCTCTTGCTAATTTTCCGCAATGCGGAGTTTGGCTTTTAGAGTGGTGGTATACACACGAAGATACCTCCTTTGGGGACAATTATTGAGGGCAGGACTCTTACTCTTGGCTTTGATAACTTTCGACTTCACCGGGCCGCATAAGTTGATTGACTGTAGGCATAAAATTATACTTTCAGTATTCCCAAATTCTCGCAAATAACCATTTTACGTAAATCAATCTGGCGAACCAGATATTATAGACGCCCTGCGATCTGTCAATTGCATTCTTTCATTTCCCCACACATTTCTTAGACAACGATAACGTTTCGGATGAAACATTTTCCTCCAGTTCTGTCTCCTGCTCAGCTGGCTTAGGAACAAACGTTTTGATAATCCCATACCTGGTTCCGCCGGAATGAGACGTCCAACAATAACGTTCTTTAACTCCACGAAGTTCGTCCATGCGCCCAATGGCCGCCTGTCGCAGCGCTTAATGCGTTGTCTCGGAAAACGAAGCTCCTGAAATAAAACTATCCTGCAAATTAAACGATGCCTTCGTAATGCCCAACAACACCGGCTGCCCATTGCCGGCTTCTCCATCGGCCAACACACCCGTTCATTTTTCACTATCAAACAGCAAATTTATTCACTTGCGTTCCCGGCAAGAATGTCGTATCGCCAGATTCTTCGATGAACTTCCTCGCCCAACACGGCGGCAATGACTTCGATATGCTTATCGTTAATCACCACCCCTGCAGACGATACACCTCCTGCACTTGCGCACCAATATTTCTGCAACTCACGAGGACCCAGCACACTTAAAATATCATGAGGATTTGCTGATCCATCCATCAACGGTTCACCAGCACGAACCCAGTCTCCTTCATGGACATTGACATGACGCCCACGAGGAATGAAGTACTCCTTCATATCACCGATTTTATTATCAACCACCACCTTTCGTAATCCCTTCACGAATCCGCCAAAGGACACTTCGCCATCGATCTCGCTGACCACCGCATGTTCCTTTGGCTTTCTGGCTTCAAACAATTCCGCAACCCGCGGCAAGCCACCGGTAATATCTTTCGTTTTGGTTGTTTCTCGAGGAATTTTGGCCAATACATCGCCAGGGAACACCGTAGCGCCCTTTTCAACAAAAATATGAGCCCCAACCGGCAACAAATAACGAGCCAAGGATCCCGACGTGAGCTTGCCTGTTTTTCCAGTGTCATCTTTTATCGACAACCGTGGGCGAAGATTGGTTCCCGCCTGTTCAATCACCACCTTTCGGGATAAGCCGGTCACTTCATCCACTTCTTCTTTCATAGTGACCCCTTCAAGAATATCTCCATAGGCCACCCGTCCTCCCACTTCCGTTAGGATGGTCAGTGAATAGGGATCCCACTCCACGATTTTTTGTCCGATCTCAACCTTTTCTCCGTCTTTCAACTTAATCTTTGCCCCGTACACGAGGGAGTATTTTTCCCTTTCACGGCCGGTGTCATCACATACCGCAACCTTGGCATTTCGAACCATGACCACCCAATCCCCTTGCTGGGTCTTGACCGCCATATTGGGATTGTGAAAATCCGCATTTTTCTTCGCATCAAAGCTCAGGAATTTGACGGTTCCCACATGTTTGGATTCGAGCACGGTTTGCTCGACCACCTTACTGGCCGTCCCCCCAATGTGGAAGGTTCTCATCGTCAACTGCGTGCCAGGCTCACCAATTGACTGAGCCGCAATGACCCCAACCGGCTCACCTTTCTCGACCAACCGACCTCTGGCCAAATCACGCCCATAACATTTGACGCACACCCCCCAGCGCGATTGACACGTCAACACTGAACGAATCTTGACATGATCAACACCCGCTTCTACGATGTCCTTACTGATTTCTTCGTTTAACTCCTGATTAGCTCCCACCAATACTTCCTGAGTGACGGGATCAATAATATCTTCAGCCGCCAATCGACCCAAGATCCGTTCATCCAACGATTGAATCACTTCTCCGCCTTCAACCAATGCCGAAACCACAATCCCATCGGTCGTCAAGCAATCGTCTTCGCTGACAATGACATCTTGCGCGATATCCACCAAACGCCGGGTCAGGTACCCTGAATTCGCGGTCTTTAAAGCAGTATCCGCCAACCCTTTCCGCGCACCGTGAGTAGAAATGAAATATTGCAGAACGGTCAGTCCTTCCCGAAAATTCGCGGTAATCGGTGTCTCAATGATTTCCCCGGACGGCTTGGCCATCAGCCCGCGCATTCCACCCAATTGTCGAATTTGCTGGGAACTTCCTCTCGCCCCGGAGTCTGCCATCATATAAATCGGATTAATCCCTTCGCTATCACCACGACCGCCGCCTTGACTAATTTCCTTCATCATTTCCACAGCAACTTGTTCGCTGACATGCGCCCAGATATCGATGACTTTGTTATAGCGTTCTCCGTTAGTAATGAGCCCTTCATTGTATTGCTGCTGAACCTGAACGACATCCGACTGGGCCCGCATAATCAGCTCACCCTTTCTGGTCGGAATATGCATATTGTCGATACAAATGGACACTCCCGCTTTGGTCGCATAGGAAAATCCTAAATCCTTCAACCGATCCAACATAGTCACCACATCATGAAGTCCGGCATGGCGATAGACCCGATCGACCAGTTTGGTGAGTTCTTTCTTGGTCATTAATTGATTGACATGAGAAAAAGACATGGACGACGGAAGAATCTCATACATGATGACCCGCCCCACGGTGGTCTCCACCAACTCATGCTCAATGCGAACCTTTATGCGAGCTTGCTCATCGACTTCTTGGGCATCATAGGCAATGCGCACTTCTTCGGTTGACCCGAAAATCTTCCCTTCCCCTTTCGCTCCCTCCCGTTCCTTCGTGAGCCAATAGCAGCCCAACACCATGTCCTGCGAGGGAATGGATAACGGGCGACCATTGGCAGGAGAGAGAATATTATTGACGGACATCATTAAAACACGGGCCTCAATTTGAGCCTCAACGGACAAGGGGACATGGACAGCCATTTGATCCCCGTCAAAGTCTGCGTTAAAGGCCGAACAGACCAACGGATGCAGACGGATAGCTTTGCCTTCAACTAAGATCGGATCAAATGCCTGAATGCCAAGCCGGTGGAGAGTAGGAGCCCGGTTTAACATGACAGGATGCTCCCGAATCACTTCGTCCAAGACATCCCATACTTCCGGACGCTCCTTCTCGACCAATCGCTTCGCACTTTTAATCGTTGTTGCCGCTCCGCGTTCTTCCAATTTATGGAAAATAAATGGCTTGAATAACTCCAACGCCATCTTTTTAGGTAACCCGCACTGATTGAGCCGCAATTCCGGACCGACCACAATAACGGATCGCCCCGAATAGTCCACCCGTTTTCCAAGGAGGTTCTGACGGAATCGACCCTGCTTTCCCTTCAACATATCACTCAACGATTTCAAAGGACGCTTGTTGGCACCACGAATCACCCGGCCCCGACGACCATTGTCGAACAAAGCATCCACCGCTTCCTGGAGCATCCGCATTTCGTTTCGAATAATGACTCCAGGAGCTTTTAACTCCACCAATCGCTTTAATCGATTATTCCGGTTGATGACTCGACGATACAGATCATTGAGATCAGAAGTTGCAAACCGCCCCCCATCCAGGGGCACAAGGGGCCGTAATTCCGGTGGCAACACCGGAATGGCATCCATAATCATCCACTCCGGCTTATTGCCGGATACATGAAACGCCTCAATAACTTTGAGACGCTTGGTCAGCTTTTTCCCCACTGCTGCCGACGTAGTGGTTTTTATTTTGACATGCCGCTCATCCCATAAGGCATCAATATCGATTTTTCGCAATAATTCACGAATAGCTTCCGCCCCAATACCCACCTTAAAGGAAGAGACTCCAAACTGATCAACACATTCACGATACTTTTCCTCTGTTAACAATTCTTTTTCACGTAAATCGGTATTCCCCGGGTCAAGCACCACATAGGACTCAAAATAGAGAATCTTTTCCAACTGCTTTAAGCTCATATCCAGAAGAATGCCGATCCGACTGGGGACTCCCTTGAGAAACCAAATATGGGCCACCGGAGCAGCGAGTTCGATATGCCCCATTCTCTCTCGTCGCACCTTTGACTGAATGACCTCCACTCCGCACTTGTCACAGACAATGCCCCGATGCTTCATCCGCTTATATTTTCCGCAATTACATTCCCAGTCCTTTGTCGGTCCGAAGATTTTTGCGCAAAAGAGGCCATCCCGTTCAGGCTTAAACGATCGATAGTTGATCGTTTCAGGCTTCTTCACTTCGCCATAGGACCACGATCGGATCTTTTCAGGTGAAGCGATACGGATACGCATGGCGTCGAATGACACGGCATCACGCGGTTTTTCAAATAGCGAATAGATACTATCCAATGTCGTTCCTCCGATTAGGTGGAAAGGTGGGAATGCGGTTTTTCAAGCCGATTTAATCGGCTGATTTAATCAACTCGACATCCAATCCCAAACTCTGCAATTCCTTAACAAGCACATTGAAGGATTCCGGGAGGCCAGGCTCAAGGAAATTTTCTCCCTTGACGATGGCCTCATACATGCGAGAGCGTCCGGGAACATCGTCGGACTTGACCGTTAAAAATTCCTGTAGGGTCGATGCGGCTCCATACGCCTGAAGGGCCCAAACCTCCATCTCTCCCAATCGCTGCCCTCCGAACTGAGCTTTACCACCCAATGGCTGTTGCGTCACCAGGGAGTAAGGACCGATCGATCGGGCATGGATTTTATCATCAACCAGATGATGTAATTTGAGCATATACATGTACCCGACCGTGACCGGGCTCTTAAACGGTTCCCCGCTTCTCCCGTCATAGACCACCGATTGGCCTGATTCAGGCAACTGAGCTTTTCTCAGCAGTTCCTTAATTTCCTTTTCTGAAGCCCCGTCAAATACCGGTGTTTCCACCTTGAGCCCCAAGGCCTTAGCCGCCCACCCAAGGAGCGTTTCCAAAATTTGCCCCACATTCATACGCGAAGGCACGCCCAGAGGGTTCAAGACGATTTCCACCGGAGTCCCATCAGGAAGATAGGGCATATCTTCCTCCGGCATAATTCTGGAGACCACTCCCTTATTTCCATGACGACCAGCCATCTTATCTCCCACGGCAATTTTCCTCTTGATGGCCAAATACACTTTAACGAGTTTAATGACGCCAGGCGGCAACTCATCTCCTCTTCGGAGACGCCCCACCTTCTCATCATACTCGGTTTGAAGAATTTCAATTTGGTCCTTGGCTTCGCGCTCGGTTTCATCCAGCTTCTTTTGCTCTTCCGCGTCGGCTAAAATCACGCGACGGGCATCGTCATCGGTCAATTTGCGAAGCACTTCTGCGGTGATACGACCCTTCTTTTTGAGGATGACCTCCCCACTGTCAGGATCCATGAGGTCTCGACCCACAAATTGGCCCAATAATAATTTTCGGATTTTTCGATTCCGCTCCTCTTCAATGATCCTGAGTTCTTCCTGGTAGTCCCGCTCAATTTTCACCCGATCATCGGTTTCGATGGTACGAGACCGTTCATCTTTATCCACTCCTTTTCTGGAGAAGATTTTCACGTCCACCACAATACCTTCAATGCCCGGCGGAACTTGCAGAGAGGTATCTTTCACATCACCGGCCTTTTCACCAAAAATGGCTCGCAGCAATTTTTCTTCCGGGGTCAACTGCGTCTCCCCTTTCGGAGTGACTTTCCCTACCAGAATATCTCCTGCCTTGACTTCGGCCCCAATTCGGACAATTCCGCTTTCGTCCAAATTCCGCAGGGCTTCTTCTCCCAGATTAGGAATATCCCGAGTAATTTCCTCTTTACCGAGCTTCGTATCCCGGGCTTCAACTTCAAATTCTTCAATATGGATAGACGTAAAGGTGTCTTTTTTCACCAACCGTTCGCTCAGGAGAATGGCATCTTCAAAGTTATAACCACCCCAGGGCATAAAGGCGACCAGCACATTTTTTCCCAAGGCCAACTCTCCATGCTCCATGGCGGGACCATCCGCAAGGACCTGACCCTTTTTAACCGGTTGCCCTATACCCACAATGGGAGTTTGCGTAATACAGGTATTTTGATTGGTCCGTTGAAATTTCACCAAGTCGTAGGTATCCAGAATCCTGGCCCCCTTTTTATTATTGTCTTCAGTTTCCTTATTTTTGGCGCTCGCCCGCACAACGATCCTTCTCGCGTCTACGGATTCCACAACTCCGTCACGCTTCGAAATCGCCAAATATCCCGAATCCCTGGCCACAACGGCTTCCATCCCAGTCCCAACTAACGGCGATTCACTTTTCAGAGTGGGCACGGCTTGTCTCTGCATATTTGAACCCATCAGCGCCCGGTTGGCGTCATCATGTTCCAGAAAAGGAATCAGGGCAGTCGCCACACTGACCACCTGCTTGGGAGACACATCCAGATAATCCACCTTGTCAGGAGTGGTAATGACAAATTCACCTCCCTCACGGGCCGTAATGGTTTCCGAAGTCAGTTCTTTTTCCTTATTGGTGGGAGAATTTGCCTGGGCAATGACATATTGATCCCCATCCAAAGGGGAAAGGAATTCTACTTCTTCAGCCACTTTGCCTTTTCTGACTTTCCGGAAAGGGGCTTCAATGAATCCAAATTCATTAATTCTGGCATAGGTAGCCAAAGAGGTAATCAATCCGATATTGGGTCCTTCAGGCGTTTCGATTGGACAAATCCGGCTATAGTGGGACGGATGCACATCCCGCACCTCAAACCCCGCTCGCTCCCGCGTGAGCCCACCAGGCCCCAACGCAGAAAGCCTGCGCTTATGTGTAATTTCGGCCAAGGGATTCGTCTGATCCATAAACTGGGAAAGCTGACTACCCGCAAAAAATTCTTTGATCGCCGCCACAATGGGCTTGGCGTTGATCAAGTCGTGCGGGAGGACCGTTTCCATATCCAAAAGATTCATACGCTCCTTGATGCTTCGCTCCATTCGCGCCAGACCGATACGAATTTGATTTTCCAGCAATTCCCCTACGGACCGAACACGGCGATTACCAAGATGGTCGATATCATCGACTTCTCCCTTGCCCCCCTTCAGATCGACCAGACATCTCACAACTTCGACGATATCCTGGGCCGAAAGCGTCCGCTGCTCCAAAGGCAGATCAAGCTTAAACCGTTTATTCATTTTGAGACGGCCAACCGGAGATAAATCATACCGCTTTGGATTTAAAAAGAGATTTTCAAATAATAACTTGGCGGATTCCACCGAGGGCATTTCCCCCGGCCGGAGGCGTTTATAAATTTCCACCCAGGCCTCTTCTTTGGAATTGGTACGCTCTGCCTCCAAGGTGTCTAGAATCACAGGGCTCGTGGAAGGGGTATCCAGGTAAATCACCTTAAAGCTATCCACCTTACTTTCAACAATTCGCTCCAGAACCGGAAGCGTCAACCGCTGATTTTTCCCCAAAATCACATCCTGGGTTTCCGGATCCACAAGTTCGGTTAAGACGGCCCGCCCGACAAGATCTTCCGGCTTAATGGGGACTTCCTTAATTCCAGCCGCACGCACTTTAGCCATCAAGGCTTTATTTAATCTTGTCCCTTCTTTAACCAGCAATTCATTCGAACCTTTCTCGAACAAATCAGCGGGAGCCCGCAACCCTGCATGCAGCTCCGGATCAAGCTTCCGGGAAAGCTCTCCTTTCACAACCCGCACTTCTTCGACCGGGTAGTACATCTTCAAAAGATCATCCGTTGAAAATCCAAAGGCTTTCAACAAAATCGTAGCGGGCATTTTTCGTCTTCTGTCAATCCGGACATAGAGAATGTCCCGGGCATCAAATTCAAAATCCAACCATGAGCCCCTGTAGGGAATGATTCTCCCCGAAAACAGCACTTTTCCGCTTGAATGAGTTCGTCCCTTATCGTGACTAAAAGACGGTCCGGGCGAACGATGCAGCTGACTCACCGCCACACGCTCAGTTCCATTCACGATAAAAGTTCCACGATCGGTCATTAAGGGCAATTCCCCCACATAGACTTCCTGTTCACGAACATCCAAGACACGGTTTTTGACCGTTTTATCTTGCTGGTCAAACACCACCAATCTCACTCGCAACTTGAGTGGGGCAGCCAGCGTCATTCCCTGCTCGATACATTCCCGAATATCATACTTGGGAGTACCCAGGGAATAACTCGTAAATTCCAAAATTGCGGAATTATTGTAATCCATGATTGGAAATACGCTCTTAAAGGCGGCATGCAGCCCCTTTTCCTCACGATGATCCGGCAACGCTTCCGCCTGCAGGAACTCCTCATAGGAACGTCGCTGCACTTCCACTAAATCTGGAATTTCAATATGCGTTCGAATTTTGGAAAAACTATGTCGCTGAACGTTGCCCTCGAAAGCTGGTTGTCCCATTCGTGTCTCCTTAAGGATAATCGACCATCATTCATTCGCGCAGTTCATACCAAAATCATCTGGCTCGCAATCGACTAACCTCGATCATCCTACTTAACTTCTACGGTTGCCCCAGCATCCAGCAATTTCTTCTTAATCGTTTCCGCTTCTTCCTTCGCGACACCTTCCTTGACGGCCTTTGGTGCGCCCTCAACAAGGTCCTTTGCCTCTTTTAGGCCCAATCCGGTGATCTCTCGCACGACTTTGATCACTTGAATTTTCTTGTCTGCCGGGGCACTTGCCAGGACCACATTAAATTCCGTTTTTTCTTCGGCAGCCGGGGCTGCACCAGCTCCGCCGACAGGCCCCGCCATCATGGCAACAGGAGCCGCCGCAGTGACTCCAAAGCGATCCTCCAAGCTCTTCACCAAATCCGACAATTCTAAAACACTCATGCCCTCTATGGCCTGAATCAAGTCTTCTTTCGACATTTTTACTCCGCTTGCACTCATTTCCCCTTCTCCTTTCTGCGTTTTGTTTTCTTGTATCGCGGACAATACCGCAACAATGCTTCTGACTATCTGGCCTAAAACTCCGACGAATCCTCGAATCGGCCCCTGGAAGGCCGACAGCAACATCGACAACAACTCGGATCTTGACGGCAAATCCGCCACGGACGATAAACGGGCCGCATCCAATTCTGCCCCGTCTAGAATTCCGCCTTTGACCTGCAACTTTTCTTCACATTTTTCATTTTTAATAAAATCTCGAAGGACCTTGGCCGGCAGAACCGGATCATCAAACCCAATGACTAGAGCCGACTGCCCCCGTAACAATGGCTGGAGCGGCACCAAGGAAGTCCCCCCCAACGCCCGAATCGCCATGGTATTTTTCACGACATGCATGCGAGCATGGGCCTGGCGAAGTTTTTTTCGTAAATCGTTGACCTGATTCACAGGCATACCGACACACTCCGTCACAATCGCAATTCGCGCACGCGTGAAACGGTCATTGAGAGTCGCAATCACTTCACTTTTTTCAGCTTGCTTCATAACATATCACCCGCCTACTGGATTGAAGAATTAGCCCATTTGCTTTGCAATACTGGCACTATCCAAAGGAACGCCAGGCCCCATCGTACTGGAGAGCGTCGCGCTTTTAATATATTTCCCCTTACTGGATGATGGTTTGGCCTTCAAAATGGAATCAAACACGGATTGCGCATTATCCTTAATCTGTTCGCCCTGGAACGATACCTTGCCCACCGGAACATGAATATTGCCTGCTTTATCGACTTTGTATTCGACCCGACCTTTTCGAATTTCTTGGACGGCTTTCCCAACTTCAAACGTGACAGTCCCCGTCTTGGGATTCGGCATCAATCCTCTGGGGCCAAGAAGTTTCCCCATCTTTCCGACCGCACCCATCATATCGGGGGTAGCAATCAACGAATCAAAATCCAACCAGCCATCCTGAATTTTTTGCAATAGATCATCATGCCCCACATAATCGGCTCCAGCCTCACGAGCCTCCTGCTCTTTTTCACCTTTAGCCACCACGGCAATGCGAATTTTCTTACCCGTTCCATGAGGGAGCACAGTGGTCCCTCGAACCATTTGATCCGCCCTCTTGGGATCAACGCCCAAACGCAGAGACAGCTCCACCGTTTCATCAAACTTGGCAAACGCCATCTCCTTTATGAGATGACAAGCTTCATCCAAGGCATATATTGACTTGTTCACTTTTTCTACGGCCGCTTCGAATTTCTTTCCCACGTTTTCACCTTCTTGAACGAGTTAAACACCGATCAGCTTGTTACTCTTGAATGGTAATGCCCATGCTTCTGGCTGTTCCTGCAATGACATTCATGGCCGCGGGCACGTCACTGGCATTCAGGTCATCAAGTTTTAATTTGGCAATCTCTTCCAATTGTTTTTTCGTAATCATGCCCACCTTATCTTTATGGGGTACTCCAGCTCCCTTGATCACCCCAGCAGCTTTTTTCAATAAATCTGAAGCCGGAGGCGTCTTGGTTATAAAGCTGAAACTCCGATCCTTATAAACTGAAATAACCACCGGAATAATGCTGCCTTCCTGCTTTTGGGTTTTGGCATTAAACTGCTTGCAAAACTCCATAATATTCACCCCGTGCTGTCCCAACGATGGTCCAACGGGAGGAGCAGGGTTAGCCTTTGCTGCCGGGATTTGCAGCTTAATCTGTGTCATGACCTCTTTTGCCATCTTGTCACCTATAAATAAATTAGCTGCCTACAATAATTTTTCTCTACCGTACTTCGGCTTCTTCACTAAGCACTAAGCACGCTCCACCTGGGAAAAGACCAACTCAACCGGGGTCGACCGACCAAAAATGCTCACCAACGCTTTAATACGTCCATGATCCTGATCCACTTCATCCACCATTCCGTTAAACCCAAGAAACGGCCCATCAATAATCCGCACATTGTCACCCTTGGAAAAATTCACGCGTTCCCTCGGGGCAGACACCCCAGTCTCCAACTGCTTCAACAGCGTGGCCACTTCTTCGGGATCAAGAGGAATCGGCCTGACTCCACCGCCAACAAAACCAGTTACTTTCGGGGTTTCCTTAATCATGGTGACGACATTATCACTCAGCAGACCATTGGCTTCCAACAGCACATACCCTGGGAAAAACTTCCTTTTTGAGGCCCGTCGCTTCCCTTCTTTAAACTCCACCACATCTTCCGTAGGGATCAACACCTGGGCCACGACTTCCGACATTCCCATTTGACTCGCACGCTCCATAATTCCCGTTTTCACTCTCCCTTCATACCCCGCGTACGTGTGGATGACATACCAATGGCTTGCCATGAATCTCCTTCTCAATAAACTAAATAATTCGACTAATGAGCCACACTAGAAATGAATCAACCATCGACAAATACAGAGACATGATGACTGAAAAGAGGAGCACCACCGTCGTCGAGCCAATCGTTTCCGTCTTTGTTGGATATGAGGTCTTCTTCAACTCACTCCGAACATCGCTTAAAAATTCAACTATCGAATGCCAAATCTTACCCAACTTCTCAATCTCCTTATTGCAAACAGCATCGAAACACCAGGAAACACTCCACCATAATTTGCCAGGCTCTGGCAGGGGCACCAGGATTCGAACCCGGACTTTCGGTTTTGGAGACCGACGTGCTAGCCATTGACACTATGCCCCTCCAAACGAAAACTGAATCCCCTTCATTCGCCAAGCCTACTTCACTTCTTTATGAGGGATGTGCTTTCGGCAAAACCGGCAATACTTCTTCCGCTCCAACCGATCAGGATCATTTTTTTTATTCTTCATCGTCGAATAATTACGACGCTTACATTCCCCGCAAGCCAACGCAATAATTACTCTCATGGCAATCCCTCTAAATATATAGTGAATCCATTGCGACCGTGGGCTCAGGCCACGATCTCGGTGACGACCCCGGCCCCCACCGTCCGCCCCCCTTCGCGCACCGCAAACCGTACCCCCTGCTCCATCGCAATCGGCGCAATTAATTCCCCCGCGAACGACACATTGTCTCCCGGCATCACCATCTCCACCCCCGGATTCAACTGCACCACCCCCGTCACATCCGTCGTCCGAAAGTAAAACTGCGGCCGATACCCGTTGAAGAACGGCGTATGCCGCCCCCCTTCTTCCTTCGTCAACACATACACCTCGGCCTTGAACTTCGTATGCGGCGTGATACTCTTAGGCTTGGCCAACACCATCCCCCGCTCCACCTCTTCCTTCTTCGTGCCCCGCAACAACGCTCCAATGTTATCCCCGGCCTGCCCCTCATCCAGCACCTTGCGGAACATTTCCACCCCCGTCACCACGGTCGTCTGCGTCGGCTAGGCCCCACAATCTCGATTTCATCCCCGACCTTCACCTGCCCCCGTTCCACCCGGCCTGTCACCACCGTCCCCCGGCCACTGATGGTAAACACATCTTCAATGGGCATCAGGAACGGCTTCTCGATCGCCCGCTGCGGCGTCGGAATATACGTGTCAATGGCCTCCAATAACCGCATGATCGAGGGCACCCCTACCTCACTTTGGTCCCCTTCGATGGCTTTGATCGCCGAGCCAATCACCACCGGCACGTCATCCCCCGGAAAGCCATACTTCGTCAGCAACTCCCGCACCTCCAATTCCACCAACTCCAACAACTCTTTATCTTCCACCTTGTCCGCTTTATTCAAAAACACCACGATATAGGGCACCCCCACCTGCCGCGCCAAGAGAATATGCTCCCGCGTCTGCGGCATCGGCCCATCGGCCGCGCTCACCACCAAAATGGCCCCGTCCATCTGCGCCGCCCCCGTAATCATGTTCTTGACATAATCCGCATGCCCCGGACAGTCCACGTGCGCATAGTGCCGATTCTCCGTCTCATACTCCACATGCGAGATGGCAATGGTCAGAATTTTGGTCGGATCCCGACGGCCTTGACTTTCACTGGCCTTCGCCACCTCATCGTAGGGCACAAATTTGGCCTTGCCCGTATCCCCCATGACTTTCGTCAACGCCGAGGTCAACGTCGTCTTGCCATGGTCCACGTGCCCAATCGTCCCCACATTCACATGCGGCTTCTTCCGCTCAAATTCGCCTTCGCCATACCTCAATCCTCCACCAAACAACATTTTAACTTATAACGTAAGAATAGCTTTATGATGGAGCCCACGACGCGGATCGAACGCGTGACCTCGTCCTTACCAAGGACGTGCTCTACCAACTGAGCTACATGGGCCCATCAACTTTGTGTTCCGTGAGAATGGTAAAATCCCCAAATTCATTTTTGTCCCGTCTCCGTAACAGTTCAGGCCTTTTCAGCAATGTTCTTGGAGCGGGCGACGGGATTTGAACCCGCGACACACAGCTTGGAAGGCTGCGACTCTACCACTGAGCTACGCCCGCGAAAATTTTCATAATCCTATTCAAACCATCCAGAAATCCTTAGAAACAGACTTTTCATACTTCAGATTCGTTTCTCAAAAACATACATTATGCATGTTGAGCCCATTCCTCGCCCTAATGACATGGTGGGCAGGCAAGGGTTCGAACCTTGGAAGCCGATGGCAGCAGATTTACAGTCTGCCCCCGTTGACCACTTGGGTACCTGCCCTTATACATATTTATTAATGTGGGCTAACTTTTCCTGTAATACCTGATTATTTAATTCACAAAATACAAAAACTGGGAAGAAAATCGATGTGAAGGAAGACTAGGTAAGCAAAATCCCCTTATCGAGATTACCCACAAAAACCACAACCACTTAGTTGTATCTTCTTAAAGATAGGCGCAGAAAACAATCCTCCCATCCGTAAACTCGTCATTATAGAGACCAGATTCTTTATGGTCAATACCTATGCCAGCTTCAACTCATCAGAATAAACGCCTAGGATATAAGACTTAATAATATGAAGTATCAACAAGACTTCTTAAAAAAACTTCTTAATCTTATCCATCATTCCCCACAATCATTTCCTAGCGCATCGACTATAGACACAAGGCCATCATGATCATTACTCTGATGGCAATTTATGTTGAAGAGAAATACTTCCAAGAAACGGATTCTCTCCTCTGTTGTTTGTGTTTTCCTGGGAATTCTACCCTTAGACCAGGGCCTTGTATTTTCATCAGAACCTTCTCTGAATGAATTGGCAAAAATTTCCACGCCAACGGGCGTCTCCCTTTCTGTTGAAATTGCAGAGACCGTAGATAAACGGTCTCAGGGGCTCATGTTTCGTCAATCTCTTGAGGCTGACGAGGGTATGTTATTTATTTTTCCTGAAATGGGATATTGGACTTTTTGGATGAAAAATACTCTCATCCCTTTAGACATTCTTTGGATGGACGAGTCGGGAAAGATTCTCCATGTAGAACCCCATGTCCCCATTTGCACCAAAAAGGACGATAGTTGTCCCCGTTACTATTCAACCAGAGAATCTAGATTCGTACTTGAAATTCAGGCAGGGAGGGCGAAAGAATTAGGATTAACTCCAGGGACACATTTATCGCTCACCATTCCATCCAAACAGCCCACTCGATAAACCTCACCAGCCACGGACCCGCTTAGCCGACAAGACACCATCAACTCGTTGGATCTCTTTCAAAATATTCTCCAAGTGGTTGGTATTCTTCACTTCGATGACAAAATCAAGAACAGCTTTTTTGTCCTCTCGGGTAGATATTTCGGCTCGGGTAATATTTGCTTGACCATGGGAAATACCCGAGGAGACTTTTGCCAAAACCCCGGGTTGATCCAGTGTCAACACCGACACCTCAACCGAGTGGGTTCCTTCGATATCCGTATCCCAATCCACCTCAACCAACCGATTATGATCCCACTCCAAAGCATGAAAATTCGGACAATCTATGGCATGAATGGTGAGACCCCTTCCTCGAGTAATATATCCCCGGATCGGTTCACCTGGGACCGGATTACAACATTTGGATAATTGCATAAGCACATCTTTGGAGCCTCTGAACTTAACCGCTCCTTCAGAACGGGCACCGCGAATTCCGCCAATTTTTGGAGAGGGCATAGACATTTCTGCTTCATGGGCAGGTTCGACAAAATGATTCGCAATTTGATCTGGGGATAGCCTCCCATATCCAACCGCACGAATAAGTTCGTCAACAGTTTCGCACCCTTTCAATTTGGCCAATGAAACCAACCGATCCGACTTCAATGATTGGGCAACCGGCAAATTCTGCCGCCGAAACTCCTGCTCCAACAGGCGGCGCCCCAATTCCAATGCTCGCTTTTGTTCTTCAACCTTAAACCAATGTTTAATTTTCGTTTTGGCTCTTGACGTTTTGACGAATTTCAACCAACTGCGATGAGGCACTTGAGATGAGGAGGTTAAAATTTCAACCATATCTCCGCTATTCAATTGATGGCGAAGCGGGACTAACTTGCCGTTGACTTTCGCCCCTACGCAATGGTCTCCAATTTCGGTGTGAATCGCATAGGCAAAATCCACAGGGGTGGAACCCACGCCAATTTCCCGCACTTCCCCCTTGGGCGTGAAGACGAATACCACATCGTGGAAAAGATCCAACTTAACCGAATCCATAAATTGTCGGTTGTCGGATAAATCCTTATGCCATTCCACAAACTGCCGGAGCCAACTAAACACCTGTTCATCTCGACTCACCACTTTCCCGCTTTCTTTATACCGCCAATGGGCCGCAACCCCATATTCATTAATGCGGTGCATTTCTTCCGTACGAATTTGAAATTCCACATACTCCCCTTGCGGTCCAACAACCGTCGTGTGCAGCGACTGATAGAGATTAGAACGCGGAGTGGCAATGTAATCTTTGAATCGTCCGGGAACCGGAGGCCAGATGGAATGAATCAAACCCAAAATGGCATAACATGTCATTTTGGTATCCGTAATAATTCGAATCGCGGTTAAATCAAAAATTTCATCAAAGGAAACCGCCCGTCGTTCCATTTTCTGAAAAATACTATACAGATGCTTAGGACGGCCTTCGATGTGTCCGGGGAGCCCAGCATCTATCAGCGCCTTACGGGCTAATTCAATGAGAGATTGAATATAGGCCTGCCGCTCTTCATCCTTCTTGGCCAGACGCAAGATCAGCATAGAATATGCGTCCGGCTGAAGGTACTGAAAACATAAGTCCTCCAATTGCTGCTTGATCCAACTCATGCCCAGTCTGTTCGCCAACGGAGCGTAGATCTCCATTGTTTCTTGGGCAATCTTTCGTTGCTTGTCTTGTGACAAGGCTTCCAGGGTTTGCATATTATGAAGACGATCGGCCAACTTAATGAACACGACACGAATATCGTCGGCCATAGACAGCACCATCTTCCGAAAATTTTCGGCTTGTTTTTCTTCGTCCGTCTTAAAGGGAATTTGCCCGATTTTTGTCACTCCCTCCACAAGACGCGCAACATCCAATCCAAACGCTTTTTCCAAATCAGCTCTCGTCGCAACGGTATCTTCTAAAGTATCGTGAAGGAGGCCGGCCACAATGGCCGAAACGTCCAACCGAAGAAACGTCAATATTCCTGCCACTGCCAAAGGATGACTGACATAGGGCTCACCAGTTTGACGGACTTGTCCCTGATGCGCATTGGCCGAAAAGGTATAGGCAAGGCGGAGGAGGTTGCCTTCTACCCCTGGATTATAGGCCGTCACCTGCTCAACCAACTGTTCAATATCTGTCACGTATTGATTGCCCATAATTTAACTCTGGAGTCCACAGGAGAAACTCGTTTTTTCTTTACCGTATCTTGTTCCTTAAGAAAATAGACACCTACTTTTCCCGTAAATCAATTTCGCCATTCTTCCGGAGAGTCTATGCACTATTTGCATCGGAGATCATATCAAAAATTCTTGAAAAAATTTCCATGAATTTCTAAAGGACATCATACCTAACCTTTCGTTTAACGGGCGAGCCAAAGAGGGTTTTTCCCGAAAAGCCGAATTGCCTCCAAGAAACTTTTCGCCGCTAGACGAGAATAGATACTATGACCAGGATTAGGAAATGGGAAGAGGCAGGGTTTGTTGAAGGAGCCAAAAGACCAAAATATTATAATACCTAGAACGCTGAACCATTGAGCACTATTCACCCCCTTTTTGAACATAGTTTTTAACAAATTCTGCAGCATTTTCCTCTAAGACTTTATCGATCTCATCAACCAAATCATCCATCTCTTCTTTCAACCGCTGCCCCTTTTCCGCAATCTTAGGATTGGCCTTAACGTCGTCATGGGCCTGACCACGATCCGACTTCTGGGGTTCACGTTTGTGTTCTTGCTTGTCCATACGCATACCTCCTCTTGGAAAGAATGAAGGACCTTGATTCAGCCTACTCTAGGTTTTCTAAAACCGTCAAGGCAACCAGCATGCCATGGAGAGTTATTCATTGCCCCTCCATAGGCCATTCTGATAGATTCAGCGGGTTGGGCGATTAGCTCAGTGGGAGAGCGCTTCCTTCACACGGAAGAGGCCACTGGTTCGATCCCAGTATCGCCCACCATCTTAACTTCACTTATCCTGCCAAATATTCATGCTTGCGCATCTCCCTTCATCTCAATCCCATCCCCCGAAGCTTGGAAAAGCCTGGTGGATCATTTCAATCTTCCTCTCGGCATTTGCCTTAAATCAGTGCACCAGCAGTCCACCACGGCCTGAACTACCTCCATCCCAAAGTGATCTCGGTGCCATCGGACGTGACAATCTTTGTCAAACCAAGTCGACGACCCAATCCATGTCATCAACCGCAGGCTTTCAGGAAGCCCTATGGGGAGGAGGCACCGAATATTATCAACACAGCCGTTCACCAAATGATCAACACGAGTGGCTGATGTTCAATGAGGACGGCATTTTGGTTGGAGCGGTCACCGTTTACACCCATGGACTCTCCTTAGATTCCTACCCCCTTCTTCGTCAAACCCTTTCACAATTACCGCCATCGAAAGAATTTTTCTTCAATTCCTCCCAACTGCTTCGGGAGCGGGACCCCGATTCGGCCATTTTATACCGAACCGGCGAGGCCACCACGACTCACCAATATGTGATACGCAAACGAAAAAACCAAGACGACCAATTAGTCATGGCAATTTTTCTCCTTGACCCCTATGAACGCCTTTTTGAAGGACAACATCAACGTTTTCTTTCCTATATGGATGCAGAGGTTCCTCCCGTCTCTGGCTCCTCTCAGACATCGGAACCAAAGGGCTCCTCGACCGATGAATTCCTCGGACTTCAACAATTTGCTAGAGGTGAGTTATCGTTATTCGGGTCTTGTGGAACCAAACATCCGGACATTGCCTTGGAAGCATATCGGCAAGCTATCAGATTGGGGTTACCAGAAAACGGGCACCATGCGGAAGCTCTCCATCGCATGGGTTTAGCCCAGAAAAGCTTGGGGAAATTCGATGAAGCAAAAAACTCAATTGAACAAGCCCTTTCCCTCCAGCCGTATTCAGCGACCATGCTGAATAGCTATGGAACCGTCCTGATAGAACTCAAACAGCTTCAACAAGCCATACACGCTTATGAACAAGCTCTCGCTCTTCAACCTGACTATGCCCATGCCCGCTTTAACCTCGCGGAAGCCTTCGAATTGGTCAATCCGAAGCGGGCCGTTCAAGAGTACGAAACATTTTTAATTCTTGTTGAGGGGAACCCTCAGGAATCTTCAAAGGCCCAATTGGCCAAACAAAAAATTGAATCCATACAAAAAGGGCATCGTTAAAAGATTGCTTCTAATCTAGTCATCATTCCTTATACTTCATAGCTGCCGATCACCGATCCCCATGTAAAAACATGAGAATGTTCTATACGACACCGTTATTCTTACAATCATGAAATTTTATGGAGTCCGCCATGGCCGTATCACAGGAGTCTTTGATAATTGGAGGGCATGTCGTGAGCAAATCTTTCAATTTCCCGGTGCCGAATATAAATCATTTTCTACTTGGGAAGAAGCCCAACAGTTTGTCAGGACAGGAGAAACCGGCAGTCCCAATCCCTCCTCCCCAAGCACCAACACGACCACATCCTCTAACATTGATGTGTGGGTAGACGGAGCCTGCTTCCCTCAGACCGATGGATCCATGCATATCGGATGGGGTGTTCTGATTACAAAAGGAGGCCAGGAAGTATTTCGAGACAAAGGGAATGATATCCCCTCAGAAGCCCATGGGCATCGCAATGTGGCCGGAGAGATTTGGGCAATTCTCAAGGCCCTCGAATGGTGCCAGACAAACCAGGCTACCGACATTACCATTCATTTTGATTATCAAGGGTTGGAAAGCTGGGTAACAGGGGCTTGGAAAACCAAATTGCCATTCACGCAATATTATGCCCAAGCCGTGAGAGAGACAGGAATCAAAATTCAATGGGAAAAAGTCAAGGCTCACTCAGGGATTCCTGAAAATGAGATAGCCGACACGCTCGCAAAGGAAGGGGCACATTTGGGGAGTGGCAAAAAACCGCCTTTATGAGAAGGAGGGGAAGCAATGCTCACAGGAGTATGATCTTATAACTTCCCCTCCCCTTTTAAGTAATTTCTAAACCGGGACATCAGTTCCTCACCCAAGACTCCGACATCCGGTTTGGTCTTCATATAATCCCGTATTTCCTCGAGACGATGTTCAGCCTGCTCATTACCCTTTAACCGTTTCACTTTTTGCATCGCATCCCCAAAAGCATCAAAGGTCAATTCTTTATAGCCGAAACTCCGGATACGTTTCACGGCCTTCATCATGGCCTCGTTTCGGAATGTCGTGAGGTGCTCCGAATCAATTTCCCGTAGCCCAAGTTTGCGCGCTCGTCGTTCCGCGGCTTTTCGAATCCCACTTCTCACAAAATCCGGTGAGGTATGAAGGCGCTTCCAAGCCTCATCAGTCCAGGCCACCTGCGTAGGAGGAGCTTCCCACAGACGCTCAAGTGTCTCTGCGTCAATTTGGGTCAACCCTTGTTCACGGGCCAGCTCTTCGGCATCCCGTTTTAACATATCCGTCACAAAATCCATCGCGATCGGCGGAGAGCTTTCTATCCTCTTTTGCAACAAGGCCATGGCATCCTCCGTCCAATTCAGTGGGCTACTTTGATCAAGAGCTACATCGCCCAGGGCCTCAACTTTTTCGAATAATTCAACATTGACTTCCAAATGGCCGCGCTCCCTGGCGACATCTTCAGCAATTCGCCCAATCATACTTCGCATAAACTCTGGGACGGACTCCAGACGCTTACGTGCTTCCGCAGTCCAGGGAAGCTTACCACTAGCCATATCCTGTGCGGCTTGTTCCATGCCTGCCGCCCCGCCCATTTGTCCCATCATTTGTCCTTTAAGTTGGTCCAAAATCTCGGCGGTAATTTCGGCATATCCCAGTTCTTTTGCCTTTTTATCGGCCAATCGCTTGACCATGCCCCGCAGAAAACTCGGGGCCCGCTCCAAGCGGGCCAGGGCTTCCTCAGTCCATTGAATATCAGAAGTCACGGAAGGTTTTTGTTCAGAAGAAAACATAAGTTAGACCAATTCCGGGGCGGTCGACCCAGGGTTTAACAATTCCTTAATTTCTTTACCGGCCTTAAAAAATGGCATGCGTTTTTCAGGGACAGATACTGATTCTCCGGTTTTTGGATTTCGCCCTTCTTTATTCTGTCGATGCCGTAAACGGAAACTTCCAAATCCCCGAATTTCTGTTTTTTCACCACGTTGCAAAGAATCCCGAATAGAGTCAAAAATAGTGTTCACAACCACTTCGGCCTGTCGTCGACTTAATTGGGGAGCCTCCTCCGCCAACTTTTCGATGAGATCCGCTTTTGTCATCTAGCCCTCCTTCCCAGTATTCCGCGTATGGAGTTGGAACCCGATGTCCCTAAAAAACTTTTTTCGTGGCTACCCAATAAATGACGGCTCATCATGCAATCCATAAATACATTAAAGGCATTCCAAACTTCGGCAAGGCAAGTGACCGGACATCCCCAAGAAATTTGGTCTCCAGAAAATCTCGAAAAGAAAAGGGTTTGGTTGTTTCAACTACCCGAGGATCGCCAATAATACCCCCCAATTCGCCAGCCAGACGAATCGCATCCTGCAAATCCCCGATTTCATCAACCAACAAAATAGACTTGGCCTGTCTGCCGGTAAAAACCCGCCCGTCAGCCAACTGCTCGACTTCCGAACTGTCCATAGAACGACCATCGGCAACCGCTTCGATAAATTGCCGATGTACATCGTCCATGACGGACTGAAGGAGCCGACGGTCCTCTTCCTGCATAGTCCGGAACGGAGACCCGATATCTTTAAACTTCCCCGTCTTAACCACAATATTCTTCACCCCGACTTTCTCCAACAACTCCTGAAAATTGGCCATTTGCATGATGACCCCGAT
Source organism: Nitrospirales bacterium (assembly GCA_031315915.1). GTDB lineage: Bacteria > Nitrospirota > Nitrospiria > Nitrospirales > UBA8639 > JACKFE01. Next base: position 31,937 of record JALDRK010000023.1, read on the forward strand.
GCTGCCCGTCAAGGTGCCGGGATTGGCTAAGATACGGTCGGTGGCCACCGCGATATAGTAACCACCAGACGCCGCCACGGTGCCCATGGAAGCCACTACTGTTTTATTATTTTCTTTTCGAACACGCTTGACTGCGTTATAAATTTCTTGAGAAGGCGCTACCCCCCCTCCCGGGCTATCAATGCGCACGACAATGGCACGAACGGTAGGATCTTCAGCAAACATTTTGAGTTCATTTACTGTTTCCAGTGAGTCCAAAATCGGACCTTCCACCCGGACAATGGCCACTTTTTCCTGACTGGCCAACAGCAATTCCGGTATAACCGATTTTCCCACAAAAAATAAGACCAGTCCTCCCATGAGAATCCAGAAAACTCGTTTCCAATGAGGATATCCGGTCTGCATGAATTTACACCATGTTCGGGAAAGAGTAAAAAACCCTTCTCCTATAGGGCTTAGGAATCGGTAGCTTGCTCTTTGGCCTGAACAGCCCGCCCCAAACTTTGATCTAAACTGCCCTGTGCAGTATGGAACTCTGACACCTCTCCCTGTTCTATATCTTTCAAATGCTCCCATAGACTCAAGGCAATTTTCCGATCTTCACAATCGACTTTGACAATTTTGGCGGCCACTTCTTGCCCAATGGAAAACTTATCTTCCAGGCGGTCTTGAACATCGGGGCCAATTTCACTGACATGAATAAGGCCTTCAACTCCACCCTCTAATTCGACAAAAATCCCAAAGTCGGCAATTTTGGATATCGTCCCAGTGGCCGTTTCTCCGACATGATATCGCTGGGGAATTTCGGTGGACCAAGGATCAGACACCAGTTGCTTATAGCCCAAAGACAACCGCTCCTTATCTTTATCAATCTTCAAAATAACGGCCTGCACCACCTGTCCTTTTTTGAACAGTTCGGACGGATGCTTGATATGCTTGGTCCAGGACATATCGGAAATATGAATCAAGCCGTCAACCCCCTCATCCAACCCGACGAAAGCGCCAAAATCGGTTACACTTTTTACTTTACCCTCTATTTGAGTGCCTTCCGGGTATCGCTCTTCAATTAAATCCCAGGGGTTGGGAGCCGTTTGCTTCATGCCTAGAGAAATTTTTCGGCTTTGTTGATCCACATGCAACACTTGCGCTTCAATCGCATCCCCCACCGAAACTACCTTGGATGGGTGCCGGACTTCATGGGTCCAGGACATTTCCGAAACATGGACTAATCCTTCTACACCGGGCTCTAATTCCACAAAGGCTCCATAGTCCGTCAGGCTCACCACTTTCCCTTTCACTCGACTCCCTTCGGGATATTTGCTTTCGACCTTGGTCCAGGGGTCCGGAGATTTTTGCTTGACCCCTAAAGAAATCCGGCCGGTCTCTCGATCATATTTCAGCACCAACACTTCAACTCGATCCCCGATGGAAAACATATCGGAAGGATGGCCGACACGGCCCCATGAAATATCGGTAATGTGAAGAAGTCCGTCGATGCCGCCCAGGTCCAAAAATGCTCCGTAATCGGTAATATTCTTCACTGCGCCCTCAATCAACTGTCCTTCCGTCAATGTCGACAATGTCGATTGGCGCCGTTTGTCCCTTGTTTCTTCCAGCAAAGCCCGTCGGGAGACCACCACATTTCCCCGCCGGTGATTAATTTTAATGATTTTAAAATTAAACGTTTTCCCCACTAACCCATCCAGGTCCCTGACGGGGGTCAAGTCAATTTGAGAACCGGGCAGGAACGCCTTCACTCCAATATCCACGATCATGCCGCCCTTAATGCGGGAAATGACTTTTCCTTGCACTTGTTTTTCTTCATGATGGGCAACTTCCAAATCTTCCCAGACCTTCATCTTGTCGGCTTTTTCTTTGGAGAGGAGTAAATTACCCTCGGAATCTTCACATTGTTCGATGTAGACCTGAATGGGATCATTAACCTTGAGGTGTTCAAGTTCTTCCGAAGAAAACTGGTCGGCCGGAATCATGCCTTCGGATTTATACCCAATATCGACGACGACCCGGTCCCGTTGGATATCAATAACCCTTCCTTCTGTAATCGTCCCCTCTTCAATATTCTTAAAGGTTTCGTCATACAGGGCGGCCAGGGTTTCTCGGTCAATGGTTTCAGTGTGTTGTGAAAGGGTGTTCATCCGACTTTGATACCTCCAACGGAACTACGCAGTTTAAGGGTGAATAAGATAATTTTTAGAGATCTCAATACGATTCCATACAAAAGACAAAGAAATTGTTTGGGTCTTCGTCACAGGCACTTACTCTCTATTTCGACTACTTTCATGGGCGACACTCAGCTCCGCAATGTGTTCCATTACCGATTGTCCCACCTGTTCGTAGAACTCTTTGGCCCGCCCATCTTTCTGAAACTTTGAAAAACTCAGAGGTTTCCCAAAGGTCACAGAAACGGGAATCAACCTTGGCCACATGGCACCCGGAGGCAGAACTGTAAAGGTACCAGAAATAAACGCAGGAATCACCTGGCATTGTGATTCAGCGACTAAATAGCCGATTCCAGGCCTTCCAGGCAGGAGGGTCCCGTCTTCCGTTCGACTTCCCTCAGGGAAAATCACTACAGGTTTTCCGTCATTTAAAAGCCTGAGAGCCTCTCCAAAGGCCTTTCGATCCAACCGGTGGGTTTTTAAGGGAATCCATCCTAAACGTTGTATGGCCCAATTAAGAAAGATATTGGGAAATAAATTTGACCTCCCTAAAAAAAAAACTCTTCTCCAAATGGCACATCCCAAAACCGGGATATCGCTGTAGCTGGCATGATTGGCCGCCACAATAATACCCCCGGTTTGGGGAAAGTGTTCTAATCCGAAAACCCGTAAACGCAGAACCGTGCGAAAAAAACAATTGAACAATACCCACAGAAACCCATAAATCAAGCCGCTCACAGGCGATCCGCTATCACCTTCATCATCTGTTCCACCACCTGATCAGCCGACTGATGAGAAGTATCGATAATGGTGGCTTCTTCTGCCGGATACAATGGAGCAATTTCCCGGGTCCGATCTCGCCGATCTCTAGCAGTCATATCTTCTTGGACCGATTCCAGGCTCTGGTCACGACCTTTTTGAGCAAATTCCAAATGACGCCGCATGGCTCTCACTGTCACATCGGCATCAAGAAAAAACTTGATATCCGCTTGGGGAAAGACCCGAGTGCCCATGTCTCTTCCTTCGGCAACAACCCCACATGCTTCCCCGAATTTTCGTTGGACCGGCAACAGCCAAGCCCGCACCCGAGGTAACGCCGCAATAGTTGAAGCCAATTGACTAACTTCTGGGGTCCGCAACGCACCTGGTTCGACGACCACACCATCAATTTGAATGGCAATTCCATCGGTTTGTGGAAGTATGCCAATATCCGTGTGAGATAAAATGGCCTCAACTTGAATAGGATCATTCGGATCGGATTTTAGTTGCTGAATTTTCCAGGCTACAGCCCGATACAGTGCGCCCGTATCTAGATAGACATACCCCAAATGCTTGGCTAAAGACTGAGAAACCGTGCTTTTGCCGACTCCGGCAGGGCCATCAATTGTAATCAGTAAACGCCGGGCTGAGCCTCTCTTTTTCTCCTTATGATCGCCAGCTCCTTGTCCACGTGTGGGTTTCATTATAGACTTCATCGTCAATTTGTCAATAAATCCAACAGTTTACCATGGAACCCTGGAAAAGAAGTCTCAATACAATCCACCTCATCCACGCTCACCACAGAATCGGCCGCCAATCCGGCCACAGCTAACGACATAGCTACCCGATGATCTCCATAGCTTCGGCAGACCGCTCCTTTGAGAGCGGCGTTCCCTTGAATAACCAACCCATCATCCTCTTCCTCAACAGAGACATTCAATCGTTGTAATTCCGTAGCCATGGCATGGATTCGATCCGTTTCCTTGACTCTCAATTCCTTGGCACCGTTGATACGGGTTTCGCCTTCAGCCAGTGCTGCAGCCACACATAGGATGGGAAATTCATCGATCGTTTTGGGAACCATTTCTGCCCCGATGGAAATTCCATGTAATCCGGAAGATCGGACTCTGAGATCTCCAACCGGTTCTCCGGATTGGGTCCTCGGGTTTAGCACCGAAATATCGGCTCCCATTTTGAGCAAAAGATCTAAAATGCCTGTCCGCTCGGGATTAAGCCCGATATTCGGAATGAATACTTCTGAATCAGGGACGATTGTGGCCGCCACCAGAAAAAAGGCTGCAGCCGAAATGTCTCCAGGAATGTCAATGGGTTTACCTTTAAAGGACTGTCGACCCTGAACCTCTACCCGGCAGCCATTGTCCCGAAAAGGAATACCCAGATAGGCAAACAGCCGTTCTGTATGATCCCTGGACTTTTGCGGTTCAGTCACAACTGTAGTTCCCGTTGCAAATAACCCGGCCAATAACACGCAAGATTTTATTTGGGCACTTGCCACAGGCGATTCATAAACCAGGGATGTCAACTCTTGCCCCTGAATACCGAGTGGAGCCAAGTCGCCTCCTTTTCTCCCGGAAATCTGTGCCCCCATAAGCTTGAGGGGTCTCACAATCCGAGCCATGGGCCGGCTGCGCAGTGAAGCATCACCCGTCAACACGGAAAAAAATCCCTGTCCCGCCAATACACCAGCTAACAATCGCAGGCCGGTCCCGGAGTTTCCGCAATCCAACACATTGACCGGTTCCACCAATCCCCATAGACCTTTACCTGTAATCTCCAACCCATCGGGAATTTCCCGAACCTCCACTCCGAGTTGACGAATGGCGCGAAGGGTATTCAGACAATCTTCTCCCTGGCAATATCCCGTAACCCGAGTCGACCCATCGGCTAAGGCCCCCAATATCAAAGCCCGGTGTGTAATAGACTTGTCACCAGGGACGGTGACCGTTCCCCGAAGAGGTGCCGAAGCGGGGCCAATAGAAAACGAAGTCATGTCAAGCGTTCCCGTAAGCTTTTGGATTCTTCCAGCAATTGCTGAAGCCTCTGAGCATCGTTAACTTGTAAGGTTTTTTTAAATTCCTGAAGATGCCCGACATACTGATCGATCATTTGCAAGAGATTGTCCCGGTTCGCCAAACAAATGTCCCGCCACATTTCGGGAGAACTTGCGGCAATGCGAGTCGTATCTCGCAACCCACCACCCGAAAAGGATAACAGGTTCATGGAATGGGTCTTATCGTCTTTTTGAAGACTGCAAAGGGCCTGCATCAAGGAAAACGCAGCCACATGAGGTAAATGGCTCACGGCTCCTAACACCCAATCATGGTCATGAGGATTCATGGATATCACCGTCGAGCCGACCGCCTCCCATAAAGCGCAAACGGTCTTTAATGCTTCAGGCCGGGTTCGGGAAGTGGGAGTAACAATACACCGAGCGCCCTTGAATAACCCGGCCTCAGCATAGGCAACCCCTGATTTTTCTTTTCCGGCAATCGGATGGGCTCCAACGAAAAAAACTTCTGGAGGCAATTGAGATTCCAATTGCAGCACCAATGGCCCTTTCACACTGCCCACATCGCTCACAACCGTATGGGACCGGAGGCACTCTCCCCAATGCTTCACGTGTTCAAGATAGGTATCGACGGGGGTCGCTAAAACCACAAAATCCGACTGGCCCACGACTTCTTTAGCATCGCCAACGAAAGCATCAATCGCCTCCATGTTCATCGCCAATTCCAAATTCGCCCGGCTACGTCCCACCCCTATCACGGTTTTGGCTAAGCCCAGCTGTTTGAGAGCCAGCCCAAGAGATCCCCCGAGTAATCCTACCCCGATAATAGTTACCTGCTGAAACAGAGGCGTATGAGAGAAGGGAGTCATGACGGATTGGACCAATTGCAACAGTTTCTCTGACCTTACATGTCCCGCCCCACAGCACGAGCTACTTTTTGGAGATCAAGCATCAGGTCATGAAAACGGCTCGGCTTAAGAGACTCTTCTCCGTCACAGAGCGCACATTCAGGGTCGGAATGCACCTCAATCAACAACCCATCCGCGCCAGCCGCCACCGCAGCTTTAGCCATCGGAGCGACTAAATTCCACTTTCCGGTTGCATGACTGGGATCCACGATCACCGGTAAATGAGTCAATTCTTGCAAAGCCGGGATAGCTGTGAGATCTAAGGTATTCCGATAGTGGGATTCAAACGTCCGGATGCCCCGTTCACACAACATGACGTTTTGATTCCCACGGGACATAATATACTCAGCCGACAACAAAAACTCTTTAATAGTTGCGGAGAGTCCACGTTTCAAAAGAACCGGTTTATCATAGGAACCGACTTCTTTCAGCAGTTCAAAATTTTGCATATTCCGGGCGCCAATTTGAATGACATCGGCATGCTCTAAGAAATATCCCAGATCCCGGGCGTCCAAAATCTCACTCACTACAGGCAATCCGGTTTCTTTCCGCGCCGCAGTCAAAAATTCCAGTCCTTCCTGACCGAGTCCCTGAAACGAATAGGGGGAAGTTCGAGGCTTATACGCTCCGCCACGGAGTATGCGGGCTCCGGATCGAGCCACCGATTGGGCAATGCCAACCGTAATTTCCAACTTTTCCACAGCGCAAGGACCAGCCATGACTACGACACGATTGCCCCCAACCTGTACACCTCCAATATCAATGACCGAATCCTGTTTCTGAAACTCCCGGCTGACCATTTTCCAGGGAGCCAAAATCGGCGTGACGCTTTCCACACCAGGAAACACACTCAACGGCTGCCCCTGAAGCACCCGTTCGTCTCCGATGACTCCCACAACAATCCGCTCCTCCCCTCTGGAAATCTGAGATCGTAATCCAAGAGATCTCAGCCGATCCACCAGGTGTTCGATGTCCTGTTCCGAGGCTTCTGGTTTGAACACAATGATCATGATGGGCGCATGCGCGGATTACCGGGTCTGGGCCAAAGCCGTGAGTACGGTTTGAAGGGCATCCAGAAATCGGTGATTTTCGGTAGGTTGCCCAATGGTGACGCGGATCATGGGGCCACGAATATGACGGACAATAACGCCTTCCCTAAGGAGGGCCTCATAAACCCGTTTTCCATCCATGCCCACATCAAAATAAATGAAATTGGCTTGGCTGGGAATACAGGAAATTCCCAACTTACTCAGCCCTTCCTCCAGGAAAGTCATTTCGGCTTCGTTCATCCCTCGGCTTTTTGCCACATGTTCGTCATCGGTCAGGGCCGCTCGCGCGGCTTCCTGCGCGAGACTGTTCACATTGAAGGGAGGGCGCACTCGATTCACATATCCGGCAATTTCAGGTGTGGTGATTCCATATCCCACCCGCAATCCGGCCAACCCATAAATCTTCGAAAATGTTCGAAGAACAACACAGGACCGTCCTTCATGCACATACCGCAGGCTATCGGGATAGTCGGCCTGACGCACGTATTCATAATAGGCTTCATCCATCACCAACACCACATGACCGGGGAGACGGGAGAGAACCCGATCAATTTCCCTGGCGGTTAACATCGTGCCGGTAGGATTATTCGGATTACAGATGAAAAAAAGCCGGGTTTTGTCCGTGACAGCCTCCAACATGGCATCCACGTCATGGGTCCAGTTGGCCAAGGGCACCTCAACCGGGACGGCATGCTCGCCCAAGACGGCCAATCGGTACATCACAAACGTGAGGTCGGCCATAACGGCTTCCTCACCCGGTGACAAAAACGCCTTCACCAACAGGCTGAGAATTTCATCCGATCCATTTCCGACAAGTATATGATTGGGGTCGAATTTCAGGTGATCGGCCAAATCCTGCCGAAGATAATGGGCGCCCCCGTCAGGGTAGCGATGGAGAGAAGTCAAGGCCTCTTTCAACACCTGGAGGGCTTTGGGTGAAGGACCCCAGGGATTTTCATTGGAAGCCAGTTTAATGGCCTGAGTAATCCCTAATTCCCGCTCCAATTCACTCAAGGGTTTCCCGGGAGAATAAGGAGTCAGTGAAGCAATTGTCGGATTGACACGTAAGGGCATAGGATAACCTTCTACATTATTTCCATATTGGGACTACCGTCAGGATATGCACGTGTTTTCTTAGTGGCTCTTCATCCTCGGGAAATGCCTGCTGCAAGAACAGGCATTATTGAAGGGCGGAATAGGAGCCCAAGATTTTTAGGAATTGGCACCGGGACTTCACTTCTTCCAAGGCTTTTTTTACCCGGTCGTCATCTTGATGACCTTCCAAATCCATAAAAAACAAGTATTCCCATATCTTCTTTCGGGTAGGACGCGATTCAATTTTGGTCATGTTGATACCAAAAGAAGAAAACGGGCGAATCAAATCGTACAACGCACCGACTCGATCCTTAGCGGATACGATAATAGATGTCTTATCCCGACCGGTTCGTTCGGCTCCTTTTTGGGAAAGAATCAAAAACCGGGTAAAGTTATTAATATTATCTTCAATTCTCGCACGAAGAATGGTCAAGCCGTACAATTGAGACGCCAATTCGGAGGCAATGGCCCCTGCAGAATGATCATGCACACACCGTTCGGCTGCCCGAGCCGTACTGGGCTCCTCCGCAATTGCAACAGAAGGAATATTCGTCTCCAGCCAATTCCGGCATTGCGCGATCGCATGTGGATGGGAATAGACAACTTTCACATCTTCCAACTTGGAAGCCTTTGAAAGAAAATGATGGGAAATTTCCATCATCACCTCTCCATAAATGAGTAGAGGGGAATCCACAAATAAATCTAAGGTATGGTTCACCACACCTTCGGTAGAGTTTTCAATGGGGACAACCCCAAACCGCATCCGTCCACGTTCCACATCATCAAAGACATCTTTAATGCTATTTACCGGAATATATTCGGCTGATTCTCCAAACTTTCGCATGGCCGCCAGATGAGTACAGGTAGCCGGCGGTCCAAGATAGGCAATGGTTTGGGTCCCTTCCAGAGAAAGGGAGGCGGACATGATTTCCCGATACACCGGACGGATCGCCTCACTAGGGAACGGGCCGGGATTCTGGCGCATCAGGCGTTCGACAATCGCCACCTCTCGACCGGGAGTATGAAGATGGGCCGAAGCATCCTGCTTCTTTTTGATGTGACCGATTTGAATCACATACTGAGACCGCTCATTCAATAACGTCAATATTTCATCATCTAAACGATCAATATTGTCTCGGCATGTTGAAATATCTTCAGGCAGTTCCATTCCTCGTCCCTGTCATGAATTTCAAGAGTTGCACATGAAAAGCGAGCATACAAAGAATACAAGACTGAGGCAAGCAATGCCAAGACGATTACCTCCCCCTCCTGACAGGGCCCAGAGTGATCATGGGAGTGAACGAAATATCCAACTCTTGTACGATCCATTTTTACTTGATCATTCATGGAAAACCATCCGGTCTTCTTGCTATGGACAAAAATTTTCACACTAACATGTGGATTGCCAACTTCAGTGCCCCGAGCCTGGCCAACATGAATACCGATCCACCCGTACGACCGCTCGGAGGAATTTCAAGTGGAACGGGCCAACTCCGGACCCAGCCTTTCCAGAAGGAAAGGCCTGTATGGTGAGAGTGAAGAAGGGAGGGAAGTCGGGGAAAAATCCTGTTGATGGAAGACCCTACTCTATGTGTCTCTATCCGTTTCCTCTTCGAAGAACTGAACCGCGTCGTTAACGAATCTTTCGCTTAACTTAGGATGGCTTGGAAGGCTTGTCGGGCTTTTTCAAATTCCTGCTGTGCCTCTTGAAAAAGGAGACCCACGGAGTCCGTGTTGTGATCACGCCCCATCTTCTCCATTTCTCCGGCAACCCTGGCCAATGCAGACAGCCCCATATTATGGGCCATCCCTTTGAGACCATGCGCGGCTTCACGCAGAATGTCGGTATTACCGGTCTGTATTCCGGTTTCCAGCTGTTCTACACAGAGGATTGCATCCCGGACAAACTGGTGGACTAACTTGGAGATAAAGCCGTTTCCTCCCATCGCCTCCCAATCCGTCAACAATTGCTTATCCAGTATTCCTCTTTCCTCCGCATGGGAGACGGGTGCTGGTTTCATAGTTGCTTCAGGAACGGCCGGGTGATTCATTCCGGCCAAAAGTTCCGCGTCATTCCGATTGATCGTTGGATGAGAATCCTGGCAATCGTGCGACTCATCCGGAATCCACCTTGCGAGCTTTTCTTCCAACTCATCCATTTTCAGGGGTTTGCTGATGTAATCATCCATTCCGGCCTTCAGACATTTTTCTTTATCCCCCTGCATGGCATTGGCAGTCATTGCGATAATCGGCATCCGGACCCGTGCATGAGACAACTGACTTGAAACGGGATGAGAGAGATCTCCTCTGTGTTCACGTCCTATGTTTGATGTTTCACCTCGGCGAATGGCTTGCGTGGCTTCATACCCATCCATTTCAGGCATTTGGCAATCCATCAATATCAGATCGTAGGCCATGCGTGACAAGGCCTCCAACGCTTCCAGCCCGTTCCCGGCCAGATCCACACGATGGCCCAAACGCGTCAACATCATTTCCGTCAATTGTTGGTTGACCACATGATCGTCCACCACCAAAATACGTCCGGCTCGGGCGAGCGGTTTAGTGTCTCGGAAGGCCCCTACATTGGGAAAAAAAGGAACCGAGGGGCTTTCAGAAAGATCCAGACGGCCCATCACCATGGCCAGGCACAATTGCAGATCTTTTTTTCGTACCGGTTTCGTGAGATAGCCTTCAATGCCGGCTTGTTTGGCCAACATCCCATTTCCTTTCAAACCCACGGAGGTTAACAAAATCAGCCTGACATGTTGTAGCTGTGGATCCGCCTTGATGACCTGTGCCAGTTCCAGCCCATTCATACCAGGCATATGCATGTCCAGAATCACCACATCGAATGCGACTCCCTTGTGAAGATGCGCATATAGGACGTCCAGGGCTTGCGTGGCATCCTCCACGGTAACTGCGTCAATCCCCCAGGATTGCGTATAATGCGTCAGCAACATTCGATTGGTTCGATTATCATCTACGCAACACACACGCAGTCCCCGCAACTCCATTTCGGGCACAGAAGGTCCCAAGGGAGCCTTCAATTTTTTCATCCGTACGGTAAACCAAAAACAACTTCCACGCCCGGCTTCACTGATGACGCCAATAGCGCCCCCCATCCGTTCGGCTAATTGCTTACAAATCGCCAGGCCCAAGCCGGTCCCCCCGTATTTTCTGGTGGTGGAACTATCCGCCTGGGAAAACGATTGGAACAGTTTGACTTGTTGCTCGGCAGAAATGCCAATACCCGTATCCACCACTTGTACACGAAGAACCGTATCTTGATCAGTCTCCATTTCACGAAGGACCTGAACGGAGACTTCACCCGATTCCGTAAATTTGATGGCATTTCCCACAAGATTCATGAGAATCTGACGAAACCGACCAGGATCGCCATTCAAGTTAATGGGCACATCGGGAAAGATCAGGGAATACAGTTCCAAATTTCTTGACACCGCCCGGCCGTTCAGAAGATCCATCACTTCCTCAACGCAGACCTGCAAATCAAACGGAATTTCTTCCAATTCTAATTTGCCGAATTCGATTTTCGAATAATCTAAAATATCATTAATAATCGTCAACAACGCTTCGCCGGAATTCCGAACGGTGGTGGTCATTTTTCGCTGATCAGGCGTCAAGTCCGTTTCCAACAACAACCCGGTCATGCCAATAACCCCATTCATCGGCGTTCGGATTTCATGACTCATCGTGGCCAAGAATTCCGTTTTGGCTTTGACGGCCGCCAAGGCTTGGTCCCGTGACTGGGCCAATTCCCGATTCCGGAATTCTAATTCCTGAGCCGTGCTTTTCATCAATTCCTCGGCCTCGCGTCGTCTTGTCACATCATGAAGATACAATCGCACAATGTGATTGTCGACCAGATTAGCCAAGTGGGCTTCAAAAACTTGACCATGAGTTTTAATCTCTCCGATCACAGAATCCTTTCCCACTCTCCGCCCCGCAATAGTCAAAAGTTCCAAATCCCGAATTAAGGGATGCTTCCGGCCCAGGGCTTGGAGGTCAGGAAAAAGACGCTGGCCGGAGGGGTTCATATACGTGAGGGTCTGTCCCTTATCAAATTCAAAAACCGGATTAGGGTTAAGTTCCGGAAATGAAGCCAACCGGGCTAATTCCCGATTTTTGATTTCCAACGTCAACATGAGTTCATGAAGCGTCTTCGTCCGGTTTTCAAGCAGAGCCGCCGCCTGGGTGGCCACGCCTGCCAATTGTTCCAGTTTCCCGATACCCTGAACGACTCCGGGCTCTTCCGAGAAATCGTTTCGTGATTGACCCGAATGGGACTCTTGAACGTTCTCCGTGACCATGGCCACCTCCTCAAGTTTGCCAATGATCCCGTGCAACAAGTGCACCATCTGACGAAATCCCATTCTTACCCCGATCGTGCCTATCCCCATGAGCGCGAGGGCCACTAACCCGATGGCAAAAAATATGGTGCGCTCTTGTTCCTGAAGCCGCTTGAGAGAAAAGCCAATTCGCATCCAAGCCTCAATTCGATCGCCATCCCATAAGGGCTCAACCACTATCAACAAGCCTCCCCAGGGCTCAACTTCCTGAATAGTAATCATTTCCCGACCGGCTGCCTTGGCCCTTATCCACTGAGAATCCCTCATAATGGTCCCGATTTGATTCGATTGCAGGGAGGCCACCAACGTATCATCCCGATCCAGAATCTCTAAAATTTGAAGATCCGGGTCGCGCTGATACTCGAGTATGGCCTCTTGAATACGCAGTGGATGGTCCATGACCGCGGTCGCCCCAATCGCAGAAAAGGCTCTAGCCACTCCGACCCCACGTTCGATAAAGGTCGCTCTCAGGGTTTGTTGCTGCAGGTATCCAATTATCCATGCCCAAATAAACAGCGTAATTGCGATGGACAGAGACAGGGTCGTCGTCACGCGAAAGAGGACACTGCCCCTCCACATTCGCATCATCCAATCACAAGACCATCGTGAACAGTCCATGTTGTATGTCCCAATTGATCAACCAGGGTTGTGCGCCGGGATGCATCCAAGGAAAATGCGAGAGGAGTTGACAGAACAAGCCCCCGGAAAGCACAGAGATCCACATATCTTGTCGGATTTTCGTGGTTGCTTCTAAAAAAAACCCCCGTGTGAGCAAAAACGGGCATCAACTTCGCTTAAGGGAGGGAAGTTGAGTGAAAAATTCACGCTTCTTGAGGATCAATCGATATCGACACAAACATTGCCTTGGATAGGAATAGCAAGAGGATGGAGGAGATCGCCCAACACTTCATGCCAGATTCGCATTGGGTGATTCCCGGCGAAACTTATTCAAAACACAACGCTCAAAAAGGATCGGAGGAAGCCTACAATGCCATTTGGATGCCGAAGGAGTAACAATGCAACGGCCTCGTTCATTGGATGATTTTAAACATGAGGGATGCCTGACAGAGAAGGCATGTCAGGCTAAACGGAAGGAAATTCTTCGGAAACGGTAGAAGATGGGAAAAAGGAGAGAGGCAGGGGGAAACTTCTCCGTTCCACGCCTAATTTACAACACCCTTAATGATAGCTTTCATGATCGGTGGGAAACTTTCCGCGTTCAACCTCTTCTCGATATCGTTGCAGCGCTTGAAGAGCATCGGCTTTTAAGTGCCCATAGGGCTTGACGAATTTTGGAACGAAGTCGTCATACAGCCCTAGGAGATCGTACAACACGAGAACTTGTCCATCACAATGGGGACCGGCTCCAATTCCAATCGTGGGAACTGTCAACAAATCAGTGACCTGTTTGGCCAATAAGGCAGGAATACATTCCAAGACAACGGCAAACACGCCGGCTTGCTCTAAGGCCTTCACATCCTCTACAAGGCTCTGAGCCTCCTCCGGCATTTTACCTTTGACCTTGTACCCACCGAATTGATTCACGGATTGCGGCGTCATTCCCACATGCCCCATCACCGGTATGCCGAAACGAGTCATCGCTTCGACCCGATCCACTACCGAACGGCCTCCTTCAATTTTGACGGCAGCCGCACCGGCCTGCAAAAATTGTCCGGCATGACGGATTCCTTCTTCCACGCTCACCTGGTAAGACATGAACGGCATGTCTCCAATGACTAAGGCTTGGCGTGCCGTTCGAGCCACCAAGCGGGTGTGATAAAGCATATCATCCATGGTCACTGACAGAGTATTCGCATGACCTTGCACCACCATCCCTAATGAGTCCCCCACCAAAATCACTTCCAACCCGGCCTGTTCGACGATTTGCGTAAAGAGGGCATCATACGCAGTCACGACCGTGAGTTTCTTGCCGGAATTTTTGTATTGTTGAAATTCGGGGATGTTCATCAGAACCTCGTTGCCCGAAACGGTGAATTATTTCTTGGCCATCCGCTTCGCAGATTCCAACGTGTTCTGCAACAGCATGGCAATCGTCATCGGCCCCACCCCGCCTGGCACCGGGGTAATCCATCCAGCTTCTTCCTTGACCGCATCAAAGTCTACATCTCCCGTCAGTTTCCCATCGGCCAGGCGATTAATCCCGACATCAATGACCATCGCTCCTTTTTTGACCATGTCGGAAGTCACGAAATGAGCCTTCCCAATCGCGGCGACAACAATATCCGCCTCACGAGCCACACCGGGAAGATCCTTGGTGCGGGAATGACAAATCGTGACGGTGGCATGACGGTGCAAGAGCAACATTGCCACCGGTTTTCCGACGATATTGCTTCGACCGATCACCACCGCACGCTTTCCGGCAATGGCCTCGCCGGTGGAATCGATCATATGAATCACGCCTTTGGGAGTACACGGCACAAAGACCGGATCCCCTTCCACCAAACGTCCGACATTGACGGGATGAAACCCGTCGACATCTTTTTCGGGCGAAACAGCCTGTAAGATCACTTTGGTGTCTATGTGCGAGGGAAGTGGTAACTGCACCAGAATGCCATGAATACGGCTATCGGCATTCAACTGCACGATCAGTCTGAGCAGATTTTCTTGAGTCGTCGAGGCCGGAAGACGATGTTCCTGTGGGTAGATTCCTGCCTTTTCGCATGCCAGTTTTTTATTTTTAACATAGACGGCCGATGCCGGATCATCTCCCACCAACACGGCCGCCAACCCCGGTGTGATCCCGCGCGTCCGAGGCAGAGTTTGGATTTCCTGGGTAATGGTATCCCGAAGGGTAAGCGCCAGGGCCTTCCCATCAATGATCGATGCCGACACAGTTCCGCCTCCTCAAGAAAAAATCCAACGATATACCGTTAGGTGGTGTTGTAAACTGTGTCACGATATCAGGCGACCAAAACCTCGTCAATGAAACTCTCGGCCCTTTCCTTGACACCCCTGGAAATCCTCTCTTACCATACTCTATGTCACCAATGTTTTGGCGGCCTTTCACGCCATCGCTCACTTCATCCATCCGTTCAGAAAAACATCTCCAAAGGACTCCCATGAGTGTTCGATATCCTCTGATGATCATACTGCTCTTTTTAACCTTTGCTCCCCCGCTGAATGCCAACCAAATTGCAAACTTGGCTTTTCCGCAACATATGATTGCTGATGAAGATGCCACCTATTTCATCGCCAACGCGAACGGAGACCCAGGCAATCGGGAGAATCAAGGATTCATCACCAAGGTGAACAAGGAGGGGGAAGTGACGAACCTCCACTTTATCCAGGGAGGAGTCAATTCGGTTACCCTGCATTCTCCAAACGGAATGGCCATCGTCGGGGAGACTCTCTATGTAGCCGATCTGGATACTATCCGCGGCTTCCACAAACGCACTGGCGAACCAATGGCGACCATTCCCTTTACCCAACATCACTGTCAGTCGCTCACGGGCCTGGCCTCGGACATTGAGGGAACATTGTTCGTATCGGATACGGATACGAACAGCATTTATCGAGTGGATCCCTCCAAAGATTATACGATTTCCCTGTTGATTCGAGACGAGAGCCTGTCACACCCACATGATATTGCCATCCATCCGCGATCGGGCCACCTCATGGGGGTAGGTTGGGATGACGGAAAAATTTTTGAAATAGATGAAAATGGAATAATTCACGAACTCTTTGTGAACTCTTTTTTCTCCGGTGGGTTTTATAATTTGGACGGCATCGATTTCGATCAGTACGGCACGATGTATGTCTCGGACATGACTGCCGGAAAAGTGTGGCGAATCAGGAATAACCAGAAAAAGGAAGTGATCGCGGAGTTCTTGGTTTCTCCTTCCGGCCTCGCGATCGACAGGGCCAATCATTTGATTCTGGTTCCCTACTTGTACGCCAATGGGGCGGAAATCAATGGATTGGAGCGTCCTTCAAACACCAATATCAAGAAAAAACCACGAAGTTGGTCTGATTACGGCATGAATTGGTTCAAGAAGGACGAACCCCAATGAGCAAATGCCTGTATTGCCATCAGCGAAAAGGCAAGCGCGCTTGCCCGGCGTTACAGGGAGTGATTTGCAGCATCTGTTGCGGGACCCACCGACTGACGAACATTAGCTGTCCGGCTTCCTGTCCCTTCCTCGCCCCCAATGACGACTATCAACAAAAACGGGTTGGGGAACAGTTTGAACAGGAACGACGTTCCTTTTACAAAGAACTCCTCGCTTTTGCGGGGGACCCGGCCACCGAAGTCTTTTATGTCTTCGAGGCGCTGGCCTTTCGATTCTTTCAGGATCGTCGAGATGCCCAAGATCAGGATGTGTTAGCCGGCATCCAAAGTCTTCGGAACGGCTATAGCCTCATTCATGTCCCGGAATCCGCCCTTCCAGCATTTGGGGAGGAGTTGAAAAAGGAATTTAAAGTATTCGGGGAACGGCAGACCCTTGACCCCCTCATTGTGACCGAAGTGCTGGATCGGGCGCAGAAATTTATCCGGAAATTTTCCGGAACGAACTTGCGATCCAACCGATTTTTACAGGGTCTCCTAGGATATGTCCGTGAACGTCATCCGGATGTGGCGGAACAACTCGCCCGTCAAACAGGAGCCGGCGGGCGAATAGTCATTCCGAGCGGTTTTCAATACGAACCCGAGGCTTCCACGTCGCCCTAACACAAGAGGCGACATCGGCCTCAGGTGGAATCGACAATCTATTCCACGATCTCGATAGTCATTTCAATTCTCTCCAGCGGATTATCTCGCAAATCACGTGGCTGATTGACAATCGTGTCAGCCACTTCCACACCCTTCACCACCTCTCCGAAAATTGTGTATTGCCCGTCCAAATGTGGGGCCTTGTCGACCATGACAAAAAACTGAGAACCGGCGCTGTTGGGATCCGCCGCGGTCCGGGCTGCCGACAAAATGCCCTTTTCATGGGGTACCCGGCTGAATTCCGCCGGAAGGGTATAGCCCGGCCCCCCGGTTCCATATTTACTCCGGTTACTGGGATCCTTGGTCAACGGATCGCCGCCCTGGATCATAAACCCAGGAATCACCCGATGAAAAATCGTACCATTATAAAATCCCGACTTGGCAAGTTTTACAAAACTTTCTACATGCTTCGGAGCCAGATCGGGAAACAGAACGATTTCCATTTCTCCAAACTTCGTCTTAAGAATCGCCCGTGGGGCCTTGGCGGTGGTATCTTTTTCTGCCTCAGCCCAGGCCGGAGTGACCGAAAGGGAACCACCCAGGAAGGTCAGGAATCCCAAGGCTACCACTAATACCCGAAGAAACGGTATCACGTTACATCTTTGACAACTCAACTTCATACGAACTCCTCCTTTTTTACCATCCACGATGAGTAAACAAAATAACCGACATTACGCCAATAACTGACCTCGCTCGATCGCTTGCTGGGCAGCCTGTTGTTCGGCTTCTTTTTTCGTCCTTCCCTGACCGTCACCCAAGACGGTCCCATCCACCAGGACCTCGACAAGAAAGATTTTTTCATGATCAGGCCCGATTTCGCGAGTCAACCGGTACATGGGTGTGCTTCCCTGTTGATGCGCCCACTCCTGAAGCCTGGTTTTATAATCGATCCGGATGGATGGGAGTTTCCCTCGTTGAATCTTATCAAATTCCGGCTCTAACATGCGCCGGATCACGAGACGGGCAGCTTCAAGTCCTCCATCAAGATACACCGCTCCTATAACGGCTTCAAGGGCATTCCCCAACAAAGAGGGCTTTTTCCGTCCATGGGTGGTTTCTTCACCTCGCCCCAGCTTCAACCATGCTCCCACGTTCATCCGCCGAGCAGCCTGGGCGAGCGCCGCACGACTAATGAGGCCTGCCCGAATCTTGGAAAGCTCACCTTCAGAGGACTGAGGGAATTTTTCGGCTACACTCTCACTGATGACCAGACCCAAAACGGCATCTCCCAAAAACTCCAAACGCTCATTATGCAGAAGCTTGCTTTCCGAATGGGAAGGAGAAACCGATCGATGGGTTAAAGCCTGAAGCAGAAGGGTCGGATCACGGAATGCATACTGTAAAGAATTTTGAATGTCCTGAACCATCGGACCAAAGAAAAGGAAAGAGGCCGCAACTTCCGATCATGAAACCGTCAAGTGGAGTATGTCGGACCTGATGAACTCACCATCCCATTCCATTGATGCACAATTCGTCCATCCGCCTCGCATTATCCCCTGCTCCCGTCAGGCCAACGCCGGAATACCAGGCAGGCATTCACCCCGCCAAAGCCAAAAGCATTTGAGATCGCAATATCGAAAGAACAGGACCGTGCCCGATTGGGAACATAATCCAAATCGCATTCCGGGTCCGGATTGTCAAGGTTCACGGTGGGAGGAATCATCCCCTGGTGAAGAGCCAGGACGGAAAACACGGCTTCGATTCCTCCGGCCGCTCCCAACAAATGGCCCGTCATCGATTTGGTGGAAGAGACTGGAATGGTATAGGCATGCTCTCCAAATACCTGTTTAATGACTTGGGTTTCTACTCGATCGGCAAAGGTGGATGTCGCATGTGCGTTGATGTATCCGACAGCGAGTTTATCAATTTCCGCGTCCTGAATGGCTCTCTCCATGCATATGACAGCCCCTCCCCCATCATCAGGCGGAGCGGTGATGTGAAAGGCATCGCTATTCATGGCATACCCGATGAGTTCGGCATAAATTCTGGCCCCTCGTGCCAGAGCATGGTCAAGATCTTCAAGAATTAACACTCCGGCCCCTTCGCCAATCACAAATCCATCACGGTCCTTATCGAAAGGGCGACTGGCTCGGTGAGGCTCCTGATTTCGGCGTGAAAGGGCTTTGGCTGCCGCAAATCCGGCAACCGCGGTCGGACAAATGGTTGATTCCGCCCCGCCGACAATCATGGCATCCGCTTCTCCACGTTGAATCAATCGGTAACCTTCCCCGATACAATGATTCCCCGTGGCACAAGCCGTGACCGCACAGGCATTAGGACCTTTGGCTCCAAATCGAATTGCCACCTGTCCGGATGCCAGGTTGATGATCACCATGGGAATAAAGAAGGGAGACACCCGGTCAGGCCCCCTCTCCAGCAACACTTTGTGATAATGCTCAATGGCAGGCAGACCACCTATTCCGGCTCCGATATAGACGCCGACGCGGTCTGCCTCTTCCGTCGACACCGTAAACTTCGCGTCATCCATCGCCTCCTGGCTGGCAGCCACCGCGAAGTGGATGAAGGTATCCATTTTTTTGACTTCTTTTTTCTCGATATATGATCCGGGATCAAAATTCTTCACCTCGCCGGCAATTTGTACCGGAAATTGACTGGCATCAAACCGGGTAATCGGCCCAATGCCCGATTGTCCCTGACAGAGTTTTTCCCAGGTTTTTGGCACACCGATATCCAGGGGGGTAACCAATCCCAAGCCCGTAATCACCACACGGCGGAGTGTGATATGTTTGCTCATAATTCCATCGTTCGGTTTAAAAAAAGACGAAGCTCCGGCTCACGGTTTGTCAAGGCAACCCAACGGATTACCGTCAGAGATGCCGTATCACCGGCCGGGAATCCACTGGAGGAAGGTCAACTTTTTTCCTTGATAAAGTCAATTGCTGCTCCGACCGTTTGAATTTTTTCGGCGTCCTCATCCGGAATTTCAATTTCAAATTCTTCTTCAAGGGCCATCACCAACTCAACGGTATCTAGTGAGTCAGCCCCTAAATCCTCTACGAATTTGGCTTCCGGCACCACATCATCCTCTTCAACCCCTAATTGCTCTGCAATAATCTTCTTTACTCTTTCTTCAACTGCCATTCGGCACCTCCTTCAAATTAATCTTTTGAACTGAATCGATTGAGGGGATGTTCCCCGATCGCCTTATGCCATGTGCATCCCGCCATTCACGTGCAGCACATGCCCTGTAATATATCCGGCCTTATCTGAGGAAAGAAAGCATACGGCCTCAGCCACATCACTGACCTGGCCAAGTCGTTTGCAGGGAATTTGATTGAGCAGCGCCTCCTTGATTTCCGGGGACAATTGTTGAGTCATCGCCGTATCAATGAACCCCGGGGCCACGGCATTGACGGTCACATTCCGGCCGGCGTATTCCCGTGCCACGGTTTTCGTTAACCCGATCACTGCGGCCTTGGATGCGGCGTAGTTCGCCTGACCGATATTCCCGATGGCTCCGACAATGGAAGTAATATTGACGATTCGTCCGCTCCGCTGCTTACTCATGGTCGGCAGGATGGCTTTTGAACAGAAAAACGTGCCCGTGAGATTCACATGAAGAACAGCCTGCCAATCCTCCTCTTTCATGCGCATCAGAAGGCCGTCACGGGTGATCCCCGCATTATTCACCAGAATATCGATGCGGCCCCATTCCTGAACAATGCGATCCGCCATGCCTTTCACTTGATCCCACTCGCCAACATTGACACCCAAGGCTAACGCCTTTCTGCCTGCCTGTTTAATGAAATTGACCGTGTCTTCACAGCGGGAGGCCTCCATGTCCGCCACAACCACATCAGCCCCTTCACGTGCCAGGGTCGTCGCGACCGCTTGTCCGATTCCTCGAGCTCCCCCTGTGACGACCGCAATTTTTCCTGCTAACGACATATGAGCCCCTCAGTAATAAATGGTGGAAAATGGAATCATGCCATCAATTGAGCCCGTACGAGCTCGTAGGATTCCCGATCGGAGATATTCCACGTCCTGGCATCAGGTGCAATCCGTTTGACCAACCCGGTTAACACTTTTCCCGGACCAATTTCGATAAAATGCCGAATGCCCATCTTAGACATCATCATGATGGTGTCCTGCCATTGAACAGGAGCGGGTAATTGCCTGACAAGGGAGGCTTGAATATCCTCGGCTGATTGAATCGCCCTGGCCTCCACATTATTAATCAACGGCACTTGTAAATCCGACCATGACAGAGATTCAATGTCTTTTTTGAGCCGGTCGGCGGCCACCTGCATCAACGGGGTGTGAACCGGTACACTCACGGGTAAAGGCATGACGCGTTTCGCGCCACGAGACTTGGCAATCTCCAAAGCTTTTTCCACGGCCGCTTTTTCTCCGGCGATGACCGTTTGGCCGGGAGAATTCAAATTGGCCGGAGCCACCACTCCTGTCGACTCAGCCTCTCGGCAAACCGCCCGAACCTCTGCTTCGGATAATCCGAGAATAGCGGCCACCAAGCCACTCCCCGGAGCCACGGCCTCAGCCATATATCGCCCGCGTTTGTGAACCAGCCCCACGGCATCCCGAAAACTCAATCCACCGGCGGCCACCAATGCGGTATATTCACCCAGACTATGACCGGCTACCGCAGCAGGTTCCCACGGCTCCCCTTGCACTAATTGAAAGGCCGCCCAACTGGTCACCAACAAGGCCGGCTGAGTGAATTCAGTCCGATTGAGCCGATCGACCGGTCCCTCAAAGCAGAGATGTCCGATATCATATCCCAGCACCTCCTGTGCTTCCCGGTAGAGTGCAGGCACGGTTTCGACCTCGTCAAACACGCCTTTTCCCATGCCAACCACTTGGGAGCCCTGCCCGGGGAACAAAAATGCAATTTCTGAATGTTTCGCCATGCCTGATAAACTCCCGCCCTCACCACTTCCTGTCCAATGAGGAACGCCGCAGTTTAATCGACAATGAGTTCCCCCCCATCCACACAAATCACATTGCCGGTGATCCAATGAGCTTTGGGGTGACTGAGTAAGCCAAGGGCATCGGCCACATCCTGAGTCGTCGTTAAACGATTGGAGGGGTTTTTGCGTTTGGCTAGCTCAATCATATCTGATGCTCCTGGAATTTTCCGTAGAGCCGGCGTATCCGTGACTCCGGCCATCAAGGAATTCACCGTGATGCCCAATGGAGCCAGCTCAAGCGCCAATTGGC
Source organism: Nitrospirales bacterium (assembly GCA_031315915.1). Classification (GTDB taxonomy): domain Bacteria; phylum Nitrospirota; class Nitrospiria; order Nitrospirales; family UBA8639; genus JACKFE01. The sequence continues at coordinate 54,255 of JALDRK010000023.1, forward strand.
GGGTATGAGATTCCAACGCCGACTTTGCGGCTGAGACCGCCCCGTACGTTTTCCACACCCTGGCTCCTCCGGCACTCGTCATGGAAAAGATCCGACTGCCTTTTCCCAAAAAGCCCTGCGCCACCAGGTCCTGCGTCCAATACACCAAACTATGAGCCATCACATCCAGGGTCATGTCCATTTGGGATTTATTAATAGCCTCCGCGGAGGACTCGGCAATATAAGGTTTTAAGGTGCCAAAGGCCAAGGAATGCAGCAATACCCTGACAAATAGAGGCTTTCCACTGTCCTGGCTTCGTTGAGCCATATGCTTGAGTATTTCTGTTCGTTTCTCAGGATCCGCGGCATTGGCATTAAAAAAGATCCCTTCCCGGCCCATGGCACGGATATCTGCCACAATTCGTTCGGCATTGGGCAGAGTGGTCTTTCGATCGAGATGCACTCCCAGAATATTCATCCCTAATTTTGCCAATTCCAGGGCAGCCGCCTCTCCAAATCCACTTGAGGATCCGAGTATTAACGCCCAATCACCTTCGTACCAAGATTCTGTGTTGGCCATGATGTTCCTCTAAATGTTTAAAGATGACCACAACTCACGTTCTCTTCGGCCAGCTACCCGACTCAGACCGGAAAAACTGTTAAATCAAACCTCTGGGCTCTACCATTGAACCACCGCCGAAGCCCAAGTGAGTCCCGCACCAAAAGCGGCCATGACCACTTTATGGCCCTGTTTCAGCTTCCCCTCTTGAACGGCTTGGTCCAAGGCCAAGGGGATCGATGCTGCGGATGTATTACCAAATCGATCCAAATTAATCATCACTTTTTCTTCAGAAATCCCTAATCGCTGGCTGACTGCGCGTAAAATCCGGACATTCGCCTGATGAGGGATGAATAAATCCATATCCTGGGCACTCATCCCATTCGCCTTGAGGGCTTCATGGGTCGCCTCTTCCATGGTCTTGACCGCAATCTTAAACGTTTCATTGCCCCGCATTTTAATATAACACCGCTTATCGGATAGGACGTCCTCCGAAGCCGGATCGCGCGAGCCACCGCCCGGAACATAGATCAAATCCGAAATCCCTCCATTGGCATGAAGATGGGTGGATAATATTCCAGATTCATCCTGGCTGCCCCCGAGAACCACTGCTCCCGCACCATCGCCGAACAGGACACAAGTATTGCGATCTGTCCAATCGGTAATCACGGACATGACTTCTGACCCGATCACCAGCACATGCCTCATCCCACTTTTGATATAGGCATCCCCAATGGATAAGGCATAGAGGAATCCACAACAGGCAGCGGAAATATCGCAGGCCGCCGCCCGGATGGCTCCCAAACGATGTTGAACTAAACATGCCGTCGCGGGAAGAGGGAAATCACCGGTACAGGTCGCGACAAGAATGACATCCAAGGCGGCAGGATGAACACCGGAAGCCTTTAAGGCCCGTTGGGCGGCCTCCAACGCAAGGTCAGAGCAGGCCTGGCCGGGGGCCACCACCCGTCGTTCCCGAATTCCCGTTCGTTCAAGAATCCAGGAATCCGAGGTATCAACCATTCGCTCCAAATCGGCATTGGTGACCACGCGCTCAGGAGCAAACGCTCCCGTTCCGAGAATCGCACTTTTCATTCCGTTGGGATCGTCGTGGTGGAGACCGAAGCCGGGATCAGGCCAAGAGCGATGTCTTCCCGAATTCGTTGGAGCAAGCCGCCCTCGGCCAAGGACCGGGCCTTGAGAATGGCATTCTTGATGGCCTTTGAAGAGGATCGACCGTGGCAGATCATACTGATCCCATCCACTCCCAATAACGGAGCCCCGCCAAATTCAGCATAATCCGTTTTCCGACGGAGACGAAGTAGCGGCCCGGCCACAAAAAGATAGGAAAGCCGTCCGAGTGCAGATTGGGCAATTTCTTTCATTAACATTTTCTTGATGGCATCGGCTAGCCCTTCAGAAATTTTCAGGGCCACATTGCCTAAAAATCCGTCACACACAATCACATCGGCATTGCCGCTATAGACATCCCGCCCCTCGACATTTCCGATAAATTGAATGGAACTTTCCTTCAAGAGTTTGAAGGCTTCTTTGGTGACCTCGTTTCCTTTCGTGTCCTCTTCCCCGATGCTGAGCAGACCAACCCTCGGACGTTCGACTCCAAGAAGATGCTTGCCGTATTCATGCCCCATGATGCCAAATTGATACAGTTGACGAGCCGTGCAATCGACCGTCGCACCGACATCGAGCATGATGGCCATGCCTTGACGGGTGGGAAGCGATGCCGCAATCGCCGGACGTTCCACGCCTTTGATGGAGCCTAACAGAAAAAAAGCCGACACCATCGTTGCGCCGGTATTCCCCGCGCTCACGACAGCCTCGACCTCTCCCGACTTCACGAGTTCGGTCGCCTTCCAAATGGAGGAATCACGTTTTTTCCGTGCGACAAGGGCCGGAGATTCATGCATCCCCACAACTTGCGGAGCATGAAGAATTTCAATATTGGCTTTACTGCCGCCCAGGTGATCTAATTGCGTTTGAATGGCGTGTTGATCGCCAACCAAGACAATGGAGAGCGACGCTTCGCGAGTGGCTTGAATAGCACCTTCGATATTGGGAGAAACCCCATGGTCCCCTCCCATCGCATCCACAGCTATTTTCATGGGGTTGGCAGGGAGAGAATGTGAAGGCAGGACTGAAGGATCTTATCCTTCTTCCACACCAATAATGGCCATACCTTTATACGTCCCACAATTCAAACAGGTCTTGTGCGGGGGCTTGGGTTCGTGACATTGAGGACACGTGGACAAATTCGGTGCGGTGAGTTTTTTATGGGTTCGTCGTGAATCGCGGCGCGCTCGAGAAATTTTGTGTTTAGGATTTGCCATGATCGTCCATTAAGTTAGTGGTTAGATTGTTTTGTTGACCCTCTTCGTCGATGACCCGGTGACCGGACGGAAGAAGGCCTATTGGCCATTGACAGATCAGGATGAAAAACTCCTTCCGAAGCCAAAACCGGCATGGGAACAGGGCACGAACATTTCCCCGTATTCAAATTCGCTCCGCACCGTTGGCACAATCCCTGGCACTCATCTGCACAAAGCGCCCGCAGTGGAGTCGACAAGATAATATGTTCACGGATCACCGGAAGTAAATCGATCTGATTGTTGATAAGGGGGTAAACCTCATCGCCCTCATCCGAATCATCATCCCGATGCTTCTGATTTCGCCCTCCCGCCTCCGGTGCCCTTACCACTGCAGATTTTTTAAACAGGGCCGTACAGGACAGATTAAGCCTTTCGGTGAAATTATCGAGGCACCGAACACATTCTCGTACAATCGCTCCGGTTATCCGCCCCTCAAAATATACGGTCGCATCATCCGGCTTAATCAGGGAACCCCCGCTTCGAACTTCTCCGACGATCATGCCATCCTCTGGAGATAATTCAAGCTCAACCGCTCCAACCCCTTGATCTACCGCTAACCCGGATGCAGAAATATCGGATAGTTTAAAGGTCCAGGCCATCGCTCAACCGACTTCCCCCTCTTTCGACACGAGCGCAATTTTTTGGAATTCCGCGGAGATCAGCGTTCTTCCGCAAAGGACAGGATGGCGATTTCTCTGGCACGCTTAACCGCTTGGGTTAATCGCCGTTGATGTCGAAGACAATTTCCTGACGTTCGTCGAGGAATGATGCGCCCACGCTCCGTCAAAAAGTTTTTCAATAAATTGGCATCTTTGTAATCCATCGGAGTCTTATCAAAACAGAATCGGCACACCCTTTTACGTTGAAACAAGCGCCCTTTTTCGACTGACACTTCACATACCTCCAGATCAGATGTTAGGGAATGGGTTCGGAGTAATAATCTTCGGTTTCGTAGGAAGCATCGTCTGTGGCTCCCCCCATCGATGAACCGGAAGGGGACTTTTTCGGGAGAAACGTCACGGTTTGGGCCACCACTTCATGTTTACTGCGCTTTTGACCATCTTCCGTTTCCCATCGCCGTTGCTGCAATCGACCGTCCACAATCGCCCCATCTCCCTTACTCAAGTATTGTCCGCAATGCTCAGCCTGACGGCCAAAGACCACGATATCCACATAACAGACCTCTTCCTTCTGGTCATCGGCCTGCTTATACCTGCGATTCACCGCGAGAGGAAAATTCACCACCGGAGTCCCACTGGGGGTATACCGAAGTTCGGGATTCCGCGTCAGATTCCCAATCAGGATAACCTTATTGAACCCCACCATCCTCTGGTTCTCCTTCACCAGCCTCGTTCACGGCCGCCAAATCTTTTGGGTCCAGCTTCACCGTCATAAATTTCATGACTTGATCTTCCATGCGTTGAAAGCGTTCTAATTCCTTCACCACTGTTGGCGGGCCTTCAAACTGAATGGTGATAAACGTCCCCTTGCGCTCATGTTGGATATCATAGGCCAATTTCTTTTTGCCGCTATTGTCCAGCTTGAGAATGGTCGCACCCGATTGCGTCAGCAGATCTTTCATCTTTTGAACCACTTGCTCATTTTCTGTCTCGGCCTGCATGGGCCGTAAAATACTGAGGGATTCGTATACTCTCATAACTCGATCTTTGCCTTCTTCAAAAGGATTGCCAAAATTAGGTAGCCAAGGCTTGAGTTTTCCTCCACAAAAGGAATCAAACCTACCACAGCTTTCGCCAAAGTGTCAAAATTGCAACTTCAAACTGCGACCTCACGACCGCCCATGAAACCGATTCATCGCAACCGCCGGTCCCTCGTGGATAAGACATTCCAGGGCGTTCACCGACTTGTCCAACACCGCTTCAAGAGCCAATTCTTCCTCCGCAGAAAAAGAGGAAAGAACATAGTCAACAGTATCCCGAGAACCAAGAGGACGGCCGATACCGACTTTCATACGGCAAAACTCATCAGATTCGATACTGTCCAATACCGACCTGACCCCATTGTGTCCACCGGCGCCTCCACGGGTTTTAATGCGAACCACACCCAAGGGAAGATCCAAATCGTCATACACGACTACCAGATGGGCAGGCAAGAGCTGACGGCTATGCAAAATTTCGCGCACGACGGGGCCGATTCGATTCATCCACGCCAGCGGACGAATCAACAGGACCGGATTCCCTTGGATATGTGTTGAGGCTTCCAAGGCCAGATGCCGTTCGGCAAAATCCACTCGCCAACGGCACGCCGCGTGCTCAAGAACCAGCCAGCCCAGATTATGCCGAGTGTGCCGGTATTCCGGTCCCGGATTCCCCAGGCCAACAATCACATGCAAGGATTACTTTTTACCTTCTTTCGGTTTCGCATCAGGAGTCTTGGCTTTGGGATCTGCCGGGGCAGCTGCGGCAGCCCCCCCTCCCTCTACTTTGGCCTTTTCTTCCACCGGCGTCACCGGAGCGGCTTCTCCGGCTTCACGGGTCAGCAGGGACTCGAGCTTGGCTTCAGACATCTTTGTCGCCACATGAACCACCATCTGCTCTTCATCATCGAGGATTTTTACGCCGGTCGGAGCCTGCACATCCTTCACGTGAACGCCATCTCCAACTCCCAATTCCGACGCGTCGATTTCGATATGATCGGGGATGTGATCCGGCAAACACTCAATATGAAATTCTCGCATGGGCTGATGCAGGATTCCCCCTTCTTTGACCCCGACTGGTACCTGCCCAATGATTGCAATCGGCAGACGCACACGAATGGGCTTATCCATTGAAACTTCGAATAAGTCCACATGCAGGATTGCGCCGCTTATCGGATCAAGCTGATGATCTTGAAGCACCGCCACCACATCATTTTCCCCGGAAATTTTGACGGTTAACAGTCCGGTGTGGCCCCTTTGAGACAACACCATGTTACGGGCCACTTTATAGTCCATCGCGAGCATGCGGGATTTTCCGGCTCCATACACCACGGCCGGAATTTTTCCACGACCCCGAAGTTTCCTCGCCACCCCTTTTCCTGCCGCATCCCGTGTTTCGACTTCCAGTTCATATCTCATGGTCTAACCCTTTCCAGAAAGAATACCTATCCACCAGACTTACACAAATAACGAGGTGACGGATTCCTCTCGGTGAATTCGTAAAATGGCCTCACCCAGCAGGGGGGCCACCGACAACGACTTGATTTTTTTACACTGCTGTTCCTTCCCATTCAGGGGAATCGTATTCGTAACCACGACCTCACTCAAACAGGAGGATTCCAACCGCTCTAAGGCCGGGCCGGAAAGCACGGCATGGGTACAACCAGCCCACACCGAAAGAGCACCATTGTCCACACATGTCTGAGCGGTTTTGACAATGGTCCCGGCCGTATCGATCATATCATCAAACAATAAGGCGTGCCGATTCTCCACTTCACCGATGATATTCATGATTTCGGCCTCATTCGGTGATTCCCGCCGTTTATCGATAATCGCCAGACTGGAATTCAACCGTTTGGCAAAGGCCCTGGCACGCTCAACGCCCCCGGCATCCGGGGACACTACTACGATATCGGAGGTTTTCTGTTTCTTCATATAGTCCAATAAAACCGGCATTGCGTAAAGATGGTCAACCGGAATATTAAAAAACCCCTGAATCGGTCCGGCATGAAGATCCATCGTCAAAATTCGTCCGGCACCGGCCACGGTCAGCAGATCGGCAATCAATTTGGCGCTGATCGGCACGCGAGGTTGATCCTTGCGATCCTGACGTCCGTACCCATAGTACGGGATGACGGCAGTGATGCGGGATGCCGATGAGCGTTTCACCGCATCAATCAATAACAACAACTCCATGATGGAGGTGTTGACCGGATGGCAACAGGATTGAATAATGAACACATCTCCACCACGGACATTTTCTTCAACGCGGACCCGAATTTCCCCGTCACTAAAGGTTGTGACAGTCGTTCGACATAATTCTTGCCCGATATATTGGGCAATTTCCTTAGCCAGAGCCGGATTGGAATTCCCGGTTAAGAGTTTGAGATCACGAAACATTTTGTGGAGTCTCACCGGTTTGTCGCAACTCACCCTTTCCCCCAACGAGGGAAGAAGGGCAAAGGTAATTCTATGAACTTGCCCTTGTCAACTCGGATTGTTCTTCGCCATCCTTGTATCCGACGTTATGGGACTCCCCATTTGGCCGACTGAGCCGATCTGACAAAGGATAAAGGCAAATGGGAAAAATCGGACGCCGGTAAAATTATCAATGAAACCGGGAAAGATCGTGAGGAAGACCGGATTGTCCAACAGGAACATCCACAATGAGCCATTGGGTATCTTGCTGCAATGTGGCGGATGCCGCACGGGCAGTGTCTTTGTTCGCAAAAATCCCAAAAACCGTAGCCCCACTCCCTGATAACAGCGCGGCATGAGCCCCTAATGATCGAAGTTTTTCTTTGATAAATCCTAAAATCGGATATTGAGGAAACAGGGCTTTTTCAAAGTCATTTTCCATGATAGGAAGCAGATCGTCCCAGGAAATCTTTTCCCTGGCCTCAACTGCACGAGCAAATTCCGACAAGGGGTCGGCAGTCTCCCGCTGCATGGCCAGCTGATCATAAGCCCACTTGGTCTGAATAGGAAAGCCCGGATTGACCAATACCACCCATCGTTCCCCCTCGACCAGGAAAGGCGAAACCTCCTGTCCCCATCCTCCGACCAAAGCACAGGGTGCATTGAAAAAAAACGGAATGTCGCTTCCCAACGTCGCGCCGCATTCCTTCAGCTCTTGCAACCCCCAACCCAATTTTAAAAGCTGAGAGACTCCCCATATCGTACCTGCGGCATCGCTACTGCCTCCTCCTAACCCTGCGGCCATCGGAATGGACTTAGTCAATTCAAGTTCCACCCCAACCTCCATTCCGGCTCGCTGAAGCACCGCATCCGCCGCCCGATACACTAAGTTTCGCCGGTCGACAGGCAAGTCTGAATTTCCGCACTGCAATACGATCTGCTGATGATCGGGATTCGTACGGATCCGTAATACATCGAACAGATCCACGGTATGCATGATGGACCAGAGCTGATGGTAGCCATTGGCCAACCGGTCCAACACCCGGATAATCAGATTGATTTTTGCGGGAACGCGAACGACCAGTTCATCCGGACTATCCGGCATAAGGCTTCTCTCCATCATATTCAGGGGATTCATTAGAAACTATCCGATGATCGAACCCATCGAGAAAATCGGAAGGTACATGGCAATGACCACCACTGCAATGGCCGACCCGACCAACAGGATGATGGCAGGTTCAACCAGGGCAGTCATCGCGACAATCGAACGGTCGACTTCCTGCTCAAATAAGTCGGCGATTTTACCCAACATCGCATCCATTGATCCAGTGGACTCCCCAACTTTAATCATTTGAGTCATCATACTCGGAAACAACCCAGGCCCTTGCGCACGCAACGCTTCGGAAAGAGGCAATCCCTGCTCCACTTGTTGCAACGCCTGGTGCAGACCGCGTTCCAGTGCGACATTGCCGATCACGCCACGCGTCAGATCTACGGCCTGGAGGAGAGGCAGGCCATGTTGCACCAAGGAACCAAGGGTTCTTGCCACACGGACCACAGCTGCTTTTCTCAACACCGGACCAATAACGGGGATTGTTAAGAGCACCGCATCCTGTGTTTCGCGAATGCCGGGGCTTCGTAACAAGCCTCTGACTCCCCAGAAAACGAGTCCGCCAAGTACGAGAACCGACACTCCATAGTCCCGCATCCCCTCGGCCAGGGAGATAACGACCAGCGTCAGCCAGGGCAGCGCCTCTCCCATTTCAGAAAAGAGTTCCGAAAACAAGGGCACCACCCACACGCATAAAAACACCAGTACGCTCAAGGCCACACCCACTAACAAAGCCGGGTAGGCCAACGCCGATAGGATTTTGGCCCGCAACCGCGTTTGCTTCTCCACATATTGGGCAAGCTGGATCAACGATTCATCCAATCGACCGGTCGATTCTCCCACCTCCACCAGACTCACATAGATGGGTGGAAAGATGTCGGGATAGTGAGAGAGGGCCTGGGCTAAAAAACTGCCCCCTTCCACTTTTTCCCGAATAACTCGAAGCACCTGCTTGAACCGGGGAGTCCCCGCTTCAGAACTCAGCAGATCCAGACATTCCAGTAAGGGAACTCCGGCCCGAATTAACGTCGCCAACTGATGGGTAAAGCCAACAAGCTCTTTGCTGCTGACACGCTGGATAAACGGCCACTGGACCGGAGTTTCCTTGGCTCCGACCGAAGCACCAATTTTTTCCTGAAGCCTGGTGATGAATAATTCCTGTTTCCGCAGCATATGCACGGCTTCCTGAGGAGTCGCGGCCATGACTTCTCCGGTCATCAAATGCCCCACGCTATTTTTTCCGGAATATTCAAAGGTGGGCATGCATCGCCTCGTCATTTCTCAACCTTTTGATGAACCGGCTCATCCGTTCTGCTACCCCCGGTTGCGTAACCGCGCCAATGAAATGGGTTGCGGGCGCTCTCGCCCCATGCGCTCAAGAAGTTTGGTGAACTCTTCTGCGTGAGCGGTTGCCCCGAGGGCGGTCTCAACCGAAATCAGATTTTGATGACACAGGTCGGCCAGCCCCTGATTCAGGGTCTGCATCCCATATTGCGCCTGCCCGGTTTGCATCATGGAATAAATTTGATGAATCTTATCTTCACGTATCAAATTGCGGATGGCAGGAGTCGGCACCAGGATTTCCAGGGCCATGACCCGGCCCTTTTCCTGTGATTTCGGAAGGAGACGTTGCGCCAGAACTCCGACCAGAACCATGGATAACTGCACCCGGACCTCTTGCTGTTGATGGGCGGGAAACACGGACACCAGGCGGGTCAACGTTTGAATGGCCGAATTGGTATGCACGGTTGCAATCGTC
>JALDRK010000024.1 GCA_031315915.1 Nitrospirales bacterium
ATCCGCGCGGTCCCCCTTATTCCCAAGTCCGCGGGTAATAGCCCGTATGCCAATATTCAAACATGATCACCTTCCAGATTTCATCTACCGTCAGATGCTGCTCCCACGGCGGCATCACCGACGCCCACGGAAAGCCTTCCCCCGGCAACCCGATGCCGCCCTTGGCCACCCGCCAGAACACGAATGTTTCTTGCAACTGAGCGATGGTACCCGCATCCGTGAAGTTTGCCGGAATCGGATTAAATGCAAACGCCCACAGCCCACGGCCATTCAAGTTGTCCCCGTGACAGAAGTGACAGTTCTGGAAGAAGATTTCGCCCCCTTCCCGCACATGCTTGATGTAACCCTTGGCATTGGGATCCCATGGGTTGTCCTCCGCACTCTTGACATCTTTCATCAACCGCCCCATGGATTGATCTACGATGTGCGCGTTACTGTAGGCCTGATCGTATTTGCCATCCAGATTGATCCGATAGGGATTCTGAGCCACCTGAAGGACGTACGTCTTGCCATGCACTTTAGTTGTGGCCGGTGGTGCCGGATGCACCGTCCGTAACTCGATCGGCTCCTCAAAAGACGGCAGGAAGGAATTATAGGCAAATCCCCATAATCCAATCGGCAGCAGGATGAGCATCACCGTCCGCACGGCTTTCGTCAGCCCAGTCTTGGCATCCAACACATTGATGATCGGGCGCTTGAATTCTTCCCACTCGGATTGAGAACCCGACACCCACATGAATACGCCGCACGCAGAGACCGTCCCGTAAATGGCGCGCACACTAAACGGAATGGGAGGATAGATCCGGTACTTCAGATAAAACAAATTGACAAAACACCACACAAAAATGCCTGCCCAAAATTTAGGCAACCCAATGCCAGCCCGCTTGAGCAGGTAGTTGCAGGCGGCAAAGAATAGAATGCAGATAGCCAACTCCGTTACCATCTGCATCGGCATGTAGCCTTCCACGAGTTTCAGCCAGGTCATGAGAAATTACTCCTTATTCCAGGTTTACTTTATTCTTTCGGAGGAAGCGGTTGACCTTCTTTCAACTGGGATAAATAATCCACAATTTTATTTACCGCTCCAGCACTTAATTTCACTCCAAAATCTTTCGGCATTTGATTGTCAGGAAAATCCTTCACTACATACACACTTGGATCCAAGATAGACTCCGTAACATACTCGCGAACCGACTTGGCTTTACCTTTGTAACCTGGATCCTTAATGCGATTCGGAGCATTGGAACCTTCGTACAACACCGGACCAACTTTTCCGGTTGCGCCCTCTATTCCTGGAACCGTATGGCACCCAGGGCAGCCAGCCTTCATGAATAGTTTGTCCATGGGTTCACTACCGTCAGCCAAGACTCCGCCTGCCGGCCCAGCCTCTTCTTCTCCACCCTCCGCCGGCCTATCGGCTTCTGGAATAAACTTTTCGTAGGAAGCCGTGATTTCCTCATAAGAAGGTGATTCCAAGCCTTCACGGACATACATCCAGGTATCAACCGCCGCCAACTCACCTAACGTCAGGGATATCGGTGGCTTATGAATTTTTGGCATGGGGCTTTCAGTGTCATTCGAACCTTTTACCCCAAAACCAGGAACCACATAACAACTTGGGCAGGCATGAGATTCTGCAATATATTCTTGGGCGTTCGTTGCCGTTCCAGATCCCTCGAAAGCTTCTTTTTGTACTGATGGGCGTGAAGCCGCGTCATTCATATGATAGTTCGGCTCCTCCAAACGCTTGGTCGCCCTGGCAGGAATATCAAATAAGTTCGGGGCTCGCTCACTGAGGAACCCCTGCTGGAAACCATGGCAGAGGGGACATTGCCCCTTTCCAATCGCCCCCTGCGTCTTACTTTGTCCAATACCACCAAAGATAATTTTTTCACCCTCATCGCCCAGTTGCTGTGCAGTCATGCTTTGAAAGTCCAGCTTGACTTCAGGTGGAGGGAATCCTCCTTCTACTTGAGGCAGCCAATTCCCATAACCAGAAAGGGCCGCTGCCACAAAAAACATAAACCCGCCTATTTTCATCAATGCCCCTATATTGGGAAAGTACATTCCCATAATGAAGGCCATGACGGTGATCATCACCAGGGACACAGGCAACAGCCTGCTTTCCCCGTAAAAGTTATTTTTATAGTTCGCTATTGCTACAAAAACCAGAAATGCACAGAGCATACCGATCATTATCTTGAAAGTAGCGCTCTTCTTTTCCCCTGGATCAGACAGCTTAGCTTGCAAGTAGAGCAACAAGCCGATCAGGAGCAAAAAGACCGGCCACCCGATGCTTATTGCCTCTTTAATTAGATCTACCACCTTAACAGTCCTCCTAATTGTGGCTGGATTTTCCAGCTCAGAAATATTTTTTCGGCAATTTCAGATTATTAGTGCCCTGTCACTGGCTGCGGAGCGGGCGTTCCAGGCACAGGCTGCGTGACCGGTCCCGTCACAGGAGCCTTCTTCGCTCCCAAAGTTCCCAACCAGAACACGAACATAATACTAATCCAGAAAAAGAGCACATTAAATGAAATCACGTTGGCCGCAAATCCAATAGTATGAGTATAGGCCCATGGGGAATTATCCCGCATGATTTCATTCACGTGCCAGAACAACCTGACGGATGATCGAATATAACCCATCAATCCCATCATCCAGGTAAAAGCAGTAGCTAACATGATCAAGGCATACTGAGAGCGTGGAGGTATTTTTCCCCATTGAATAGGGCCCAATTGCCTTCCGCCCTTTAACATAGCCAGGTTCAACGGCGTCATGAGGATCAAACAAGACAACGTTCCAGCCACCTGAGGGACCGACAAGCCGATTCGTACGTTTGCCGGAATGAAATATCCATAACAGGCCAACCAAACGTTGTTTAGCTGTGCAATAAGGAAGAAACATCCCATAAAAATGTTTCCGAATTTTGCCCAACTTACGGTTGGAACACGATTCCCCCTCTGATACCAAATGAAACTAAGAATTGTGGTCATAATGATGGCGTTAATTCCACCATTCTTTGCCGACATCACACCATAATTTCCCAGCACAGGGTGCTGTTGGCCACCCATCGCCTTTAGCTCAGCCGGAGTCATGACGATTGTGTGAGGAGTAATAAATATCAGCAATCCCACAACCAAAATAAACACCAGGTACTTAATATATTTCTGGAACCGCTCACCTCCGGTCATTCGACCTAATGCTTGCCAGAGATAGTAATTGGTTGTCAAAAACAGAATGCCAATCATGGTGGCCTGGATAATAAACAACCAAGCCAGCAATCCGCCCATAAGGGTAATTCCCATTTGCTGACGATACGCGTACACCTCCCGCATCAGCCAATAACCGGCAAATGGAAGAGGAATCAAAAACGCCACTCCCAAACTCATGGCAATGTAACCCATCCAGTCGTAATGAGCCCGCTCCTCGTCTGTCTTTGAAGAGAGGAACCGGTATGCAGCATATGCGGCCACCACGCCACCACCGAAAGCCATATTTCCAAGAATCCTATGGACGTTCAATGGATTCCAGAGCGCAGTATGAAGCACATGCCAAATATTCCCAAGGTAGCGCCCCTGTTCGTCCACTCCGGCAGGTGACATCATGAAGGCAATCCACGAATTAGCCAAGAACATCAGAACAGTTCCGATGACATTCAAGATCACAGACATGCTAACGTGAATCCACTTCAATATCCCCTCTCTCATCTTGTCCCATCCATAGTAATAAATGTAGAGAGTCCCGCTCTCCGCCACAAACATCAAGGCATAGATATGCATGACGGGACGGAAGATACTTGAGAGGTAGCCGAAAAATGCGGGATAGAGAGTCAAGAAGGTAAAAATAAGGATTCCGCCAAGAATGGCGGTCAAAGAGTATGCCGTTAAACTGATCTTTATAAAGTCATAAGCCAACTGATCGTACTTTTTGGCCATGGCCTTGTCTTTTGAGACCATTCCGGCGAACTCAATGCACATACAGAAAATCGGCACAGCCAATACGAAACTTCCATAGTACAGATGCTGTTGATTGGCAAACCAAAGGAGCACGCGACTTTCGAAGTTGTAGCGCGGATAAAAAGTTTCATTATCTTCAGTTTTTGGCGCAGGCATTCCGACAGCTGGGCCTTCCGTCTTATAATAGACGTCTCGACCCATCTCAATCTTTTCTTCCTCACCTTCCCCTTCCGCCGCTTCCTTTTGAGCGGCAACGACATCCGGTGGCGGACCGCCGGCTGGCGCCCCCCCACCCCCTGCAAGGGCCGGGATTGCCATGATAATAGGCATCAAGAGCATTACCCCCATCGTGACGAGGAGAGATGCAGCCAAAAGCCTTTTGTTTTTCCGGGTCATTTGAGTGGACAGGCGACCCATTGACCTACCTCCTTTTAAAACGTGTTTTTAAACTGCGTAAATTCTTATACTTTCCAAAAAATAGTTGATCTGGCCCAACAAGTCACGAACACCTACCGGAACATGTAGAAATAGTCCAAACCCTGGGCATCCATCAACAAATAGTCCAGTGTTTGGAAATACAGAAAACTAACAACCAATGAAACTATGACATAGACAACTGTCATAAAATCCTCCTTCAATCAAATCGTGATAAGTTGGAAATTTCTGGAAAGAAAGTCATCACTTTTTAGCAGGGGCACTGAATGCCGGCAAACCAATAAAAAAACCATAAGCTGACCGCACAGGTTATGTAAAAAATTGCTTTGCCAATTTTGGTCTCCAATTCAGTCGCTTCTCTTACTGGTCCAGCTTCAGCCATTTCCCACCACCTCTTCGTTAATACATGTTTTTATTTAAATATTTACACCTAAACTATTTTATTGACAGACTCTCGAAATTCATGGTAATCCAAGGTTTATTGCTCACGTAAATTTGACATTAAAAGGAACAGCTCATGCGTACCAATGCAAAAGTGTTCGATATTATAGTTTTGGCCGGAATGGTTGTCAATATAATCCTGGCTGTCTTCCTCATTCTCTACTACTTTGATTTTCTGTAGTTTTCCATGGATGATGTCGTCAACATCTCATCTGTTTTTTGCGGAGACTCGGAACTGGCACACCGAAAACCAATGGTTTCGTCCCGGAAGTCTGGAACCATAAAACTTCTATTAGTTATTCTTAAGTCGATTCCTTGACTGGTATAGCCTCCTCCCCGCATGGTCTTATACGTTGAGGGCGGAGTTTCATCATCTAGGAAAGCCGTTCGCCCAGGCTTATACAGATCCTCGACATACCAATCTGCTACCCATTCCATTAAGTTACCCGCACCGTCGAAAACCCCGTATACGCTTTGATCTTTAGGAAATGACCCAACAGGTGCCGTAACCTCGAAACCGTCACGCTCTCCGTCAAAATTAGCCGGAAACCCCTCAAGGCCATCTCCCCACGGCCAAGTGCGTCCATCCGAACCTCGAACGGCTTTCTCCCACTCCTTCTCGGTTGGCAAACGCTTTCCTTTCCATTGGCAAAAGGTCTGTGCATCCGGCCAGGACACATAGGTCACAGGCTGGGAAGGCCCTCGAAGGGCTTCAAATTTTCTGGCATACCGTGAAGGTGGACCAGGCTGACGATGTCCGGTGGCATCTATAAACTGCTGATACTGATGATTCGTGACTTCATACTTGTCAATCCAATAGGATTCCAACGTTTCAACGTGCGCAGGCTTTTCATTAAAGCCTCCCTCATTGCTGCCTAATATAAATTCACCTGCCGGCACCTCGACCATTTCCTCCAGTGAAGCCAAATCCACATTTTCATGTTGCGTCCCATAACCGCGGTCAGGCATGAACGATTCAGATATTTTTGAATCGTTCGGAGAAGAAGGGGGACGATCGGTTCCCTTGAGAATGCCAATGACCGGCAAACTTGTCAAAAACAAGACGGCCACCAAAAAAATTATTTTAAAGCGACCTTCCACGATACTCTCAGCTTTTCTACATTAATCGGGTATTGGCTAAATCGCAGTTGAACGAATAACTGACGCCTTTCTGAAAAAAATCCTCGCCGGCTATAGTGGTCCGGCTGGAGAGTCGGTCGGGGGATCTTTCGCGCAACGAAACCCAACCGTTGCATCGGTTCTCCACAATTTGGCAGAAAATCGCTTGGTGACACGGGCACCCAGCTTCGACTCTCGCCATGATCCACCCCGAATGACCTTGAACACATCTTCCCCGTCTGGTCCCATAGGATCTCGATAAGAGGCCTTTTGATAGTAATCCGCTGCATAATTATCCATGACCCACTCCGCCACATTGCCCACGGCATCATAAAGCCCAAAAGGACTCCGACCCACCTCAAACGATCCCACTGGCGCTAGATATTGAAAGTTATCTTCCTGCCCATCCACATTGGCATAGGGGTAATCAAACTTATCCCCCCAAGGGTATCGACGCTTGCCTTCACCCCGAGCCGCTTTTTCCCATTCGGCTTCTGTCGGCAATCGCTTTCCCGCCCAACGACAATAACCAAAGGCGTCATTCCACGTAACCCCAACCACAGGGAAATCAGGACTCACCAACTTGGCGATATCATCTTCGAAGACCGGAACCTTTGGCTTTTCCCGCTTGGTCATATTTAGAAAACGATCGTAATCTCCTTGAGTGACCTCCTTTAAATCAATATAAAAAGGCTTCAAGTACACAGGATGCGGGGGGCCTTCGTCGGGATCCCCATCGGCAATCCCCATAGTAAACGGCCCTTCCGGGATTTCCACCATTTCTCGGTTATCATCGCCGACCAGAGTTTTATACATGGAGAAATCCTGAGTCGGTAGAGGTTGAAGAACACGGGCCTTGGCCGGTTGTCCGGCGGAAATAGCGTCTAGTTCCTGCTTCCCCTTGTAGGTTTCATACAACAGCATCGCGATCATCATGATAAATGATCCAAACACAAAGATGATCGCTCCCATGAGTACGTTCTTATTATCCATCGTTACCTTAATTTTCGAAAATGACCCGATGCGAGGATTATCGGGATCGGCACGATCAGTGGGCTGAATTATCCGGCTGCTCAACAACCGGAGGCGGCGCTTCTGCCTTCCGCTGTGAAAATACATCCCATAACATGGAAACCCAAATTCCCAGAAAACCACCCATGGCTGCCCCTGAAGCGGCTCCTACCGTAATCGTATCCACTCCGCCTAACACCCAAGCTAAGAATCCACCCAACACTGTCCCAAGAAAGATTCCCAGGAACAATTGTCGCCCACCCAAAAACCCGACCCCGGCACCAAGCATGATTCCCAGAAGAAGGGCAGGCCACAGGAACCCTTCACCCATGAACATCCCGATCAGGCCTCCCACGGTCCCCAGCACGACTGATCCCAACACGATATCAAAAACTTTTGAATTCGCCACGTCCCATCCTCTACCGAACCGGAATCATCAAAACAACCCTATCGTTCATGAACCTGGATGGAACCAAAATCCACCTCCACACCCGGACCGCCCAGTAAGGAGATTCCCCATGCCTTGTCAGCCGGCTCATGGTTATGAATTTCCAAAAAACTTTCGTAGACATTGATCCGTTCTTCCACCCATTCACCTAAAGGTTGGGCCCCACTCCGAATCACGATCTCCGTTGAACTAAACATCCCCCCCTCTTTCATCGTCCCCACCGGCAATTTGACACTCCACAAATATTTGGTATTCACCGGAATAAACATCAAATCCACATCCAATGAGGGATACACGGCCGCAATGAACTCGGCATTCTCCGGAACGACACGCGCCCGCCATCGCCAGCTTAACACCGGATATTTTTTCGGATCCCAAGAAAATTCTTTGGTATATACACGTTGATTGGCATTCTTGGCGGACAAAAATGCCTGTTCGCCCTCTTCTTGAATGCTGTAGGTCTCATGTGCCGTTACCGTACTTCTCTGTGCTTCCCAGTTTTGAGGAAACCCTTTCTCATTCGGTTTGGAAAAATCTTCCAACACCAGACTATCTATGGCACTTGACTGGGCATACGCAATAGATGCCCCTCCGACAACAGTTCCAATAGCCATCCAAACGAATAACATCACGACCGATAGCCCATTGAGCCATAATCCTCGGCGAGTACGACGCATTATGTTCATGCTGATTCCTCTTGTGACAACACTTGAACCGCCGGGGCGGGAGGAACAAAATCCGGAGCCCGCTCCCTTACGGTACGTTGATCCCAACGACTTAACCAAAACACGAAAAACACCGACGCCCAAAAGACGATCATATTGATGGTGACCATTTTGGCTACAAACCCGAGTGCCGGCGTGAACGCCCAAGGAGACGAATCGGGAAGCAGTTCGCTGATATGCCACTCCATGCGACCGGCCGAGCGGATATACCCCATTAACCCCATAACCCACGAAAAAGCCGCCGCCACCACGAACAAGGCAATCATCCCTCTAAAGGAAATTTTTCCCCATTGCACCGGCCCCACGATACGAGCATTCTTTAACATCATACGATTGATGAAAATCCCCCCCAGCACCACAGTGGCTGTCGTGAGTCCTTGTGGCAAGGATAGTCCCACCCGGACATTAGCGGGAATATAAAATCCATAAATGGCCAACCACACAATATTGGCCATACCCAGAAGGAACATTCCGGCCAACAGCAAATTGCCTCGGGAAGCCCAGGGAACCGTCACAATACGATTGGCTCGCCGGTACAGGATATAACTCAAACCCGTCAAGCAGATCATCAAATTGATGGCTCCATTCTTGGCCGACATCACCCCAAATTGCCCGATCACCGGATGTTGAGCCGCACCCATCGCTTTCATTTCACTGGGGCTCATGGCAATCGTATGGGGGGTAAACCACACCAGGAAGCATATCATCAACGCGAATATGATCCCTTTAAAGTATGGATGGTATCGCTCCCCTCCCTGAATACGGGCTAAGGACTGCCAGATATAGTAATTGATCCCCAGAAAAAGAACTCCCACGGTAATGGCTTGAATGACAAACAACCAGGAGAGCATCCCACCCATCATCGTGATGCCCATTTGCTGTCGGAATTCAAAAACCGCCTTCATGAGCCAATAGCCCGCGATAGGCATGGGAAGGAGGGCACACACCATGACTACAAGGAAGACATATCCGACCCAATCATAATAAGCCTTGTCCTCTTTCGTCTTGGATATAAAGAACCGGTAGGCGGCATACGCCACGACGACGGCTCCTCCAGACATGATATCCGCCAAAAATCGATGCGAGTTCAAGGGATTCCAGAGAGGCGAATGGATCAGATGCCAGATATTGCCCAAGAAATGTCCATCGGAATCGACTCCAGACGGAGCCATCATAAAGGAAGCCCAGGCATTGGCCATTAACAAGAGGATTACCCCGATTCCGTTGGAGACGACGCCTATCGCCATATGTATCCATTTGGAGATTCCGCCCCTCAAGCGATTCCACGAATAGTAATAGAGCGCCAGGAAAAAGGCTTCTCCCACAAATACCGTGGCATACACGGGCATCGCCGCCTTAAAGGTGCCGCCCATATATTGCATAAATGTCGGATACAGCGTGATGAACACCACTAACATAAAGGCACCCAATAATGCCGTGATGGAAAGGGCCACTAGGGCGACACGTAAAATATCATGCGCCAGCCCATCATACTGGCGCCTGGCATTCTGGTTCCTCCGTGTCATTCCGATGAATTCCAACAATAAACTGAACAGCGGCAAGGCCAGAACGAACCCACCAAAATACGTATGCTGCTGAGTCACGAACCAGACCACCAAGCGATTATTCAGGAAGGGAACATCCGAGTATTCCGGGGTAAGTGCCTTGGCCGACAAACCCTGAATCGATCCTGGAGTCTGATAATAGATATCTGTTCCAGGCGTTCCTGCTAATGGGGATACGGCAGGACCATTACCGCTTCCCCAGGCCACACCCACCAACAAGAATCCAATGAGACTCAGGAACCCTGCGACCTGCCATGTTTTCATAGGTATCATAGTTCAATTCACTGATTGCGTGTGATTGGCCTTCAAATCAACCAGAGACTTTGAGGCCATAAAGTTTTTTGAATTTTGCAGAATCCCCATAACGAACGGACAGCGCTGGACCGATTCGGGAATGGCCAGCGTCTTCTCTTCATACGATTTCCGCCATCCCAGATACAAAGTATAGGTGGTCATCAAAATTCCAGTGACCGCAGCCATTCCCATAAAGTTCAATGTCGAAACCCCGGACACCCCAAAAACAAACGCCAGAACTCCCCAGACTACCAAAAAGTACGTGGCCGCAAACGTAAAAGATGGCCATACCCAAAACCATAAACCACTGAGCCAACTGATGGATCGGCCTGACCCTTCAGAGGTTTTGAACAATTGACCCTGGCCGTCAAGAAAAGCTACCAAGCCCACAGTCGCCACAAGAAACGGGACACCCATGGATTGAATGATCGGCTGCCACTCGGATGGCGCCATATTCCAAATTCCCCAGGATCCGATCACGCTGAGCAGGAAAGCCGCCACTCCCCATATGGCGACTTTACTCAGATCCTGTGCCATCCATTGCCGAAAGGCTTTGCCATCAGGAAAGGTGGGGACAGGGACGCCATCGCGAGTCATCCGCTGAACATAGCCGATCTCAAACGCATCACGCGTCACGGAGGTACAGGCAATGATTATGGCCATCATGGCTGGCCCTTCGGGGTGAAGTAGGAAATCGTAATTCACAAAAATTTGAAGGAGCGAGAGAACCAGAAGAGACAATTGCATGCCATAGGCCATTCCCACCCATCCGACCAGCCAAGACCAAAATCTCCTTCCATGCTGTTGGAATGAATCCTTGAGGGACATTCCCCATCCCTGTCGAAATGCCCAAACTGCCGTAATGGCCGAAATCGTCCCACTGAACAGCAACAACACGAAGAGATTCGAAAAGGGAAGGACTGGTTTGAGCAGATGATAGATACCGAACGCCACTAATCCGGGCGCCAACATCACCCATCGCTTCCTCTTCCGAACAGGAGGAGCCGTGACCAAGGCATTTAACTGCGGGAGCACTCGTAAGGATAGACGATGTAGCATAGGTCGGTTCGTTTTCTGTAGCCTTTTCTTAAGGGGTTTAGACGGAACAACTTAAGACCGTCCGGCCCCCAACCCAAAATACCGGGCCTTTAATTCTTCCATCAGCGAAACGGTGACTTCGGGTAAATTCCGATCGATGGCTGTCCGCTCCAATTCAACCTTGGCCATCGCTCGAACTGGAGCAGGGATATTGGCTAAACGTTTCTGAGCTTCCGGATTCCAGACCACAATTCCTTTATGTTGAGATGAAATCATTCGCGCGTGGGTCACAACCCATTGATGCCGTTGCCGGGTAAAGGAAACGACCTCGTCACGAACCAACGGTTCCAGATAGGGCGGCAGACGATCTAATTGATAAAGCGCTTCATCGGTCCAGGTGATTTCCCGAACGAACCCATCAAAGTCCTGGGGAGATCCCTCTCCGCCGATCTGAGCTCCGCAGACAGTGCATTCCCAGATCCCCCATAACTGGTCATCAGTCATTTCTTCAATAAGACCAGGCGTCATGGTCTGTCCGCAAGGGCATGCCAACATCGCCTTACCCGATTTTTCCGGGATACATGATATAGAGCATGGTGTAGGTCACCGTTCCCGTCACAAACAGCACACAATAAATCACCATGGTAAACATGCCCAGGACACGGTGCCTTCTGGCTCCATTCGGCCAGATACGCTGGATGGAAATTTCAATTCCAAACACAATGGCGATTAGGATAATCAAGCCAAGATAGACACTCATTTTTCCCATGGAAAACCCGGATGCCATGACCCTGGATAAAAAGAACAACATAACGACCCCGGTTATACTTCCGAGTATGACGGCAATACGCCGCCCCGATGTTTGTAGGATCGCATCTTTTAAGACCCGTCGGCCTTCCAGAAATGTTTGGGAACGGAACCCCAGCACGATCATGTAGATGGCCATAACCAGGCCGATCACAACTAACAAAATATGTACCGTCAACAATGGAACGAATACGTTTTCATATAAGGATTGTGGCCCGCCAAAACCTTCTTTTCCCTCAAAAGCCAGGACTCCCAGATTCCGGAACAAGTAATAGCTGGTAAAAAACCCCAACATGGCCACCATCCCTCCGAGCATCAACCAATGATGGTGATTGGCCTTTTTCTGGCGTGCCTGTATCCATCCCACCACAAACAAGAGAGTAAAAAACGTGGCCATGAATTGGCTGACATCCGCCCCCATGGTCGCATGGGTTCCAAAAAATCCCGGTGTCCGTAAATATTCTGCCATTTCTGCCATATTGTCCTCTTCCTTTTTCTATTTTGTGCCCTGAACCATTGCGCAAGGTTCCAGCTCTTCCATTGTCCGAAACCCCGCCTGTTCCATCCACTGCCGGGTTTCTTCAATCGTAAAACACTGCCCCTGCTCGGTATTCACCAAAATATGCACGGCAAATGCCGTCGTCCAGGCCGGACTCGTTCTGCTGGGATCCAAAAACCGGTCCTTAATAATCAGCCGGCCTTCATGGCCCAGATGCTGATAGACCTTTTCAACCAAAGCAGCATTCGTCCGACCATCCTGATAATGAAGAATGTCGGACATCAACGCCACATCATAGGACCCCTCAAAAGGATCCTGATGAAAATTTCCGGGTTGCAAGGTAATACGACCGCTCATCCCGGCTTCCTCAACATACGTCTTGGTAACCTTTAGCGTTTGGGGAAGGTCAAATACCGTGGCGGTTAAATCCGGATAGGCCCGACAAAAGGCAATGGCATTGGTTCCGGCCCCCCCTCCGACATCCAACATCCGTTTGGCCCCCTGCAATTGTAGCCGTTGAGCCAACCCGACCCCACTGCCTCGTCCAATTCGATCAAGAACGGTCAGAACATGCGCACCTAATTCCGGTTGAGTCTCAAAGACATGCTGAGACACCGGAGATCGGCCCGTCCGAACCGTGTCCTCCAGTTTCCCCCAATGATTCCATTCGGAATCATGCAAGAGCAACAAATGTCCCACATATTCAGATGCACCTTTGACTAAATACTTCTCAGCCACAGGAGTATTGGAATATTCCTTGTCGGATTTGTTCAACACTCGCATTGCCACCAGGGCATTCATGACCCATTCCAATGCGCGCGGATTTAATGCACGTTGCTCCGCAACCTGATTCACGGTCTGGGATTGCCCCTGAAAAACGGAAAAAATATCGAGTGAAACCGCAGTGAGAAGAATTTTAGTTTCCCAGTAATACCCTATCTGGAAAATATCAGCGAGGGATAACTCACGTGACACATGGAGCCTCAAATTTCAACAACATCATTGACCGTGATCGATCTTAACGGGGGGCGTTCTTCAAAGGCAAGGGAATTGGAGGGCCGTAAAAAAACAAGGGCAACAAGACAAATCTCGTTGCCCTTGCGTAGAACAATTTCGAAAGCCGAATGATTTAATATCGAAATTGGCGTCGACCGATCCGCCATCTTTCACTTCCACATCGGCTTCCACTTTCCCGGCAATGGGATGCCAGGCTACCACTTTGTGTTTACCGGCAGGCACATCCT
Organism: Nitrospirales bacterium; assembly: GCA_031315915.1. Taxonomy (GTDB): domain Bacteria; phylum Nitrospirota; class Nitrospiria; order Nitrospirales; family UBA8639; genus JACKFE01. Next base: position 13,586 of record JALDRK010000024.1, read on the forward strand.
TGATCTCAAACGGTCCATCGGCACCGGTCGTTCCATAGTGCGGATTGGTCACCGGCAAATACCAGCCTTGCATAAATTCATGCTGGTCGCATTGTAACCGTAACACACTGCCCTTCTTGGACATCTTCAACTTCACCGGCTTATCGAGGCTATCGCCTTTTTTCGCCAAACCGATGTTGAACTCAGTGCTCGACTTGGCACCTAATTGGTCAAAGCTATGAGGATTGTGCAACACCCCTTCTGCAGATTTCGGATCGTCAGGATCGGCATCGTGATTTTCGACATGAAACATTCCCTTGCTGACGGCAATACCGGTATACGGAAGGAACTCGCATAATTCAGCCACCACGTTTTGAGGGGCGGTTTTATCGGCCGCATCTAAAAACGCCTTATCTTCAATGCCGGTCACTGATACCACGGCATTTTTCAAGCCCTTGCTGCCATCCACTTCTACTTCCTTCAACAACCGTGTCTCCCCATCCGCACTTTTGCTGGGATTCTTTTTACAGAATTCGGTATTCGGAAATTTCTTAAAAGCAAATTCTTTCGGCTCGGGTACTTTTCCGCTGAACGTGACTTTTCCTTTGATCGTTCCGCCGGCTTGAGCCATAAGGGGAGCGGCCAACAACATGGCGCTGACCACCAGGGACATAGTAAGGGACTGACGATTCCTCATGATGCTTCCTCCTAGTTTAAGAAAAAAGGTTGAGTTGACGAGGGAAAATGAATTTGGGGTTTTGGACAACCAACCTTTTACCTGCACCCCGGCCAGAATAGGGCAAAAGGCTTTGACCTGAATGAATTATCCTAACCACTTCCGTATATATCAGGAATAAAAAAAACGTGTCAAGAAAACATTCGAAAACTAGGCCCTTTGGATTATACCCCTTAGGCCTTTCAGGGCATGCAGGTTCAATTTGGCAAATTTTCCGAATAAATGTCTCTATTTATATTTATGGGGCTCAAAAACTCTTGCTTTGCGAATGGAGTATTTTACCTCTCTTCATTTTTGGCCTACCACATTCAAAATGCTCGCATGGAGATCTTTGGGAGAAGCCACCGGCGGAGAACACAACCGATCGGTACACGCAAAAGCCACAGGTTGCCCATGGTAGGGAAAAGAAATCTCGCCCCATCGAGGAGGTTCCTGCTCGGGATTGAATTGTCGGAGAAGCTTTCCAGGGTAATAGAACCGATGTCCTTCTTCCATAAGCGCTAAGGAGCTTGGATGATCCGGTACGCCCACTACCGCCACATGCACACTTCCTCGATACCATCGATCCACCGTCTTCCCCATCAACGCAATGGGAACCGGGTGGTTGGCCGAGATGACCGCACCAATGGTTCGTTGAACGGTCATTTGATAATCATGCCTTTGTGTGAGGTGAAACAAATCCAGATACCAGAGAGCCGTGTGCAGATTCTCCAGGGCTGACTTGATGGGCATTTTTAACAAGCCCAATCCCTGCTGATTCGGGACACGATCAAAAAACCCTCCCGACTGAGAATCTTCCAACAAATCCCGGGTGTTCGCCGCAAGTTGCTCTGACCGGTTGAGGAACGATCTCTCTCCGGTGGATTGAAAGGCCGCGACCAGGGCTCGACCCAACTGCATGTGATCAGACAAAAGACCCGTCACCGCGACCTCTTCCCCCCGTGAAACATGCAGGAGCCCCTGGCCTGCATTCCATCGTTCCTCATCCAGCTTCTTGATTACTTGTATGGCTAATTCACGAAGTTCCGGCCTTCTTAAGATCCAGGAGGCTTCTAGAAAGACTTCGGCCATTCCGGCATTGCTTCCCGTGAATACCCGTCGATCAATACGAGGTTGTCCTTTTGTGTTGCGTTCTTCGACAGTAAGAGCGAAATACTCGGACCCGGCAAGAAGCGTCGTACCATCCGAGGAACGAAGATCTGCATCCTGACTTTCCCAAAACTGTGCATGGGTGTGGTCGGTGAGAAAATCCCAGACATAATTGACGATGGTATCGGCGATGGAACGATAAGAAGGGTTTTGTGTAAGTTGAAAGGCCTCAAGATAATTATGAAGATTCCGGGCTTGAATGGTCAGCATCTTTTCATAGTGCGGAGCGGTCCAATCGGCCTGTTCCGCATACCGGTAAAACCCTCCCCACACGGGATCAAGCAAAGCCTGTTGCCGATCCAACGTGTGCAGTCCCATCGTGGTCAATTCCACATCCCTGTTGACAAATCCCATGGCCAACGCGAGAGAAACCGCCTCGGGCTCAAAAAACTTGGGGGCTTTCCGAAACCCTCCATGTTCGGCATCAAACTGATTTTTCATAAACGCCACAGCGTGATCCACCATGTCCCGGGAAATCACCTGTTCGGCATAATCAGACTCTAAGGATTGCTGAACCCTATTCCAAAGTACCTGGGCTTGTTTCCGGAGATCGGTTTTATCTTGATCGTACAACTGGATCATTTCGTTCAGGAGGTCTTTCAATTCACTGGGGGTCATCGCATTCGCCTGGAAGAGGATCTCTCCCGTTGGCAATAATATATTGGTGGTGGGCCAGCCTCCGGCTCGATAACGGGCCTCAAGATCGGGATGTCGATCGGTATCCACTCTGACGGGAACCACGGAGGCATTCAGGATGGTGACAATATCAGGCTCGACATACGTGGTCTCATCCATGACATGACAGGCATGGCACCACACGGCTGTTAAATCCAGCAGAATGAGTTTATCTTCTGTCTGCGCTTTTTGGAACGCAGACTCTCCCCACTCGTGCCAATGGATGAAATTCGAAGAATCCGATAGTTCGCGAGAAGTGGCAGAAGGCACACACACCCACAAGACCAGACACCATGTCATTGTCCAATTCCGCATAACCTGGCTTCTTGGCATGAACTGCCTATCAGATGTCATCGAGGACAGAACCACCCAGGGTGCCTCCACCGAACACGAAGAATCAGGCCCCCATTGGAGTGTCCAGGATCCTGACGATCGCGGCTGCCGCTGTGGCCCGCACGGCCTCGTCGGAATCCCGCAACGTTCGTTTTAACACACCCAAAGAGTTTCGATGACCGATCCGTCCCAAGGATCGAGCCGCCGTAATCCGCGGACGCGGTGTGGGATCTTGAATAAGCAGATTCAAGAGAACGATCACCTCCTGATCCGTTCCATGTCCAAGAGCTTTGGCCACTCCGGACCGTGCTGCGGGATTCTGATCCTGCATGAGACGTTCGACGGTTTGGGCCACCGTCGAAAACGGGGCACCAATTCGCAGGAGTGAGGCCACCGCTGCCGTTTGCACCCCGACATTGGAGTCATGCAACGCCGAAGTCAGAACCGTCAGGACTTCTTGGGGAGGAAAGTTCCCCAAGCTAAAAGCCGCCACGCTCCTGACCGCCGGAATACGATCGAACATAGCTCCCTTCACGGCTTTCAGCGCTTCAGGGGTTTTAAGTTTTCCAAGAGCCGATACGGCCGCAGCCCGAATAGACGGTTGGGAGTCTTTGAGAGTCTTCTCGAGAATGGGCACAGCACGGGGATCGCCCAATTCTCCCAAGGCACGAATGGATGCTCCCCGTTCATACCCATCCTGGCTCAATACGCCTTTCTCCAGACGTTGCCAATATTGTGATTGCCCCAACTCAAACAGTGCTTTGGCGGCCGAAATTTGCACCATAAGTTGGTCATCGTTGAGAAAAGGAGAAATGGTGGAAGCCACCGCAGGTTCACCCGATTGAGCCAACCCTTCCAACACATTTGCACGAACCAGTGCCGCTCCATCTTTCAACGCTTCATGAAATAGTTTTGATTGACGACCGGATACCTCATGGCCCATCCCCTCCGCCACCAAGGCTCGAATCATTCCAGATTGATCTCGTAAGCCTTCCTCCAGAAACCGCATGGTTTCTACCGATTCGATCTCCCGGAGCGCCGTATAGGCCGCTCCTCGCATCTGCTCCCTCATATCTGATCGTAAAGGCAAAATGCTGGCAATAGCCATTTGCTTCAATAACACTTCGTCTTCCCGCTGATTGGCCTTGGTCAGCTTTTCATACGCATCCAGGGCTTCAATGGTTTTTCCCGTGTGGGCTAATGCCAGAAGATGCCACTGTTGGACCTGTGGCGAAGAAGAATTCCCCTTGAGAAATGGTCCGGCTAATTCGATCACCTTGGGGTACTGTCCTTCCTCAAACGCGTTCCGCACCGCTTCAATCGACTCTCCTGATCCCGCCACCGCTTCAGGCAGACCTCCATCGATGGCCCACCCGGCCATCAGGTTCATCAACAATCCAAGCACTATTCTCCTCATTATTCGTGTTCGGCAGAGTCTGTTCATCTTTTATCCCTTAGGCATCGGCATATTTTGCGCTTCAATAACCCGATATCCCAACGGCGGTTCGAAGTAAAAGTCGGGTTGAGGAGAAATTACCACATGTTGATATTCAATAAACCAATCCCGATCCTGGCTCATCAACTTCCACAGGACGTCTCGTTCAGGATCGACCCATTGATAATACCGTTCGGCTCCCACGAATCGATTGCGAACCGACACCTCGTACAGCAAGGCTGGGCGATCTTCTACCTGCCCCTCGCCAATCAATGTCCGTTTTTGTTCTCCCTCTAATGCGACCGATAACGGCAAGATATATTCGGCGGTTAACGGAACACTAATCACCATACGACGTTGGGAGAGCACATACCAGACTTTCTGCTCATCCAGCCGAACGATCGTCACACCGGCATATCCCAAATCCGTCCGGATCCCGCCAAAATGCTCGATACGATACCGGTCATGTTTGACGAATAACTGAGCTTTGGAAACGTGCCCGCCCGTTTTCCATATGAGTCTGGCGGAAAATTCACGCGGTTCATCCTGTGCCACGCGAAGCTGTTGGCCGTATCCGTGCGATACCCCGCACACCAGGAGGAATCCGCACAGCGATGCGGCAAGACCAAAACCGTTATGATAGGAATGACCCAGGTCGATCAGCCAAGCGAAAAACCACCTCATGGCCTTTGGCGTTCAAGTAGCGGCTCGATTTCAATCGGCCTCCCCAAGGCTGCGGGAGTGAACCGTGGAGGTCGCTGGATCGTATGAGCCGTCCATCGCTCCTTCGGAGAAGTCATGTGAAAAGAGGCTTCGGTTGTTTGGCGAGGCTGAATGGTCACAGTTTGGACATGATCTTTTTTCACACTCGGATGCCAGGCCCTCACCTGATAGGTTCCCGGTGGAATTCCCGTAATTTCAAAGGCTCCATCTTGGTCGGTCAATGCAAAATACGGATTATCGACTGCCATAGCCCAGCTTTCCATGTACGCATGGAAGCCGCATTGCATGACAAAGGTTTTTCGACCTTTGTTGAGCTGAAATTGCTGCACCATCGATCTTCCCGGCAAATGCTGATGCTGGGCCATCAAATTTCCCCGCTCGTGCCGTTCGTTAAACGGGAGAGGAGAATTAAACAAGACCCGTGTACCTTGAGCAATGGACGTTTCATAGGCTTGAATATCATGCATGACCGGATCCATATTCACCACTTCGATCCCATGTTCATTTCTGACAACCGTGGTAAAGGGATGGAATTGACAATCTTTGGCCTCCACTTTGGGAATGGACAGGAAAAACGGCTTTCCCGCTTTCACCTCTTCAATCACAATGACCACCCCTTCAATACGGTTTTCCTCATTCACCTGAAAATCTTTTAACAGGCGCCAGCCTTTCCCATCAGAAATTCGACCGCAATATTCCGGATCAGGGAACGTAATGAGATTATAGGCCTTGGGAGGAGGAACCTCTCCAACCAAATGGACATGCCCTTTCAGCATCCCTCCATCAACCACATCCACCACCTCATAGGCCAGTCCACACCACGGGAACCCAATGATCATAAACAAACAGACTATCCAAATAGACAAGCGTTTTTTCATAATGAACCCCTAGGGAAGTTGCTTTCGGAGCGTGGGAACGATTTCGACCCCTTCGCCCAATAACTCCATACCGAAATGAGGATTATCATGCATTTCATGAACGCTTCGACGTCCCGTCGGCGCTTCATATTGAAAGTTCACGGTAAAATTTTTCCCGGCTTCTACCGTGACATTCTTTTCCAAATAGGTCTTCATACCGGGATGCCAAACCGTCAATTGATATTCACCTGGTGGAATCCCACCGATTTCAAATAATCCATCTTCTTTGGTGATCGAATAATAGGGATTATTCAATACCAATCCCCAGGAAAACATATACGGGTGAAATCCGCATTGCATGACAAAAATGTTTCGTTCCTTCTGCAAGTGGATTTGTTCCACCATGGGTTCTCCGGGCAGATGGGTGTGGGCATTCTTCCCTAATAAACCCACGACCTTATGAAACGGGTTCATCGGCAGGGGACGGTTAAATAATACTCGTGCCCCTCGAACCCGGGCCGTTTCATACCCTTGAATATCATGTTCCACGGGGTCCATATTCACCACGGTGATTTCATCCTTGTCTCGAAGCACATTCACAAACGGCAAAAAATCGCAATCGAGGGCATCGATCCTGACATCCGGCAATGTAAAAGTCTTGCCTTTCTCGATATTTTTTAACATCACCACCGCATCTTTCAATTCGCCCTTGGCTCCAATAATAAAATCTTCCACAATTCGCCATCCGGTTCCCGTAGAAATTCTTCCGCAATACACCGCGTCAGGAATAGTCACCAGATTGAAGGCCATGGGCCTCGGCTTTTCGCCTGCAATGGTGACCTGACCTGTAATCGTTCCTCCATTCCGCACCTCGATTTCTTGATAAGACCAGGCAGGATGGCTTAATGCCATGAATAGACAAACAATGAATGCAACCCTTCCGATCATTACAGGCACCCTCCTTACACAAATCAAGAAAAATGAATGGGAACACATAAAGCAGATTTTTATGAATTTCACTATATCATGTTTGCCGCTAGAACTCGGAATTGGGGATTTGACCCCATTCATCCAATTTTAAAAGCATTTCCAGACAAAAATCGTGTTTCCGGACTCTTGCTTCATTCCAATAAAAACGGGGAAGCCGAACCTCGGCTTCCCCGTTCATGTCAGACCTGAGACCCGTTTCCGAGTCTTATTTGGCGACAGTCGGAATGATCCGCGGCTCACCAGAAAAATGGTCCAACGCAGCCTGCTTGGAAGAAGATATTTCCCCTTCCAAAGGAAGAATTCGCTGATCCGTTTTCGGCAGCACTCTCAACAAGCCCCATTGACCGGATTGTGAATAAGGCAATCGGCCATTCCCGTAGACATAATCGCCTGGCAATGCCCACTTTCCTCCGGCAGACGGTAGAAAAACATCTATGGTTTCCGAACCGGCAAACTCTACGGTGCTAATCATGTCTGCACCAGGCATAAAGGGTTCGATTGGCCATTCATGTTTTTCCACGGTAAACATGCTATTTTGTTCACTGCTGGCCCCAAAGACATGAATCCGAACTTGGTCTCCTGCATGAGCCTCAACTACCGGCGTAGCAGGATCAGCTGGGTTATCCACTTCACAGGGCTGGAAAATCCGACCTAACGAACAACCGGCCTCCTCCCGGTAAGGGTAAGGTTCGGCACGGTAATTAATCCCGGTCAATCCAGCCACATTCTGGACATAGGGCATGAAGCTGGTACCAATGATATTATCTTCGTCTTGGAAAAAGAGAGACACATCACGGTAGTTGGCTCGATTTTCATTCCCTTGAATGCTGTGGTCGATCATAACGTCGGCCACCCAGCTATTTTTAAGCGAAATATCCTCACCGGTTTTAGGATCACGATAAGTAGACCCTTTAGGTCCGATGATGATGGCACCGAACAAGCCGTTCCGTGGATTCATCGCCACGTTTCCGAAATCCCAGACCAGGGATTGGGTTTCCCCAATGAACGGATCGGCATAGAAGGTATAGGTCTTTGATTCACCAGGAGCCACCGTTTGTTCATTGGTATTTTTTCCCAGATTAACTCCCTGAGAATCATTCGGATCAAAAGCCAACCCGAACGCCGAGAATGAGGCTCGACTTTCTTTCATTTTGTTCGTGAGCTTCACTTGCAAACAATCGCCCACATTAGCCCGAATGGTCAAAGGCATGGGTTGCACATCACCGGCTACCTTTGTCACCTCATCTTCCAAGACATAAATCTTGGCATCCGGGTTTCGTAATTCTATTTTTCGTTCGAAATCGACTTCGATGGCTTCAGGGGCATTCGAATTAAAGCTCATCCCCGGATGATCCATTGACACAACATTAAATGCCTTTACCGGAGCATCTTGAGGACAAACCGGCAGTTTCTCCGGAATACCTTCCCGGCCATAGGCTTTGTTCGGAAGGGGTTGGAGATCATCTACCGGCTTTTCCAGAACCCGCAGAATACCCCAAGACCCCTCGGAGAACTTGGAACTTCGGCCATTAAAGAACATGTAATCACCGGGTTGATGGCGCGGGCCTCCAGCTTCGGCCACTACCAGGTCGTACCGTTCGGCAATTCCAATATGGATGGAATTCTTCCGGTTGGCATCATGAGCATACCGCTCGGTCCAGAACGTATGCCCGGAAACCGTGAAGACGTTGCTTTCATTCATCGTGACATCCACTAATCTAAAGACCACTGCATCTCCCAGATAAGCTCGCAACATGGCGGTGCTCGGATCACCATGCACGCTACTACTGAAGATTTTTGATGGATCAGGATTATTTGCCAACCGTTGGGCAAACGGTTCTGCCCGGAAGTTCAACGCCCCTCCCGTTGTATGCGTTCCGCCGTTGAGGAACGGCATGGGAGTCATTTTGATTTTGTCGTTGGGCGGCATGATGAACGACACCGTTCTACCAGCCTCCAACGCCACATCAATAGGTTGGCCAGGAGGGTTACCGGCCGTCACAATATTCACGGTGTGCGGCACCGTGTCCATGACATGGACCATCAACTCACGGAAGCTTCCGGCCACATCATGTCCGACTCGTTCAACGGTACGAATATCCGCAACGGGGCCGGTACGAATACGTTTACCCGTTACCGGGTCATGCCAGGTAGAACCGAAGGGTTCGGCGATCATGGTCCCCACGGCTCCATGCGGCCAGGTGGTTCCACCGAACGCATGATCGTGGAAAAATGTGCTGCCCACGTCAGAATCCACCCAGAACCGTTGGCGGGCGTATTCAACTGTCACAATATCACCCACCGGATGGTCATGCTGTAAGGGTTGAGCAAAGGTGAGCGTTTCTCCTCCACCGCCAGAACCTTCCGATGGAGCCGCACTCTGACCGGGAACCTTAATTTTCTGGCCAACCACGATCATATTAGGATTAGACAATCCATTCAGGTCGGCTAATTCACCGATGGTGATACCAAATGATTGAGCAATCTTTCCAATAGAATCACCAGCCACCACAGTATAATTGCCAGCTGCAGATCCGCCGGAAGAAGCCCCGGATCCCCCAATAGCCACGATTCGCCTGACTTCTTTGCCCTTGACATTGTCGGCCCCGACAAGGATGGGAATACCAACATGATATTGATGGGCATTGGTCACATGAATCGTTTTATCCCCTTTCTTGGCCGCCTTGGTGAACTTCGCGTTCATGGGGACGGGAAGCCCTTTATCCGATTTCTTTTCAAATTGAGTAAACGGCCGGATGGATTGATCATAGGAAAACCCTGAAATCACGCCATCGGACGCTTGATTGTCGAATTGAAAGAAATGGAAATGTGTGTTGATTTTCGATGATTGGAAATTCGTGATATCGTCATCCAACCATTCCGATGTCAACATCCAATCGATGCAGTCATAAATATTCGCACGAGCCACCATTGGAAATTTTTTATTGTTATCGCTTCTGATAGCTTCTTCTTCTTCATGCGCCACAAACAAAAGCCCATTTGGATCCACAATAGCCTGTTGGTCTCCCTTCGCAGGAGCCAACTCTACGGGCAAGGAAATAAAGTGAGTATTATAAACCTGCGACCCGGCTCGATCAGGACACAAGCTCCACCGACCGTTTTCCCCAGGCTTAGCCGGTTCAACCGACCTCGTACCATCAGGATTTAAATGGATCGGCTCCAACCATGGTGCCGGATTGCGATCGTTTGAAAATGGCGATCGTTTTCCGAAATGGGGTGTCAGCCACGGCCAAGCGACTTTTCCGGTTTTCGGTTCAAACCAAATAGGACGACGCTTCCCTGGCGTGTACCCCTGCCACTCAGGATGATACTTTGGATTTTCTCCGATTGTGGGCTCACGTTCGCTCATGGCTTTGGTCCCGTCCCAAATCCAGTCCACGACCGTAGCATCGTAACTCTTCAATTGCCCCAACTCATCATCCGTATTGCCCGGCTTTCCTTGGTTGGTGACTTGCATCTCAACCCAATCCTTGATGTTGACGACAGCAGGATCCGCCTTCCAGTCACTTTTCCCTTTATCGACAATTTTGAAATTGGTCCCGAACCAGCTGACCGTCGTTCCGACTAGTTGATCAGATGTCACAGGCTTGTGTATCCGTCCCAACCGGTCAGGTAATTCTCTCAAGGGCAACATCACGTCATTTTTAAATCCGGGAACCTGAAGGGTGTTGTAGACCCGCCAATAGCCCCACATCCCAGATACATAGTGATGAGCAACATGGCAGTGAAACAGGAAATCTCCGGCCAACCATTGACACAAACCCGATCCGCACTCCGTTTCCAGGTCCAACGCTTCGGCCGGCCCGATGACTTCCACGTCGACCCGATCAGATTTTGTCCGGATCACGGATACTTCATCGGACCATTTTGACCATTGGTCCAAAGTTCCTCCTGTGTGGCTTGCGGACTTCTTTGCCACCGGATAGACCCCCCATGCGGATGATGCGAGTGGAACACTTCAGATCCCCCATGTACCAATCGGAATTTGGCCGGATCTCCCAGATAACTCCGTGGAATGGTTGGGGCCGCATCGCCAAAAGCATAGGAACTGTACCCCATGGATTCATCTTCAAACCCGAAGTATTCATGCTGGACATGCATATTGTTAATGCCGAACGGCTCGCTTCGATAATTTAATGCCCTGGCACCCGGACGATAGGTATCCGTCAAGGGATCCCGTTGAGGTAAAAAGTCCCCATGCTTATTGACGGGACGAAAGGCTTCGTCCCCAACTTCGTGATAAATAAGGACAAATTCTCTAAAATCAGGGCCGGTTCCGTTTTCAATCATCACCTGCCATCCACTTTTCGCTTCTGTGGCGGTACCTTCTCCCAATGGCTCAAAATATTCCGACCCTCGAGGTTCCACGACGAATACTCCGAACAACCCCATGACCGTGAGTTCGCGATCATTACTGTAGGTATGGAACTGACGCCCCCCTTCCTGTGTTTCAGGGTGGATATACCACTCCATCTCAACGGACTGGCCTTCTTCAGCGACCGAATCGGGGTTGGTGCTGAGTGCAGGCTGACCTGTTTTGCTCATCACCATATCCGATCCGTTGATATGTAAACTGACTTCTTCGCCGAACTCCAATTGGTTTTGAAGCGTGATTTTTACGCAATCTCCCTGATTTCCCCGGATGACCAGTGGCTGAATGTACTGCCCTTGAATACCATTGGTGACTGCACCAGGATCGCCATGGCCTTCTTTTTCACGGGCTTCCGCATTTTTGGCTTCTTCTTCCCGGACGTTTTCAATTTGGTCGGTCAGCACATACATATAACCGGGGTAATAATCCAGCCATTGATTCAGGGTAATTTCGACATTGATGGCCGAAATATCATAAGACCTTACCGGAGCAGTCTTGGGACATAGCCCACCGGTCATGGAAACGGGTTCGACACCGGTATTACTGGATAGAAGTCCATTTCCCGGACCTCCGCCATATTGATGGATCATGGACATGGAGTTGAACATGCCGGTATTCTCACCGTTCCGTTCCATGTCCTTTTGCATTTGCTCCATTAACCGGTTGTGCTGTTGCTCAACCAGAGCGGCCCGTTCTGCCCGGCCTTCCATGGAATCCTCAACAATGGTTTGGCCCTTCAATCGTTCTGCCCATCCTGGATTATCCTGATGAGACATCCCCATTTGGTGTCCTGAATGCTGTAGCGCTTGGGACTCCTCTGCCGAAGCTGTCCCAAAGGAAAACAGACCAAGCACCCCTGCTAAAACCACCGCAGACATACTTGTTAATCTATTTTGCTCGTTGACATAAAACATGGACCGGCCTCCTTGAAAAATAGATTGAGCTGAAACCCTTAATTAAATCGATAGGTGTAATGGTCATAAAAAATAGACAAACAGCCCCGTTCCCGGGGACCCCAAAGGTACTCAAATACCCATGGTCTGTCAAGTCCAACAGAGAAGTCCAATACTAGTTCTATCGCTATTTCCTTGTCCAGAAATTTTGTGTCGCAAAATACCCCATGTCATTGATATTTTTGATGGTAAGAAGATATTTCAAACGAAACACTTTCGTAAATTTTAATTTTGTATATCCGAATTCCAGAGGAGAGTGAGATTTATCAACAGGTTCCTTAGGACTTTAAAGAAAGCATTCAGAGACGTTCCCCACCAACTAATGAAACAAATTTTCGTTGAAGTTTTTGAGTCATGAGCCCTGGCCTTCCCTCACCTATCTGACAGCCATCGATAACGACGACGGGGAGTATTTCGATCGTCGTTCCGGTCAAGAATACTTCATCCGATGCCAGCAATTCCTGAAGGGTAATGGGACGAGAGTCCATTTTCTTCCCCAGATGCCTTATCAACTGCATGACATGCTGTTGGGTTACTCCCGCCAACACCTGATGATTGATCAGAGGGGTACAGACGGTATCATCCTGAACCATAAAGAGGTTACTGGTGGCTCCTTCCATTACCATATTTTCCCGAATAAAAATGGCCTCGAAAACGCCACCTTCCTTTGCCCGCTGTTTGGCCAGAACATTTGGTAAGAGATTCAAGCTTTTAATATCGCATCGCCCCCATCGAATATCAGGAACCGTCACAACCGAGATCCCTGCATCCTGAATAGAAGAAGGCAACTTGCCGATCTCTTTAAAAGACATAAATACGGTGGGTTCACATGGGGATGGAAAGACATGATCGCGCGGAGCCACCCCCCTAGTGATTTGTATGTAGATTTTAACCTCAGAAAGGGCACACTGGCGGATTCCGCTCACAAGAATATCGTGAAACGTCTCCCGGCCAAACGGGAGCGCGATCTCAATTTCACCTGCACTTCTTGATAATCTAGTATAATGGTCAGCCCAAAATGCAGGTTTCCCTCCATAGGTTCGAATGACTTCATATACGCCGTCGCCGAATAAGAATCCACGATCCTCTGGGTGAAGACGAATGTCCTCCAAGCGAGAGAATTTCCCATTCAAATAGCCAATTTCTGACACGACTTCTCACTCTTTTTTCGAGGAAGGAACCACGGTGATTTCAAATACCCGGCGGTCCTCAGCGGTAAATTTCCAGGCCATTCGCTTACTGAATTCCAACTGATACTTTCCCGCTTTTAAGGCCTGAAACTCAAAGGAACGACGTCCGGCATCGACCGCATTGTTACTGACGGTACGGAGAAATTCATCTTCAACCAGGGCAAAAACATGGGAATCATACGCCGGCACCCATTGTTCTCCTCTCGTTCGATCTTCCCAAAGGTGAATCCAAAAGGTTTCCGATTCTTGAGTCTGAATGTTTTTGGTTATAGATTGTTGCAACGGCATAGTCATTTCTCGCTAAAAGGCATAAGAGGTAATCGTTGTCCCATAGAATGACCGACGTATGATTTTTTCTATTCTCCGGAGAACCAATCCTTAGGCTGAAGATTCACCCACACCTGTTTGTCATGAATTTTCACGTCATACCGGACGACACAATACCCTCCTCCATCCGGTCCAAACCCGGAGCGCACATCAAACTGTTGATCATGCAAAGGGCAGGATACAATGTAACCTTTTAATTTTCCCTTTCCTAAGGATGCCCCTTGATGAGGGCAAATATTATTGATCGCATAAAAACGATCCTGTACCCGAAAAATAGCAATGCTTTTTCCGGCAATTTTATAGGGTCGTCCGCCTCCCTGTGGGATATCCTCACAATTTGCGACAGCCGTAAACCCTGCCATTACAGTGGAAGATTCTGCTTTCGAAGGTTCCATTGGTATCTTCAGGTATCTCTTCACCGTCAGGAGACATGCAAAATAAATTTCACCGTGTCTCCAACCTTGACCTGTTCCTGATCCACAAATCCAACATTGGATTCAACGACATACCGCGCATCACGAGGCGGAGGGCCATACCATGGACAACGATCCTCCATGCATGGCATTGCATCCTTCACCACATGAACAACAACTTTACTTTCATCCAGCCAGATCACGTCAACGGGAAATTGAAATTCTTTCGTCCATACCCGATGTGGCCCGGATTCATCAAAGATATATAACATGGCTCCATCAGGAGGAAGAGCTGTTCGGAAGGCCAGTCCAAAAAGCAATTTCTCTGGAGTATCGGCCACCTCGGCATTCAACATCCCTCCATTAGGGAAAGCGATGGAAATGACTTCGGTTTGCTCAGGTGCATTGAACATCAGAGCCCCCGTAATGAGCAGGAGGGCCATGACGATTAAAAAAATAATTCGTTTTTTATCCGGTGCACCCTTTGATTGCAAAAACGGTAACATTTTATCTATCGCCGCAAATCCCTATAAAGCCTGAGTTCTACATCTGGCCATGGGTGGTTTGTGTAGGAAAAATCCACAGTGGCACAGGCATGAGAGTACGATTTTTTGGTTTACCTACCTATGTGACTTCACATTTGTCCTTATTTTTCAATAACAAAATCATTGCATCCCCGACAAATCACTCACCTTACCATTGCTCAAATGTACGATTCAAAGTATATTTTATTAAGGAAGAGAAAAAATTTCCGAAACAAACCATGAAGCTAACAGCAGAACATTTCAACTAATTTTTTACTAAAAGAAGACCCGTAATCCCCCGTATTCTTTCACACCAATCTGGAGGATTCTCATGCGTTACCTCCCCATGCTCATCCTAACCGCATCAATCATTTGTAGTCCGGGGACCGGAATGGCTTCCACACCTGATGTGCCTACAACCATCGAAAATTTTGTTTCTCAATTATATCCCAAAGGTAGCCATTACTTTTGGGTCATTAACCAAACAACAACCGAGTCTCCTCAGGAAATAATTATCGATATTCTCACCACGTTAAGGAAGGTGCCAGATAGTCAGGAAGAGGAAAGTCGTTTTTTATTATTAATTATCCAGGGAAAATTATTCGCAGCGCAAAAGATTCCGTTGGACGCCAACGTGGATTGTGCAAACGACGATCAAGAAGTATAAGGTTTCCCCTTTATGGGAGTGTAAGAACGTAAAAAAAAAAGAAAAAGCCCCATCCTCTTTGAGGATGGGGCTTTTTTGTCCCTCTCATGCGAGAAACAGAACTATCGGAGAATCAGCAATTGCCCACCGAGATGCGCAGGATGGAGCTGACACTTGTATTCCAGAAGAGCGTTTGTCGTCACGTACGTCAAATCGCTGATGGGAATACCAATATATTTGGTTTCTCCCGGCTTCAGTACAATGCTCACATGCATGGACGTTGGAGCAGCAAAGGCTGAATCCGCGGAAAGATCGAACCCATGTTCTTTATCCATGGCATTGGTGACTTTAATCAAAACTGGCCGCCCTGATCTTGCTCCTGTGCCTTCACGGGTCAAAGGCAGAATTCCAGTTGGAGGATACCAGATCTTTTTCCCACCTACCTCCATGGCCGTGAACTCCAAGTCCACGTTAAGGGCACTAAAATTTTGACCAACCACCGAACCGGTTTCCAGGTCACCGATTTCCACACCGCCGGATTGCAATGCAAACGCGGCTGAACTCCCGACTGCAATGAGAACCGCACTTAAAAGGACGGATAGAAGCACTCTGTGCATCGCCTACCTCCTCATGAGAAACTTGTTGATAATGAAGATGTTCCCTAAGAACGCAAAACAATATTTCGATTTTTTGTTTATTCAACAAAAATTAAGAGGGCCAGTTATAGCACATGAGGTTCACCGACGCAAGGATGAATTTTGAATAGGGATGGATTGTTCGGCGTAGACCTATCGTAAAATTTAAAATCTTTTTGTTTTTAAGGGCTTTCGCGCTCATTTCCTGTGAATGAACACTGATTTTTCAAGTACCTCATCCACTCCAATCACCTCGCCCTCACGGAGCGGAGATAAAACTTGACTAAAGAGGTCATGACTATTTCATTTTACCATCAGGCATAGAAAGCGAGCCCCTCAGGCCGTCACAAACATATTGTATTCTCGTTCCCACCCAACAGAGGACTCTGAACCATGTCCCGGCACCACGACCGTACTCTCTCGTAGTGTATAGATTTTTTCACGAATGGACCGCTTTATAGCCTGACTATCTCCACCCCAAAGATCGGTACGTCCGATACCGCCTCGAAACAAGGTATCCCCTGATAATAAGATTCCCGGTTGTTCAAAATAAAAAGAGGATGACCCGGGGGTATGCCCTGGAGTATGCAAAATCACTCCCGAGAATTGTCCCAGCAACAGATCTTCCCCGTCCTGGATTTCTCGATCAGGCGAGGGGGCCGGCACATAGGGCACACCGAACATTCGACACTGAATTTCTAGGATATTCCACAAATCTCGATCATGAGGATGAAGGTACAGAGGCGCTCCGGTCGCTTGTTTAATCGTGCCGGAGGCCAAAAAGTGATCAAAATGGGCATGTGTATGGACAATGGCTATGACAGTCAATCCCAATGTGTCCACTTCTTCAAGAATTCGTTCCGGACTGCCTCCCGGGTCAACCACAATGGCTTCTTTTGATTGCAGATCGCCCAGGATTGAACAATTACAGGAAAGGGGAGGAACGGGAAATGTTTTTCGAACCCATTGAGACATCACATACTCCGATTTTTCAGTTTCAATGATTCATCGAATGTACCATGGTAGCGTCCATCCTTCGATGATTTTTTCAAAAATTCTTTTTCACAAAAAATCCGGCAGAAGAAAAATTTGCTCTAAGACAAGGATCGGCATAAAATACTTAAATAAATGTACCCAAACTCCGCTCTTCAAAGACTTTTTCGTGGTTTTTGTGTTCCCCTCTTAGGGAGCTGACCTCCAGTTGTCTCACTTCACCTCGACCAGGAACAGGGCTTTGTCTCTTTTCACCACTATAGGTATAGGCGGGAAAATTTTCCCTTGCGCAATACTATTGACAGGCTCACTAATCGCCTGTGGGCAAGAAGCCAACCCCTTTCAAGAAGAAAACACCCAACTAAAAAAACAGGTAGCCAAATTAGAGACGGTCGTTCATTCCCTTCAAGACGGCAACAAGGTGATGCAACAACAAATTGACTTGCTCAACCACGAGGCCAGAAAAATCGCAGAAGAATACGAGGCAAAACTTCTTCAAGCCCAAAACGATCATGAGGCTAAGCTTAAGGACGTTCAGGGAACAGTAAACCAACTGACTAACGCTCCGAAGGAGCATGCCGCAAAAATTCAGGCTTTGGAACAAGAAAATCAAAAATTGGCCGGTGAAACCAAATGGTTAAGAAATCAGCGTGACCAGATGCGAAAAAGCTTAACCATCCAACAAATTGGCGGACAAACACAGGAACTGCCCTTTGGTTTCACGGCGGTCTCCAAAATCATCGGGGAAACTCTAACCAAAAACGGGTATTCGATTCTTTCGTCTATGGAAACGGATCAAAAAGCCGTGTTTATTACCGACAAAAAAACCACACTTCCCCCCTCGTTGGAACTTTCAGGTTTTCGCAATCAATATATGGTCATGATCGAAAAGGGACCGTCTGAACATACGACCTTATGGGTTCGGGCGGAATTTGAAAAAATTTCAAAAAATGGAAACATCTTTTCCGCTCCACCGACAGAATCGGCCGATATTGAGCTTCGACTCATTCAGGAAATTCATCAATCCCTCGCCACTGGAATGGGGACCCAAGCTCGCAATTCATAACAGCCTTGCGAGCACCCATCGCTTTTCCTATCAAGTTTCATCTGCTGTTCTCTACGAATCTTCATGGCCGAGATCGCCATGCCCCTCGAAAAATATCCGCATCCTGGCTCATAAAACATCCTCAAGCGACTTCCTCCGATAAGCCAATTTCCCGACAAGACCAGGCGTATCCTTCCCTCAAACCCATGGCTTCTTGAACAGCCACAGGTACTCCCTGGGGAAGAACAAACCGAATATATTCCACGAATCGGTTAATCTTCATCAAAAAGAAGTCATATTCCAATTCCTCGCCCGTCCATGGCCTGGCAAACCAAAACTCCGGAAACTGTTCAAGGCGCAGGCCATCACGCTTCAACGCCTCACAACTCCGAGGAAACATGTCAGAGATGTCGCCACCCCAACATAAAATCTCATGAGAGAGATACTGAGAGGCATATACATGAATACCTTCTTTGACTTCAGATGAGATCGCCAACATATCTGTTAATTTCTCCGACGTTTCCCCACTTAAAAGAGAAACATACTCAACATATTGGCTGGCCAATTCCGGACAGTCAAAAAGCAGGGAATTTCCCTCCTCTATTTCTGGTTGAAACCAGTCGTTCCCTATTGCACATTCCCAAGCGACGGATTGCCGGTCACGAATTCGATCGAGATTTCCTCCAAACTGCTCTTGAACCCTCTTTAATTCACGGCAAATCAGTGAAATCTCCTTGTTGTCGACTTCAAGCGCAAGGCCTTTGAGATGATACAATCGATCCTCAAGAAGAACCTTACCCAATGCCCAAAACAATTCTTGAGGAATCGGATCCGCATGTGAGTCAATCCAGAGTGGGGAGCCACCTCCAAAGCTTTGCTTCGTGTTAACCGTCACCGTGGGATGACAAGCCAAACCGGCCATATGAATTTGGACCACACGCTCAAGGGGAAATACTTCAAGAAAGGCGTCGAAAAAATCCTCAAAGGTTTGAGTGGTCCACGCACGCGAATATCGAAAAGCCGTCCACACATGTCCAAGATCCAATACCAATCCACAAGGAGCCCAATGAGTCACCTGTTGAAAAAACTCCGCATAAGACAGGTCACCTACCGCAAAATAGGTTAAAGGGGGCACTTCCAGTAATACCAAGGGTGAGGCCTGCTTTCCCCATTGACGTGCGTCCAGCATTTCCTGCGCTTTCCAGACCTGTTGGGCTGTCAGCCTCGCCGACTCTTCCGTAAACAAAGGAGGCACATACGTGCCAAACGGAAAACCGGCTATCTCCTTTGAGGCACATTCCTGATTCATCCACCAGGCATCCAACAACTCTAACTCTCGGGCAATCGATTCAAGCCTTATGGCTCCCAGGGAACTCTCATGCCAATTGGGCTGGGTAAACCACAATCCTTCCGCATGGTAGACCATGGAAATCGCGGGGAGACGCTCCCGAACCGTCCGAAGGGCCTGAGCATGAGCGTGGAATATTTCGAGATACCCAACAGAAAGATGATGCCTGTTCAAGGCTGCTGAGAGATCCAAGACATTGGGAGAATATATATCAACGGAAAGTCCAACTCCGAGAAACGGGATGCGGCGAGCTCTGGCATGGAACGCGTGGGAAAAGTCCGTCACGACATCAACTCTGAGGATTTGGCAATGCGGAGCCTAGCTGGATATTCGAGCAGGAACAGTAAAGGCACCCATCCAAAAAGATGGAGTCAAATCAGCGTTGAGAAGAACTGAGGGAACGATTGGCCTGGAGGTACTGATGGACACCTGCCGCCGCTTTCCGTCCTTCCGCAATCGCCCACACGATGAGGGAAGCGCCCCGCTTAGTGTCTCCGGCAGCAAACACCCCGTCCAGATTGGTCATGAAATGTTCATCAACCTTCACATTCCCTCTGGGGTCATATTCAACACCGAGGGAATCCAACAATCCTGGTTTGACCGGTCCGACAAACCCCATGGCTAGGAAAACCAGATCCACAGGCAGTTCCATCTCTTCGCCGGGAATAGGAGCGAAGGCTCCGTTTTCAAACTTCACTCGATTCGCATGCAGTTTTTCGACCTGTCCGTTGCGGCCCGTAAATTTGGTGGTGGAAATGCTCCATTGCCGATCACATCCTTCCTCATGCGCATGAGAGGTTCTCAGCTGCATGGGCCACAAGGGCCACGGAGTAGAGGCTGCTCGCGTAGGCGGCGGTTCAGGCAACAATTCAAATTGATGCACTTCCGTACACCCTTGCCGATGGACTGTTCCAAGACAATCCGAACCGGTGTCTCCCCCGCCAATAATCACCACCCGTTTCCCTTTGGCGGATATAGGCTCCTCCTGCAAGGAATCCCCTGCCACACGTTTATTCTGTTGGGTAAGGAAGTCCATGGCCAAATGAACTCCTTTGAGCTCCCTTCCCGGAACAGATAATTCCCTCGCCTGTTCGGCACCCATGGCCAGCAAAACCGCGTCATATTCCCGACGCAAGGTTTCAATAGCCAGGTCCACACCGACACAGACTCCCGTTTCAAAGGTCACGCCTTCTTTCTGCATTTGATCAAGGCGACGGTCTAAGACCCACTTTTCCATTTTAAAATCAGGAATTCCATATCGGAGCAAGCCGCCGATTCGGTTAGCTTTCTCCAGTACCGTTACCTGATGTCCGGCACGGGCTAATTGCTGGGCTGCCGCCAATCCAGCGGGCCCCGATCCCACAATGGCGACTTTTTTCCCTGACGAGTCGACAGGTAGCACCGGCTCGACCCATCCTTCATCAAACCCCTTATCAATGATATTCCACTCGATAACTCTGATGGAAACGGGATCGCTGTTAATCCCCAGGACACAGGCTGACTCACACGGTGCGGGACACAACCGCCCCGTGAATTCGGGAAAATTGTTGGTGGCATGCAAGGCTTTCAAGGCATCCCTCCAGCGCTCCCGGTGTACCAGGTCATTCCATTCGGGAATGAGATTCACGACCGGACAACCGGTAGGGCTTTGGCAGAATGGCACACCACAGTCCATGCAGCGTGCGCCTTGAACTTTGAGTTTTTCGTCGGGAAACGGTTCATACATTTCCTGCCAATCTTTAACCCGTAACTCCACGGGACGCCGTTGCGGGCCTTCCCGTTTATACTTTAAAAACCCACGCGGATCAGCCACGGGCCACCACCTCTTTACCCCTTTGAGCATGAGCTTTAGCCAATGCCGCCTTTCGTTCCTGGAGGACACGCTTATAATCTACCGGCATCACTTTGACGAATTTAGGAAGGAACACTTCCCATGCCTCCAAGATTCTTGACGCCTTTGCGCTCCCCGTATATTTTCGATGGGCCTCAATCAACATCCGGAGTGTCTGCTTATCTTCACGCCCCACAACCGGCTCAAGCTCCACCATGCCCATATTGCATCTGACCGGAAATTGCTCATCCTCGTTCAAGACGTACGCCTCCCCACCCGACATCCCGGCCGCAAAATTTCGTCCGGTCTTCCCCAAGACGACGATGACCCCCCCTGTCATGTATTCACAACCATGGTCTCCGGTTCCCTCAATGACCGCACGGGCGCCACTATTTCGAACACCGAATCGCTCGCCGGCCGTCCCATAAAAGTACCCCTCTCCTCGTGTCGCACCATAGAGGGACGTATTGCCGATTAAAATGGTTTCTTCAGGATTAAAGGTCACCCCTTTAGGTGGCACCACGATAATTTTTCCTCCGGATAACCCTTTGCCTAAATAGTCGTTCGACTCCCCTTCTAAGGTAAGCGTAATTCCGCGGGACAAAAAAGCTCCAAAAGATTGACCGGCCGATCCGGTGAACTTGATCCGAATCGTATCGGGAGGCAACCCCTCATTTCCATACCGTTTGGCTACATGGCTGGAGAGCACGGTTCCCGTTGTCCGATTGATGTTGCGAATAGGCAGCTCAAAAGAAACCGGCTCACCATGATCCAGTGCCGGCTGACATCGCTCGACTAATTGATTATCTAAAATCCCTTGCAGGCCATGATCCTGGACTTCCCGACAATACGTGGCTACCGTGGCCTCCACTTCGGGTTTTATCAAGAGGGGAGATAAATCCAGGCCCTTGGCCTTCCAATGATCCACCGCATGTTTGACTTTTATTTTATCCACCCGCCCGATCATGTCATTCAGCGTACGGAAACCCAACTTGGCCATAAGGTTTCGCACTTCTTCCGCGATAAACGTAAAATAGTTGACGACATGGTCCGGATTACCTGTGTACCGTTTTCGCAATTCGGGATCCTGCGTGGCCACCCCGACCGGACAGGTATTGAGGTGGCATTTCCGCATCATAATACAACCCTCCACGATCAAAGGAGCCGTAGAAAAACCAAACTCTTCTGCGCCTAGGAGCGCCGCAATGACCACATCCCGTCCCGTCCGCAATTGTCCGTCTGTTTCAACTCGAATGCGGCCGCGAAGGTTATTGAGGACAAGGGTTTGATGGGTTTCCGCCAACCCGAGTTCCCAAGGGATACCCGCGTATTTGATAGAGGATAAGGGAGAGGCTCCCGTCCCGCCGGAATCCCCGCTAATCAGGACTTTGTCCGCATGGGCTTTGGAGACACCCGCCGCAACCGTTCCAACACCCACTTCCGACACCAATTTGACGGAAACCGCCGCATCGGGGTTGGAGTTTTTCAGATCGAAAATGAGTTGGGCCAGATCCTCAATTGAATAAATATCATGATGTGGAGGAGGCGAGATTAATTGCACTCCCGGTGTGGAAAATCTCAACTGGGCAATGGCCTCATCGACTTTATGACCCGGCAATTGTCCTCCCTCACCGGGTTTGGCTCCCTGGGCCATCTTGATTTGGAGTTCTTTGGCATTGACCAGATAATGGGCCGTCACGCCAAACCGGGCAGAGGCGACTTGTTTAATATAGGAATTCTTGGAGTCTCCATTGGGCAGGGGAATATACCGTTCGGGATCCTCGCCGCCCTCGCCCGTATTACTCTTGGCACCCAGACGATTCATGGCGATCGCCAGGGTCTCATGAGCTTCTTTGCTGATGGCTCCAAAGGACATGGCCCCCGTGGTAAACCGTTTCACGATAGCACTGACCGGTTCAACCTCCTCAAGGGGTATGGAATCACCGGAAAATTTAAAGTCGAATAGCCCCCGCAACGTCGATCGCCGCTTATCCTCCTCATTCACCAAGGCCGCAAATTCCGCGTAAGTCTTGGCATCATTCAACCTGGCTGCATGCTGCAGTTTGTAAATGACGTCAGGATTCCAATTATGGTGTTCCCCTTGGATGCGATAATGAATTTCTCCTCCAAAATCCAACTGTCGGACGGCCACGGGACGATAAGCCTGCGCATGCCGTCGCAAGGTTTCTTCCCCGACTTCCCGAACGCCGATTCCTTCGATGCGTGAGGAGGTGCCTGTAAAAAACCGGTCGACAAGGTCTCGATTCAGACCAATGGCCTCGAAAATCTGGGCTCCACAATAGGATTGAACGGTCGAAATCCCCATTTTCGAAAAAATCTTCAGAAGGCCTTTATTCACGCCCTTGATAAACTTGGATTCGGCGGTGGCAATGTCCACGGTTTCAGGGAAAAATCCCTCCCGTTCCATATCCACTAGAGACTCAAACACCAGATAGGGATTGATGGCCCCTGCTCCATATCCGATCAGGCAGGCAAAATGATGCACATCCCGAGGTTCCCCCGTCTCAAGAATCAGACCCACCTCGGTTCTCAATTCTTCACGAACAAGATGATGATGAACCGCGGAAACACCGAGCAGGCTGGGGATGGGTGCCCATTCTTCGTTGATGCCCCGATCACTGAGAATCAGGAATTTTTCTCCATCATTGATCGCGTTGGAAGCTTCCTGACAGAGCCGATCAAGCGCTGAGGCTAACCCTTCGGGACCTTCCGCCACCTTGAACAATAAGGAGAGCGTTTTGCTTCGAAAGTTGGGATCACCGAACAATCGTATTTTTTGTAAATCGCTATTGGTCAAAATCGGTTGTTGTAATTTTATGCGCCGACAGGCTTCGGGAATCTCCGCAATCACATTGGGTTTGGGGCCGATATTGGTCACCAGCGACATGACCAGTTGCTCACGGATAGGATCAATCGGAGGATTGGTCACCTGTGCAAAAAGCTGCTTAAAGTATTTGAATAATAATTGAGGTCGTTCGGATAAGACGGCCAACGGCGTGTCGGTTCCCATCGAAGAGGTCGGTTCCTCCCCATTCACCGCCATGGGATACAACACCATTTTTAGTTCTTCCACCGTGAATCCAAAGGCTTGTTGCCGCTGCCTAAGGGTCGCGTGGTCCGGCTGCGGTACATTCAGGGGTTCGGGCAATTCATCCAGGGAGACACGATGCTGCGTCAACCACTGGCGATAGGGTTTCCGTTTCGTAATTTCGGTTTTAATTTCTTCATCGTCAATAATGCGCCCTTGAACCGTATCCACTAAAAACATCCGCCCCGGCTGCAGGCGCCCCTTCATTCGAATGTTGTGCGGTTCGGTGGGCAACACTCCGGCTTCTGAGGCCAGCACGACAAGATCGTCATTGGTCACTTGATACCGGCAGGGACGCAGACCATTGCGGTCCAAGGTCGCGCCCACTAAATGGCCATCCGTAAAACACACCGCGGCAGGTCCATCCCAAGGCTCCATGACGGCGGCATGATACTCATAAAATCCCCTCCGGTTCAGATCCATCTGCGGATTCCCGACCCAAGGCTCAGGGATCAGCATCATCATGGCATGAGGCAACGATCGTCCTGCCATCACCAAAAACTCAAGGGCATTATCCAAACAAGCCGAATCGCTTTGCTCCGCTGCGTCGATAATCGGAAACAATTTTTTTAAATCGTCCCCAAACAGATCAGACGCTAACCGTCCCTGCCGGGCCCTCATCCAATTGACATTGCCTTTTAAGGTATTGATTTCCCCGTTATGCACGGAATACCGGTACGGATGAGCAAGGGACCAGGCCGGAAACGTGTTGGTACTGAACCGGGAATGCACAAGCGCCAAGGCGGTCGTGAATGTCGGATCGGTTAAATCCGGATAAAACAATGAGACCTGGTCGGGCAACAACATGCCTTTATAGACGATGGTATTTCCCGACAAACTGGGAAATATGCCCATTCTTTCCCCGGCAAGCCGATTCACGGATTGCCCGGGTGATCCGCTTCCGAATGATGTATAGCTTGCGCTCGAACTGAGCGGGATTGAGTAATTCGCGGGCCACGAAAAATTGACGAATGGCAGGCATCGTGGTTCGGGCTTGTGCGCCGATATGTTCCTCTTTGGCCGGGACGTCCCGCCACCCCAAAAGTTCTTGTCCTTCCTCTCGAATGATCGACTCAATAAGCACTTCGCATTGCTTTCGCGCTTTGGCCTCCTGTGGAAGAAATGCCATCCCCACCCCATAGGTTCCGGCTCCCGGAAGTCGCATGCCCAACTCTCCACAAACTCGTTGAAAAAATTCATGAGGTATTTGGGACAAGACCCCTGCTCCATCCCCCGTACAGGGATCACACCCCTGCGCTCCCCGATGGGTCAGGTTTTCCAAAACCTGAAGCGCGTTTCTCAAAATGCCGTGAGATTTCTGGCCTTTAATATGCGCAACAAAGCCGATTCCACAGGAATCTTTTTCATGGGCAGGATCATATAACCCTTGAGCGGGGGGAAGACCAGGAATGGGAACACCATGCAACTCGTTCATTGATACGCCGTTTTTCTCCATGGATCGTTATTGATTCGCCATTCTACTGCATTTCAGGTATTCTTTGCCATTGAGGCACACTCAATACCTTCCCCTCTTAAAATTCGAAGGGCCTGCTCTTGTAGCCTGTCCTGGACCCGAAAAAAATTTAGAATTCAAGAAGGGAAAAGTTGGGGAATGTAGAGGGAGACATTAATGGATGACGAAATTTTCTGTCAAGGCAGCTTCCCCATTCAGAAAATTTTAAGCCCGGAGAGACAGAGGAATCAATCAGCCCATCCACGAAGCTTCTCCCGCCTGTATTTGGCTTGACAATCCACAGGGCACACCCTAGTATCGCCGCCATGTCCCAGGAACCGGCCCTCAAAGACCTGGAATCCATGGAAGATGTGTGGGAGGCCTTTCGTCCCGAACTCGTAGAGGTTGAAGGGCAAATCACCAAACATCTCCATTCCCATGCTCCTTTAATCAATACGGTTGCCGGCCATATTTTTGCCAGCGGCGGGAAACGTATTCGTCCACTGCTTCTTATTCTTTGCGCCCGATTGTGCGGGTACCTTCAAAAAGACTTTTTACTGTTGGGCAGTCTGATTGAATTCATTCATACCGCCACTCTCTTGCATGACGATGTGCTGGATGAAGCGGATCTCCGTCGCGGAAAACCCACCGCCAGAAAAATCTGGGGCAATCAGGCCAGTATTCTTGTCGGAGACTATCTCTATTCCCAAGCTATGGCCCTGATCGCCACCTTTCACAATCATGGCATTAATGAAGCCTTGGCGGATGCGTGCAGAAAAATGGCGGAAGGTGAGGTCCTTCAACTTTGCGCGAATAGTCAACCGGATCTGTCGGAAGCCGCGTATCTGCAAATTGTGGAATATAAGACGGCCGCGCTGGTCGCGGCCTCCTGTAAAGTCGGCGCCATTGTCGGAGGCGCCTCACCGGAAGAACAAACCGCTCTCTACCGGTTTGGCTATCATCTGGGGATGGCATTTCAATTGGCGGATGATCGCCTTGATTATGCCGCGGACGGTGCAAAGCTCGGAAAAGCACTCGGGCAGGACATTCGTCAGGGTATGATTACACTTCCTCTCCTCCACCTTTTACAAACATGTTCCACTCAGGACAACCAATGGATCACAGAGAAGATTCTGGGTCATGCCATTGAGGATGATGACGTCACCACGATCATTCATCTCATGCAGAAGCAGGGGTCCCTGGCCTATTCCACCGCCCGTGCAAGGGAATATGTCGAGGCCGCCGCTCTCGACCTGGAACCCTTTCCTGCCTGTCCCGCCAAACGGTCCTTGGCCATTACCGCCTGTTACATGGTCAATCGCGACCAATAAGCTCACGCCAAAACTTTCGGCCTTAAAATTGACAGGAATGCCTGTTAGTTTCCCAATCAACACATAATTGTGGCAGGTATGCTTGCCCAAACTTTAAATTGTGCGTGGAGCGCATTTGGAAAAAGATCATGTCCAAGCGATTTTTGACTTTGCCGGGTTTCGTCCCGGCAGGCGAGGCCCTTTTCTTTTGGGAAAAGGACCCAAAACCATTGACTTCCTGCCTGGCCATATGAGTATGAGATGAGACGAACGCGCACTTCCAAGCGGCGGACCAACTCGCGGAGCCTACCCTGAGTTTTGTCGAATGGCTGGAACAGGGTCCGCCTATTGCTATTGATAGAGCGTTCGTCTCAGAGGCCAGACAGTATACGTCGGAAACAAATGCCCATCATGCCATGGAAAAAGGAGCTGACATGCCTTGCACTGAAGGCGTGGAGCAAATGACGAATTCCATTTTTGCTTAAAAAGTGGACAGGAAGGATTCCAATTACCAATCCATTTAACAGAATGGGTATTCGGTTACATTTTGGGTTTGGATAGGCACGATAAAGATGGCCTTCATCCCAGCTTTGCTATATGGTTAATAGACCCGAAAAATAGAACGTAATGACCATGGCGACAAACGAACTTCATCTAGACATTCTTCCTCCCTCGCAACGCCGGTTGTGGGATGAACTGATTGATGTGCCCGGAGTATTTACCCTCTATGGCGGAACCGCGATTGCTTTACAGATCGGACATCGTGATTCCGCAGATTTTGATTTCTTTGCCTTCGAATCATTCCAGCCACGAGACTTCTCAACGACCATACCGTTCTTACAAAGCGCAGAGATTATACAGCAAGCCAAGAATACCCTTACCTGTCTCATTGAGCGTGGTGGTCCGGTGCAAATATCGTTTTTCGGGGTGCCAAACCTTTCACCAATCAAAGACCCTATCATCGCTCAAGATAATGGAGTAAAAATTGCTTCATTGCTTGATTTGGCTGGGATGAAAGCGGCCGTAGTACAGCAGCGGCCGGAAGCCAAAGATTATATTGATTTGGCCACGATGATTGAGAAAGAGGTGACGGATTTGCCAACAGCGTTGGCCGCCGCCAAGTTGATTTACGGCCTGTCCTTTAACCCGGAGCTGACATTAAAAGCGCTGTCCTATTATGACGATGGTAATTTGAAGACCATTCCCGTTCACCACAAAGAACGGTTACTACATGCAGTGCGCGCCGTTGATCTGGATCGATTGCCCGTGCTCAACCGCAGTCGTGTTCAGAGTCATGATCAGGGGTTTGAACAATGAAAGCCCTTTCACTGACCGATGAATTAGCGAAGGTTGCGCAACGGGTGATCTGGTTTGAAAAGCCAGAAGAGGCATTAGCTGATCCGATCCGCTTTGTCACCTATATCATGACCTATGGTACCCACGAGGACATGAAAGTGGTCCGGCATTATGTTTCAGATGATGATTTGCGCGAAGCATTGACACATGCCCCACCGGGCATCTTCGATCCTCGCTCATGGGCCTACTGGCATTTAAAGCTTGGACAATATCCACCGCCGCCGCTTCCAACTCGTGTTTTTGAATGATCGCCATGTTACAGAATGGGGAATTCGGTAATATTTTACACTAACGCCGGCGATCAGCGGCTGGCGGAAACCAAGAGACGACGCTCGCCCAAGAGTGGACTGCGGACATGTCGAGGACTCTGAAGGAAACGTTGCAGTAGCCGATCCGCTGCATCGTCTTTGTTTGACCCTGCAGCAAATCCTGGGGCAATTAACTGCGACGTGTAAGGGAAACATGGAACACGTCACGCGCCCGCCGCTCTCGACCTGGAACCCTTTGCTGCCGTTCGGATACAGCTACGCTTGCCGCCTGAACAAGATGGTGTCTTCATCGATGACTTTACCTCCACTTTACAAGTATCTTGACGTTTCTGGTGCGAAACTGACGCTCAAAAACAGGACATTCAAACACGCAAAACCGTCGGATTTTAACGACTTAGAGGATCTAACGATCCAAAGCATCTTCCCAGAGGACACCGAAGAAGCGCTGAAGAGGATCGCCGGTGGCTTAACCAATGTGATCCTATCTCACCTTGACGAGGAGCCCACATGCGGTTCGCCGATGAAGGAAATAATCATGGCCTTGCAACAAAGTTTACGAGCGAATCCAGGTACAGCTGACATAGGTCAGACCGAGCTGATTGACTCAGTCCCTCAGATATATGACCTCGAGTACGAACGTGATAGGGCCAGGGAGCATATCGCAGTGATCAACGAGTTCATGCAGAGATTTCGCGTACTTTGCGTCACTATCCACAAAGACTCGGAGCGCATGTGGACTGAGTATGCAGAAAAGCACAAGGGCGTTTGCCTGCGAATCCAACCAAATCTTACAAAGGACTCTAAATTCCAACTTTTTCGTCCCGTTATGTATAAGGATAAGCGTCCTCCCCTATACGAAGATACGCTTGAATTTATCGCTGGCGCTTTCTTTGGTGACCATAAAGCCCGGATCAAGGAGATCGTCGAGCGGATTATTTACACCAAAACGTTGGATTGGCAGCACAAAGGCGAATATCGCCTAGCTATTCCGATCGGGGAAGACGAACCGGCTTGGAATACTGACCCATACTATCCTGAAGAGATCACGGAGTTGTATCTCGGGCTCGAAATGGAAAGGTCCGACACCGAGGAACTCGTTGAAAAGGCTCGTAATATTAATCCTGACATGGCAATCTACCGAGCAAATCGCGACAGTGTTGGAAAGCTCGTTTTCGATCAAGTGTAAGGAGGTGGAGATGTCCGCTTTTGGCCGGAAGGAGACCTTCTGAAAAAGTGATGCCAGTTGGTATAAAAAGTCCTTTCCTTCCCTAAATCTTAGGCTCTATGTAACAGACTCCCGTGTTCGGTTACCTTTTCAGACTACTCAGACTTGTGGTTGGTGGCCAAATTCTTTCTCCATCAAAAACTCACAAAATCCCTATGCCTATTGGGTATGGCCGAAATACAATAGTTCACTAAGCGAAGTGTTACATTTTCAGTATTTTTTGTTATCTTATTTGTCCATCCGTTTTAACCAATTCCTTCATAAGTCTTTCCTGGCCTTGTGGTGTGGCCGAGCAGTGCAGCCGACACCGGGGATAATGTGTGCAGTGTTTGAGCCCTTCGATGAGACTCAGGACAGGCTCCGCGAGTTTGCGCGCCGCCGGTGTTGGTGAACCGCGCAGGGAATCCGAATGGCCACACCACGGCCAAAAATTGCTTGGTGCGTCTCCAAGAGCGCAACCCTTACTTGAGCCACTTTTGTCTCCACAACAAAAGTAGCGCCCTTCGGGACGCGCCAAGCAACAAGCTCGTCTGCCGGGGCGAAACCCGGCATCTACCGAAACGCCCCTTGGCGATAGAGTCGCCAGAATGTAGTCAGGCCAGTCCAGATCGGATGACGCCGTTGGGCGGGTGTCAATTCAATTTTCACCCCGGAATGTCGCTCGATCTTCCAAACCAGATAATCCGCTCCTCCCTGAAACGTAAAAGCCGCTTTCACCAACCGCAGGATTGAAAGCAGTTTTCCCTGTATCCTCCGAATGCCCCAGCCCGCACGGTTAACCCACCGTGCTCGGGCGGAAAAAAGAGGGGTGTATCGTGTCTGCCCATTGTCCTGGTTCATACGGATGACAGAGGACCTATCGATAAGCACAGCACGGGTAACCTGTTCGTAGTGTTCTCGGGCATGCGCCCATAGGATTCTGACTCTTCCCTTCGGCTCGGAACGGAGTTCCGCGCCATAGGTCAACATCAATCCCATCTCCCACAATTCCTCAGCCGTAAAGGGCTGTGTCATGCGGGGAAGGATTTTCTCCAGGAACGTTTGGACGGCTTGCGCCAACCCATGGAAAACTTTGCCTTTGACCTCCGGGTTTGTGGCCATCATCAGTACGGTTGGTTGGGCAAATCTGGCCCAGAAATAGGAATGAAACCATTGTGGAGTGACACTTCGTTCAAAGTCCGACAAGGACAGTACCGCGTATTTGATTCGAATGATTCGATTATCAAACGGGACGCTAAGAAAAAACACATTGGGAGGTAAGAGCCAATTCGCAAAGGCCAACAGAGTCGAGGAAAAAGCCAGCGAATAATTCTCGACCAGAACATAGCAATCAACCAAACTTTCCTGATCGGAATGGGCTCTCAGGCAGGATCCATAAAACAAAATCCCCAAAGCCGCCTGTCCATACTGCTCAATCAGGACCCGGGCCACAGCCTCAATCCCCTCTGGTATCGGCTGCATACTTGGTTGACTCACCACATCCAACAGTTGGGGAGAAGGCATCATGGGATCTCAGGATTGCAGTCGAACAAAGGATACCTCGCCGCCCGATTCCAAGACGATCGGCTGATCATGAACAGGCGGGTCGTATACCTCCCCATCCAGCACAAAGCCGCTGGTTAAATGCAATCGAATCTCACGAGGATTTTGACTATCGTAGCCATTTTCCTTGATCGCGTAGGGGTGCTGTTTCCCTCTCAGGAGAGTAGGCAAGAGTCGCCATAAATGGCGATAAGGAACGGTCAGACCAGTATAGTGAAGGAACCCAGGCTCCGGACTCCAGAAAGGCTTCATCCCGAGAAACAGTCGTTCCAGAGACGTGACAAACAAAACCAAAAATTCCTGAGTCCCACGGTCGCTTCCATCTACGGATAGACCAACCGGAACCGGATGAAGGCCTTTTTTTGACCCAGAGGCCAGCGCCACCAGAAATTTGGCCAAAATCAGTCCCGCACCCCATTCACCCAGACGACCCACGGATTGTTTAGTCTGCCTTCCCATTTGGGTTCCAAAGTAAATAGCCCCAGCGCCAAAAAACATGCCATACATGGTCATTCTTCCATCAGGAAATGTTAACCGTAGGAGATGTCTTTTGGCGATGTGCCGTCCGGAATAGAACGATTCCTCCGAGGCCAGTAACTTTTCGACCGTTCCCGTGCCATAGGGTCCAAGTCCCACGTCTCCCGCAATCATATTGGCCGTACCGGCCGGAAGAACCGCCAATCGAGGCATGCTTGAAAATGCCCGATCATTCATCAACGCATTCAACGCTGCTTGAATGGTGCCATCACCTCCATTGATCACGAGAAAGTTCACCCTGTGATCCGCAAAGCCGGCGAGGACATGACGAATCTCATCCGGCGTTACCACTTCCTCATGCAGAAGATCGGGATAGGACTGAAAGAGCCTGCGGAAGGAAGAAAAATGCCGTTTATTTCTTCCGCTTTCCGGATTACTGAGGAGACCGATTCGAATGATACCGTTTTCCGTCTGAGAGGACATAGGCACAGAAACCAACGAGAGAGCAGGCGGCAATCAGAAAATTGATAATCGGGTTTCGGGAGGCATTACTCGGCAGTGGCCGGAGGATTCGTAAAAACTCGCACCGCCAAGGAATCCCGATCCTTGCCAGGGTCGATTTCCGCTAACCACGATGTTGGAGCGCCCTCCAAGAGCTTTTGTCCCAAACCCATTATGAATCGAAGAAGAAGAATCGCGGTAGAAGCCACCGTCCACACTGCGACACTTTCCAGCCCGATATCCGGACGCCCCATCAGCAGGCTTATAGACAATATAATGAGATTGGGATTTCTCCTTGCCGTCACCAGCCGAAAATACGAATCAAACGGACGCCACAGGAAAATTCCGAATCCTGCGATGGAGAGATGCCACAGGCCTTCAACCAATCTCCCGGCAATATACCCAACGAAAATAACGGCAATAACCGTATAAAGAGAATACCCGAACAGTTCTCCGGAAAAACCGGCCAAGCCCATTCCCCACGCCCAATACCACAGGGGCGGATGAATCAAGTCAATACCATGGTCAAAAATGTTTCCCCACCAACTGGAGGTGATAGTCACACGGGCTAATTTGCCATCGACAGTATCCAGGAAGGTCATCATCCAGCCAACAAGCAATCCCCACCATAACTGCCCTTTCCAAAACAGGACTCCCGCAGCCACAGCTAATACCAAACTTAACGCCGTGACATGATTGGGACGAATCCCGTGATTGGCACAGAATCGGGTCGCCCACGTGGCAGGGACCGGCCAGAGAAATTTCGTCACCAGATCGGTCACGCCCTTGTATGATCCAGAAAATAATTGTTCCTCCAGCCTTTCCCGGTTATCCGAACGTATCGGCAATACATAGGGAGCCTTAGATTTTTTGAGCGTCTTGGAAAATCCGCTGGACAGATCCTCTAACCTCATCATTCGAAACGCATGGGATTCGGGGAGACGTTCGTCTTTCATGAAATCCAGCATCTCTTGAGCATTCAACACGTCCACATGTGCCGCTACCGGGATCGCCTGAGCGTTTCGTGTCACTTGAAACACTACGTTTGCCTCATTGTCCAATGCCTGTAAGACCCGGTCATCAAACAAATAATCGCCACGCACAACCAATACCGATCCTGAGGAAGGCAAAGCCTGGACCTCCTGACCCAAATATTCAAATCCCAGCCCCGTGAGCACTCGCTTTAACCGATCTTCAGATGATAAATTCCACAGACGAATCCCAGAATCTTTGATCAGATACCAATATTTAGCCATCACTTATCCATTCGTGTTCAGTCTAGATACTCAACAAGGCACCCTCATGAATCATGAGCTTGCCCCAAAATCCGTCATACCTTCCACCCGATATTCATTAATCAGCATGCATCGTATACTACCCTTACCCTTGAAACAACGCAGGAACCCATAACGCTCTCGTATTCCGAAACAACGTCATGTTTACCTTCGCTCATCTTTCCGATCCCCATTTAACCACCCTTGATCGGATTTCCTGGACCGCCTTACTGAACAAACGGATCATGGGGTATATTTCCTGGAAAACTCATCGGCGTGCCGAACATCGACGGGAAGTGCTGGATCTACTCCTGGGATCTCTCCACCAACACTCCCTCGATCACATTGTGATTACGGGCGACCTCACTCATTTAGGACTTCCACAAGAATTTCAGGAGGCCCGCCTTTGGCTGGACTCTCTTGGAAAAATCGCCGAAACAACGGTCATTCCCGGCAATCATGAAGCTTATGTTTCCACATCTTATGAATCGACCTTGAAACAATGGGAACCATACTTTCAATCCGACGCTCCCAAGGAATCCCATAGGCCCGGGAAAGCGCGCTCACATTTCCCCAGTCTTCGGATCCGTGGCCCCGTGGCCTTCATTGGATTATCGACGGCCTGTCCCACGGCTCCATTTTTAGCCACAGGAAGTCTCGACGTCCAACAATTGGAAGACCTGACAGGCATACTTCGCTCATTGCAATCCCAGACGGTATTTAAAGTTCTGCTGATCCATCATCCTCCCCTCTCTCACACCGTTAGATGGAGAAAACGGCTTACCAATACCGACCAACTTCATGAAGTCCTGTCCCGGTTCCCTGTCGATCTCATCCTCCACGGTCATTCGCATAAATGTGCGTTAGAATTCTTGAGCACCCGGGAAAATCGCACGCCGATCATCGGAGTTCCTTCTGCCAGCGCCAAAGGGGAAAAATCTGGCGATGAAAGCCAATACTGCCTTTTCCATCTAAAAAGGCAAGCCGACGCCTTTCAGCTTTCCGCCTCGCTCTATAGCTATGTTCGGGAAAAAGCACAATTCATGTTTTCCCGAACCCTCCCCCTCCCCTAAGAACAACTGCCGATTTTACACGGATTGTCGCCAAATCATGAGAGTCGCCCCCAATAAACTTCCAAAAGGGGCCAGCACCGTCATCACCGGCGAGAGTCCTATCATGCTTCCGACATGCTCCAGCACTTGGGTGACTAAATAATACCCTAATCCGGTCATGGCTCCCATCAGGACTCGCTTGCCGGTTGTCATCGTTCGTAAAGGGCCAAACACAAATGGAATCGCAATCAAAATCATGAGTCCGGTGTTAAGAGGACGAAAGACTTTTTGCCAAAATGCCAATTCATACCGGACTGAATTTTGACCCTTCCGGTCCAGAATCTGGACATACTGATACAGATCGGCCGTTGAAAGGGAAGACGTGGGAAGCGTTAAGACTCTCATCTCCTGCTGTCGTAAAGGCGAATTCCATTCCATCACTTCGGCATAATCTTTGGCATACGCCTGTCCGTGGATCGTTTTCTGTTGGACTTCCTTTAATATCCATTTTTCGGGATCGTCCATGTTCGCTTCTCGGGCATGTAAGTATCTGTTCAATTGGCCATCGGCATTGAACTCAAAAATATCGATCCCCTCTGGAATCTTCCCATATAGGACCTTGTGAATACGGACATACCGTCTCCCATCTTTAAACCAAAATCCCTGTTTACTCTGGTAGGCTCCCGACTCGGACAAGGCCAGGGATCGCCCAAAAAAAGCTTGCTGATCCAGCGGTGGAGTGACAAATTGTTCCATGGCCGCCACTCCAAGGATAAACACGAGGCCATACTTCATGACAGCACTCGCGATTTGAAAGGGAGAAACCCCGCTAGCCTGCATGGCAATGAGTTCGCGCCCGTTGGCCAAATTACCCAAAGCCATTATGCTTCCCAAAAGAGCCACAAACGGGGCGAGAAAGACGATCCGGCTCGGTATCGTCAATGTCAGAAATTCAGTGGCCTTGAAAAACGTATATTGCCCCTTACCCACCTCATCAATTTCATCGACTAACACAATCAGACTGAACACGGACAATAAAATGAGAAAAACCGGAAGATACCCGCGGACCAGACTCGCGCCGATATGGCGATGCAAAATGTTCATGGCATCAGACAAGTCAGCGGTAGGTCGTCCCGGCAACCTTCATGGGTAACGCGGTGTGATCCCACATGGACAATCGGAGAGATTAGAACGCAATTTTCGTAAACCTGGAAGGAGACGCCAACACAGCCACAATAAGAAACAAGGCTCCAATCACGGTCCATTGACCGGGAAAAGGCGGTATGTTGCCCTGTTCAACCATGGTCATCATCAAAACGCCCAAAAAATAATAGACCGCAAAAATCACAATGGCCGCAAACATTTTTCCATATTTTCCTTGACGAGGAGCCGCCCGACTGAGGGGAACCGCCAGGAGACCAAGTAAAATAGTGGAGCAGGCCGTTGAAAATCGCCAATGGAGTTCGGCAATATCTCTCAAGCTGGTTGATTGCCACAACGTTCGAGTCGGCGTGGCCTTGCGTTTATAGTCAAGGGAAATCTCTTGCGGATAAATCGCTAATTGCGAGAATCCTGATATATGTTTAATATCACCTTCTCGGGAAAATTTATATTCGTACCCATCGAACAAGATAGGTAGAATCGTGCCGGTTTTCGGATCTAATCGTTCCTCAGCTTCTTGAGCCGAGATGACCCGTAGGGTATTTCCACTTTCACTTTGCACAAACACCCTGCTCAATCGATGACTTTGTGAATTCACGGCTTCCGCATAAAACACCAGAGAGCCGTCACGACGTTCATAGAAATGCCCAGGCTCAAGATTCGCAATGCGAAAACCCGACTCCGCTTCGGCTTTCAATTGGTAGCTGTGCGTATACGCCCAGGGCCGAAGGACCAGCGAAAACACCGCCACCACAATGGCGACAAGGCAGGTCGGCACCATGATAATGCCCAGGACGCGATAGGGACTGACTCCACAGGCCATCATGGCTTTTATCTCCGAATCGGTATACAACCGGCCGAATCCTAGAATGATCCCGAGATACAAAGAAACCGGCAGTAAGACCTCAAGTGCAATCGCAATTTTCAAACCGATAAGGATCAAGATCAATTTGAACGGAAGCAGAGTATTAGCGGCGCTTGCCAGAAAGGTGACCCAACTATACCCTGCGAAGAGCACCACGAGGATGCCAAGCACCACCGATGTGGGCTTCAGCACCTCCCAAGTCAGGTACCGACTTAACATGAAGCCGTGTTCACAGTAGAATGTGACCTTTGATTACTTCTCATGAGGAGATCCTAACGTATGAAAGCTGTCATTCTCAGCGCCGGACAGGGGAAACGGTTGCTCCCTCATACGGCCGATAAACCCAAATGCACTGTTCCGGTAAACGGCCAATCCATCGTGGAATGGCAAATTCAGGAACTCCTTCACGTCGGGATTGACTCCATTCGCATTGTTGTGGGTTTTGGCGCGGACAAAGTCGAAGCCCTTCTGGCCAACCACATCGACTCCGGTTCAATACGGACCATCTATAACCCATTCTATGCCATGGCGGACAATCTGATCAGTTGTTGGGTGGCGCGTCATGAGATGATGGAAGATGTGGTCTTAATTAATGGCGACACGTTGTTTGAATCTGCGGTCATTGAAGGATTACTCTCCGCGCCATCTTCTCCTATCACTCTCGTCACCGATCAAAAGTCTCACTATGATGCGGATGATATGAAAGTGATTGTCCGAGGTGCTCAATTAGACCGGGTCGGAAAAACCCTCCCGCTTGACCTTGTAAATGGAGAATCTATCGGGATGATGCGTTTTCAAAATTCAGGTCCCCAACTCTTTTGTGCCGCCATCGAAAACCGGATCAGAAAACCCGAAGCACTCAAACAATGGTACCTCTCCCTCATTGATGAATTGGCTCAGCAGGGCCACGTATCCACCTTTTCCATACAGGGACGAATCTGGGCTGAAATCGACAACCCTTCGGATCTTGCGCAGGCGGAAACTCTCTTTAAAGGACGCCCCACCTTATCGACTGCCGCCACCATATCGCATTCAAAAATGTAAAGCCTCCGGTTCATTCATTTCCTCCATCGGGCCCGGCTCCGGCTCTAATCCCTCGGTCACTCTCAAACCTTCTGAGATAAAATTGCTTCGACAAGATGAAGGTCTTCAGGCTTATCCACGTCAACAGCAGCCTGAGGAAAGGGCAGAAGTACCTCCCGGATCCGAAGATTGAATCGTTTGCCCACAGCGTTCAGGCATTTCCGGAGAGTGATACGTCCAAACAGATATCGAATCACCATAAACAAGCCTAAATGGCCAATTAATCGAATCGGTCGTTTCCGGTCTTGTTCCAAATGCCCCCAAAACTGAACAAGCCGAATAGCCTGTGGATTAAAAAACATAAATAAATTACACCCACAGAATTCTTCTTTCCCAAACCGCAATACGGTACGCTTACTCAGCGGAAAGGCCTGCTTGACGATGGCATATGAAGTCAGGCCGACAACGATATCGGCTTCCATCCCGGAAGCCTCCTTGACAAAGTAATCCACGATTTCCGATGTCAACAGGGCATGATCACCCGTCGTCACCAAGAGGGGCAGACTCTGAGGATGCGTTTCGAGAAATTTCTGCACGCTGCCACTCGGCCCCTGTTGCGGTTCTTCCCATCCAATTTGGGCGGACTCAATCATGGGGAGGAGTACAACATCATCTCTGACAATCTCCCAAGAAGGACCACATAATATGCGGGACCCAATGGTTTTTGCCTCCTTGGTTGCACGTAATACCCGGTCAATGATTCGCTCTCCCCCAACCCTGGCCAGAACTTTACAGGCCATCCCCGTATATGCTGCCACGGGGTCCTTTCCCGGACGTGAACCGGCAAGAATGAGAGCGGTGACGGTGTTTTCATTGGTAGACATTGATATTCATATATCCGGCCAAGATATTCAGACCAGAGCTTTCTGATATAACCGATACACTTTATAGGGTTTGGCTCCCAGGGATTCCAGGATATGGCTCATTCGTTTATTGCTTTCTAAAATCCAGGATAATTCCACGGATTGAATACCTTTCCGTAAGCCTGGTCCCCGCACGGCTTCGATCATCCCATAGGCCATCGCCGCACCCATGGGAGTCGATTGAAAAGGTTTTCGAACTCCCATTAAAGCCACACGGGCGGTTTTCGGGTACCTAACTTTCATGCCCCATAAAACTTTCAACCATCCCCAAGGAATCAACCGTCCATTCAGATCTTTCATGACTTCGTGAATATTCGGAAAGGCCACCAACATCGCACAAGCTTGGCCATCAATTTCGGCAATTTGGACAAAATCACTGGGCACTAAAAATTTAAGCTGTTGCCCGATTTCTGAAAATTCCTCATTCGTAAAGGGCAGAAACCCCCAGTTCTCCGACCACGCCTCCTCAAAGATCTCTTTGATCAGGTTCAAATCTTCATTGAAATGGGACCGTCGCATAGGTCGAATCCGCATGGAACCCTTCGCCTTGTTGAGAAACATGGTAACACCGGGAGGGAGCTTAAAATGAATATCGATTTGATAGGCTAAGAGGTCCTGGACTTTCTGATAGTGGTACAGTTCGAGGATTCTGCCATAGTAGGGAAGAGCATGGCCCATCATAACCATTGGTGGAGTATCGAATCCTTCAACCAACAGGCCGCACTCCTGATTAACTGACAGATTAAAGGGACCCTGGACACAGGTCATGCCCTGGCCACGCAGCCATTCCTCGGCTGTTCCCAACAAGGCCTGAAAAACCTGCGCATTGTCTTCACCTTCGAGTAATCCAAAAAATCCCGTTCCCGGTCCATAACGATCCTGATGAAGATTGTCGATTTGGGCACTGATGCGCCCGACAGGGTTCTGTCCGTTCAAGGCAAGCCAGCATTGCCAGCGTGCATGTTTAAAAAAAGGGTTTTTGTCGGAAAACGTATGGAGTCGCTCGAGAATCAGAGGAGGAACCCAATGAGCATCGGAAGTATACAGTTTCCAAGGCAGACGAACAAAGGCT
Source organism: Nitrospirales bacterium (assembly GCA_031315915.1). Taxonomy (GTDB): domain Bacteria; phylum Nitrospirota; class Nitrospiria; order Nitrospirales; family UBA8639; genus JACKFE01. The sequence goes on from JALDRK010000024.1 coordinate 53,373, forward strand.
TTCAGGTCGGCTCGAGTCTTGACCGGTACAATGCGAATCAACGGCCCATGTCCTCACAGATTCTCCCATGAAGCATCTGACATTTAAGCCCGCTGCTTACCGAAAAAATTCACAGCTCGGCCTTCAAGATTTTTGTTGAGAGAGGTTCGCTACCCAGGGATAACGAAAACATTCCTGATCGGCATATCCTAAATTCGAGACGGTCTTGCTCAATGGGACCTCTTCCGAACTTTTATAGTACGTGCCAAACATCCGATCGCACCATACGCTGGTAATACCGAAATTTCCCTGTTCGTTATGAAAGTGATGAAGCAAATGATGCCGTTTGATTTTTCTCAAAAAGGGGTTTTGTGGAGTCACTTTGAGATGTTGCATACAGTGACATAACTCATACACCATAAAAGCCCCCAGCCCGGTGGCAAAGGCAATGGGAATCTCCTGCCATCCTCCGACCAGTATGCCAATCGGTACGGTGGCTACCACAATGGTGGGCAGAGTGGTATTCAATGCCCCGAACAGAACACCCAGGTCATTGGGATCCTGATGGTGGTCAAAATGAATCCGCTTCCATAGGGCAGCCGTCCAGGGCGATCGATAGAGATAGCGTCCGTGGAGAATAAACCGATGGACCCCATATTCGACAAAGGGATACGCCAACAACGTGGCCAACACGGTCCATCCCAGTGAACTCCAAGGCGCCAATCCTTGTTGATGGAGATATCCCCCACCGGCCACGGCAAGAAATAACAAAATAAAATACACCTGAATCCCAGGATAGGTGAAGTAAGCCCGAATGAGTTCCTTGGAAGTCATCCGGTCCAGATGATATTTTTTTTGATACCAGTGACTATTAGCAGACATTGACCTATACCTTAAATCAATTGAACCGCCAGCGACTGACTTTGGCAGGGCAAGGTTCCCAAACAAATCAGATGAAGCGATTATAAGGTTCTTCCTCTTTCCTCTCAAGAAGAATACGTATTTTTTCTTGATTTTGAATCATTCACAACACGGTAATCAAAAAATAATTTTCCCATAATTTTTTCTCTATACATCATAACAATTCTTCATTAAAATCCACCTGCCATTTTCGCAAACCGGTCTAGAGAAGTTTGCCGACAATAGACAAAAGACCTCCACACAGGAACATCAAAACTAAGCGCTGCCTAGCCGTCGAAGGATCAACAACGAAGTTGATGTGGACAGCTAGAGCCTTTTCTAGAGCCTTTTGTTGATACTTAGACAAAGTTCATGAATAGCACTTTGGAAAAGTTTGGCTACCCGAATACTCTTGTCAAACAATATTCCCAATGGGCGCTGCTTCTGCGTCCCCAACAGGTTACCTTGGGATCTCTCGTCCTCGTTTGTCTTGAGGAAGCCAAGGCTTTTTCTGCCGTTTCGACCGAATCGTTCATAGAACTTTCTCGGGTCATTCGTGAAGTTGAGACCAATTTATCGGCGGCATTTTCCTATGAGCGGATCAACTATCTGATGCTGATGATGGTAGACCCCGATGTGCATTTCCACATCATTCCGCGTTATGGATCTCCAAAGGTTTTTCTCACACAGCAATTTTTCGACCATGGCTGGCCTGGCCCTCCTAATCTCAAACAAGCGAATGAGACCTCACAGGAAACCAACCGTGTACTACAGGGATTTTTGAACACTCAATGGAAATCCCTTGAATAACCTATAACCGATTTCCCAGTTCATTCAATGCTTTCAATGCTTTAAGTTGTTGCCAAATAAACCCAATGCGTGCCATTTACGCCACACAATTAATCAAAAAAATGAAAGCTAATTCTATAAAAACTTATGGTCTTTTTAACTATTTCATCTTCTTCGAAAATGGCACGACTATTGCTCAACCATGATTGTCTTTTATCGTCTTTTTAAATAGGCTAGAAATTCAACAACTATGACACCTACCGTTACATCACACGCCTTAGCATTAAATCCAGGAATTTTTTCAACCCTCGCCGAAGCCCTTGATTATGCTTCTAGGGGTGAAACCGGGTGTAACTTTTACTCTGGCAGGGGAAAACTCGCTCACGTATTGTCTTATCAAGATTTACAGTTACAGGCTAAAAATCTTGCTAAGCGACTGAATTCATTGAATTTACCTCGCCAATCTCGAGTGGCACTGGTAGCCGATACTAATCCTGATTTCATTCGCTTTTTCTTTGCGTGCCAATATGCAGGCCTCATACCTGTGCCCCTGCCTATTTCACTGCATTTGGGTGGACATCAGGCCTATGTAACCCAACTCCGTCGATTACTTGAAAGCTGCCGACCGTCAGTCGCCATGGCCCCTGAAGGCTTAGTGCCTTATCTGGAAGAGGCAGCCAAGGGACTTGATCTTTCACTCCTAGGTGGTCCAGAAGTGTTTGCGTCGCTTCCAGTAGTGGAAGAGGATCTTAGTCCGTTAGCTACCCATGAGTTGGCTTATATCCAATACACCTCAGGTAGCACACGATGGCCCAGAGGAGTGGAGGTCACTCAATCCGCAGTGATGACCAATCTGGCCGGTATTATCCAAAATGGACTTCAGGTCAAAGAGGGTGATCGTTGTGTGTCCTGGCTACCTTTTTATCATGACATGGGGTTGGTGGGCTTTGTATTAGGGCCTATGGCGTCACAATTATCCGTCGACTATCTCAGCACGCGGGATTTTGCCATGCGCCCGCGGCAATGGCTGTCCTTAATGACGAAGAGTCAAGCCACGATTTCCTTTAGCCCTTCTTTCGGATACGAACTTTGCGTCAGAAGGCTGGGGGAGGAATCACCTGAGCAATTTGACTTGTCTCATTGGAGAATTGCCGGTGTCGGAGCGGAAACCATTCGCGCAGATAGCCTTCTCCGTTTTGCCTCGACTTTAGGGCCATCCGGCTTTAAACAAGAGGCTTTTCTGGCCTGTTATGGGATGGCTGAATGTTCATTGGCCATTAGCTTTGCTCCTCTCAACCAAGGGTTGAATGTTGATCGGGTTGATGGAGACTGGCTTTCAAACGAAAAGGAAGCTCTTCCTATCAGTTCAACGCTCATTTTGGAAAATGATAATATTCGGTGTAGCTCATTTGTGAACTGTGGCGTTCCCTTGCCGGGGTATGAGGTGGAAATTCGCGATTCTCATGGTTCCCCTCTCGGTACTAGAAAAAGCGGAACCATATTTGTGCGTGGCGCCAGCATCATGTCCGGATATTTCAACGATCCGGTCACCACCCAGGAAGTCCTCTCTTCTGACGGCTGGCTGAATACAGGAGACATCGGCTATTGGGTCAAAGACAGTCTGGTCATCATCGGCCGATCCAAGGACATGATCATTATTAATGGACGCAATATTTGGCCACAAGATCTCGAATTTCTCGCCGAACAACAGCCTGAGGTACGCCCAGGCGACTCTTCAGCTTTTTCCGTCTCAGGTCCGGATGGCGAAGAAATGGCTGTCATGGTAATTCAGTGCCGTGAATCAGACCCTCAAAAGCGTGAAGAACTCGTCAAACGGCTTCGGGCTTTGGTCTACCAAGAACTGTCAATCCCCTGTTTTATTGAATTAATTCCACCACGGTCCTTACCGCGTACCTCCTCAGGAAAATTATCACGTTCTCGCGCCAAAACCGATTTTTTATCCCGTGTCCATTGGGACGTTTTGGCACCCATGCTGTCGGCTTCCTAAAAGACGACTACAGCACCACGCTCTGTTAAGTTTCTTCAAAATTTATGCCCCTGTCCGTGGCCTTAACGGGTGCCTCAGGTTTTATTGGTGGGGTTCTTGCTGCACGATTGAGGGAAAATGGGTATCAGGTTCGAGCCCTGCTTCGTTCGAAAACGCATCAACCGGACTTAGAAGCCATTGGCGTTGAAGTCATTCATGGAACGCTTGGACACCTCAAAAATGTCAAGAATCTGGTCCATTCCTGCGACGTGGTCATCCATTGTGCCGGCGCCATTCGAGGACGTCGTCAAGAAGATTTTTATGAAGCCAATGTTGCGGCCATTGCCCACCTAAGCCAGGCCTGTCGTACTCTCAGACCACCTCCGAAATTTATTCTCATTTCGTCATTGGCCGCTCGTGAACCCTCCTTATCGACTTATGCATGGAGCAAACGGGAAGGGGAATTGACCTTAATACGCGAAGCCGGTGATCTTTCGTGGGTCATTTTCAGACCCCCAGCCGTGTATGGGCCAAAGGATCAAAGCCTTCGACCCCTGTTTCAGCTCATGCAGTGGGGAATCGGCATACAGCTGAGTCCGCAAATATCAAGATTTTCGCTGATCCATGTGGAGGACTTTGCCGGCGCCATCATGGCCTGGATCACCAAAGGCAAACCTTCGGGTCACCTCTTTGAGGTCGATGACGGTTTCCCTGGCGGGTATACATGGGACGAGGTATTTAACAGCAGCCAACAGCCGGTCCGATTTCGGGTATCGATTCCCCAATTGGCCTTACGCATGGCCGCGTTGTTTAATGAGAAAAGTTCAGCGCTATTGGGGTATCCGCCACTCTTGACCAAAGGGAAAGTGGCTGAGCTGCAACATACCAATTGGGTCTGTGATACCAGAGAAACGTTTCAGCTTTTGGACTGGCATCCACAAATCTCGTTAAAAACCGGCTTGCGCCAATTACTGACTTCGGATAGTCTCTGACCTGACGGCAAATCGAAGAGGCGCTTGTTAAACGCACCCTCAAGATACCTATAGGGCCAACTCCTAGTTCTGAGAATTCAGGAAAGGTTATTGAAACCCCTTCTTCACGCACGTTGATCCCTATCGCTTTCATTAGTCGATGTCATGACCCAATACGCCGACATACTTCCTCAAATCCTGGAAACGCTTCAGCCTTTTGCTAAAAAAGGGCAAGCATTAGGAGAAGAAACTGAGTTGGTCTCGGAACTGGGGTTGGATTCGATGCAGGTGATGCAAGTCTTATTGAAAATTGAGGACCGGTTTGATATTTCCATCCCCCTGAATAATCTTCCCAACATTCGAACCGTCAAAGATCTCGGACTTGAAATAGAAACGTTGCTAAAGACATAACCATGTCGTTATTTGACAAATTCAGCACGCTCCAACAAACACGTCAGGCATTACTTCAGGGCGGGGTCAGCCCCTTTCATTTGACTGTTGAAAAAATTCTTTCCCCAACCGAAGCCATTATGAATGGATGTCATACCATTCTGGTGGGATCGAATAATTATCTTGGCCTCACGTTTCATCCGGAATGTATTCAGGCAGGGCGCCAAGCGCTGGAACAGGAGGGCACAGGAACCACAGGATCCCGCATGGCCAATGGCTCATTTGCCGCTCATGGGCATTTGGAGCAGGCGATTGCCGATTTTTACGGGCTTCCACACGCCATCGTATTCTCGACCGGCTATCAGGCCAATCTAGGCATTCTCTCAACCTTGGCAGGGTCGGGTGACATCATCCTCATGGATGCCGATTCCCATGCCAGTATCTATGATGGCTGTCGCCTGGGCGGGGCTGAAATCATTCGATTCAAACACAATGACGTTTCCGACATGGAAAAACGGCTCCGTCGGCTGGGCGACCGCTCCGCTCGTACACTGATTGTCGTGGAAGGCATTTACAGTATGCTGGGCGACAGGGCTCCCTTGGCAGACATGGTAGGCGTCAAAAAACAGTATGGTGCGACCATGGTCGTCGACGAAGCTCATTCGTTAGGCATTCTCGGGAAAAATGGCCGGGGCTTGGTGGAAGAAGTCGGCGCGGAACAGGATGTGGATTGCATTGTCGGTACGTTCAGCAAGAGCCTGGGATCAACTGGTGGATTTGCCGTCAGCCACCATTCGTTGTTTGACATGATCCGATATGCCAGCCGGCCATATATCTTCACGGCCTCCCCCTGCCCGTCTGTGGTGGCCACAACCACGGCAGCCCTTCGAGTAGTACGCCAACACCCGGAATTACAGCGCCAACTCTGGGACAATGCCAACCGTCTTTACAATGGATTGAAAACGAGCGGCTATTCCCTTGGAGCCGAAGTCGGCCCGGTCATTGCGGCCATGATTCCCACCAAAGAATTAGCACTGGCCATGTGGCAGGGGCTGTTGGAAAATGGCATTTATGTCAACCTGATGATTCCACCAGCCACGCCCAACGGTGAATGCCTTTTACGATGTAGCGTCAGCGCCGCCCATACCGAAAAGCAACTCGTCCATATTGACCGGACGTTCCAAAACCTGAAAGAAAAATTTCTTCCATAATTTTCCGCCCTCCACAGCGATATGCATTATCTGTAATGGCATGGGATTCCCTCAAAGTCCTGGCAGTGGTTCCGGCTCGCGGCGGGAGTAAGGGCATTCCACGAAAAAACCTGTGCCAGGTTGGCGGATTATCCCTGATCGGCCATGCGGCAAAAGTCGCTACCGCTCTTCCCTGGATCGACCAGGCAGTCATTTCCACGGACGATTCCGAGATGCGTGAAGAAGGGCAACGATATGGGCTGGAAGCGCCCTTTTTACGCCCTTCGGATTTGGCTCAGGATTCCACATCAGCCGTGGATACCTGGCGCCATGCCTGGCTGACCTGCGAGGCGCATTACCATTGCCGGTATGATCTTTCTATTTGGCTTCAACCCACCACGCCCTTGCGAAAACCTGAAGAAGTCGAACAAACGGTAAAGGCGCTGGTTGAGGGCGGTCATCAAGCCGCGGCCACTGTGAGTCGAGTCCCAGGCCATTTTACTCCGCAAAAATTTTAACCCTGGATCAGGAAGGCATTCTGCACTATTTTTCTGAGGATGGTTCGCAACACAGTTCACGGCAGACCATTCCTTCGTATTTTTATCGGAACGGACTGTGTTATGCGGTGACCAGATCCACCTTGATTGAAAAGGGATTGATCATCGAAGAAGATTGCGTAGGGGTCATGATTGATCGCCCTCTGGTGAATATTGACGAACCGATTGAGTTGGAATTTGCGAACGTCATGTTCCAAACGGGTCTCCAATCGTCTGCCACAGAATGATATGGATGGGGGTCGAGGAAGTTTATCGGTCCTGTCATCTAGACGGTTGGCCTGGTGCTTGATTCCGCTCAGAATAGAATCCTTCTATGCCAAAAACCTGGCTCGACACCCCTCAACCTGGAACCCCCTGCAGCATCATTGCGGAAGTGGGTCAAAACCACGATGGCAGCCTGGGACTGGCCCATGCCTTTATTGATGCCATCGCGGAGGCCGGAGCGGATGCGGTCAAGTTTCAAACCCATATCGCCGCTGCCGAAAGCACGCCGAATGAACCCTGGAGAAAACAATTCAGCACGCAGGATGCCACCAGATATGATTATTGGCGCCGGATGGAATTTACTCCGTCCCAATGGCAAGGGTTAAAAAATCATGCTTCCGAGAAGGGACTACATTTTCTCAGTTCGCCGTTTTCGCTTCAGGCGATTGATCTCTTGACCCGAGTGGGCGTCAGGGCATGGAAGGTACCATCCGGCGAAATTACCAATACGCCGTTATTAGACGGCATGCTTCAAACGGGGTTACCGGTCATCCTGTCAACCGGGTTAAGCCCCTTGTCTGAAATTGATACAATGGTCTCCTACATCCGGACATTCCCCAACCCGATGGCAGTTCTGCAATGCACCTCCATGTATCCCTGCCCTCCTGAATTCATTGGCCTCAATGTCCTTTCGGATTTTCGAGCCCGGTATCAATGTGCAGTAGGTTTCTCGGACCATTCTGGGACCATTTTTCCGGGGTTAGCGGCAACCGGCATGGGAATCGAAGTGTTGGAAATCCATGTCACGCTCAGCCGGGAAATGTTCGGGCCGGATATCGCGTCCTCGGTCACCACCATGGAACTGCGTGAGCTTGTCCGGGGAATCCGGCTAATCGAACGAATCCGACAACACCCCGTGAATAAAGAACTAGTTCCGGCGGAAATTGCGCCCCTTCGTGACATTTTCATGAAAAGTATCGTCGCCAAAACGGACCTAACGGAGGGCACAACATTAACTACGGAACATCTCGCTTTCAAAAAGCCGGGGACGGGTTTGTCTCCCCAGCGGGTCAACGAGGTGGTAGGACACCGCTTACGCCATGACATGCAACAGGATGCTCCCATTACCCTTAAGGATCTTGCATAGACTGCCATGAAGCGAAAAGTGTGTGTCGTCATCACGGCCAGGCCAAGCTATTCCAGGATCAGATCTGCCCTGGAAGCCATTAAGCAACGCCCTGATCTGGAATTACAAATCGTGGTGGCTGCCTCCGCCCTGTTGGAGCGATATGGGCGGGCGGAACAGGTCATTGAGGAGGAGGGATTTCACATTGACCGGAGAGTATATATGATTCTGGAAGGTGAGAACCCGGTCACATCCGCCAAATCAACCGGACTGGGCCTGGCTGAACTGGCCACCGTGTTCAGTGATTTGCGTCCGGATATGATCATCACCATCGCGGATCGCTTTGAAACCATGGCTACGGCCGTCTGCGCGGCATATATGAATATTCCGTTGGTGCACGTCCAAGGTGGGGAAATTACCGGATCCATTGACGAAAAAGTCCGGCATGCCGTCACCAAACTGGCTGACATTCATTTCGTCTCGACTCAAAAAGCGGCGGAGCGGGTCATCCGCATGGGAGAAAATCCCGAACAGGTGTATGTCACAGGATGCCCCTCTATTGATTTAGCCAAAC
>JALDRK010000025.1 GCA_031315915.1 Nitrospirales bacterium
GATGGAACGAATGAGGAGGATATTGGTGTCTTTCAAATCCGCGGCAGTGATCGACCGTCCAGGGAGAAACGTCAGTTTGCCCAGGCTCGAAAACGCCTCGTCGATATACGGGATGTTTTCTCCTGCGACCATGTTCACTGGTTTTGTCATGTGCTGCTGTTCCCTCCGATTTCATCCGTGAAAAATTTTAGCCTATCGCAACATCGCCTTCCGCGCTAGACTGGTGTGTTGAGCGTTATCCCCTGTTTTCCTTCTCCTGTACACGGCGTTTGGCATTCGTCATGGGAACTGGTAGGTGCATGATGATCTTGGAAATTTTCCTGCCTTCCTTCCGTTCATGATCTTGCTATACTACGGCGTTCAACATGACCGGGTTGCTTGTAAGGAGATTGTACTGAAATGAAACATATCATAATGGTCGGGGCGGGGGCAGTCGGCGGATACTTCGGAGCCCATCTGGCACGACACAATCCGAACGTCTCATTTTTGCTCAGACCGAAGACTCAGGCTGCGGTGGCGAAGAACGGGCTCACGATCAGGAGCGCCATCGGAGAAAGTTTCACCGTTCATCCCCAATCCTCGTCCGATCCTCAAGCACTGCCGCCACCGGATCTGATCATCCTTGGCGTGAAAGCCTATGACTTGGATGAGGTCATGGATCAAATCGAGCCGATTCTCAAGCCGGATACGGCTATCGTGACTCTTCAGAACGGGGTGACGATTGAAGACACGTTGAAGGCCCGGTTTGGCCGGGAACGCATTATCGGGGGCGTGGCGTTTATCTATTCCAAAATCATGGAGCCGGGCGTCATCGATCATTACAAGAAGGGGATGGTGACGATCGGGGAATTGATGGGTCTGGAAACTCTCCGTCTGACGGACATTGCCGGCGTTTTTAAGACAGCCGGGATTCCCTGCTTTCTGAGTAAGGATATTCGCAAGGCCAAGTGGGAGAAAATGTGTTGGAACTGCGTGTTCAATCCGCTGGCCGTGTTAGTGAATGATCATGTGGCGAGGGCATTGGATCATCCGGAACTGCAGCCCGTTATCACCACATTGGTCCGGGAGGTCTCGGCGGTGGCCATGGCCGCGCATCGTGTTCCACTGGATGACGATATGCCTCAGAAAGTCGTGAAGTGGTCCCAGGAGTTGCGGGATATTCATACTTCCATGTATGACGATTGGCGAGCCGGACGTCCAACCGAAATCGATTTTTTAAATGGCTATATCGTCAAACGCGGGAAGGAGTTCGGTATTCCCACTCCCATGAATGAAATGGCGATGGCGCTCATTAAAGCCATTACCGAGGTCGGATCTCCCGGGGTTCCGGCCATTCACGTGGAAGGGGAGCTTGTTCAACCGTTGCATTTGACCCACACGATATTGAGGGAGCTGCCCGATCTTCACCAAGTCGCCGATGTAGAAGGTGTGGGAGGGATTCAGGGCATCGGAGTGAAATTTCAAGCGATACTTGACGTTGTGACTCTGAAGGTCGGTGTGGACCATGTCACGTTTTATTCGATGGATGGAAAATTTTCAGTCTGTTTAACGCTTCAACAGGCGAAGGATTTTGGCATTCTGGTCTATGGGAAGCCGGATGGTCTCTTCCCCACGGAACGCGGCGGGCCGTTTCGGTTGCTCACGCCGGGGTTGGGAGATTTATGTGCGAATGTGAAGCAAGTCGGCCGAATTGTGTTTTCCAAAGGTAAAGGAACCGATACCCGTCCTCCTCAAGCATGTCCCGAGGAGGCAAGCGTATAAATAATGTCGACCGGGTTTCACCTGGTGTATGTACCGGGATGTTTCTTTCCGCTCCGTTCACTAATGGGGGGCAGGTCTCGCGCTTCTTTTTCGAAGCCACTCACGGAAAGGCGCATCGTGGCTCACGGTAGGTTCTAGTCTTCTGAACTCCTTGTCTTTGCGTGGTTTTTTTCATCCTTCGCGATTGAAACTCACCTGAGAGAGCCGTAGAATGCATCTTTATTCACATAATATTTTTTCTGAAAGGATTCTGCCGTATGTCTGAACGAACGTTAGCGATTATTAAACCCGATGCCGTGGCCAAACATGCGATTGGCGATATTATTCGTCGCTATGAGGAAGCGGGCTTGATTCCCAAGGCCATGCGGATGAGCCGCCTATCGAAAGGAGTGGCGGAAGGCTTTTATGCCGTACATCGGGAACGGCCGTTTTTCAATGACTTGACGACCTATATGTCCTCCGGTCCTGTTGTTGTCCTGGTTTTGGAAGGGAAAGATGCGGTAAAGAAAAATCGTGATCTGATGGGAGCCACCGATCCCAAAAAGGCCGAAGCCGGAACGATTCGAGCGGTGCATGGAGCCTCCATCGAGGCCAATGCGGTGCACGGGTCGGACTCACCGGAGAATGCGCAAATTGAGATTCGTTATTTTTTTGCAGAATCCGAAGTGGGGTAAAAAGACAACGTGATTCGCGATATCTGGAGACGAGGGAGTCTATTTTTCTTCGTACTCGCCTTGTGTTTGGTGGTAGGGGCGGGGTGCGCCCGCACTCGCCACCATGTTCCGCCAGGGCCTCCGGTGACGGATACGTTTCCTCCTGTGATGTCGGAGGACATGGCAGTCGTTGTGCCCGAACCCTTCACGGAGGAAGAATCGGAGAAAATCCGTCACATCCATCATCAGATGATGAACGAGGCGCACACTCATTTTGCGAAAGAAGAATTGGCAAAAGCCATCCAAGACCTTCAGCGGTTATTGGCGCTTCATCCGTCTCAGGAGCTTGAATTTGAAGGGCGATGGATGTTGGCTCAGGCGTATCAGAAATCCGGAGAGTGGAAAGATGCTCGTGACCAATATCAGGTCTTGGCCTCGTCTCCCGATGTGACGCCATATCAAGGCGAAGCCAAGCGAAATTTCCAGGAACTTGAAGCGTTACTTGAGCAATCTCGTCGCCCTCCCCTGGATACCCAGGCGATTCGACTCAGCCTGTCCCAGCTTCCTGAGACTGAAGGATTTGATGAAGGAATCAAACGGATGAGGGCGGACGGGGTGACCACCCTGTTGATCGATCTCGGTTGTGAAATCCGTTCGAGAATCAAGCCGGATTCCCCGGCCGCCAGTCACCTGAGTTCACTAGAAACGATGCAGGCTATGCTCCGCTCCTTTGTCACGCGGAGCCATTTGCAAAACCTTCTGGTGTATATCGGGGTTTCGCCGCGCTGTGTGGGATTCTGGAAAGAGCCGGTCCCGGTGGAATGGCATGATCGTTCATATGATCTGCAGGCGAGGGATACAAAAGAAAGCCGGTTGTTTGATCTCTTCCATCCGCAATATCAACGCTTTTTGCTGCAATTTCTGGATCAGGTGGCGGAGTCCGGGGTCGACGGCATTATTTTCCTGGGGGACCACCCCATGGGTCCGTATGATGGGCTGGCCCAATCCGGGGTCGACGCTTTTCAGCAGGCGTTTCAGACCCGATTTATGGTATCTGAGGTATTTCAGCGCACAATTGATTTGGGACAATTGCGAAAACCCGTTGTCGAGCACTCGATTTCAGAGACTCCTTCAACCCAGGAAACCCTCTTTTGGCGGTGGGCCGGATGGAAAGCCCGAGAACGGTTGGTGATTCTGGAACGGATGTTTCATCACCTTCGGCGTCGGCATTTGACTCTTCAGGTTGGCTTGGAAATTCATCCTCACGGTCTCACGGATCCGGTGCGGGCTCTGGTGGAATATACCGAAGATGCGATGGAAGCCACCAGGCGTCCGTTTTCGTTTTTTTATGTTCGACCGGAAATCGACCGGCAGTCGGCTTCCAATCAAAAGCAGGTGATTGAAAAGTTGCGGCGTATTTCGATGAAAGCTGTATTGAGCCGGTTGCTTCCCGTTCTGGATGATCCCCGTCGGGTGTGGGTGAGTTCTCCCGCGGACGGTCGCAAACGGGTAACTACCGGTATCGGGCCGGAGTCGACCATCATGGGAGAGTATCCCGCCGGAATCGGAGTCGTGCATGACCTTCGGGCTTTTTCTTGATGCGTCAGCAACCCATAACAGAGTCGACCGTTTTGCCATGAAAAAATAACGAGTGATGACATCACAACAAGGGGGTAGGCATGGAGCCTCGGGATTTGCGTTTTCACAAGGAACATGAATGGATTCGGATCGAGGGTTCAAAGGCGACGTTAGGAATCAGCCAGTTCGCTCAGGACGCCTTGGGCGATGTCGTTTTTGTGGATGTGCCCAAGGTGGGGACCTCCCTGCAGGCCGAAGAGCAATTGGGTGAAGTGGAGTCCACCAAAGCGACTTCGACAATCTACACCCCCGTGACGGGAAAAATATTGGAGATCAATTCCGCACTTCAGGATCATCCCGAATTGTTGAACCAGGATCCCTATGGCAAGGGATGGATTGCGGTGCTGGAGTTGTCCAAACCCGCCGAGATTGACGGGTTGATGACTGCCGAGCAGTACGAAGAATTTTTGAAATCACAGGAATGACTTCTCGGATCTGATGACGTCTTCTTCTCCTTCTCATATTGTCATTATCGGCGGCGGTCCGGGCGGCTACGTGGGGGCCATCCGTGCCGCGCAACTCGGCGCCCGCGTGACCGTGGTTGAAGAAGGCGCCTTGGGTGGGGTGTGTCTGAATTCGGGCTGCATTCCCAGTAAAACATTGCTGGGATTCATCGAGTTGGGGGAACGTGTCCGTCATGCGCAGTCGCATGGGCTCAAGCTCGAAGGCGAGGTGGGCTATGATCTTCCCAGAATGATTGCCCGAAAAAACGAGGTAGTGAGTGGGTTGGTCAAGGGCATTGGGTTGTTGTTCAAACAATGGAAGATTGCGCATGTGGCCGGGCGGGGGGACTTAATCCACGATCGCACCGTTCACGTTCGGGCACACGATGGCACGGAGTCCGAGTTGCAGGCCGATGCCATCGTGCTGGCGACCGGGTCATCCTGGCCCAATCTCCCGCAATTCCCGATTGACGGGCAACGGGTGATCACGAGTCGGGAGGCTTTGGATCTGACCGACATTCCGCGCACGGCGTTGATTGTGGGCGCCGGTGTCGAAGGCTGTGAGTTTGCCAGCTTGTTTAGCGGGCTGGGCGCACAGGTGTCGATGGTCGAAATGATGCCCACCGTTCTTCCTCTTGAAGATGTCGACACGAGTGCGGTTCTGACGCGGGAACTCAAAAAACGAAAAGTCCAATTGTTTCTCGGCACGAAAATCCTTGAGTGGTCCGCCACCGAATCCGGAGTGCGCGCCACGCTCGAGACCGGGGAGGAAATTGTCGCCGATATCATGCTCGTGTCGATCGGACGTCGCATGAATTCCGAAGGGCTGGGATTGGAAAGCCTTGGTGTCCAGTTAGGAGCCAGGGGCGAGATTCTCGTCAACGAACGCATGGAAACGACGGTTCCCGGGGTCTACGCGATCGGGGATGTGACGGGAGAAAGCATGTTGGCCCATGTGGCATCCGCTCAAGGCAAAGTGGCGGTGACCAATGCCATGGGCGGCAAACAGGTGATGAACTACGATGTCATCCCTGCGGGGATCTTTACTCTGCCGGAAGTCGGTCGGGTGGGTTTGACGGAACAGGAAGCCACAAAGCGGGGGTTGCCTGTGAGGATCGGCAAATTCCGATATGCCGGGTTGGGAAAAGCTCAGGCCGTCGGTGAGACCATCGGGCAATTTAAAGTGATTGCCCATGCCGAGACCAATATTATCTTGGGTGTGCATATCATTGGGGCTCACGCCGCCGACCTCATTCACGAGGCGGCATTGGGCATGTTCGGCGGATTACAGGTCACGGAATTAGCCGAAATGATTCATGCTCATCCGACGATCAGCGAAGGGTTGATGGAGGCTGCGGAGGATCTGGAAGGGCTAGCCATTCACCAGGCACGGAAGCGTGAATAATGGATGCTTCCTCTTCGATCAAGGTTCCGACGCTGGTGTGGTCCTTCATGATCAAGATGGGTATCCTGGCGTTGGGAGTTGGGTGGGTGTGGCTGGTGGGATTCCCTTCACCACCGTCTCCAAGCGTTCCTGCCGAAACTCCGGTTTTTCCAAAAGCTTCTCCGGTTCATCTGTCTGTTGAATCATTGTCGGTGCCTCCAGGGTTGAAATCCTCGCCTGCTCAGTCAAACACCAACCGGCTGACTGTCTTGGGCCATCATGCATCGTCGGTGCAACCCGAACGTGTAGAGACGAAAACTGGATACTTGCCTGTATTGGATGTGAATGAGGCCACCCAGGAGGAATTGGAGCGTTTGCCTGGACTTGGGACGGTCTTAGCGCAACGGATTCTCGCGTATAGACAAGCTAATGGCCCGTTTCACCGGATTGAGGAATTGGAACGGATTCATGGAATCGGGCACAAGCGCCTGCAGCAGTTACGCCCGCTGATCAGAATGACATCAAAAAAAGCCTAATGAGGAAAACGCGATTTGACCAGAAACCATGACCGAAGGATAGGGAATCGAGCATGAGCACTCATGAATTAGACCGCCAACTGGAGCTCATTCTCCGCGGGACAGTCGAGGTGATTCAACTGGATGAGTTGAAGGCGAAACTCGCGCGTTCTCTGAAAGAGCGGCGGCCGTTGAAGATCAAGGCCGGCTTTGATCCCACGGCACCCGACCTGCATCTGGGGCATACGGTCCTGATCCAGAAGCTCAAGCATTTTCAGGATCTGGGGCATCAGATTCTATTCCTCATCGGGGATTTTACCGGAATGATCGGCGATCCCACCGGAGTATCCGAAACCCGCAAGGCTTTGACCAAGAAACAGGTTCAGGAGAATGCCGCCACCTATCAGCAGCAGATTTTTAAAATTCTGGATCCGCACAACACCAAAATTGTGTTCAATAGCGAATGGATGGGACCCTTGACCGCCGAAAAAATGGTGGAAATTGCCGCGCACTATCGTGTGGCCCGCATGATGGAACGGGATGACTTTCAGAAACGCTTTCAGGAGCAAAAGCCGATCAGCGTGCATGAGTTTCTCTATCCCTTGGTTCAGGGGTATGATTCCGTGGCGTTGGAAGCCGATGTGGAGTTGGGGGGAACCGATCAGAAATTTAATTTGTTGGTCGGGCGGGATCTTCAGCGGGACTATGGGCAACAGCCGCAAGTCGTTATTACCATGCCCTTGTTGGAAGGGACGGATGGGGTCCGTAAAATGAGCAAAAGCTTCGGCAATTACATTGCGTTGGAAGATCCACCTTCCGAGATGTTCGGCAAGTTGATGTCGATCAGTGATGACTTGATGATGCGGTATTACGAACTGCTGACCGTCTGCAATTTGGTCGAAATCAAACAACAACACCCGATGGAAGCGAAAAAATCGTTAGCCGAACAACTGGTTCGCCAATATCATGGTGAGGAAAGTGCCAAAGAAGCCAAAGCCGACTTTCAACAGCGATTTCAAAAGCGGGACTTTCCGGATGAACCGGATTTGTGTATGAAACTTACGCCAACAAGTTTTTCGATCGCTGAAAATCCCCATATGTCGATCGTTGACGTCTTGTTATGGACGGGTAAAGTTCCCAGTAAGGGCGAAGCCCGTCGTCTCATTTCTCAGCATGCGATTAAGGTGAATGGGCAAAAACTGAGTGACGTGGAAGGCGTGATTAATTTTGAGCCAGGCCAACAATTTTCCCTGAAGATTGGGAAACGAATATTTGTCCTTGTCGATATGGTCGATAAGTAACTTGATCGTTTCTCGACTGTTCGCTTCGATCCTTGACTAACTTCCAAAGCGTACCTAGAATGCACCTGTCCAATCTTATGAGCGGGCGTAGCTCAGTGGTAGAGTCCTTGCTTCCCAAGCAAGTTGTCGGGGGTTCAAATCCCCTCGCCCGCTCCAATTTTCTTTTAATCCCATTTTTTTGTTTGGGTGTTGATTGCAAAGATGTGTTTGCAAACTCCCTCTTCTTTAATGAATAGTGAACTCCGGTTAAATCAGATTTCTCCTTTGGTCCATTGATGCCTCCTCGCCAAACTGCTGATTTTCCTTCATGATTTGACTTATTGCATATAGGAGATTCCCGATGCCCAGCGGCGTTTTCCTACCCTTTCGGAAGTAGGATTTTCCCAATGAATCGTTTTGGTGTTAGGGTACGGCGAAACGGATCAATTCGATGGTCAAAATGGTACGCAGTAGTCCTTCATTCTTTTCATACCGACCAAGGAGGGGGAGACTATGTTTCATTCCACCTGCTTCCTTTACACTGTTCCCGGTAGTTCTCTTAAAATTCTGGCGCTGCTGATTTGTCTGGGCGGGGCGATCATGTTGGCAGAAGGTTGCGTGAAACGTCCGGATTGGCAACCTACGCCCGGCGTGGCCCCTAAGGGCATTGAGTTTCACTGGATCCTTTCCTGATATCAGGTTAATTTTACGCATTGCTCTTTAGGGAAGCTTCTTCAACTAGACCAGGATGCGAGGGTTCCCTTGTCTTAGGGAAAAGAATCTTGACTTAAGATTGATTGTTGGATAGTTTTTGGAGGGTGAGGAAGCTGTCAGGATGACGCTTCCATCAGGCTTTATCCGTGTGGGTCAATTCCTATTTCTAGCAAGGAGGGTAGAAATCATGGATCAGGAAGTTCGTTCCTACACCAAAAAAGAACTCTATTCCCAGCCAATTTTATTGGCCCATTCGGCTTTGAAGAATTTTACTGCGAAACAATATCCGGAAAAAAATCCGAAGGAAGATGAATAATTTGAGGAAATCGCAAGGGTTATAATAAAGAAATTCTGTTCTTACGAAGCATGGAGAATGAAAAAGCGGGGAGGATGATTATCCTTCCCGCTTTTTTTTATGACTCTGTCATCCCGCGCAATCTGTACCTTGTGGTGACGCTGTGACCTATTTTGCATTTCCTGAAATCAGGCAGATTTGATTCATGATTGTTCTCATGGCTCAAACGGACGATCCCCTCGTTCAATGCCTTAGTCATGGACTGCTTCAGCAAGGCTATGCGGTGTGCGTGTGCGACTGGTCGCAAATCATGTATGACCATGGTTTTTCCTGGTGGGTGCCTCCTCAAGCGGAGGCATGCCAAAGTTATTTTTTGAACGGTACGACCGCCGTTCCGTTTTCGGACATTGAGGGAATGATGGTTTTCCCTTCCGGTTCTCTGGCGTTACCTGCTGCCCAGGAATGGCAGGCTGCCGACCGGGACTATATGTATAAGGAAGCCTCGGCGGCAATTTTGGGAATTCTTCATAGTTTGCCCTGTCGGGTCATTAATCTTCCCGTGGCCGGAGGTAGACAGAGATTGTTTTTTTATTCGAGGCGATCACGTGAGTTTTTCAAGAAATGCCGACTGCATTTGCCTCTCATGACCCTGGCGAACTCCGCTCAAAGAGAAACGGTGCAGTCGACGGAGGGACAGGGTGGCATCCGTGTGGGATCTCTTGATGATGTGCAAAGGGAGCGGTTGGCGGTACTGGAAACAGAACAGGATGAGTGGGATGAATCCACGATTCCTTATCCCGTTTTTTTGCAAGCCGTACCCGCCGGTGAGATCTATCACTTTGTCCTGGTGGGGGATTCCATTCTGGGCGGCAAGGTTATCCATGAGAACTTTAATGGCTCGTTTAACACCAAAGTCGAAATGAGCGACTGTTCTCCTGATCTTCGTCAGGCCTGTCTGGATTTATCCAAATTCTGTGGACTGATTTTCTCGGAATGTCTGATTGTCGAGACTCCCGACGGGTTGTGGTTTTGCCTGGATTGGAATGATTCCCCGAAACTTTCGCATTGGGCGCCAATGGTTCAGAGAGCGGTTGTTTCAAAATTGATTGACCTCCTCAGAGGAACTTCTTCTCTGCCATGACAGGTCCTGCATCTGTTTTGCTGATCGGTTCTCTGAAGGAACCAATGTTGGCCTATGTGAATCAGAAACTGGCCAGAAAAAATGTTTCTGCAGTGAATTTGGATTTTCAGCAACCTCATGGAGCTTGCCGGATTTCCTTCAAGATTGGGAATTGCCGCACGCCGCCATTCCTTAAAGTCGACAGCCGGACGGTTCCTCTCGAGACGATCCTGTCTACATACGTCAGGCTCTCTCACCAAATGACTACGGCGTCGGATGAGGTGGAGAGAGCCGAGCCGATACTTCAGCATCGAGCTCTCGTCCCGCATCTCTTGAATGTTCTTCCGGGACTGGTCGTCAATCCCTATGAAGAGGCCAGCGGAAACAGGTCGAAACCTTATCAGCAGATGCTCATTGCGAAATTAGGATTCAATGTTCCCAAAACATTGGTCACGTCCCACCTTGAACAGGCGAAGGAATGGTTTGAGGCCTGTCGGGGGCGAGTCATTTATAAATCTATCAGTTCGGTGAGGTCGGTCGTCCGGCGGTTGAATCCCGAGGATTTCTCGCGGTTGGAACATCTTCGCCATTGTCCTGTGCAATTTCAGGAATATATACCCGGGATCGATATCCGGGTTCATGTCGTTGGAACACGGGTGTTCGCGAGTCAAATCGAAACGCGTTCCACCGATTACCGTTATCCCGACCAGGAGAGTTTTCGTACGATTCGAGCCCTAGAACTGCCCATGGACCTGCAGGAAAAATGTGTTACATTAACTGAAGGATTGGGTTTAGCGTTGGCCGGGATCGATCTTCGAAAAACGGTGGATGGCGAGTATGTGTGTTTTGAAGTCAATACCAGCCCGGCCTTTCCGTTTTATGAACGGCACACCGGCCAACGGATTGGCGAGGCTTTGGTTGAGATGTTATGCCGTGGTACGCCATAACTGCATGGCCGATTGGTAAAAGATGATTTAAGAGGAAACTATTATGGGTGAATTCATGCCATCGCCGAAGAAAGAGTTGTTCATCGGTTCACATCTTCGACCGAAAGTCGGTCGCGAGGAAAAGCTCGAGGGTAGAGAGGTGGGAACTGATGCAACCAATCAGGAGATTCATGATGAGGCTCTTCAGGTCCTCGGTGGTATCGGGAGTGTTTCTACTCTAGACCCGGCAGAGTGGCAAAATCTCAAAGATTGGCGTTTGCAACCACATGAGGATGTACACAGTACGGTTCTTGAAGGGGAAACGGTATTATTGAATTTAGACAACGGAATGTATTATTCCCTAAATCGTGTGGGAACGGTCATCTGGGAGTTGTGTGATGGCCGTCGTACCCTCCAACAGATCCTTGGGGAAATTTGTGAGCGGTTTGAGGTGGAAGAAGGCCAGGCCAAGCAAGATCTTCTTGTGTTGTCCTCACAGTTATTGGAGCAAAAGTTGTTAACCCAGGCTATGCAGTGAATGGATTACGTCTGTATTCATGAGGCTCATTTTTCTCCTCCAAGATATCGCAGCTCTGTGCTCCTAGTGTCATTGTAGATGTGATGCCCCTTTTTCAGGTATCGGTTCATGGGGTTGGGGTGATGGTGTCCTCTTCCTCCCACCTCCTTCTTGAGCCTGTTAAACGCTTTCTTCGTTATTTCCCGCCCCCCGTACCGGGTAGTACAGGAAATCTCAGAATCGATCTCTTTACGGTTCCTACCCGTGAAGCGATTCCCTCCATGGTTGCTCCGCAAACCTCTCCAGTGTCTTCTCAGGCAGGCCTGACGCAAGGGGACATCAAAAGATCCGAATGGCGATGTGATGTATACATTGAGCCCGATACCTTAATTACGGACTTTCATGGTCAGGGCCTTATTCATATCAACTTTCAAGAAGCGTATGCCCAGGCTTATCTGATCGATCCGGCGGCGATGCACGAAGATATTCGAATCAGCTACTTTCATTATGTGTTGATTGAACTCTTGAAGCGTCGCGGTCTGTACACGCTTCACGCCACAGCGCTGGAGATGGATGGGCAAGGTCTGTTGATTCCAGGTTGCAGTGGGAGAGGGAAAACGACGGCTTTTATCTCTTTGCTACGATCCGGATTTCGTTGTGTATCTGATGACCACCCTCTCTTGCGTGAAAGCCAGGGCAGGCTTGAGTTGTTGGCGTTTGAAGAAAAAGTCGATATTACTCAGACCTCGTTGAAGTTTTTTCCGGAACTTCATGCCGGGGATTCTAAGAAGTTTCATCAAGGTATTCACAAGAAGTATTTTTATATTGAAGACTTTTATCCACAGGGCATAGCGGAACGGTGTTCTCCTCGACTCCTGCTTTTCCCTTATATCGTGGATTCACCAACCAGTCATGTTGAACCACTTTCCAAGGCTAGAGCCTTGGAGGAGTTACTTCCTGAAACCCTGGCAGTGCATGACAAAGTCCATGCGAAACAGGAATTCCAATTCCTTGATCGATTAGTTCGGCAATTGGATTGTTACCTTTTATTGTTTGGGAACGACGTTCTAGATTTGCCCCGTTTGGTCCTTCCTTTATTCAAGAAATAGTACAGTCCCTTTCCCGCTGTCTGTCGGATTTTCTGCCCGTCTTCTCAACAGTCATAAAGAAGTTCTGCTTTCATTTGCCTCTAAGGCACGATATTGCGGGTCAAACCATATCCCTCATCTAGGGAATAGAAATGATCAGATTTTTTCTCTAGATTGCTCCACAAGTACTTCCGATGTATGAAATCGATGGAAATTGTTCCATAATTTTTCGGTAAAATTTTAGGCCTGCGCGAGATTATTGATGAATTGGCAAATTCAAGTCTCTTCTGAAGTCTTAGTGGTGAGAATTTTTGGAATCATCGATCAGGAAATCGGTTCCATGTTCGAAAAGGCCAGCGAACGGGCTGTGTATTTAGGAAAACGAAAAATCTTGATCGATTTTTCCGAGATGGAATCGGTGGGTCCTTTGGGTGTGGTGCTGTGCGGATTTGGTCTGCATCATTTTCAGCAATTAGGAATTCCTGTCGCGCTCGTTCGGCCCCCCTCGTCGTTATTGCCGGTGCTTCAAGAGCATGGTCTAAATGGGATGCCACCTGTATTTTTACGTGCGCAGGATGCTCTTCCGTTGAATTAGATTATGGAAGTTCCGTGCGTACGGTCTTCGAGAGACTATTTAATCTGATGAGGAGTATTCGTGCGGGAGAGAACAGGTGAAGGGAGTGCCCAAAAAGGGACTTGGCGTCGGCCAAGTCCCTTTTTTATTAACAACGTGGGTGCGTTATAAATTTCGCAAGGCATTGACCCGATCCTCAATGGGAGGATGGGTAGCGAAAAGTTGCAAGAAGCCCTGGGATTGACCGGAGATCTTCATGGTAGCCAAGGCGTCTTGCGTCGTATACTCGAATTGAGTCCGTTGGACCCATCGATCAATACTTTGCAGAGCCGAAATCATATGTTCCTTTCCCACCGTGTTTGCAGAAAAACGATCGGCCGAGAACTCCCGTTTTCGTGACCACCATCCAATCGGAATCATGGCCAAAAAAGACAGAATAGTCTGTAGAAAGAAGTAGGTGGCAAAAGCCAACATTTCATTTCGTTCAGCCATATTTCTGTATACCCAACGGCTGATAAAGTACACAAAGGTATTCATCAGTCCTGCCAGTACCGTCGTCGTAAACATGTCTCCGTTGTAAACATGTCCCATCTCGTGCGCGATGACCGCACGAACTTCTCCCTCATTGAGATTATTCAATAAACCCGTAGAAAACGCCACCATCGAATTATTCCGGGTTGGTCCGGTGGCAAAGGCATTGGGATCCGGGGATTCATAAATCCATACCTCCGGCATCGTAATGCCGAGTTTTTCCGAGATTTTTTGTACGGTTTCAAATATGACTTTTTCGCCTTGAGTATGTGGCTGGGTGATTTGGGTGCAATTAAGCCACATGCGAGCCATTTGTTTGGAAAAGGCCAAACTGATAAATGCCCCGCCAAATCCAAACACGAATGCCCACAGCAGGTCTTGTTGGGCGATGGCCCCACGAATATCAATCCCAAATGCCGGGAGAATGAACTCCGACAAAACGGTGAAAGAAATGGACAGGGTTACAAAAATCAGGATATTGGCTAAGAGTAATAGACCAATTCCTTTAAGTTTCTTCATGAACGCCTCCTTTAAGAGATTTCACCAGATGGTGAGGGGGTGATGGTCTCGTTAACCGATGCTTCAAATAAAATAACCAGACGATGGATGTTTTAGCTCTGGCGCTTTTCTGATTATAGAACATAACCATCTTTGGAAGAGAGTCAAGCCAGGAGCCCTGGTGAGGTGACCCTTCATGTAAAAGACGTTATGATAGCTTGAACGCGTCTACATTTATTATCGAGGACACCCCGTGGCCCACAAATATTATACACAATTGATCCTGGGAATTTCCTGTCTTCAGATTTTGGGAATGCTTCCTTCTGAGATCTCAGCCCAATCGAGAAATCTTCCCAGTTTGTCAAGCGAGGCCGGATCGGAACAACATGTGGTGGTTGATATGGAAAGTTATCAATATACTCCATCTGAAATTGTCCTTGAAGCCGGACAGACCGTGCGGATAACGCTTCAGAATCAGTCCTTTCTGGTTCCCCATAACTTTTTATTGGATGATCCCACCGGAGCCAGGATTGTCGAGTTGGATGTCAGTAGCGGTGAAATGCAGGATGTGCAATTCAAGCCGCTCGGCCCTGGAATCTACCCATTTTATTGTGATAAGCAATTGTTATTTTTTCCTTCCCACCGGGAGCAAGGGATGGAAGGTCGTTTCCTGGTCCGTTAATAATGGCCTTGTCCTCCGCAGATCAATCCCTTTTTCGGGATATTCTGAAACGGGTATCCCGGTCCTTCTATCTCACGATTGCGGTGTTACCCCAAGCAGTTCGTAGTCAGGTGGCTCTGGCGTATTTGCTGGCCAGGGCTGCGGATAGTATTGCCGACTCGGGGCATCTTGACGATGCGGTCAGGCTTCAGTCCCTCAAGCAGTTCAGGGTATTGGTACAAAGCGGGAAAAGGAATGAGGCCCATATTCGCGCAATTAAACGGCTGGCCGAAACCGGTGAGTTTCCCCTTGATGAGGCGCGCTTATTGGATGAAACCGGACATTGTTTCTCCATTCTGGAAAAGTTTCAACCAAAAGATCAGGAATATATTGCGCAAGTCTTATCAGTTTTGATTGGGGGCATGGAGTTTGATATTGCCACCTTCCCCAGGGGGCAGGCCTCAACCCTTCATGCTCTGCAAGAGAGGCAGGATTTGGAATTTTACACCTATTCGGTTGCCGGCTGTGTGGGGGAATTTTGGACAAAATTGATGTGCGCCCATTTGTCCGGTTTCCGCCGATGGGATCCTATGGTCATGAGTCCTTTGGGGATCCGGTTTGGTAAAGGGCTGCAGATGGTGAATATTTTACGGGATCTTCCTCAGGATTTGCGTAAAGGGCGTTGTTATATCCCGCATACTCTGTTGATCTCCGAAGGGTTGTCACCCCAGGATCTGTTGGAAGAAAAAGCCTGGGAATTGTTCAAACCGTTGTATCGGCAGTTACTCGGTGAGGCCCGTGATCATCTGGATCAAGGGTGGCGGTATACTGTGAGCATTCCATCTTGGGAGATTCGTCTGCGATTGGCCTGCATGTGGCCGATTCTGATCGGCATCCAAACCCTGCAAAGGCTATCGGTTGCCTCGAATATCCTCAATCCGCAATATCGGATTAAGGTGTCACGTCCTGATGTTTACCGCATCCTTGGCGCAACCGGCTTGACGGGAGGCTGCCGTTTTGTGGGGAATGTCTACTGGGGATATTGGCGAAAACGAATTGTCTGAATTATTCCTGTTTGGGAGAAAGCAATTTTTCACCTTTGCGAAATACGCCGTAAATAGCCTGGGATGGGCAAGCGTCCAGGCACAATCGGCAGGATTCCAAACAACGAGAGGAATCAAATTTGTAGGGCGGAGTGGAAAGCCAGGCTCCGGTGGGACAAATAGGAATACAGATGGCACTATGAGTGCAACGATCAGGGTGCCGAACCAAATGATCTCTTCTGACCAACATGGGATTGACTCCTTCAAAAAGACCTTGGGAGAAGATCTCCAACATATTCATGGGTAATACTATCCTCAGTTATCCCATTGCCGAACCAGATCCCGGATTCGGGCCTTCAGCTCGGGAATGGATGCGACATTATTGGCGATCGCATTAATGATGTTTTCCAATCGGACCTGGCGTCCGGTTTCTTGATCCAAGGCATGCAACCGATCATACTCCTTGAACCCTTCAGGCCTGGCTTTTTCGAGAAAGGGCCTGACGAGTTGAAGACCCGTTGTGAGCAGTTGAGGTTCATCGTGAAGCGGGGAACATACTCCGAAGTGTCCCTCTGAAAACACCAATGCGGTATAGGGTTTTTGATCGGGGAAAGGAATGCTGGTTTCCACCGTTAACCCTTGCGCCTGCCTCCAGATTGTAGTCAGGCCGGGAAAGGACTTCACAAATGCCACTTTTTCCTGGTTGGTTTTCCATTTATCTTGTGGGGTCATCGTCATGGTATACCATGCTCTCTCATAGGGTACAAATGACTAATTGGACGCCGAAGGAGGGGGATGACGGTGAAAAGGAGCCGGATCAAGTATTTTTAGCGGGCAGTGTTCCGTTTTTCCCGGGCATGAGCAGCCGATCGACAACTTTTCCCTGTCCGATGTGTTGTTCCATAATTTCCGTGACATCGGCCTCTTTGCCCACCCAATACCAGACCCCTTCAGGGTAGATGACGACACTGGGACCATATTCACATTGATCCAAACATCCGGCTTTATTGGCTCGAACGATACCTTTTAACCCAAGCCGTTCAACTTCTTTTTTGAAATGGGCATGCAAGCGCTCGGATCCCAAATCGGCACAACATCCTCGCGGGTCGCCTTTAGGTCGTTGGTTCATGCAAACAAAAATATGATGTTGAAATTTACTCATTACGTTGTGAAGAAAGTGTGTTAAAAAATATTCCGTTCAGGACGGAAAATAATATGCCGATCTTACCTGAGGGTTCACAAGAGTGTCCAGGGAAATGAAACCAACAGGAGAAAACGGAACAAAAGGTTGGGTTCTTTTGAGTAGAAGAAAGGGGTCGAACGCATGTGCCGGATTGGAAAGGACGAGTAAAGAGCCATGATGACGGTTGGCATTCCTAAAGAAGTCAAAGATCACGAATTTCGTGTGGCCCTGACCCCACAGGGTGTTCGAAGTCTGGTGGCACGGGGGTGTCGAGTCGTGGTGCAGGACGGGGCAGGGGAAGGAAGCGGATTTTCAACCCGACAGTATGACCAGGCGGGAGCCATGATTCTTCCGGATGCCCAAACCACGTATCAGGAGGCTCAACTGATCGTGAAGGTGAAGGAACCCCAAGCAGAAGAGCTGCCCTTGCTTCGCAAGGATCATGTGCTGTTCGCGTATTTGCATTTGGCAGCTTCTCAATCCTTAACGGAAGGATTGATGACCATAGGCTGCACGGCTATTGGCTATGAAACGATTGAAGACGATAAAGGGCAGTTTCCGCTTTTACGCCCTATGAGTGAAATTGCCGGGCGCATGTCCGTGCAACTCGGGGCTCAATTTCTGGGAAAACATTACGGAGGATCAGGGGTGCTACTGGGCGGGGTACCGGGTGTCCCGCCCGGAAAGGTCCTGATTGTGGGGTCAGGAGTTGTGGGAGGAGCAGCCACGAAAATTGCGGTGGGAATGGGTGCCGATGTGACGGTCCTGAGCTTGGACCTGGAACAATTGCGTGAAATTGACCTTTGGTACCAGGGACGCGTGAAAACGGTGATGTCCAGTCAATCTCAACTAGAGTGCGATCTCCCCGAAGCCGACCTGGTCATTGGGGCTGTATATTTACCTGCTGCTCGGACTCCTCGGATAATTTCTAGGGAAATGGTTTCAAGAATGAAGCCCGGATCGGTCATTGTGGATGTGTCGGTTGATCAGGGCGGCTGTGCGGAAACGACTCGACCGACTACGCATACCGAACCCACCTATTTAGTGGATGGTGTGCTTCATTATGCCGTTCCTAATATTCCTGGTATTGTTCCCTATACCTCAACTCTAGCCTTGACCAACGCGACCCTACCTTTTATAGTCCAGCTGCTTGAGCATGGGGTGGAGGAAGCTCTCTACCGCCATGAAGAGTTGCAAAAGGGAGTCTGTGTTCTGCATGGACGATTGACCTCGGAAGGCGTGGCGCAAGCTCATGGGTTGCCTTGGGCAAATTTTTCAGCTCTGTCGTAAGAAATAGTTGGGATCGGGGCGTAGCGCAGCCCGGTAGCGCACCGCGTTCGGGACGCGGGGGTCGGAGGTTCAAATCCTCTCGCCCCGACCAGTTTTAATGCGAAGTGGTTTTTTCCTCCCGTGGTTTTTTTTGTGTGATCCATTCCACTCGCCACCGTTTCTTCTTGAAATTTCGGGAGTTTTTTCCGTTATAGAGACGATATTTTCAAGACCTGTCGGAATCCTGAATGTCTGAGTTGACTGTTTTGGTAGTCGTGATCGGGTTGGGAGTGACCTTGGGGCTGCTTTGGGCCGTTCGGCGCATCCATCAAGAGGTAAACGGCCTCAAGCGTGAGTGGTACTATCATCAGCAAGCCTTGAAGAAAATTCCCCATGAGATTCAGACTGCTGTCGATCCGCTGAAGATTCATGTCGCAGCCTTAGCAGAAGGGAAAGCAGTCTCGTCGGCTTTAATCCGGTCCGGACGGCTGTATCAGGAATTATCCATGATAGAAGCCGTTGAGCTTCTGAAGAATCCCGTCCAGCGTCTCAACATCGTCCTTTTGGATGTACGGTCCGGAGCTGAATTTGCGAAGCGGAGGATCCCTGGGGCAGTTCTTATTCCGGTTGAGCAATTAGACACCCGCTATGGGAGCGAACTGTCTTCTACCGCTCAATATATTATGGTGTATTGCGAAGAAGGGGATCGGAGCCGGTTGGCCTGTGAATTTCTCAGTCGACAGGGATTGCCCAATGTGTATCTGCTGAGGGGAGGCCTTGCGGATTGGCCAGGTCCTGTTGAAGGAAATGGAGGTGGGGAGTTGATTCAAATCGCTTCCAAAACTCGGTCTTCTTCCAATCCGGTGGTCTCCTGACGTGTCTCTTTTATCAATGGTTGCTAACAGGCATGTGTAAGCTGAGAGAACAATAAGATGGCATCGGATCTCATTATTTTAAATGTCATGGGCCCGTATCGAGAGCCTAAGGAACCGGCCTTTTCATATGATTATTCGGTTCAACGGCCCGATTGGTCCACTCCGCAAGGGGTTCGTATCAAGGTCGACATTGAGAGCGAATTAAATTATCTCAAATCATTATTGAATTGTTCGGGAGGCTCGGCCGGGCAGCAGCTTCGAGTAAATCAAATTTTGTTCCGGGCCATTGCGGAACAAAAACTTGCCTTGGTCGATGCGGATGGAAAATTAGCAGAGCGGCGAGATGTGATGATTGGCCCTTTTGTGAAAGAATTATCTCATTTATCTGATCTGCTGAATGAATGGATGAAAGCCGAACAGGCCAATCTCCGCCAACTGGTAAAGGATCAGGTTGGCATTTGAACGGGACAAGTGTTTTTCCCGTTTCCCATGGTTCCGTTCCCGGGAGACGTTAAAACAGCCGTTGATAGTGTTTTGAGTAGACTCCGGTGGCGTCCTCTCCGTATCCGAGCGAGCCGAATTCAGGTTGGTTTCGGTTGTACAGATCCACCGAATAATGGCCCCGCACGTGTTCCATCGCCACTTCGTAGGGAATTGAGCTGGGGTAAAACTCTCCAGGCGCGTGCGCACCGCGCCCGAGGGCTTTGGCGGAATCGCCTACTGCGTATTTTTTTTCTGAAAAAATGTAGAAATCGGCAATCGCAAATTCTCCTAATTTGTCTTCCGGTGTGGTCGGTGGGAAAATGGTGCCAAGGGTACCATCCGTTCTGTGCGTGTGAATATAGTGTACGAGGGCAATGATTTGACTGTCTGTCGTGGCGGGAGGAACCAGGATGGTAACGGCATTCATCCCGGGTATTACGGCGGTGGCTTCAAATGTCGGTACGACTTCACTGGGTTTCAGCGAAGAAACGGGTATGTGAGTGTTTGTCTCGCCTCCGCTCCCCGGGGCTTTTATGTTTTTTGATTTCGGGATAATAAGAGTGATAAACAACCAAAGACCAAAAATTACGCCAAATACGACGATGAGCGGATGGACTCCCACTCGTCGTCCTTCAGTCGGTTCTTCTTCGCTCATGTGGACATCTCCTTGCTTGGAAGGTCATGAATCTTGTTTGAACCGATCCGTTCTATGGCTTTGGCCGATTCCCACCAGCGATCCATGTCTTCGGAGGAGCAGGCTTGTAAGTCTTTTCCAGCCTGAGTGGCTTGTCGTTCCACATGCATAAACCGGCTTTGAAAGCGATTAGTGGCTTTTCTCAACGCTTCTTCGGGATTCAGATGCAGGAATCTGGAGAGATTCACCAGGGAGAATAAAACGTCACCCAACTCGGCTTCAACCTCGTCCTGATCAGGCCCGGGCGTAACATGCCGTGCTTGTGAGGGAATCATGTGTGAAGCGGCTGTGGCGAGTTCCTGCAGCTCTTCGCGGAATTTTTCAAGGACCGGTTCGATGGTGCGCCAATCAAATCCCGCCCGTGCGGCGCGTTTTTGCATTTGGTACGCTCGGGCCAGAGCCGGCGCGGTTTTAGGAATCCCCTTCAGGTGAGACGGTTGTCCCGTTTGTCGTCTGTTCTTGGCGTTTCAATCGGTCCCACTGCTGAATCACATCCGAGGCGGACTGAATGCGGGTTTTTGCAGAATCGACTTTGAAGACATGAGGGTGGCGATGTATGAGTTTCCGGGCAAGCGTATCGCATACTTCCGCAAAATCAAATTGTCCCTGTTCGGAAGCAATTTGTGCGTGAAACAATATCTGGAGAAGTAGGTCGCCTAATTCTTCTTTCAAGGAAACTGGTTCTTGGGCATCTAACGCTTCCAGGACTTCGTAGCATTCTTCCAGGAGGTAAGGTTTAAGCGATTCATGCGTTTGCTCGCGATCCCAAGGGCAACCATTCGTGCTGCGAAGTGTCGCCATGATCTCCACCAGCTTGTCCAAAGGAGCAGGGTCGGGTCGTGATGGCATGGAAGGGGGCGTCATATGGGATTCCCGGTCACGTTTGGCTAATTTGACTCGTATTATACTCATTTCATGGTACCCTGTAAGCCGTAAACATTCTTGATCCCTGTGAATTAATAATGGTACCGTTTGATCTCGAAGGAGGGACCATATATGAGTGACGAAGAACCGAGTTTTGTCATCCGAGATCGACGAGGACGTTCCGACTCAACCAGAGAGGAATCTCCAGTCTCGCCCACGCCACGACCTTCGGCCGACACCTCCGGTGATGCTCCGCACGCCGGTCCTCCGGTGACATTTTCCTCCTTTGTTTTTTCCCTTGGTACGTCTTCCCTCATGCTGATGGGTGAAACCTTAGACCCTCAACAGCCTGCGATGGAGGTCAATCTTCCCCAGGCCAAAGAAATGATAGATATTCTCTCCATGCTAGAAGAAAAAACTAAAAATAATCTCTCAACGGAAGAAGCGTCGGTCCTTCGTGACATGCTGTATACGCTCCGTATGAAATTTGTCAGCCTCTCCCCAGGAAAGGGCAAAGCGGCCTCTTTCTAACTCATAGCCCAAGAGTATCTTGCATCACCCTGCCCCGGTGTTTGCAGGCTCTTTATGAACGTGAATTTTTTTTGTTTGGCTTCTGGGCGCCTATAACCAACGTTCTTGCGCAAAAACCCTTAATAGTCAATAATGAGTCATCAGCCTCATTCGCCATGAGTGAAATCCTCGACTGACTGAGGGACGAATCTGTGAGTCTAGTCTCTGAACATGTAGGTCAGACAAAGAAGTTTCCTCGATCGACGGTGGTGGTCGATTCCTCAGCCGTGCCTTCCCCTTCGCCGTCCTCTCCTTCCAAACCCAAACCCAAACGGAATCACTATACGCCTGTATGGATTGTCCTGGTACTTCTTCTGCCATGTATTGCGCTCACGATTTATTATGCACGATACGGCCTGAGCGGACCGTTGTTGCCGGATTCGATTATTCCGAGTCCGAGCTATGCGGGGGTATTGTTCCTGGTGTATTTGGACGGTGTAGGCCTTGTCGCGTTAACTCTCCTGCTCTCCAGAAACTTGATTCGGGCATTTTTTGAGAAACGAAACCGGACCCTGGGAAGAGGGTTCCGGTCGAAACTCGTTGCCGCGTTCATTGGATTTTCATTGATTCCGACAGTGTTGTTGGCTTTGGTGGCCAGTGGGGTGATCAGTGAAGTCATCGAGGTCTGGTTTAATGATCAAATCATGCATGTCCTCCGTGATTCGGAGGATGTGGCCAATCTATACCAGGAAGAGCGGGCCGCGCTGGCCTCCAACACCGCCCGGTCTATCAGCAAGGAAATTTATCGTGAAGATATCCTCCGTCCGGAACATCGGGAACTCTTAAAGGCCATCATGGCCCGTGTTCAGCAGGAATATCATTTGGCCGGAGTTGAGGTCTTTTCCCCCAAAATGGAAACTCTGGCCCGGACGATGGATCCGCAACTTTCGGAGGCCGTGCTGAGTCTCCCTGTGGGGCAATTGGTGCTGCAAGTGCTTGACTCGGGAAAACTCCTGTCGTCCACTCAGGAGGCTCCGGTCGGCCGATTAATTCGTGCCGGGGCGCCTATCATGGGTGGAGAAAAAACCGATCGCGTGAATGGGGTCGTGGTGGTGTCCTCGTATGTTTCGGAATCGCTGTTGGTCAAAATGCAAGGGATTGGAAAACAATTTGCCGAATACCGTCAAATTAAATCCATGAAGACCCCTATTAAAGGCGGAGCTTATCTCTTTGTCGGGGTGGTTACTCTCCTGATTTTGTTCGGAGCCACCTGGTTTGGATTTTATGTGGCTAGGGGTATTACGGTGCCTATTCAACGATTGGCTGACGGAACGGAAGCGGTTGCCAAAGGAAATTTGAACATTAATATCGATGTGAAAGCCACAGATGAGATTGGGGTTCTGGTGCAATCTTTTAACCGGATGACGGCAGATCTTCGAACGAATAAATCCCAGTTGGAAGAAGTGAATATGTCCCTTCTCAAATCCAACGTGGAAATCGATCAACGTCGGGCGTATACCGAGGCGGTATTGGAAACCATCGCGGCTGGGGTCTTGTCCATTGACACGATGGGGGGAATTTCCACCTTCAATCCTTCTGCGGAACGGATTTTGGGCGTGAAAGGCGATCAATTACGCGGGCGACCGGTATACGAGGCTTTTAAAGAGTATGCGTGGCATCTCTTTCAAAAGGCGTATGATCAAATCCTGGTGGAACATGCAGACAGTTTGTCCATGGAGGGATTGATGGAAACCCCCAACGGTCGGCTCTTAAGTCTGGGACTCACCATTTCCCGCATGAAAAATGAAGGCGGCCAGGAATTGGGTTTTGTGTTGGTGTTTGAAGATCGGACGGAGTTCATAAAAGCTCAGAAGACTGCCGCTTGGCAGGAGGTGGCTCAACGGATCGCGCATGAAATTAAAAATCCTCTGACTCCCATTCAATTGTCGGCCCAACGATTGCGAAAAAAATATAGTGAGCAGTCCCCCGACTTTGGAAGTGTGGTGGATCAGGCGACCGGGGTAATCGTTCATGAGGTCAATAATTTAAAAAGCATGGTCGATGAGTTTTCCAAGTATGCCCGAATGCCACTTCCCAAAATGCGTCGGGTGTCACTGCATGAAATTATTGAAAAAGTCGTATCCTTATATGCCAGCGGGCATCGGGATATTCAATTCGTGCTCCGCATGGATGAAGGTCTTCCCGCCTTGAATTGCGACCCCGAGCAATTGCATCGCGTGTTCGTGAATCTCTTTGATAATGCCATCCAAGCCATGAATGACCAGGGGCGAATCTGGGTGACCACAGAGGTGGACTGGCGCCGTCATCGTGCGGTCGTGCGGGTTGGGGATGAGGGATGCGGAATTCAGCCGGGGGATCAGGAGAAGTTGTTTATTCCGTACTTTTCCAAGAAGCGAACCGGAACGGGATTGGGCTTAGCGATTGTTCATCGTATTATTTCCGATCATAATGGAACGATTCATGCGGAAAACAATCATCCCAAAGGCGCGGTGTTTACATTCGATTTGCCCGTGTAGATGTGATGTGAATGTCCGTCCGTGATGGTGTTGGCTAGCGTCTCAATGATGGAGGAATGTTGTGGCCGAAACGATTTGTGTCGTCGATGATGAACCTGCCATTCTGAACACCTTAAGCAGCATTCTCGAAGACGAAGGCTATCAGGTCCTTGAGGCCAAAACGGGAGTCGAGGCCTTGAAAGTGGTGCGAAGTGATTCGCCCGATTTGGTGATTTTGGATATTTGGATGCCGGAAATGGATGGCTTGGAAGCCCTCAAACGTCTTCGTAGCCAATTCCCTCATCTCCTGGTCGTGATGATGTCGGGACACGGTTCGATAGAAACGGCCGTCAAGGCTACGAAATTGGGGGCCTACGATTATCTTGAGAAACCGTTGGATTTGGAAAAAGTCACGATTCTGGTCCGCAATGCGTTACATCAACGAAAATTAGAAGAAGAAAATATCAATCTTCGCATTCAGGTTGAACGACGGTTCGAACTCGTGGGTTCTTCGCCGGCCATGGATCGATTGCGAGAAATGATTGACATGGCCGCTCCGGCCAATAGCCGGGTCTTGATCTCTGGGGCAAACGGGACCGGCAAAGAACTGGTGGCCAGGGCGATTCACCTGAAAAGTCCTCGTCATAATCGTCCGTTTGTGGAAATTAATTGCGCGGCCATACCCGAGAACCTGATCGAGAGCGAGTTATTTGGTCACGAAAAAGGTGCCTTTAGCGGGGCAACCGCCATGAAACGCGGAAAGTTTGAGTTGGCGGACGGAGGGACTCTTTTTCTTGACGAAATCGGGGATATGAGTTTGTCCACACAGGCCAAGGTGCTGCGAGCCCTTCAAGAGCAGCAATTTACCCGCGTCGGCGGCACGAAGTTATTGAATGTCCAGGTCCGGGTCATTGCCGCTTCCAATAAGGATTTGGCGGAAGAAATCGAGAAAGGAAATTTCCGGGAAGATCTGTATTACCGGTTGAATGTGCTGCCGATTGCGGTTCCGACGTTGAAGGAACGTCGGGATGATATTCCTCAATTGGCGCAACATTTTCTTAAGGCCCACTCGGAAGAGCAGGGGATGAAGGCCAAAAGCCTGAGCCGGTCGGCCTTGGATATTTTGCAACGACATGATTGGCCTGGAAATATTCGGGAACTTCGAAATTTGATGGAACGACTGCTCATCATGGTGCCCAATTCCGTGATTGAAGGGCCTGATATCGAAATGTTTTTGCAAGGAAGATCGGTTAGTCAGGTTCCGGGCGTGGCCGTAGGGACGAATTATTCGTCCCTACGCGAGGCTCGGAATGCCTTTGAGCGGGAAGTCATTTCCCAGAAACTTCGGGATAATAATTGGAATGTGTCAAAAACCGCGGATGATTTGAAAATTGAACGCAGTCACTTACATCGAAAGATCAAACTCCTCCATGTCGAGCTCCGGCCAGATCACTGACCCCTTATCCGCAGGTTTCACGAATTCCCTGCAACCAGGTTCGTTCCATACCCTTTATATTGAGAAGTTAGTGGCCGGGGGCGCAGGGTTGGCGCGACTGGATGGGCAAGTGGTGTTTTGTCTCCATACCTTACCGGGAGAATTGGTCCGAGTGGAAATACTCAAAGGGCGTAAGGGTGTGTGGTATGGAAAAGCGTTGGAAATTCTCGAGCCCCATGAATCTCGATGCAAGTCACCTTGTTCCTATGTGGGAACGTGTGGAGGCTGTCAGTTGCAGCATATCCCCTATGCCGTTCAGATCGAGCAAAAGACTTGCCTGCTTCAGGAGGTGTTTCGTCGTATCGGCAAACAGACCGAAACTCCGATAGATCCAATCGTTCCATCACCTTTGCCGCTCGGATACCGCTATGCCATCCGATTGGCAGTGGGGCAGGGGAAACACAACAAGGTCCTGGGGTTATTTGAGGCAGCAGGACACACGATTTGTCCGATTGACCAATGTCTCCTGGCCGTGGAAGACATGCATCCGATCGTCAAAGGGGTCGAAGGGATATTGGCAGAGTGTCCGCTGTCACACGGCTTTCTTGTGAATGTGGAAATTCGATGGTCTGACTATGAAGCAGGGGGACAGGTGATTCTTCGAGGGTTGGCCAACGGTGACACCAAACATTCCGTGATCCTGGATCGCCTGTCACAAGTACCCTCGGTGCGTGGAGTCGTCTACGAGTGGTTGGACCCACGTGATGCGTCTCATCGGAAACGAAGCACGCAATTCATGCCGTTGGTGCGGGGTCGGGATCATCTGTGGCAAAGCTATTTAGGGTTCAAGATCAAAGTCGGATTCCGCTCATTTTTACAAGCCAATTGGCAAACTTTCGAACTCCTCGGACGCGATTTGCTGAAACGAATCGAGAACCTTTCCGGTGCCAGAATACTGGAACTGTATTCCGGCGTATCTCCATTAGGGATGGTGTTGGCGCGTGCGGGCGCCAAGATGACTTGTGTGGAAATCAGCAAATGGGCCGTGGAAGATGCCCGAGCATCGGTTGCCGGGAATGGGATCCATGGTTGTCGGGTGAAGGAAGCGGCGGCGGAATCCTATCTCAAGACTGTGCAACCCGGCCAGTTCGATGGTATGCTCCTTGACCCACCGAGGGTGGGGTTAACAAACGAGGTGCTGGATAGAGTAACGGAATCGGGCGTGCCTCGGCTGTGGTATCTCTCATGCGATATGCCGACCCTGGCAAGAGATGTGAAGCGTTTATGTGATGGCGGATATCGGGTGCAACGAGTACAACCCTATGATATGTTCCCGCAAACGGCCCAGTTGGAAACACTGGTCACCCTTTGCCGGTAGTTGATCGCTCTGGTGAAACAAGCAAAGAGGAAAAAGAACCTGCATGGCCACGTATCGCGAAGCGGGCGTTGATATCGATCGGGGGGATGAATTCGTTCACCGGATCGGTTCCCTCGTTCAGAAAACGTTTCGTCCTGAGGTTATCGGAGGCTTGGGAGGGTTTGGGGGACTCTTCCGTTTTCCTGCCGAGCGGTATCAGGAGCCCATTCTGGTTTCGGGCACCGATGGAGTCGGGACAAAGGTAAAAATTGCGACCATGATGGGTAAGCATGATTCGATCGGAATCGATCTGGTCGCGATGTGCGTGAATGATATTATCGTCAGCGGGGCCGAACCGCTCTTTTTTTTGGATTACCTGGCGACCGGCCGGTTGGATGTGTCAGTTGCGGAAGCCGTTGTGAGCGGAATTGTTGAAGGGTGTCAGCAGGCCGAGTGTGCATTGATTGGCGGAGAGACGGCGGAAATGCCATCCTGTTATCCGCCGGGAGAGTATGACATAGCAGGTTTTGCGGTCGGGGTCGTGGAACGAGCGAAAATGTTAGGGCAGGAACGAGTGGTGCCGGGAGATGTGTTGATCGGGGTGGGCTCCACCGGGTTGCATAGTAATGGGTATTCTCTGGCCCGACGAGTGTGTTTTCAGGATCAGGGATGGAGCCACGAGACAATTATGCCGGAACTGTCTGGATCGATTGGGGAGGCGTTATTGGCCCCGACGCGCATATACGTCAAATTAGTGAAGGCATTGCTCACTGAGGATTACTTGCATGGAATCGCGCATATTACCGGCGGTGGCCTCACGGGCAATGTCCCGCGGATATTAGCGGAACATTGTCAGGCGGTGATTGATCGAACTCAATGGGTTCCCCTCCCGCTATTTTCGGTGCTTCAGGATGCCGGACACATCGAACGAGGAGAAATGTACCGGGTCTTTAACATGGGGATCGGGCTGGTGCTGGTCTGCTCTCCCGAATATTCGACACCCGTTTTGGATGTCATTACTCAACAGGGTCTACCAGGATTTCTCATCGGGGAAATTCGACAACGGGCCTCCGGTGCCGTTCCTCTGGTGTACGCTGATTAACCGAAGGAATACGTGGTGACGCTTGCACTCGGTGTGTTGGCCTCAGGGCGTGGATCGAATTTTCAGGCCATACTGGATGCCATTCACAAAGGCACTCTCGATGCGGTGGTAAAAGTGGTGCTCAGTAATAAGTCGTCCGCATTGGCATTGGAGCGTGGCCGGACGCATCGGATTCCTTCCATTTTTTTAGATCCCAAACCGTTTGCCGAGTCACAAGATCCTCGAGACGCCTATGATAGGGCTGTGGGACAAGTGTTGCACGAGCACGGCGTGGAGGCCGTGGTGTTGGCCGGCTATATGCGCATTGTGACGCCGGCGCTTGTCCGACAGTTTCCCTGGAAAATATTTAATATTCATCCGTCGATTCTTCCATCCTTTCCGGGGTTGCATGCACAACGGCAGGCGTTGGAATGGGGAGCCAAAGTCAGTGGATGTTCCGTACATTTTGTGACGGAAGGGGTGGATGAAGGGCCGGTGATTATCCAGATGACGGTTCCGGTTCTGGAGGATGATACTGAGGAATCCTTATCGGCACGGATTCTGGAACAGGAGCATGTAGCGTTTCCCAAGGCTCTGCAATGGTTTGCGCAAGGGAGGCTGGCTCGGGAAGGTCGCAGAGTGACGGTTCTTCCTTCCAGGGATCGGGAAGGCGAGGCGCCTGAAAGAACAAATATTCTTTAAAAGCACTCTGGTGATGCAAGATGCGAATGGGTTCGGTATAATCTAGTCGCCTCAACCATTTTGGTTGAGGTAGAGAAGACTAAAAAACAAGGAATAAATTAATTTGTGTGGGGGGCTAGCTCAGTTGGGAGAGCACTACGTTCGCAACGTAGGGGTCGCGGGTTCAACTCCCGTGCCCTCCACCATTTTTTAATGTAACGTCATCCGAAAAAGGACAATGATGATCAAAAAAGCCGCTGTCTAAGCGGCTTTTTTGTTTTTTGTTGTCCAAGACGGTTTAGTAACCCTTTTTTGCCGGGTTGAGTATGACGGACTACCTGGCTAATGTGGACGGTGAACGTATTTCCGCAGGTATTCGGGCAGGCCAAGTTAATTTCAGGGAGAAATATTCGTGGATCATTAAGAAATTTGATTTTTCCTCTGCCAGATCGGGCTCAATATATTTTACGCGTCGAGCTCGGGATCTTGAACCGACCGACCTTTCCATTCGACAAACCAAGACATACCGTCGCGTTGATTCAGATCGTTGGTTTATGACTTGAAAGGAATCACTCGGTCTAGATTTTTCATGTTCTCAAAAAGAGATTACGCAAAAAAGACTCCGAGAATATTCTTAAAACCTGTACATCAGAAAATCTAGTGCCTACACTCTTGTCCGGCATTGATACGCAATGACACCCATTTATTCAATAAATCTCCGAGCTAAAAGGATCCACATGAAATACGCGATGCGAGCCATCGGCCTGTGTTGGTGTCTCCTCGGGCTGATTGCCTGTGGGGAACCGTCAAAAGTTCTTTACAAACCCCGCCTATCCGCTCTCGAAAGTGTCATCAATTGCGATCCTCCCGTTTGACGGGGTGCACGAGCCGATGCGGCTTCTGATCTACTGGCCATGGTCATTGCCAACAAAGAGGTGTTTGATAATGTTGTCGATCGTACGCAAATCCAAGCCGTTCTTGCCGAACATAACCTAGACGCCACGCTGCTGGATGAAAAAACTCTTCTTCAAAAAGGAAACTTCATCAATGCCGATGCGCTGCTTAAAGGGCGTGTGACGCGATTTGTTGAAGGCGCGCCTCACTATCCCTTAGCGACCGCAACTGAAATTTCGATGTCGTTGAAACTTGTTAGTACGGAAACCGGGCAAATAATTTGGACACAGTTGTATTCGGAAAAATCGGGGGCACGGGGATTGCTTGCTCCATCCGTTGATGAGTTGTTGCTTGAAATCGCTGAAGAAATTGCTAATGATCTGGTCAAAGAGCGGCAGGGTTCCAGTGGGGGATTAATGCCCTAGTCTCGAATTGGAGTGGCGAGATGGCAGAAAATTTTGAATCACGACCAACCATGATCGATTGGGGATTGCCGAAACCCCTCTGTATCATGGCCTTCATGATGGTCTTGTTCGCCTGGGAATATGAGGTTCCCGTCTTTGCCAAGTCCCGTGGAATTTTGGTATCGCCGGATACAGGTGAAAGAATTGGAACCGTCTGGGGAGTCTTTATTGGCGTCTCGGAATATAAAAATACGACCCTTAACCTTAACTATGCGGACAAAGACGCCCAAGCCCTTCACCATTTCTTTGCCCGGCATTTTCAAGACAGCATCCCTCCTGATCATTTTCATGTTCTGACCAATCAGGAAGCTCAACGGGGAAAGATTTTGCGGGCACTTGGAGAGGTTCTTCGTCTTGCCCAGCCGGAGGACTTGGTAATCCTCTCCCTCGCGATGCACGGGTTACTCGATCCCAGTGGAGAAGACCTTTTTTTTCTCACCCATGAGGCTGATCCCAACTTCCCGGAAGACGACGGGATTAGTCGCCACGATCTGCTGCGACAAATCAGCAAAAGTAAGGCCCGTAAAATTGTGCTGTTTTTAGATGCATGTCATACGGGAGCGTTTGGCTCCACCAGTTCACTGGTTGCCATGCGAGCGGCGAATGCTGCGGACGTGAACCGTCTCCTGAGCGCAATGGGCAAGGCACAAACAGGTCTGGCGGTTTTCTCTTCATCCAGTGCAGCTGAGCGGTCGCAAGAAGGCGAGAAGTTTTGTGGGGGACATGGAGCTTTTACCTGTGGATTGCTCACAGGGTTGCAGGGAGGTGCCGATTTCAATCGCAATGGCTTCATCGAAATCCGCGAACTCTTCGACTATACCTATCGCACAGTGAAAACCGGTACAAAGGGTTTTCAAAATCCCTCTATCGAAGGGCGCTATGATAATGGGCTTCCTCTCGCTTTTGCTCCTGGAGGGCAAGACACGTCATTAGCCCAAGAATTGTCGGAGCACAAGGGCATTCCCGCGTCGGATCAGAAATTTATTCAATTACAAGCCGAACTTCAAACATTGCAAGAACGGTTGGCGAGTGAAAAATCAGATAGACTTGAAATAACAACTGGAGCTGAGCTGATTGCCAAAGCCCCCGCTTATAGTGTACCGCAGCCTTTTGCCCAGGAAATTCTTGGCCGGGATGGAGCACCGATGGTAATCATTCCAGAGGGTTATTTCTCCATGGGGAGTAAGGATTTCAGAAATGAGCGCCCCGTCCATCAGGTTTTTCTCGATAGCTTTTATATCGATCGACATGAAGTTACCATCTCTCAATATGCGGATTTCATTAAAAAATCTGGAGCGGAATCACCTCGATATTGGATTGATCTTAATTTAAATGAAGTCTCCCAACATCCTGCTGTAAGGGTCAATTGGGATGAGGCCACGGCATATTGTCAGTCGGTGGGCAAACGATTGCCTACCGAAGCCGAGTGGGAAAAGGCTGCACGCGGAACCGATGAACGCCCATATCCCTGGGGTGGACAGGATCCGATTCAACTCCTGGCAAATTTTGACAACTGCTGCGACCATCAACCCTATTCTGTCTTAACGCCTGTTGGTGAAAAAGCTGAGGGTCAAAGTCCCTACGGGCTTGACGATATGGCTGGGAATGTCTGGGAATGGACAGCAGATTGGTATGACGCCTCCTTTTATCAACGAAGCCCTGACAAAAACCCGAAAGGACCCTCCGTCGGAGAACTGAGAGCTATTCGTGGCGGGTCATGGTCAAATAAAGCTGTGGATATTCGAGCTACGAATCGTCACGGTCTGGATCCTGCTCAACAACACGATAACGTTGGCTTCCGGTGCGCAAAAAACTTGTCATAACCGGAAGGGAGGGGCCGGGAACATAATTGGATCAGTCAATCCGGTCCAATGATCTGCATGTTAGGCTGAGAATCGATAAAAACTAGACCCAGACGGAGCCTAAAGCACCATCTCCGGTACTGCCGTCGCTTCCGCTCCGACATTCGCCGATCATGGCGGAATATGCGGCATGCGAGCATTTGCACGGATCGTTTTGCCCCAACACGCCAAGGGCATCGCCTTGGGAAATGGCCACATTCGGGGATCAAATCCGGAGCATCGGGTAACTCATTAGCGTTGTGACGGTTTGTCCTGCTTGCCTTACCGCCTTTCCGTGTCTCTCCAGATTGACTGTTTGGATTATATGGCCATGCATACAATTCAACCTTGCGCATGACATCGCAAGCGATGCGGCGCAGTACCTCCTGGTTGACTCCTTCGATAATTCCAAAGTTCACTAAAATACTCGTGGTCCGGCTTCCGATCCCTCCATATTGCAAAGGGCGCACATTCGGTGTTGTTCCGAGGTTTGACGAAAATGATGTATTCCACATACCGGTTATGGCGGGATTGGTACAGAATAACATCTGATTCTAAGGATAAACTTTCTTCATAGCCTTCTTTTTGTTAAGGTCTTTTTCCCCTGAAATCTGGACGACCGTCATTCACTGATGGAGGGAGTATGATTTTTAAATGGGAGAGAAAAGTTTGATTGTTAAATGGAATTTGGAAAGGAGCCTCATAATTCTTCTCGTATGCGGACTTGTACATTTGGGAGTTCTTGATCGAGCAAATCCCGAAACACCCACGGCGCAATCTCCCATTTATTCCCGTGCAGCGGGAATATTTATTAATTCTATATTTCCTTCCTCTATAGGTGCGGTGGGTTTGGGGCAAGTACTCAATCAAAATGCCTCAACGATCATGCAACGGCTTCGAGATACCCGTGCGGCCATTGATGCCGCAGATGGAGGACAACTGGCTCCCAGTGCATCCAGTCAGTCTTGGTCAATCATTCAAGACTCCGAAGATCGTGCTCGCTTGTCACGGTATTTGGAACAGCTCGAATATTTAACCGGACTTGTTAAGACCGCCTGGAACGATCAGGAAAAAGAACTCTATGTTGATGCCGCGCAAAAGAAGCTGGGAGATATTGACCAGATCTTTGTAAAATGGACAGGCCAACCCTCTGAGGTTAGTGAGCCTGCATCCAGATTTGCCGGTGATTGGACATGTGGTAACATTGCGGCTTTAACGATTTTTGTCGTGCCTGGTGGGTCTCTTGAAGGCGACATCAAGGGGCACAACAAGATGGCCTGGATTCAACGGTTCCATGGCGGCTCTCTGACCGGGCAGGTTCGGCCACTACCTAACAATTCAAGTCAGCTTGAGGCGAAGATAAACTTTGATTTTGCAACAGGCGATAAAGCTGTCGGAGAGCATTTCATGCTTCACAAAAACGACACTCGTTTATCAAGTACCGTCGGATATTTTAAGCTTAACGGGAAGCCTGCTGGGGGAATCGTTATGTTTTGTGACCGTGCAGCATCCAATTAATGCAGGAAATAAGATTGCTAGCTCAGTCTAGAATAGCCAGTACACGTAAGTGGATAGTTGATGCTGGAAAGGTATATTTCGGTCATGTTAAATTTGACCGAAGTACCTTGGAAGACCAAGGACAATGGATGCTTAGGAAGAAAACTCAAAGAATACTTAGGTTAGTTATTTTGCACAAAAACGGTCTGAATTTTTTTATAATATAAAGTAAACTAATTTAATTAACTTTAATAAGAATTATGAGACTATCTATGAGACTATCAAAGAAAAGTGAATACGGTCTCCGGGCAATGATTGAATTGACGCGCAGTTTTGGCCGAGGAGTAGTTCAACGCCGCTTTCTGTCGGAGCAGCAGGGCATTCCCCTGGGTTTCCTTGAGATTATATTGCTGCAATTGAAAAATTCCGGTCTCGTGGGTAGTCGACGTGGGAAGAATGGCGGCGTATTTCTTCTGAAGCCTCCTCGTGAAATCACGCTGGGAAAAATAATCCGAACGTTAGATGGTCCGTTGGCACCCATTGGATGTGTCAGTCAAACTGCCTATCGAAAATGTGAGGATTGTCCGTATGGAGAAACCGCGACGTGTCCAATCCAGAAAGTCATGCTGGATGTGAGAAATGCCATTGCCTCTGTTTTAGATCACTACTCGTTGGAGGATTTTGCCAATCCAAGCGGAAAGAAAGCTAAGAATTCGCCTGTGTGAATGTCCAATCGGCCTTACATCCGATTATTTCTATTGCTCTAAAGGCATAAGCACAATATTTTCTCAAGAAAACCTATTTATCTTTATTAAGAGGGTGAGTCATGGAAACGCATTTACGAAGCGTGGTGAAAGGTATCAGTTGGCGCATAATCGCAACTCTCGTGACCACGGTGGTGGTTTGGTTGATTTCCGGAGAGGTGTCCATGGCTTTGTTTGCGGGGGCCAGTGATTCCCTTGTGAAGATCGGGTTGTTCTGGGGACATGAACGAATTTGGCAACGAATTCTGTGGGGAAGGATTTATCCCTATTCACCATAACCGCGATGAATGTTCCTTGAGAATAATTCCCGGGTAAAAGGAGAACCTATGCGAAGCCTGTTCATGTGCGGGGCGATCCTGTCGCTACTGGGGGTTGCGGCTGGAGCATTTGGTGCTCACGGCCTTCGTCCAATCTTAACGGAGCAGATGATGGCAGTGTTCGAAACCAGTGTCCGCTACCATTTGGTTCATGGTCTGGCCATCCTGATTGCCGGATTCAGCGGACATCTCTTTCGTCATCGTGGGTTTCTCTGGGCGGGCCGGAGTTTTATTCTGGGTGTGTTTGTCTTTTCCGGAAGTCTGTACACCTTGTCTCTCTCCGGTATACGAACCTTTGGGATTTTGACGCCATTTGGTGGATTGGCTTTTCTCATCGGGTGGGGACTCCTTGCTTGGGGGTATTGGTCTGCCAAAGAACTGTTCATGCCTCCAGTCCCTCCCAACAAATAGATTGTGGCCGAATTCCGGTGGAATTTTTCCCAATCGGTCTTCTTCGCCGAATCGTTTTGAGAATGAGGGGCTCTTTTTTTCGATCATCAATTGCCAGCTTTAAGAGGATGGCGATTGAGCCAGCGAGCCGCCCAGTCGAAACGGCAGACTGGCTTCTCCCATATACAGAGTACGATGGGGAAACGGGATTTCAATTTTTTCTTCATCAAAAGCTTTTTTCAGCCGTCGTCGATATTCTCTTCCAACCGCCCATTGTTCAATTGGTAAGGTCTTTAATCGTGCCTTGATGACGACTGCCGAGTCACCAAAGGCATCAACACCCATGATTTCAATCGGTTCAATCATTTTGATCCCTACCGTGGGATCCTGCTGAAGCTCGTCTGCGACCTGTTTCATCACCGCAACAACCTTGTCGGTATCCTCTTTGTAGGCTACGCCGATCTCCATAACATAGGCCGACCAGCCTTTGGTCATGTTGGCTAAAGTCGTGACGGTGCCATTCGGAAAAATATGGACCGTCCCCGACAGATCCCGAAGTGTAATCGTCCGAAAGCTGATGGCTTCCACCAGGCCTCCTGTCCCATTGACCACGGCCACATCGCCAACTCTGACTTGATTTTCCAGGATCATGAAAAACCCGTTTATAATATCTCTGACTAAATTTTGTGCGCCAAATCCTACGGCTAACCCCGCGATGCCTGCTCCGGCCAAAATGGGTGTGATATCCAATCCGATTTGATCCAAGCTCATGATGACCGCGATGACCCACAG
Organism: Nitrospirales bacterium; assembly: GCA_031315915.1. Taxonomy (GTDB): domain Bacteria; phylum Nitrospirota; class Nitrospiria; order Nitrospirales; family UBA8639; genus JACKFE01. The sequence goes on from JALDRK010000025.1 coordinate 35,549, forward strand.
TATGGTGAGGGCAATGGTGTGCAACATGCCGGTGAGGGTTTTTATCCGTTTTTCGTTGGCGAGTCGTTCCCTGTCTTCCCTTTCCCGCCAGGTGAGTAACATCTGTTCGAGTTTTTTGAGCCCAAAATTGAGAGCCCGGATAGCCAGATAGGCCACCGAAAGGATCATGATGATTCGAAGACCGGCCTCGGTGATGGCGACGGATTTCTGTGCTAAAAACGGGGTGAGTTGTTCGAAGACAAACTGATTCATAGAGGTCCTCCCTGGAAGATAATACGTATTGTGACGCGTTTGACTTGTCTGAGCGATTTTCTTTGGTATTGTTACAAGGGTTGGGGAACTTGCCAAGGCCGCTGCTGAAAAATTTGAAATCCTCGATCATCCGCGTGCTCCGGTTATTCAAAAAGGAGATTTCCTTTTTGGGGTGAACGCCGTGGTGAAATCGCACACGGCAAAGCATGATGGGGAGGCGGATGAAAAGGTTTTTCTCTTGACAGACGAGGTATTCAATGGTAAAAAAATCGAAATAATTATTCCATGACAACGGCGTCATCGGAGTAAGCAAAAAGCCAATAGCAAAGCGGACGGACAATGAAGTCCTCAACCGGGAGCCCGGTTTGAGGGCTTTTTTTTTGCCAAAAACGCATGTCTGGTCCAAGCAAGAGTATGGAACACAAGGTGTAACCCTCAACAGGCAGGGGATTGGAGCTTGGGCAATGACGCGCGACTCGGAATCCTCTCGTGACATCACCGCTAACGAATCCGGTGGCAGCATGGACGGTGCGGCCTCACAACTAGGGAGGGACAATGATAGTTGGACATGTTTGGGACATGACGGCTAATTCGAATTTTGAGGTGACCATGAGAAAAAGTATCGTGATCATTGGAATATCGTTTCTGTGTATGATGGGTGTGGCCGGTGGGGCAAATTCTGCAGTGTTATCCAAAGAAGATTTTAAATTGTATGGGTATGTGGATGCTTCGTATACGCAGAATTTCAATAATCCGAAAAATTCAGGTGCCAATGCCAATCACTTGAGGATTTTTGATGGTGATGCCAATTCGTTTCGACCGAATATGGCACAGTTGGTGTTTGAAAAAGAGGGAACGAATGGAGCCAATGCGGTGGAGCGTACGGGGTTTCGGGTCAAATTAGATGTAGGGGAGGACGCCCAATTTACCGGTGGCCGGACCGGGGACGATATCGACTTTCAGGAATTGTATGCTCAGTTCGTGGCCCCTGTGGGTAACGGGTTGGATATTCGGATTGGTCGCATGAATACCTTAGTGGGCTACGAGGTCATCGAAAGTCCGTTCAATCCGAATTTTTCTCGTTCCTGGTTGTTCGGGGTGGGACAGCCATTTACCACCACCGGTATCCGGCTCTCCTATCCTATCAACGAATCATTATCAGTCTCGGTGGGTGCCATCAATTCCTTTACGGGATTGACGGAGGATAATAATTCAGCCAAATCCCTGGAGGGCCTAGTGTCCTATAGACCCACTGAACAGATTGGAGTGAATATCTACGGTTTTTTTGGAAAAGAAAGTTCCAATACCGCCCCCGGTGCCGGGAAACGAGTCCTGATCGGAAGTTATGTGACTTTTCAAGCCACCGACCAATTGGGGTTTGTGGTGGAGGGCTATTATGCCAATCAGGAAAACGGGAGTCTGATCAGCTCGGGTCTCAATGCCCGTTGGGATGGTGTGGCGGGGTATGTCATTTATGATTTTGACGACCAATGGGGTGTACGCATGCGAGGAGAAATTTGGGAGGATGCCGGAGGTGATCAAACCTGTTTGGGGACGGCCGGATCCGGTGGAAATGCGAATGTCTGTACGGTTGCCGCTCCGATCGCACAGACTTTGTGGGAGACTACCATGACCCTTCAGTACAAGCCGGCGCCCTCGCTGATCACGAGGTTGGAATTCCGGTATGACAAATCGAACCAAAATGTCTTTTTAGACGGCCACAATACGTTCACAAATAATCAACAGACATTGGCGGCTGAAGTGATATTCCTCTTTTAAGAAAAGAGGTAAAGGAGTGTACACATGAAACGACTCATAAATGTTTACAAGATGAGTGTGTCGTGTCTCTTGGCCTTTTCTCTCGCCGCCGTCCTTGCCCCTGGGGGTGTCTTGGCTGAGGAGGGGGCCGGTAGTACGATCAACGCCGGAGATACGGCATGGGTGTTGACTTCCTCGGCGCTCGTGTTGGCGATGACCATTCCAGGCTTGGCGCTGTTCTATGGAGGCATGGTGCGGAGTAAAAATGTGCTGAGCACAATGATGCATAGCTTTATTGCGGTATGTGTCGTCAGCGTGATCTGGGTGTGTTGGGGCTATAGTTTCGCCTTTGGCTCCGATATCGCCGGCCTCATCGGTGGCCTGGATTGGCTTGGTCTGTCAGGAGTGGGAGGAGAACCAAACGCGGGATCTACCATACCGCATGCCGCGTTTATGGTTTTTCAGTTGATGTTTGCGGGTATTACGGTTGCCTTAATCAGTGGGGCGGTTGCGGAACGGATGAATTTTGGAGCATTCGTCGTTTTTGCTGCCTTGTGGGTTACGTTCATCTATGCGCCACTGGCGCACTGGGTGTGGGGTGGGGGATGGCTGGGCGGAATGGGCGATTTGGATTTTGCCGGAGGAACGGTCGTCCATATTAGTTCGGGCGTGGCTGCGTTGGTTTGCGCGTTAGTGTTGGGGAAACGGCATGGATATGGTTCCGATAATATGAGCCCTCACAACTTACCCTTTACTATTGTCGGGGCCAGCTTATTATGGGTAGGGTGGTTTGGCTTTAATGCCGGCAGTGCCCTGGCGGCTAATGGAGTGGCAGCCAATGCGTTTGTGGCCACCCATGTGGCCACCGCCGCCGGAGCGTTGGGATGGTTGGGGGTGGAATGGAGTTATCGAGGCAAGCCCACCATACTGGGAGCGGCCAGTGGTGCCGTAGCCGGCTTGGTGGCCATCACGCCGGCAGCAGGATATGTCGGCCCCGTTTCGGCTATGATCATTGGGGTTGGAGGGGGAATCGTATGTTACCTTGGAGTCTTTTTGAAAAACAAAATGGGGTATGACGACGCGTTGGATGTCCTGGGTATCCATGGAATCGGCGGAACATGGGGCGCATTGGCTACCGGCCTGTTTGCCAGCATGGGAGGAGGCACCGGCCTGTTCTTTGGGAACCCTGGGCAGGTGTTGATTCAGGCCATTGGCGTGGGTGCGACCTGGATATTTTCCTGTATCGGAACCTTTATAATTCTGAAGGTTGTGGATGCGACGATTGGATTGAGGGTATCCAAGGAAGACGAAGTGTTGGGCTTGGATCTGACACAACACCGGGAGCGGGCTTATGGATAAAGCCGGAAGAATACAGAAATGGTTTGTTGAGAATCTACGGCTTTGAATATATATTTGATCGGCAATTCACACGGAAAGGGGTCCATGATTCAATGGAAGGACGGTGCCTATGAAACTGATTCAAGCCATCATCAAACCGTTTAAGTTGGATGAAGTGAAGGATGCCTTGTTGGAACTCGGGGTGCAAGGCATGACGGTCACCGAGGTCAAAGGGTTTGGCCGTCAGAAAGGGCATAAGGAGACCTATCGGGGAACGGAGTATCAAATCGAATTTGTCCCAAAAATTAAATTGGAAATTGCGATTGCGGACAATCGCGTTTCCGAGGTGCTGGAGGCGATCCTGCGTGCAGCGAAGACCGGCAGCATTGGCGATGGCAAGATTTTCGTGTCGGAATTACCCAGCGTCATTCGGATTCGTACCGGAGAGACCGGCGAAGGGGCGTTGTAGTTTGAGTGGTGTCCTATGAACGATATTGAAGAAAAGGAGGCCATATGAAACGCAGGATGCTGCCTGTGGGGCTTTCCGTGGCGTGGACTCTCGCGTTGAATCTTGGGCTGGCCGGTTTCGCATTGGGCGAGCAAGACGTCGCGCCGAAAATTGATACCGGCGATACGGCCTGGATTATCATGTCCTCCGCGCTGGTGCTGTGCATGACGCTTCCCGGATTGGCGTTGTTTTATGGCGGGCTGGTACGGAGCAAAAATGTGCTGGGCACCATCATGCATTCCGCCGTGATTCTCTGTGTGATTAGTTTGGTCTGGATTCTCTTAGGATACAGCCTGGCATTTGGACCGGATAAGGGAGGAATCATCGGCGGGCTGGAATGGGTCGGATTGCAAGGCGTGGGATTGGAGCCCAGTACGACATACGCCACCACAATTCCTCATCAAGTGTTTATGGTCTTTCAAATGATGTTTGCGGCCATTACGGTGGCGCTGATAACGGGCAGCATCGCGGAACGGATGAAATTTAAGGCGCTCCTGTTATTTGCGGTCTTATGGTCCCTCTTGATTTATTCGCCTCTGGCACATTGGGTGTGGGGTGGAGGATGGTTGGCGCAATTGGGAGCGTTGGACTTTGCCGGAGGGGCGGTGGTGCATATCAGCTCGGGTTTTGGCGCATTGGTCTGCGCCATCATGGTCGGCAAAAGAAAAGGCTTTGGGGCCGAACCGATGCCGCCTCATAATCTACCGATGACCGTGTTGGGGACGGGCCTGCTCTGGTTTGGCTGGTTTGGATTCAATGCCGGCAGCGCGTTGGGCGCCAATGGAGTCGCCGCGGCCGCCTTTGTCGCGACTCATACCGCAGCCGCCGCAGGCGGGTTAAGCTGGATGGCTGCCGAGTGGGTGCATAGGGGAAAACCGACGGTGTTGGGTATTCTCAGCGGAATGATTGCCGGTTTGGCGACGGTAACCCCGGGCGCAGGATTTTTAGGACCCATTTCGGCCATGTTAATTGGATTCCTGGCTGGAACGCTGTGTTATCTGGCCGTCGTATGGAAAATGCGCTTCGGATACGATGACTCGCTGGATGTCGTGGGAATCCACGGCGTGGGAGGATTTACGGGCATCCTGGCGACCGGCTTGTTCGCGTCGATCGGAGCTCAGGGGCTGTTCTTCGGGAACCCGGGGCTTTTCGGTATACAAGTCGTATTGGCTTTGGTAACCTTAGCGTTTTCCGTCGTAGGCACCTTTGTAATCTTGAAAATTGTCGATCTGACTGTCGGACTGAGAGTCACGCCGCAGGAGGAAGAAATCGGGTTGGATCTGAGCCAGCATAGCGAGCGTGGGTATTCGTAGGGCCGATCTTGCATAACACGCAAAAGCAGAAATTAAAAAATCATCTGGTCAATGCCAGATGCGGGTTTTTATAAACAGTTATTCTGAGAAGGAGGCCGTGCATGACGCCGAAGGACGTGCTGGATTTTGCGAAGAAGAACAAAGTGGAAATGGTGGATTTAAAGTTCGTGGATTTGTTGGGTGCCTGGCAGCATTTTTCCATCCCGACATCGGAATTGACCTTGGATTTATTCAAGGAAGGATCAGGATTTGACGGCTCCTCCATTCGTGGATGGAAAATGATCCAAAACAGTGACATGCTGGTAGTGCCGGATCCCAAGACGGCTTGCCTCGATCCATTCATGGAGATACCCACCTTGAGCCTGATTGCCGATGTGCAAGATCCCATTACCCGTAGCTATTATGAGCGCGATCCACGGGCCGTGGCCCTTCGAGCGGAACAATATCTCAAGAGCACGAAAATCGGCGATACTTCGTATTGGGGGCCGGAAGCCGAGTTCTTCATCTTCGATCACGTCAGCTTCGATCAAAACAGCCATTCGAATTATTACTTCATTGATTCCGAAGAAGGCATTTGGAATTCAGGAAAAGACGGAGAAAACCTGGGTTCGCGGCCTCGTCATAAAGAAGGATACTTCCCTGTGGCTCCGGTGGATTCCCAGCAGGACATTCGCTCGGAGATGTGTCGTGTGATGGAAAAGGTGGGCATCAGGGTTGAAAAACATCACCATGAAGTGGCCACCGCCGGTCAAGCCGAGATCGATTTGCGATTCGACACGATGATCAAGATGGCCGATCAAATGATGATGTATAAGTATGTCGTTCGGAACGTGGCGCGCCGGCATGGCAAAACCGTGACCTTCATGCCCAAGCCCCTGTTCAATGACAACGGGACCGGAATGCACACGCATCAAAGTATTTGGAAAGACGGCAAGCCGTTGTTTGCCGGAAAAGAATATGCCGGCGTATCCCAATTGTGCCTGTATTACATCGGGGGCATTCTCAAACATGGACAGGCCTTGGCCGCGTTGACCAATCCCACGACCAACTCATACAAACGGTTGACGCCGGGATTCGAAGCACCGGTCATGTTGGCCTATTCCAGCCGAAACCGCTCCGCCGGCATTCGCATCCCCATGTATTCGCCAAGTCCCAAAGCTAAGCGGATCGAGGTGCGGTTCCCGGATCCCTCATGCAATATGTATCTGGCCTTTAGCGCTATGCTGATGGCCGGGCTGGATGGCATTCAAAACAAAATCGATCCGGGAGAAGCCATGGACAAAAACCTCTATGACTTGGAACCGGAAGAATTAGGCAATATTCAAACGTTGCCGGCAAGTTTGGAAGAAGCGTTAAAGAGTCTGGAACAGGACCATGAATTCCTGCTCAAGGGTGGGGTGTTCAGCGAAGATCTGATTGAAGCGTGGATTGCCTACAAACGGAAAAACGAAGTGGATGCCCTGCGGCTTCGTCCAAACCCGTATGAATTCATGATGTACTATGATTGTTAGCCCTCGTAGGGGAAGCCGTGGGAAATAAGCACGGGAAATCACATCAGCATTAGGATTAGGGCGAACGCCCGGGTCGGTGGAGCAAGCCTTCAATGGCAGCGCTTAGCGGTCCGGGCGTTCGTGTTTCTGGAACCGGCGTTGAAAGCGTGCATGGATGTCCTGCATGCGGGAAGAGATGGCCTGTTCCAGATCGGCAGCGCCTTGTTGCCAATCCGTGGCGACAAATCCCAAGCGCCGGGCCAAAAAAACCATTTCTTCCGATCCTGAGGGGGGGAGCACAAGATCCTGGGCATGGCCACGCACAATCCGAAGCGCGTCGATCAAGAGGCGAAGAAACACATAATGTTCGGAAAGCGCATCCCGTTCCCGAGGTGAAATCAACGACACCTGGCTCAATTCCTGAAGCGCCTGGAGGGTATTGGGCGTGTGGAGAGCGGGATGAGCATGTCCATGCATCAATTGTAAATACTGTACGGTATATTCGATATCGAGTAAGCCTCCAGGGCTGTACTTCACATGCGTGGATCCGGGAGGCACCAGTTCTTTCGTCTGTCGCATGCGAAGGTGCAAGGCGGTTGAAAGATCCCAAGGGTCAGGGCCATAGACAAACCCATCCCGGTGACGTTCCACGGCTTTGCCGATCGTGGCATTACCCCCCACATATCGGAGTTTGATCAATGCTTGTCGTTCAAAGGGGGCGGCTCCACCGGTCGGGTGGTAATATCGACGGATTTCCTGGAGCGAACTCGCTAGGAGTCCCTTATCGCCATGCGGGCGCAGACGAGTGTCCACGTGAAAAATCCCTTCCCGTTTCGCTTCGATCCATTGAAGAAATTCCTGAGCCCAGCGTTCGAAGTAATCCGTCGTGAGGGATGGTGACGCTTGGCGGCCTGTGGGGACATCATAGATGAACAGCACTTCAATGTCGGACGCATAGCCCAATTCCGTTCCGCCCAGTTTGCCCAAACCAAAAATTGCCATAGGCAGGTTGGACGATGTTGATGTTTTCGGATCAATGACCCGTCGTGACTCCAGGAGAGCCTGAGCGAGGATGACATCGGCTAAATGGGTCAGGGCCATGGAAAAGTCCGGTAGCGAACTATTGTTGAGCAGATGCCGCATGTCGATGCGAAACAGTTCTTCGTCCTTGAACTGATTCAGGCGGACCTTGCGGGTTTCGGGCGTTTTGGCCGTTTTGAGCAAGGTGTCCAATCTGCGTTGCAACGTGGCCTTGGGGCGAATCAATGGGCCCTGCTGATAGCGGCTCATCATGGGCAGTAAATTGTGGTGTTGGCGTCGCAACAGATCTTCCCACAGGTAATCGCTGCTGCCGAATAACTGTGCCAACTGTCCCAGCGTGGAGGCCTTTTTCAAGAGAAGAGAGGGCGGATTTGGTGTGCGGTTCTTCCAGGAGTTGGTCCAAAAATTGATCGAAATGTTCAAGAGCCTTGCCGGGATCGGGTGCCCATCGGAGGGAGTGGGTAAATTCTTTGATGAGCGCCGCCGTCGTGCGCAGTTCCTGCTGTTCGACCTTTCCTTGAATTTTTCTCCCCTGTCGACCGCGAACGAACAGGCGGTTGCGTACCCGCTGCTTGTCCACCTCGATTTTGGCTTTCACCAGATAGACGCCTCGCATGGCCAAGGCATTGGCAAAGGCATATAAAAAGGCCGGGGTATCCGTCGAACGGATATCCAGGACGGTTTCCTGTTCGGCCAGGGTATTGGAAAAAGTGATTTGAACGGGTTGGACCACGCGCGTGTCGGGCACATGAAGCCGCCCCAGAGCTTCCACAAGATTGCGATTAATTTGGCGCCGCGCCTGTCTGAGTTGATTTTTCTGGAGCAGGAGGAGCAAAGGAACGAGGGCATCGGAAAAACGTTGTTGTTCCGATGGCCCGAACGAAAAACCCTTCAATGATTGCAGGGTAAAGACATCCACCGCAATGTTACGGGAAAGTCCCGGTTGCGGTCGCCGTGTCTCAATACCGTGGAATCCTCCGGGGCGAGGAAGAGATTTGTGCCCGGATTTTGATGAAGGGTGTTGAGAAGATGTGAAGATCAAGGCTTCCCGAATGTCCAATCCAAAGGACGACAGGACTCCGCAAAAGGTGGCAAACTCGGAAAAATAATCATAGGCTACCATCGTGATCTGGTAGCGTTGGTCGGAGAGAGACTGAATCTCCGTCGCACACGGGTAGGTAAGGGTCAGCTTGTGGGCCAATGTCACATGGTGAGCGATCATAGGCCAGGAGAAACTGGAAAAATAATCCGCGTCCATTCCCCGAGTGAAATCCTCAATCAGTTTTCGGGGAAGGTCCGGACAAAGATCATGGACATGCTGCACTCGGTCTTCTTCAGTCATGAACATGAGTATACTGAAATTCCAAAACGTTGTAAGGTCTTCATGGTCCTCGTATAATTTCGATTCCTATGGCACGTCTTCCTTTCACGCCGCAGTTGTCATCCTTGCCGACATCCGGAACGTATCCCGATGCCGCACCAGTATTGTTAGCCTCCGGCTTGGCAGACACGGACGTGAGCCGGATTTTACAGGCTTACGGGATGAACGATTGGAAGCTGGCCGATCGGAATTTACAAGAGATGGCCGGCGACCCGGCCAGCCGAAAAGCGTTGGCGGTGATTGTCAACGCTCTCTTGGCCGGAGCTGCCGTCTCGGCCGATCCCGCTCAAGCCTTAAATGAATGGGAACGGTTTGTCAATTCCGGCCTTCACCGGTTGCAGTTGTATCACTATCTGGCGATGCTCCCCCATGTGGTACGCGTTCTGAGCACGGTCTTCGGGAATAGTCCGGCCATGGCGCAGACGCTCCAACGGGACCCCTTGCTCGTCTATTGGATTGAAGACGATCGGGTGTTGATTCGGGCTCAAACCCGGCAATCGCTCACGGAGCAATGTCAAAACTCTCTTGCGGCGGTGAAAACGCTTGAGGCGAAAAGTGAGGCACTGCGGCGATTTAAACGACGGGAAATGTTGCGGATTGGGATACGGGATTTTCTGGGCGAAGCGCAAGTAGAAGAAACCTATACGTCGTTATCTGAGTTGACGGCTGTGGTCATTCAAGCTGCCTATGAACTGGTTCAGCAGGATCTGATGCGGCGGCATGGAGTACCTCGGCGTAGAGCATCGAACGCACAAACCGGAACGGGCTTCTGTGTCCTGGGGATGGGAAAGTTGGGCGGGTGGGAACTGAATTATAGTTCGGATATCGATTTGGTGTACGTGTATCAGGCTCCTTCGGGAATGACCCAGACGAAAGAGGGGCAGACCAGTATCAGTCATGAAGAATATTTTTCTTCGCTGGGGCAGGAACTCACCTCTCTTCTCAGTACCTCCACGGCCGAGGGTGCCATGTTTCGCGTGGATCTTCGTTTGCGTCCTGAAGGCAGTGTGGGGGCGCTGGCCTGTTCGGTGGAAGATGCGCTGCATTATTATCAGGTTCGTGGGCGAACCTGGGAACGCTTGGCCTTTTTAAAGGCCTTGCCTCTCGCGGGCAATCGTCGGGTGGGACAACTCCTGATGCGTCGATTGCGTCCGTTCGTTCTCGGAAATCCTGAGACTGCAGGGAATATCATTGGCTCGATTCGGGATCTTCGGGGGCAGATCCGTACCAAAATCACCCGTCGGGGAGAATGGGACCGGCATGTCAAGCTGGGGACGGGGGGCATCCGTGAAATCGAATTTATCGTTCAGGGTTTGCAATTGCGATGGGGCCATGCACATCCCAGGATCATGGATCGTCAGACGTTAAAAGGGTTAGCCAAGCTGGTGCGGGTGGGCATTCTGGACAAACACGATGCCGAGACGCTGCGAGAGTCGTACCGCTATCTGAGAAATTTGGAACATAAAATTCAGATGGTTCATGAACTGCAGACCCATGTGCTTCCTACGCACCCGGATGAACTGGCCAAGTGTGCCATCAGAATGGGCGCGCCACAAGGCCGGACTTCCGAGGAAATTACCCAAAATTTCCTGGCCGAGTATCGGTATCATACCATGCGGGTCCATACCCTCTATGAACGCATCATTGGATAAACCGTAGCGAGTGTTTCTTCCACGAACGAATTTCGCGAAGCGTTTGGGCATTTTCACCGGGGTAGAGTGTTTCACAGGCGGTTCAGGATGACCGTGGGGGATTTTCGGCGATTACTTATGGGGAAATAATCCGTAAATTGTGATGACGGAAATAATGAGAAAACGGAGATGAGCCGGGAAAACTTTTTTCCGGAAAACCTTGAATTGGTTGCCTCGATGATTATCTGAACAGAAGAAAACGCGAAATACACTTTTGGCGATCCCTGAGAGGAGGATGGCGGTATGGATATGAACCGAATGACGATCAAAGTCCAAGAGGCGCTGCAGACGGCGTCAGGGATGGCCATGCGCCGCAATCATCAGGGGGTGGAGGTGGAACATCTGCTTCTGGCTTTGTTGGAACAGGAAGGCGGGTTGGCGCAAGCGATCATTGAGCAAGCCGGTTGTTCGGTATCCGCGGTGAGGAATGCCGCCGAACAGGCATTGCAAAAACTGCCTCAAGTGCAAGGCGCCGGCGGAGGGCCAGGCCAAGTCCATATTGCCCCGCGTACGGGAAAGCTCTTGACCCAGGCGGAAACGGAAATGAAAGGGCTCAAGGATGAATATCTCAGCGTGGAACATCTGCTCCTGGCCATGGTTGATGAAGGTGGGGTGTTCAAAAGTCTGGGAGTGAAACGCGACAAATTGTTGGCGGGGTTGCAGCAAGTGCGAGGGAATCAGCGAGTCACCAGTCAGGATCCGGAAGGCACTTATCAGGCATTGGAAAAATATGGGCGGGATCTGACTCGCTTGGCCGGGCAAGGAAAGCTGGATCCGGTCGTGGGACGCGATGAGGAAATTCGTCGCGTTATTCAAATCCTGTCGAGACGAACCAAAAATAATCCGGTCCTGATCGGGGAACCCGGCGTGGGGAAAACGGCGATTGTCGAGGGGTTGGCTCAGCGCATCATTAAAGGGGATGTGCCGGAGGGTCTTAAAAAGAAACGAGTAGTGGTGTTGGATATGGGGGCTTTGGTGGCCGGCGCCAAATTTCGTGGCGAATTTGAAGAACGATTGAAGGCCGTCTTGAAGGAAATTCAATCCTCGCAAGGACAGATTCTGCTCTTCATCGATGAATTGCATACCGTGGTGGGAGCGGGCGCGGCGGAGGGGGCCATGGATGCCGCCAATTTATTGAAACCCATGTTGGCCCGAGGCGAGATGCATTTAATCGGAGCCACGACTTTGGATGAATATCGCAAACATATCGAAAAGGACGCGGCCCTGGAACGGCGATTTCAACCGGTGGTGGTGGATCAGCCCTCGGTGGAGGATACGATCTCCATTCTGCGCGGCTTGCGGGAGCGATATGAAGTCCATCACGGCGTGAAAATCAAAGATGCCGCGTTGGTCGCAGCCTCCCGCTTGTCGAATCGCTACATCGGCGACCGATTCCTGCCGGATAAGGCCATTGACCTGGTTGACGAAGCGGCCGCCCGGTTGCGGACGGAAATCGACAGCATGCCGGCCGAAATGGATGAAATTTCCAGAAAAGTTCTGCAGTTGGAAATCGAGCGGGAGGCCTTGAAAAAGGAAACCGATCCGGCCAGTCAAACCAGGTTGACCAATTTGGAGCAGGAGTTGAAAGCCAAACAGGAGGCCTTAAAGGATTTGCAAGTTCAATGGGAAGCCGAAAAATCTTCGGTCGGAAAATTACAGCAGATCCGACAGGATATCGAGGGCGTCAAGCAGCAAATCGAACAGGCAGAACGGCAATATGATCTGAATCGTGTGGCGGAATTGCGCTATGGGACATTGCCGAAACTGGAACGAGCGATGAAAGACGAAGAAGAGCGATTGGCCAATCAACAGGGCGCCAGCCGATTGCTCAAGGAAGAAGTGGATGAGGATGACATTGCCGAGGTCGTGAGCCGGTGGACGGGTATTCCCGTGAGCCGATTGCTGCAAGGCGAAGTGGAAAAACTCCTTCATTTGGACGAATGGCTGCACAAACGCGTGGTCGGGCAGGATGAAGCCGTGCAGGCGGTCGCGGAGGCGGTGCTGCGGGCACGGTCGGGCATTAAAGATCCCAACCGACCCATCGGCTCGTTTCTCTTTCTGGGACCTACCGGCGTCGGCAAAACCGAGTTGGCGCGGGCCTTGGCGCATACGCTCTTCGATGACGAAGCGAACATGGTCCGCATCGACATGTCGGAATACATGGAAAAACATACTGTGGCTCGATTGATCGGGGCCCCTCCCGGCTATGTGGGATTCGAAGAAGGCGGCCAACTCACCGAAGCGGTACGACGCCGACCCTTCTCCGTGATTCTCTTCGACGAAATCGAAAAGGCCCATCACGATGTCTTTAACGTCCTATTGCAGGTGCTGGACGATGGACGCTTGACCGACTCGCAAGGCCGAACGGTCGATTTCAAAAACACCGTGCTCATCATGACTTCCAATCTAGGCAGCCAGGACATTTTGGAAGCCCAACAACGAAACATGGATTACGAAGGCATTCGGGCTTTGGTCCTCAAGGAAATCCAGCAACATTTCCGGCCGGAATTTCTCAACCGGGTGGATGAAGTCGTGGTCTTCCATCCGCTCAAGCGGGAGGAACTGGCGCAAATCGTGGAAATTCAACTGGAGCGTCTGCGGACCCGGCTGGCGGAACGGCGAATGACGTTGGAACTGTCTCCGGCGGCGGTGGCCGATCTGGCCGCGCGAGGATACGACCATGTCTATGGGGCTCGCCCCTTGAAGCGCCTCCTTCAACAGGAAATCGAAACGCCGCTGTCGCGGCTGATCATTCAGGGAAAAGCGGTGGACGGCCAGCGAATCGTGGGCGACCTGGTCGACGGCAAATTCGTGCTGACCCCCGAAGAAGCAGTGAAATCCTAACAATCCAATCACATGAACAGAAGGAGAAAGCAATCCTTTCTCCGTCTGTTCTATTCCAAACACTCTCTTGTCATTCTGAGAGAAACGAAGAATCTGAGCCAAGGCACGGCACCATCAAAAATCCCTTCGTCCTCCTCGCAAGCATTTGGCAGGGATCTCCTCTATGTCATCCTAAACCGTTCCGGCAAAGGATCTGTGCCCAAACCGACCCACACCGAAATCTCGGACTTCTTGGTGTCTTTCCCGCAAGTCGTTCGGGGAATATCTTTCTCTCTCCCGTCAGTTGTTGGCAGAGCCCTCACAATCCGTCATCCTGAAGCCAAGCGCAGGATCTGTTTCAAATGTGAAAATTTTTAGGACTTTATCGCGGTCAAAAAAATCTCCCTCCATTTTTAATCTGGAAGAATGATTTGGTTCGGGCGCCATGCGTTGAAATATCCTGCCGATACACACGGCTGGTCTGAGAAACAAACAAGTTATTGCATCGAAAATGAGCTTCACTATGTAAGCTTCTAGAGAACTGATCAAAAAAAGATAACCCTTGAAAGATTTTCTCAAATTTTCTAGGGTAGAATTTTCGATGTAAAAACTTTCCTAAAACAAGGAGTCAGCCATGTCAACACACCTCCTGACTTCGAAATTGACGAACATTCTTCTTGCTGCCCACCTGTTCGTACTTTTTTCAATTACACAAACCAACAGCGAGACACGACAAGGCGTTCCGATGCGCACGGTGGCAGAATGGGTGGAACAGAAAAATATGAACCGTCCCGGAGGCGACATCGAGCGGATCGAAATGGAGTCCGGCCAAAAAGATCAGTGTGCGCAAGAATGCAAAGACAATCCGTTTTGCCGGGCATATACCTGGGTTAAAAAAGACGTTCAGGGTCCCAAACCCGTCTGCTGGTTGAAGGGTGAAGTGCCGAAAGCCGTCTCGTCCGATTGTTGCGTGTCGGGTGCATTGAATGTCAACAGAAAATTCATCGGAACCTTTGAACCATCCACTGATCTACCGGGAGGCGATTACCTTCATGGGTTCCTCCCAAAGGCCGATCCTGCCATTTGCAAGCAAGCTTGCGCCCGCGATGGTGACTGCCAGGCGTATACCTATGTCAAGCCCGGCATCCAGGGGACCCAAGCGATCTGTTATCTGAAAGAATCGGTATCATCACGTGCCTTGAAAAAGGATTGTTGTGTGTCCGGCATCAAGGAGACGGCCCTGGTAATCTTTGATGATTTGCCAAATACGGATCTGCCCGGCCAGAATTATAGCGACTTTGCGGTTCCGACCGGCGGCTCAAGCGTGTGTTTGCAGGCCTGCCGTGTCGATCCCGACTGCCAGGCGTACACCTACGTCAAATCCACCAGTACCACACCGGAAGGACGATGTTGGCTCAAGACGGGAGTTCCGTTACGGAGGGCGGCAACTTGTTGTGGGTCGGGGATAAAACGCCCGGGAGGGGAAGCCATGGGGAACACCATGCTCGCATTCGATCTTCCGGGGAGCGATTATCAATGGTTTTATCCGGAAGCGAGCGATGAAAGCCGGCAGCACACCATCTGTAAAGCGGCATGCGGGGCAGACTCTCAATGCCGGGCCTTTACGCATGTCAAACCTGGATACCAAGGGAAGGCCCCCGTCTGCTATTTGAAGGATAACATACCGGTACAGTCAGTGAACCGAAACACCTCTAGCGGTTCCAAGGACGCATCCAGGATCGGGATACCGGTTTCAGGGCCTGGAGCGGCTCCGATTCTCTATTTCACTCAGAACGATCCTGCACGTCAGTTTGCGGGATTGCCGTTTCCCGCGGATATGCCCGATGTCCGGTATCCCTCCGAATTCAAGAATTGTTCACGGGGTGATGCGGACACGATTCGACGAGCCTGGGCCTTGGCGCATCACCACATGTGGCGGGCCCAACAGGTCATGCAGCACGTCAATAGACGGGACAGAGAGCGTAACGAACTGTGGAATTACGGGTTTATCGATCGGATGAAGGCGTCTGACGGTTCGTACAATAACTGGGCTCCGCGCGGATGGTTCGGTGCATATGAAGCCAGGCGATTCCGTCTGGCACGGCGGGCCATCGACAAGGTTTGGAACGAGAGGTTTCGTGGGATGAGCTTTGAAGTCCAATGTCGGGGTGTCAGTTCCGACGGCGCACATCCCTGTGAAACGGCGAAGGACCCCTTCCCGGCAAATCATATCGTTTTGGGCAAGATTAATTTCTGTCGGTCTTTCTTCGATGCCAATCGTAGCGACAGGACGAACGCTCAGACGGTGATCCACGAAGTTTTCCATTGGTTGCAGATTCCGGAATCGGCCTACTGGGTGTCGGACTCCCACGATTTTTGGCGAAGTTGCACGAGGTATGTCGCCGCAAAAAAGGTGTACCACGATGACGCGGCTTTTATTGCGTTGAATCGTGGATGTCGGGACTGGAATTTCAACCGAACAGTGCTCACGAACGATAATTACGCATGGTTTGCCACACAAGTTGGGACGCGGATTTATGGCGGACAAATGCGGAGCTTCCCAGCAGAAGACTTTCGTTAATCCCTGATCTCAACAGTCGATGCATTATGCGATGTATGATGGCGATGGAATGAGATTAAGCGTTTCGAAGCGTACAACGAGCGATTGACTGTCTTGAACTCGTGCATCAATCTCCGAAAGCGAAACGAAGACAATTGTTTAACAAACAGAGTAGAAGCGGCTCTGAGCATCATTCACTCGCGGATCTGGCAATGAACGATATTTGAGAGAGAAGGCATGCATTCGTCAAATATTATTGCTGTCTTGATTGCAGCAGGCGTTGGGCAGGAACAGTTTTTGCTGAGCTGACAAGAAGAGGTCCGGAGTCTATCCGAAACTTAATAAGAAGCGACCCGTGATCCGGTTCGTCCTCGCGCCTGCGGGGAACATTCAACAATCTCATCTCCGCAGGGCTCTCAGTGTTGGGTTTCAGTCCTCGCCCACCTCGAAAGGTGGTCGCTAAGTATTGGTGGCCCTATCTTCTCCGACCTAACCGGCTTCAATGGGGCCACGGCCGTTCCCACGCCTTCCAGAAGGTCAATCTTGGCAGTCAATCCCAGTTGCTCAGAAGAGAGCCACACCGACCGTTCATGAATGGGTTCGTCCGGCGCAGACTCTTCCTCCGTCGCCTCCCGTGTCCGCTTGGGCACCATATCCACCCGGCGATGGTGAAACCGCCCGTCCAGCGTCTCCGCATTATAGGTGAATTCCCCTGCACCCATTCCAGATAGGCCAATCGTGGGCAGTAGGTAAATTCGTTCAGCATGCGAACCGGGATGAGCGGTTCCTCCGTCACCTGGCCGGCTTCTTCACCAGTTGTTACCTTCATAACATGCCTCCTTTCGGCTATTCAGTTGTCAAAGAGCGGCGAATCACCTTGTTGCCGATTCGCTCGTTTGTTACACTTCCGCCATTAGGGAGAATTCTTCCATGTCATCAACTGTGATTCAAACTCGCCGCTGGACCCGAAAAGAATTTGACCGCCTGGCTGAAGCGGGGATTCTCGATCCGAGTGAACGTGTCCAACTCATTGAAGGAGACATCGTCACCATGACCCCACAAAACAGCCCGCATGCGGCGAGCATCGGCAAAACCCAGCGTGTCCTCGAACGTCTCTACGGATCGAATGTCTGGGTCCGTGTGCAAATGCCCTTGATTATCGACCCCGATTCGGAACCTGAGCCGGATCTGGCCGTTGTGCCTGGAGCGCCCACCGATTATGTGAACGAACATCCACACATCGCCTTGCTCGTCGTCGAAGTGTCCGATACCACGTTGCCGCTGGATCGTGACCGGAAACGTACCATTTACGCGCGTGCCGGCATTCCCGAATACTGGATCGTCAATCTGTCTGACCATTGTCTTGAGGTCTACCGAGACCCTTTTGCCTCGCCCGGCCAACCCGGCTCTTACCGTTCATCCCAAACGCTTAATCCTTCCGAGCATCTTTCGCCTCTTGGTATCTCCGCCTCGATCGCCGTCGCCGGCATGCTTCCGTAATTGCGGACTTCTCATCGCTCGCAGTTGCCTCGCAACGATCTTCCTCACTTCGAATTTCTTTGCCTCCCGTTACGCCTCACGCTTTACGTGATGATGCTTCACCCTGCACGCGTTTCCTTCCATCAGGCGGGCTACAAGTATACTGCATGCCTTGCTGATTCATACACTGCGTGCCTGACTAAAGTTAATCTTGAAGTTCGCCCCTCACAACCTTGATGCGGTGCGACCGAAACGCCGTTTCGACTCCTCTGGCACGCAACGCCGGGCGGTTCCACACAGACTTGTCCGCCTGTGCGGCAAGCGCATAAATCGCCACATCCATACATGCCGTCTTGCCTGCCGCTGCAGCAAATCAAACACCATTGGCCATTTCCCCTCAACCAGCCGCTCAGCGCGCATGGGTTCCCAGGGAAAGGGGGCGTGGGATCAGAGGGATCAGAAGAACGTGGAGAAGGGAGATAAGTTCATAGCGAAATCATCTCCGTTGTCACACCTGCGGCGATCAATCAGGTGGTACATGTGTCGGATGGCTCTGTTGTGGATTCACATCTAAAACTTGTCCCTCCCGCCAATTGGGACGATGAAAAGCGACGATCACGGCAGGTCATAGACGGCGATCGCTCCTGCGGGGAACATGGCACTCAAACGATCAGTGGCCAAGCCTAAGTCGGCTCATCCCCGCGCCTACGGAGAACATTCAACAATCTCATCTCCGCAGGGCTCTCAGTGTTGGGTTTCAATCCTCGCTCACCTCGAAAGGTGGACGCTACAAGGTGAAATTTGCGCTGGCGAGGGCCAAGGATGAGTTTCAATCCTTGTTTTGATGGAAGTGCCTTTCTGACGAAAGGATAATTTGAATGAGTGAATGGCGTTTTGGAGTTTCAATCCTTGTTTTGATGGAAGTGCCTTTCTGACGATGAGACTAGAAATGAAACCAAGCTTCGATGGTTATAAGTTTCAATCCTTGTTTTGATGGAAGTGCCTTTCTGACGGTCTATCCCAGGCGGGATTGGGGGGTGGATATCGGGTTTCAATCCTTGTTTTGATGGAAGTGCCTTTCTGACCAGTATGCGAAGCGGATCGGGATCAGCCGCTCGATGGTGTTTCAATCCTTGTTTTGATGGAAGTGCCTTTCTGACCACGGCCGCCGGCGCCACACCCGCACGCTCATGCCGTCGTTTCAATCCTTGTTTTGATGGAAGTGCCTTTCTGACTGGTTGGATGCCCGTGCCGATGGTGTTGACGGTGAGTTTCAATCCTTGTTTTGATGGAAGTGCCTTTCTGACGCGGCCCGGTACCGGCGATGGCCGGCGGCGATTTCGTTTCAATCCTTGTTTTGATGGAAGTGCCTTTCTGACGTTGTTGATGTCGGTCTCGGCCTTGGCATCCAGGATGAGTTTCAATCCTTGTTTTGATGGAAGTGCCTTTCTGACACATTGCAGGGGAAAATGAACGTCTCAAAAAAGAAAAGTTTCAATCCTTGTTTTGATGGAAGTGCCTTTCTGACCAATTTCATCATGTCATCTGTTGGGGACCGGCATTCATGTTTCAATCCTTGTTTTGATGGAAGTGCCTTTCTGACCGCTTTCTTATTCGAGGCATGAGCCACACATCAACCAAGTTTCAATCCTTGTTTTGATGGAAGTGCCTTTCTGACTGGCTGAGCAGCGTGTGAAGGAAGATGAAGCCATTGGTCGTTTCAATCCTTGTTTTGATGGAAGTGCCTTTCTGACCCATCCTACCGTAGACAATGGTAAGCGATGGAGTAAGGTTTCAATCCTTGTTTTGATGGAAGTGCCTTTCTGACCGGAAGGGAGACCGTGCCGTGCAGTTTGATTTGTCCGTTTCAATCCTTGTTTTGATGGAAGTGCCTTTCTGACGACCGAGAGGCGCGGAGTTTCTCCAGCGCCCCTCGAACGTTTCAATCCTTGTTTTGATGGAAGTGCCTTTCTGACCACATTGACCCTGCCACAGTTGATGTGGCCGATCTCCTGTTTCAATCCTTGTTTTGATGGAAGTGCCTTTCTGACAACGGGACGACCTTTGATAAGATCCGCCTCCACGAAGGGTTTCAATCCTTGTTTTGATGGAAGTGCCTTTCTGACCATTTTTCTTTTTCCGATGAAAAATGAAGTCATCCGTTTCAATCCTTGTTTTGATGGAAGTGCCTTTCTGACACGCTCAATGCAGGCATTAATGCATCCTTTTATGATGTGTTTCAATCCTTGTTTTGATGGAAGTGCCTTTCTGACCATTCAGGATCGGGAATGGTGGGGGCCGCATCACCAGTTTCAATCCTTGTTTTGATGGAAGTGCCTTTCTGACTTTGGACGTTGGTGCTCCACACCGATGGATTTCAGGTTTCAATCCTTGTTTTGATGGAAGTGCCTTTCTGACACTATCCACAGCCTGCTCCCACTGTGCGGAATCTGTGTTTCAATCCTTGTTTTGATGGAAGTGCCTTTCTGACTTCAGAGAATAAGAATGGGCTGTAGAATATTTACAATAGTTTCAATCCTTGTTTTGATGGAAGTGCCTTTCTGACTTCTGGGCCAATGATGGGGTCTCGCCCTTCTCGCGCATGTTTCAATCCTTGTTTTGATGGAAGTGCCTTTCTGACACCGAGGAGGGATAGACCATGAGCGACCGAATCACGTTTCAATCCTTGTTTTGATGGAAGTGCCTTTCTGACTGTTTGGTGTATTGCGGTTAGCCACACAAGCGAACCAGAGTTTCAATCCTTGTTTTGATGGAAGTGCCTTTCTGACTGCATAATGTCGTTCTGTGATACCTGAATCGATTCGGTTTCAATCCTTGTTTTGATGGAAGTGCCTTTCTGACTGGCGCAGATGCGCCTGCGCGCGGAGCTCTATCGCTTGTTTCAATCCTTGTTTTGATGGAAGTGCCTTTCTGACCCTTGCCCTCCCGAATCACCCAGTACAGATACAGGGGTTTCAATCCTTGTTTTGATGGAAGTGCCTTTCTGACCATTTCCTGATTCTGGGTCCACTCCAGGGGTGATGGGGTTTCAATCCTTGTTTTGATGGAAGTGCCTTTCTGACGACGCTCCTACGACACGAAGCAATTGCAGGCCTTTAAGGTTTCAATCCTTGTTTTGATGGAAGTGCCTTTCTGACACAATTCAGGCAGCGTGGATCCTCTGGATCACTGAGTTTCAATCCTTGTTTTGATGGAAGTGCCTTTCTGACCGATTTAATCACGAGGAGAGTAGGATTTTCACCACCACGTTTCAATCCTTGTTTTGATGGAAGTGCCTTTCTGACGGAGATCACGCGTATGCAGGAATTGAGGTTCTGGATGTTTCAATCCTTGTTTTGATGGAAGTGCCTTTCTGACCGAAGGGGATCGGGCTAGAAGGACTCCGCCCTACGTACGTTTCAATCCTTGTTTTGATGGAAGTGCCTTTCTGACCTGGAGCAGGAACTGCGTGACACGTTCGGTGAACTGTTTCAATCCTTGTTTTGATGGAAGTGCCTTTCTGACAATAATCGAAGCCACGCCGATTACCAATCTGGTCAATAGTTTCAATCCTTGTTTTGATGGAAGTGCCTTTCTGACCTCCTCTACGGAGAACTCGTCCGAGCCTTCGAAGATGTTTCAATCCTTGTTTTGATGGAAGTGCCTTTCTGACAATGAGGACGCCCCTTCAGGCGCGTCACGCGATCCAGTCAGTTTCAATCCTTGTTTTGATGGAAGTGCCTTTCTGACGGTTTCCGTGGGAATCGCCATTCGGAGTGATGTTATGTTTCAATCCTTGTTTTGATGGAAGTGCCTTTCTGACTCTTTGGTCGATCCCACCACCAACCGAATGACCCTGCAGTTTCAATCCTTGTTTTGATGGAAGTGCCTTTCTGACCCAACACCACCATTACGGGGCCCTCCATTCGGATGGCGTTTCAATCCTTGTTTTGATGGAAGTGCCTTTCTGACTACTGTAAGGGCAGTATTACCGGCCGATGGCTCCTGCAAGTTTCAATCCTTGTTTTGATGGAAGTGCCTTTCTGACCTTGAGGGATGACACGCACCATTCAACGGGAGACTTGTTTCAATCCTTGTTTTGATGGAAGTGCCTTTCTGACCATCGACCTGCTTTTGAATGGGTCTGGGTATTGCGAAGTTTCAATCCTTGTTTTGATGGAAGTGCCT
The DNA here is from genome assembly GCA_031315915.1 of Nitrospirales bacterium. GTDB lineage: Bacteria > Nitrospirota > Nitrospiria > Nitrospirales > UBA8639 > JACKFE01. The sequence continues at coordinate 57,371 of JALDRK010000025.1, forward strand.
TTCTGACCGCACAAGAAGGTTTGGCGGGGATGACATGGAAGTGTTTCAATCCTTGTTTTGATGGAAGTGCCTTTCTGACGCGAATCGGCTTTCCCGCTTTGAGCAGTTTCTCTGTTTCAATCCTTGTTTTGATGGAAGTGCCTTTCTGACCGCAAAATTCTTGAATTTTCTACAATAACAATAGGTTGTGTGAATTTCAGAAAAGGAATTTTCTGGTATTTCTCCCTGGTTTCATTTCTATAATTGCCCCATTTTTGGCCTCCTTTCATCGATTTGTCCATCCTAACCCCTTGGTGTTCTTCTCTTATTTCCGTTTGGGTTACTTCACGCAAATATTTCGGTAGCAACAATCCAAACATCGAACGGCATGAGGCGTCCGTTTGGGGAATTTGCCGCGTTGAATAATGGCCACCATGTCCGTGAGGATTTTCATCGCTTCGCTTCGCTCCTGAGCGCCAATCGGAATCTCCTTGACCACATTCCCTTTACGAACGTAACAGATATAACCCTTGTTGACCGCGAGACCATACGTATCTTCCACCAACATCCCATAAAGAATCAATTGATATTTATGGGTGCGATACACGGTGTCTTTATATTCAGTATATTTGTAATCCAACGGGGCCATGGTGCCGTCACTCAGTTGAAGGACTTCATCGACCTTCCCTTTGAGGTGATACCGTTCGGAGACCAGATACACATCCCGGTCCTTTGCGACACAGCCTAACTTTTTTCGTACGTACTCCGGGTTTCGTATCCGTCGTTGTTCATGCACCTTCCGCCCTTTGAGGACGATAAACCGTTGATCCTCGTTCTGGGGAATCTCTAGGCAATTCATGAAGTAGATAAACCTTGGACAATAGAGGTATTCGATGACCTCGGACGGGGTAATGTAGAGTCCCTGTGTTTCCGCCACGTTCATCAGCGCACCGTTGGTCGGACTAAATAAACTTGGCGAGAATGTCGTCCGTCACCAACTCCTTGTCAAACGCCTGTCCCAAAAGCTTCACTTTTTTAAAGTCCTCATCGCACAGCGGAAATATGTATAAGGAATCGCACTCCACATTCATCAGTTCCTCACACCGGATGGCCAATTCTTCTACCTGGTTCCGCTCCAGATTTCCCAAAAACACACTTTTTTGTACCCGGTACAATCCGGCCTCTTTACACGCTTTCGCAATTTTCGTCCGTTTCGGCGTCGCCGCGACATCGTACACCACCCATGTCAGCATCGGGAGCCTCCTGTATCAGCGTGTTCGCAATCCGGTGACATTCAAACTGGATAATGTCCCGTTGTTTAATATTTCGATTCCGGTATCGGACGCCGGTTTCAAATGTTTCATTGATGGCTTGAATGAGTCCGGCTTTGCCCTCTTTGTTGAGCGTCAATCCCCCCGGCACGGTCTCGAACCAATCCTGGTTGACTTTTCGGCCGGAGAACAAATAGACGACGGTCTGATCAGCCAGATACCGGAACATTTCCATTAAATCGAACACCAGCGATTTTTTATTGTAATTATCAGTATGGAGGAACCCCACATAGGGATCGAGTCCTGCAATCATGCAGGCCTTCTCCACCATGGAATAGAGCACGCCGTAAGCATAATTCAGCAGGCAGTTAAACTCGTCCTTGGCGGGTTGCCGGGACCGGCCTTGAAACCGATACCGATCGGGCATGATAAAACTCAGCGCGTCAAAGTAGGCTCGTCCTCCCGCGCCTTCCACCCCCATGATAGTTCCCCGCTGATCCTCCAGCGTTCCATTGAGCTCGCCGAGTTTGTCTTTTCCTGTCTCCAACCGTTGAGCATATACGAGAATATCCGATTCTTTTTCGGGTCTGGCATGAGCCAGTTTTTTGAGAAAGTCAATTTGACGGGCAAACTTTTCAGCAATCCACTCCTGGGCCAAGACCAGGCCACGGGCGTCCTGGGCATATTCCAACTGGCGACGACGAATCAGCGTGGTGCTTCCCAATTTCGGATGCCAGAGGCGGCCATAGGGCTCTCCAAATTCATCCATAAACAGGATTTCGATATTGTGATCGATAGCGGCTTTGATGGCGTCCGTGGACAGATATGCTCCGGTGGTGATGAGAATGCTGTCCACCTTGCGGAGAGAGACTTCAAAGGTCTTGTCCTCATTCTTGACGAGGAAGCAGTCACCCTGCTTCCGAAGGTACGCGCCGAAAGTATTGATGACCAGTTGCATGGGTTTCCCTCACGCTAACCTTGGCCCAGTTCGTTCAACAGCCCCATGCTCTGCTTTGTGCTCATCCTCACACTAGTCATGTGAATTCCTCTGTGTCCCGTTGGTGGATTCGTATCCGTCCTGGTTCCACAATCCACAATTCATTCTCGAGGGGTCGAGTTTGCAAAACAGCGAGAAACTCCTGGAGACGGGTGAGGAGGGAGTCCACGGTGGGATGCGATGGCAACTCAAGGATCACGATGCCATGGGTGCCTTCTGGAGGAAAGCGGATAACCTGTCCAAAATCATGATCCAACGTGATGAGCGCTCGTTCTTCGAAAATGGCCGCACGGATTATCCTCTCATCCGCTTCACCCCCTAATCCTTCCTCTCGCACCGTTGAGACCTCATGACCGGCGGATTTCAAAAAGGTCACTCCGCGGTGACCAATGTTTTCATCTAGCTTAAATTTCATGCCCCCGTCTCCGTCGGGACTGGGATGATCCGCTCACGTGCGGCTTCGGCACCGTAGGCAATGGCCGCCAGAATATCCTCATGAGTCAATTGGGGGTACTCTTCCAGTAATTCTTTTTCGCTCATGCCGTTCGCCAGGAAATCGAGAATGAGGGAGACCCAGATGCGTGTCCCCTTAATGCAAGGTTTCCCGAAACAGACATTGGGATTGATGCTGATGCGATTCAACAGATTAGCCATAGGGGTTTCTCCTTCCTCAACAACATCTACTATCCTTTTTTCTTTTTTTTCCTTAAAAAATTGGAACATCATCCATTCTAACCTTCTGCACCGTCCCGAACCCGCGAGACACGGATTTACCGAGGCCGATGAGGTCGGGTATTTCGAAGTTTACCTCAATGATGCCTTTGAAACCGATCATGGGCACCCCTTTCAATCGGACCGGAGTCCGCACAGGATAGACAGCCAGCCGGGACACTTTGATTTCCTGCGTCACCACGTAGCCAAACCCTTTGGACATGGAGAGGATGTTCCCA
>JALDRK010000026.1 GCA_031315915.1 Nitrospirales bacterium
TCTGCCAAATTCAGACTTATCCACCAACTCATCCTTGGACCAATAATTCATTCCTACCATGATCACTGATCGACATCCGGGCAAGACCGATTGGGGGTGGCTACGGCGATAGGGATCTCGTGCCAACCAGGCCATGCTGCCATGGAATCCTGCGGCCAACCATTTGCTCAAAGCTTCCCAAAGAGACCTCGAAAAGGAATTTTCTCTCTCAGATTCGGACCGATCTGAGTCGTAGGCGGAGGATGAGACGGGGGCAACCCCCACCACATCAAAGCCCAGGGAGTGAGCTTGTGCTTTAATATGATTGGTAAGGACCGACATCACATTCTCTGTGTGAGAAAAGGGGGAGCGAATCTTGTGGCAGGGAGGAGATCTCTTTAGTGAGGTGGCGGCGATCCCATACTCGCTGCAGGAATGTTGTCGCGACAATTAAACATCACGATAAAACGTCCCGTACATTGATCGGTTTTACAGGTATCGCACGTACCGACAATCCGGGTTTTCCAGTCTGTTTTTTTTTCATCGAATTTACAGAAGGTACTTCCACCTTTTGAGATATCAGCCCATGGTTCTTCATAGCCAGGAAATTGAGCAACGGTACAACCCTTGATGATGGGAACCTGGCATTCTCCTCTCTTATCTCCTTTGGCCATTCCTATCGTGCAATTTGATTCAGTCCGCGATTGGGATTCTACAGCCAATACCGGATCTGCCGATTGACCAGTGATAAAAGCACCTACTAGGACCCCCAGAAGTATCAACGAATGGTTACATACGGAATGAAGGACGATCTTGGTAAAGACAGGCATTGAAATATTCCTGATGATTCTTGTTATCTATTGGGTTGAATAAATAATGACAAGTTCCGTTTATACCATAGACATCAAACCCCCTGTCAAAATTCAGAGAAGGGCAAAAATTGAGTCCGGTGGGATTTTTCTGCGGAGAAATCTAGTTCCTTGAATTGCCTCATGACTTCCTTTTCCTACGAAACTTGTTGGGAAATTCATGAACTATGGTGGATGTCTGTGTCATATTGGACATACAGGCGTTGAGCAGCAAATCGAGCCCAGGTCAGCATTTCCGACAAATATCCTTTCTGCGGAATGGTTTGATCGACTTGTTGCACCACCAGACAACTGCTAATAAACTTGTTCATGGACAAGGAGGTGTTCGGACATCCATCAGTGAATGAGGTTTTGAGGATTGACTAGTTCCGGTTTGCTCCTAGAACTCTCAGGGTCAAAGACCACCTGAAGTGTGTGCGTATTTTGGTTCAGAGTGAAGCGAATTGCGGTTTCCGCTGAATGCAACTCTTTTCCTTGCCACGGGACGAAAGCATTCCATTGTAGAAGGCGATCAGGCCGACAGGATGTTGATCTAAAAGCTTCTGAATTGATGGAAACATGGGAGCGCAGGCCTGGACCATGAAAATCAGGAATACTCCCGCCACTTTACTGAATTATGGCTGGTCTTCCCCCGGTTTCACGGACAGGTTAAAGAAGACTTTTGATGATACCTCTCGCCAAATATCCTTGGTGCCACTCCTTGGGTAAAGGAGTGGGCCCGCTGTCCGTTATAAAATCCCTCGATATAGTCAAAGACATCGGCCCGAGCGTCGGCTCGCGTCCGATACTGCCGCCGATGGACTCGCTCCCGTTTGATTAAGCCCAAAAAACTCTCGGCCACCGCATTGTCATAACAGTTCCCCGCGCCGCTCATGCTACTGACAATCCCATGGGCCCGCAGGAAGGCTTGAAACTCCTGCGAGGTATACTGTGTGCCCCGGTCCGAATGGAGAATGACGGCCTGCGGACCCTTCTTCTGCCATACAGCCATCAGCACAGCTTGGATGACCAGATCCCGCGTGAGCTGGGGCTGCATCGACGACCCAATCACTTGGCGAGAAAACAAATCGAGGACGACCGCCAGATAGAACCACCCTTCCTGCGTCGGAATATAGGTGATGTCGGTCACCCATATGGCATTCGGAGCCGGGGCGGTAAAGTCTCGGGCGAGCTGATTGGTGATCCCCGCCGGTCGTGCTCCGGCTCTCCGCTGTTTCCAGCTCGTGGGAGCCGGAATGCCCCGCAAGCCCTCCTGCCGCATGAGCCGGGCAATGTGATGTTTGCCACACCCTTCGCCTTGTTGGCGCAGTCTCTGCCAAATCTTGGGGCTCCCATACACCCCATCACTCTACCATGGAGGGTACGAATCGCGGCGGTCAGGCGCTGACCGTCTTGCGCCCAGGGGCTCGGCGGACGGCGCTGCCGAGCATAGTACCTACTCGGCGAGACGTGCAGCAGGCGACACATCAGACGCAGAGGAAACATGGGGCGACAACGTTGGATCATGGCATCTCTTACCGCGAGGTTTTGGCAAAGAATGCTGCCGCTTCTTTTAAAAAATCCCGCTCTCGGGTGACGAGGGCCAATTCCCGTTTGAGCCGAGCCACCTCTTGATCATGGGGCGTCCCAGACCCCGGAAAAGCTTTGCCCGCGCGTTGGTGAGCCTCACGGCACCACCGCCCCAACATGGCCGCATTGAGCCCCAAATCCCGGGCGACTTGGGTAATCTTCCCACCAGCCTGTTTCGTTAACTGAATGGCTTCCTGCTTAAACTCCTGGGTGTACTTCCTCCGTTGCTCCATGACATACCTCCTAGCCTACTGTGGCTCTTTTTAGATGTGTCGGTAAAATCAGGGGAAGACCAGGGCTGTGGCAAGGGAATCATAATCTCGCGAGATCATTCAGTTTAAGAAAGGGAATCAATATAAGAACTTGCTAAGAAAAGAAAAAATGTTGAGCAAAAAAAAACCTGGAGGACAAAAGCCCTCCAGGTTTTTCTAAAACAACTCTTAAGAGTTGATATGGTTAGAATCCACCCATTCCACCCATACCGCCCATGCCGTGGTCATGGCCTCCCATGGGAGCTTCTTTCTTCTCCTCCGGGATGTCCGTGACCATCACTTCCGTGGTCAACATTAAGCTGGCCACGCTGGCGGCGTTCTGCAATGCGCAACGCGATACCTTGGTGGGATCGATGACGCCGGCTTCGACCATATCCACATATTCACCAGAGGCGGCATTAAATCCTCTGCTGGTCGTTTCTGCGCGGACTTTTTCCACTATGATGGAACCTTCTTCTCCGGCATTGATGGAAATTTGTCGGATCGGTTCTTCAAGTGCCCGCCTTACAATATTGACACCCACCTGTTGGTCATGGTTGAGCTTCAGTTTGTCTAACGCCGGGACGCAACGGAGTAACGCGACCCCCCCCCCTGGCACAATGCCTTCTTCCACTGCAGCTTTGGTGGCATGAAGAGCATCTTCCACGCGGGCCTTCTTTTCTTTCATTTCGGTTTCCGTGGCTGCTCCGACGTTGATCACGGCCACACCACCGACCATTTTGGCCAAACGCTCTTGCAATTTTTCTCGGTCGTAATCGGAGGTGGTTTCTTCAACTTGCGTTTTGATTTGCTTCACTCGTCCTTCGATCCGCTTGGGGTCACCGGCACCCTCCACGATTGTCGTGTTATCCTTGTCGATATTCACCCGCTTGGCACGGCCCAGGTCGGTCAGCTTCACGCTTTCCAATTTCAAGCCGACTTCCTCCGAAATTACTTGTCCACCCGTCAATGTCGCAATATCTTCCAACATGGCTTTGCGACGATCACCAAAACCTGGGGCTTTCACGGCGGCCACATTCAATGTGCCGCGCAGTTTATTCACGACTAACGTTGCCAAGGCTTCCCCTTCCACATCTTCGGCGATAATGACCAGGGGTTTTCCCATTTTGGCCACTTGCTCAAGAATGGGGAGCAAGTCTTTCATGGCACTGACTTTCTTTTCTACGATCAACAAGAAGGCATCCTCTAACGAAGCCTCCATTCGATCGGCGTTAGTTACAAAATAGGGAGAAATATACCCACGGTCGAACTGCATGCCTTCCACGACGTCCAGAGAGGTCGACATGGACTTGGCTTCCTCAACGGTGATGACTCCATCTTTGCCGACCTTATCCATTGCCTCGGCAATTAAGTCTCCGATGGTGTGGTCATTGTTGGCAGAAATAGAGCCAATTTGCGAGATCTCTTTTTTGTTTTGACAGGGCTTGCTGATCTTTTTCAATTCTTCAATGGCAACTTCCACAGCCTTGTCGATCCCACGCTTGATTTCCATGGGGTTCGCTCCGGCTGTGATGTTTTTGACGCCTTCACGGTAGATGGCTTGCGCTAACACGGTTGCCGTGGTAGTTCCGTCACCCGCCACATCGCTGGTTTTGCTGGCTACTTCCCTGACCAGTTGGGCTCCCATGTTTTCATAAGGATTTTTCAACTCGATTTCCTTGGCGACCGTGACACCGTCTTTTGTAATGGTCGGGGCACCAAATTTTTTGTCCAAAATAGCGTTTCGGCCTTTTGGACCTAAGGTGGCCTTCACTGCATCGGCCAATTGATTCACGCCTCGTAGAATTGAAGCGCGTGCTTGTTCGCTGTATTGCAACTGCTTAGCCATACCATTCCTCCTTAGCAAATTCCTGTTTTGGATTACCGTTTTATTGTAAATGTATGTTGAGTGGAAGATTAGTTTTCAAACACACCAAGGATATCTTCTTCTTTCAAAATCAAGCAATCGTCATTGTCAATTTTAATCTTGGTTCCGGAATATTTATCAAAGAGGACCTGATCGCCAACCTTGACGTTGTCTACGTCTGGCCCGGCTGCTTCGATGGTACCCCGTTGCGGTTTCTCGCGTGCAGAGTCGGGCACATAGATTCCTCCCGCCGTTCGTTCCAATTCTTCGGTGTAGGTGACGAACACACGGTCACCCAATGGGCGAAAACCCTTGGCACTGGATCCAGCCTTGCCGTCCTTTTTTTCCTTTTCTTTTGTAGCAGCCATAGCTACCTCCTTCATTGAACTTGAAATAGTGTAATTTGGTTGATTTAAATTGGGTGAGCAACTGCAATTGTAAGAACAACACTTTAAGCGACATGTTTCTCACGTTGGGAGGGGAGATAAGTCCGATTCAAATGAAGTCAAGGGGAGGGCGGAAAAAATCAATAGGTTGGAGGATGGTTCTTGTGGAAAAAGGCAAATCAAGCACACAATTGGCTATGGGAAAGAGTTTGATTACCTAATATGAAAATACTAAACTCTTAAATGCGCAATCGTTCAAAATCTTGAACGTGGTCTTGCATAAATGTCCGTAATTTCTTAATAATTTTTGCTTCAAGCTGCCTAGTTCTTTCTTTGGTGATACTATATTTCTTCCCAAGATCCTCCAGAGTTACCGGTGTTTCAGACAACAGTCGGTTTCGAAGGATGTCTTCCTCTCGTTCATTCAGAGTTTTGGCAAATTCCGCGAGTGCCTTTCGGAAAAGTACACGCAGTTGGGTTTCACCCAGTTGGTCGTCAACGGGGGTCTGAATGGCCGGGAGAAGGTCATGAAATGTCCCTTCTCCTTCCTCTGTCATCGGTTGATCGAGAGATAATTCTCGGCTCCCCAAGCGCTGATCCATTTCAATGACATCTCGCTCCCGGACATTCAACCGGTCAGCCAATAATTTGGGGTCAGGAACATATCCTTCCCGTTCTAACTTGCCTTTTTCCTTTCGTAAATTATAGAACAGGCGACGTTGTTCCTGAGTCGTGCCGATTTTAACCAACCGAAAGTTATTGAGGAGGTAACGGAGGATATAGGCTCGAACCCACCAGGCTGCATAGGCATAAAATCGGACGTTTTTGGTAGGATCAAACTTTTTCATAGCTTGCAGTAAGCCCACGTTGCCTTCCTGGATCAAATCCATCTGATCGACTCCAGGCAATCCATATTCTGATGCAATGGCCACACAGACCCTGAGGTTGGCCATAATTAGCTTAACCGCCGCTTCCCGTTGTCCTAGTTGCTGATATTCATAAAACAGTTGAATCTCTTCGTCTTTGGAAAGAAAGGGGTAACGACGTATTTCCACCAGATACCGATCAAGGGTGCTGATTGGAACTAACGCCGAGGAAATGCTTTCCTCCCCCCCGTAAGAGGGACTCCGAGAGTGCTCCTCCTGCGGAAGAAGGTCAATGACCTGCTCATCATCCCCTTGTACCGGTTGATCAGAATCTTCGAGACTGTTGTCAACTGACTCATCCAAGATAACTTCAACCGGTTTTGGAGTAGTGGTCTTACGACTCTTTTTCTTGACAGGCTTAATAGACATAATAAGGATATGTTTAACGTTTTAGGCCAAAAATTTTCCCATAACCGCTTCCGTGAGCGCCAGGACCTATCCTTGGGCGAACAGCCACTTCCGAATTTAAAGCCGATGATTTTAAGAAGGTGTTACTCTACCTCAATCAAAATACCGTACAAAAAATTGCCTGCCAAGTAAAAATTTTTTTATAGTCAGACGATCACGGTGCAAAGGCGTTTATGGTGTTTGCCGATTCCTACTAGTCAGTTTTTTCAGTAGTTGAAACATGATTCAACAAGCCATTCGTGCTTTCCAAAGCGGCCACTGGCCAACGTTGGTCGGAGCTTGGCTTCACTTTGAGGTCAGCTTCATGGTTTGGCTCCTCATTGGGGTGTTGAGTATCCCCATTTCCGAAGATTTTGGATTGACGGCCACCCAAAAAGGGTTTCTGGTCGGCGTTCCGCTTCTGGGGGGAGCTATTCTAAGAATTTTTGTGGGACCGTTAGCTGATCAATTCGGGGCCAAGCGTCTTGGACTGGGTATTCTCGGTTTAGAAGGGTTGGCCTTGTTCTCGGTGTGGCAATGGGGTGTCAGTTTGGAAGCCATGTTTGGGATTGGCATTCTATTGGGTTTTGCCGGGGCGAGCTTTGCCATTGCTCTTCCGTTAGCCAGTCAGGCCTATCCTCCCAATTTTCAAGGGTTGGCTATGGGAGTGGCAGCAGTGGGGACCAGTGGAGTCCTCATTACCTCTCTGGTAGCGCCGCGATTGGCTCAATATATGGACTGGAATCAGGTATTTGGCGTCATGCTCCTACCGGTCATCCTGACTTTTTTTATCTTTCTTTTGACCGTACAGAGTGATGCCAAGACAACTTCATTGACTTTAGCTTCCATTCATAACCGATCATATTTTTATTTTATTAATAGTTTGAAAGACCCCTTCATGTATTGGCTGTGTTTTCTCTATGCGGTGACCTTTGGAGGTTTTGTGGGTTTTTCAAGTTATTTACCCATTTTTCTTCATGACCAATATCAGGTTGGCATGGTGATGGCTGGGGCATTGACCGCCATTTGCGCATTTGCCGGTAGCCTGGCCCGCCCTATTGGAGGCTACATGGCTGACCGGTGTGGGGGACTATCCTTGCTCAAGAGTCTGTTCACGGCTATCGCCTTGTTGTGTTTTCTTTTAAGTGTTTTTTTTCAAGTCGCTGGACTAGGGTGGGTTATGGTGGCCATCGTTCTTATGATGGGAGGGTTGGGGTTTGGTAATGGGGTGATTTTTCAAGTTGTTTCATCCAGATTCAGCCGACTGATGGGTACGGCTTCTGGACTTATCGGTGCTGCCGGAGGCATTGGAGGATTTTTTCTCCCCGTTTGGTTTGGTTGGTTGAAAGATGTTTCCGGGGGATTTTCATCAGGGTTTTTAATTTTTGGGATTATTTTAGGAATGGCTGGTATTAGTGCTATGATAGTCTTCCGGACCATAGGAACAGCATTACCGAAGCCTGTGGAAGAATTTTAAATAAATCGTTTAAGCTTATTTACTACTTGCCGGTTTCCTATGAAGAAGATCCCTGCATCACCATCTCCTTCTACTCAATCCTTCTTTCACGCGATTCCTGACGCCTTGGTAGATCTGAAGGCGGGAAAGTGCATAATCCTGGTGGATGATGAAGATCGGGAGAATGAAGGAGACCTTGTTCTCGCCGCTGAACTGGTGACTTCCGAAAGTATCAATTTTATGGCCAAATATGGACGAGGATTGATATGTTTGGCTCTAGCGCCTGAACGCGTGGAGGAGTTGAAGTTGCCTCCGCAAACCACTGAAAATACTGCACCTTTTGGCACGGCCTTTACCGTTTCTATCGATGCGGCTAGAGATATTACCACTGGCATCTCTGCAGCCGACCGGGCTACCACTATTAAATTAGCCGTGAATCCAAAAGCCAAACCCACCGATTTTGCCAGACCCGGTCATGTTTTTCCGTTAAAAGCCCACAAGGGTGGCGTCCTAAAGCGGGCTGGACAAACCGAAGGTTCAGTGGATCTGGCCAGATTAGCCGGTTTATATCCCGCAGCAGTGATTTGTGAAATCATGAATGATGACGGGACTATGGCTCGAGTACCTCAACTCCTTGCCTTTGCGAAACAACATCATTTAAAGACCATCACTATTAAGGATTTAATCCAATTTCGGTTGCACCAGGAAACGTTTGTTAAGGAGGTGGTTCGGGCCAACCTGCCAACCAGCTTCGGACATTTTCAAGCGGTGGTGTTTGAAAATGAACTGGATGTCGGAACGCACATGGCCCTGGTTAAAGGGAAAATTGATGATCAACCAACCCTGGTTCGGGTACATTCGGGTTGTCTGACGGCCGATGTGTTTGGTTCGCTACGCTGTGATTGTCGGGAACAATTGCATCGAACTATGGAGTTAATCGAACGTGAAGGCAAAGGGGTGCTCTTGTATTTAAATCAGGAAGGCCGAGGGATCGGATTAACTAATAAAATTCGTGCCTATAATTTACAGGATCAGGGGAGCGATACCGTTGAAGCCAATCTTCAATTGGGGTTCAAAGCCGATTTGCGAGATTATGGAATTGGTGCACAGATTTTGGTGAGTTTAGGCCTGAAAAAAATTCGATTGGTCACCAATAATCCGCGGAAAATTGTGGGCATCGAGGGGTATGGACTCGAAGTGGTGGAACGGATCCCTATTGAAATTGTTCCCCAGGAATCCAATGTGCATTATTTGCGGACCAAGAAGGCAAAATTAGGGCATCTTCTCAATAATGTGTAAGGAGGTCTTGCAGTCGGGATAGGCAAGTGGTACACATTCCCGGCTTGGGATTATGTTACCTGGCGGGAATTTTTACTTATCATCATGAGCTCCAATGGAATTTCTTGAAGGCGACTTAGATGGCAAGCAATGCCGGATAGGCATTGTGGTTAGTAAATTTAATGAATTCGTGACCAATCGGCTGTTGGCCGGTGCTGAAACGATGCTCAAACAATTAGGAACACCCGAGAATCAGATACAGGTCATCAAAGTTCCGGGAGCGTTTGAATTACCTCTAGTAGCTAAAACTCTTGCCCAATCAGGGCGCTTTGATGCGGTGGTATGCTTAGGTGCGGTCATTCGCGGCGAAACACCTCACTTTGAATATATTAGTACCGAGGCGGGCCGAGGTATTGGCAATACAGCCTTGACCACTGGCATTCCTGTCGTGTTTGGCGTATTAACTACCAATACGGTCGATCAGGCTCTTGATCGTTCAGGTCCTCCTGAATGTAACAAGGGGGCCGATGCGGCGAGGAACGCGGTGGAGATGGCCAATCTGATGAAGCGATTGAACGAAGAAAATTCTCGACAGCTCGGGTTTTTTAAATAAGCAGCATGATGTCCATGACGGTCTCACCAGAATCTTCGGCTTCACAGTCCGGTAGGATTAATGTCTCTCGTCGATTTGCCAGGCAATTGGCACTCCAAATGTTATTTCAACATGAGTTTCAGGATCGAGATCCTTCCTGGCAGGATAAATTTTGGTCCAGTCAATCCACTTCCCCAGAAGTTCGGGCCTTCACTTCCTTTATCGTGGAAGGCGTTCTGGAACATCAAGAGGAGATTGATGGATTGATTAGGCATTTTGCTGTTGATTGGTCTCTGGAGCGGATGCCGGTCGTCGACCGAAATATTCTCCGTTGCGCCATTTTCGAATTGCTGTGGGCACCGGACATCCCGGCCATGGCCACCATCAATGAAGCTATTGAGTTGGCCAAATTGTTTGCAGACGACGAGGCTAAAAAATTCGTCAATGGATTATTGGATCATATACTCCGGGATGACATGAGACTGACGGAAAAACGAAAGCACGCCAAACACAAGACCTTTCCGGCTAAGTGACAAGATTCTCTAAATTGTTGAAAGTTTCGTCATTTCATGATTGAGCGATATACCTTGCCGCGTCTTGGGGCTATTTGGTCTCAAGAGCATAAATATGAACTATGGCTCGCTGTCGAGTTAGCGGTATGTGAAGCGATGGAATCTCTGGGGCAGGTTCCCCATGGAGTGGCAAAACGTATCCGGAAAATAGTTAAGATTGCTCCCAAGCGAATTGCAGAAATTGAACGGATCACCAAACACGATGTTATTGCTTTTCTGGAATCGGTGGCCGAACAGGCAGGAAAAGATGCCAGACATTTGCATGCCGGCCTCACATCTTCCGATATCCTTGATACCGCATTGGCTCTTCAGCTTGTTGAAGCCTCTCGTATTATTCATACCGATCTTCACGAATTGCTGGACACACTAAAAGGGCTGGCTCTCGCGCATCAGGATACACTCATGGTGGGCCGGTCCCATGGTATTCATGGAGAACCCATTTCCTTCGGATGGAAAGTGGCCATTTGGTTTCAAGAGTTTCAACGTCATCAACAACGATTTCAATCGGCCACAGAGGATATTCGGGTTGGAAAACTATCCGGGGCGATGGGTACTTTTGCCCATCTGTCGCCTGCTATTGAAGTAGGAGTATGTCGCAGACTCGGATTGCAACCCGCTCCCATCTCCAACCAAGTCATTCAACGAGACCGTCATGCGGCCTATCTGACGGCCTTAGCGCTGATTGCCGGAAGCATCGAAAAGATTGCCACGGAAATTCGTCATTTACAACGAACTGAGGTGTTGGAGGCGGAAGAGTTCTTCGAAAAAGGGCAAAAGGGCTCGTCCGCCATGCCGCACAAACGTAATCCTATTTCCTCGGAAAATCTGTGCGGCCTGGCCAGGGTCGTCCGCAGTAATAGTTTGGCAGCCATGGAAAACGTTGCGCTCTGGCACGAACGGGATATCAGTCATTCCTCGGTTGAACGAATTATCCTGCCGGACAGCACGATTCTGATCGATTATATGTTGGTGCGCCTGACCAAAACCTTGTCGAAACTGGTGGTGTATCCAAAGAAAATGCAGGCCACGATGGAACAAACCGGAGGATTAATATACTCACAACGTCTCCTGTTGGCGCTCATTAACAAGGGAGCTATCAGGAAAGATGCCTATGAGCGGGTTCAACAACATGCCATGGCAGCTTGGAAAGGCGATGGTCACTTTCAAGATTTGGTAGGCGGGGATCCCTTCATTAGAAGAATCCTTACAAAAAAAGAAATAGCGGATTGTTTCGATCCTAGAAGTTACATCCGGCATCAACGACAGATCTTCCGGCGGGTCTTTGGACCAAGCCGGAAAAAAGCTTCACTTTCTGGGAAAACAGGTTCAACTCAAATCCTATAACCAAAAAAGGTGATGACAATGACTCAGGGCGACATGCTGTATGAGGGCAAAGCTAAAAAAATTTTTCTGACGGATAAGGCAGATGAAGTGGTGCAATATTTTAAAGATGATGCCACCGCTTTTAATGCCCAAAAAAAAGGCACGGTTCTTGAGAAGGGCATCGTCAATAATAAAATATCCTCTCGGTTGTTCGAGCTGCTGGAACATGCCGGAGTGGCCACACATTTCATCAAGAACCTGAGTGATCGAGAAATGTTGGCCCGCCGAGTAACAATCCTTCCTATCGAAGTAGTCGTTCGAAATCGGGCTACAGGCAGCATTATCAAACGGCTCGGGCTTGAAGAAGGGTTAGTGATCGATCCTCCTCTCGTCGAATTTTTTTATAAAGATGATGCTTTGGGAGACCCCCTGATTACGGATGACCATGTCCGTATGATGAATCTGGCAACTCCGGATCAGGTCGCACGATTGAAAAATCTTTCCTTGAAAATTAATGAGGTCCTTAAACCATTTTTCCAGGAACGAGGCATGATGTTGGTGGATTTCAAGTTAGAATTCGGTTTGTGGAATGGGGAAATCTTATTGGCTGATGAAATCTCCCCGGATACCTGTCGATTTTGGGATATTAAGACCGGAGAGCGAATGGACAAGGATCGATTTCGGAAAGACCTCGGACGAATCGAGGAAACGTACCAAGAGGTCTTGAAACGGGTCTGCGGGTAGGGAGATATCGTACGCGATTTTTTTTATTGCTAGAAATCATCAACAATGATCAAAGCTAAAATTTTTGTCACTCTAAAAGAGGGAATTTTGGACCCACAAGGAAGGGCCGTGCAACAGTCTCTTCGGATTCTTGGATTTTCCTCAGTGGATGATGTCCGAATTGGAAAATTTCTAGAGGTGGATGTTCAGGAAACAGATAAGTCGGCGGCTGAAATCCAAGTTCAATCCATGTGCGAGAGATTATTGGTCAATCCCGTAATTGAAAACTATCGTTACGAATTGCTCGACCCTTAGCCATCGGACTAAATGGGCAGATAAGGTTTTTCCATGAATATCGGTGTGATTGTCTTTCCCGGGTCCAATTGTGATCGTGACTGCGCTCATGTGGTTTCCGATGTGATTGGCCAGTCAGTGTATTTGATTTGGCATCAGGATACTTCGCTTCGCGGAATGGATGCCGTAATCCTTCCGGGAGGTTTTTCGTATGGAGACTACCTTCGAACGGGAGCCATTGCCCATCTCTCGCCTATTATGGAAGCGGTGAAAACCTTTGCCAAACAGGGTGGACTGGTTCTTGGAATTTGCAATGGGTTTCAAATCCTACTGGAAGCGGGCCTGCTTCCCGGCGCCATGCTTCGCAATCAGAATCTGTCATTTATTTGCGAAGAGATCTATGTCCGTGTGGAAAATGCCGATACTCCATTTACCAATCATTGTCAGCCTGGACAGGTTCTACAAATACCGATTGCGCATGCGGAAGGGAATTACTACACGGATCCGATTTCCCTTTCCTCCCTTCAGGCTCATGCTCAAGTCGTGTTTCGCTATTGTGATAAGGAGGGGAGGGTTACACCCGAGGCCAATCCCAATGGGTCACTTGACCACATTGCCGGCCTTCGAAACGCTGCCGGGAATGTGCTCGGCATGATGCCTCACCCTGAACGTTGTTCGGAATCCATCTTATCGAATACCGATGGTCTCGCTATCTTTCAGTCAATCGTGGCTTCGATGACCAATCGATCATCAACGTTGGCTTTCTAGACACCATCCTCTCACCTATGGAAGTGTTTCCCGGGATAACCATGAATCAAGAAGTATGCGCTGGGAAACCATGTCTTGCTGACACTTCAATTGATGTGGCAACGGTTGTGGGAATGTTGGGAACGGGAAAATCTTTTCAAGAAGTGGAAGAAATGTTTCAATTATCTCAGGATCAGATATGCACAGCTCTTCGCTATGCTTCATACGTCACCGATCATTTGCCATTGCGAATGCCTATCAAAGGTTCGTCCGATAGGACAGGATAGGATTTGTTGTGATAGATTCTAGGATGAGAGTTTCTTAAACTTTGCTTTCTGCATAACTATTCATTCTACATTATTATGTAGGCTGAATCGCTTTCATGAACAAAGGCGTTCTTCCCTTGTCTTCACCGCCACTTTCGAAAGATGTCATAGAACAGCATGGTCTGTCGGGCGAGGAGTACCAGCAAATTCTAAAGCACCTTGGCCGGGAACCCAATTTGACTGAATTGGGCATCTTCTCTGTCATGTGGAGCGAGCATTGCAGTTACAAAAGCTCACGGATTCATTTGAAACGATTTCCCACCGCAGGCCCAAGGGTTGTTCAGGGACCTGGGGAAAACGCCGGAGCGGTAGATATCGGTGAGGGGTTGGCGGCTGTCTTTAAAATGGAATCACACAATCACCCCTCCTTCATCGAGCCGTTTCAAGGGGCCGCAACCGGCGTGGGCGGAATTCTTCGGGACATTTTCACCATGGGGGCAAGACCCATTGCCCTGTTGGATTCTCTTCGTTTTGGGGAACTGGATATACCCAAGAATCAACATCTTCTCAAGGGAGTGGTCTCCGGTATTTCATTTTATGGCAATTGCATTGGAGTACCGACTATCGGCGGGGAGATTACCTTCAATGACATCTATTCAAAAAATCCTCTGGTAAACGTGTTTTGTCTTGGTATTGTCAAAAAGGACCGGCTCCTCCGGGGATTGGCTCAAGGGGAGGGAAACTCGGTTCTCTATATCGGGGCCAAAACCGGGCGGGACGGCATTCATGGAGCCACGATGGCGTCCGACAGCTTTGACGATGCCTCCGAAAAAAAACGGCCCAACGTGCAGGTTGGAGATCCTTTTCTGGAGAAACTCCTTCTTGAAGCTTGCCTGGAATTTCTCGAACAGGATCTCCTGGTCGGTATTCAAGACATGGGTGCAGCCGGCCTCACCAGTTCTTCTTGTGAAATGGCTGCCCGCTCAGGGACGGGGATTGAGTTGGATGTGGCGTTGGTGCCGCGACGCGAACCGAAGATGACGCCGTATGAAGTCCTTCTGTCTGAATCGCAGGAGCGCATGTTATTGGTGGCTACCCCCGGCAAACAGGATGCCGTTCTGAAGATTTGCCGGAAATGGGGGATTGATGCTGCGGTTATCGGTAAAGTGACCGATGACGGCCTGCTGCGGGTTAAAGATGGCGTACGGACCGTGGCTGAAATTCCCGCAAAAGCGTTGGCCGAAGAAGGCCCCCGCTATGACCGACCGGCGGCTCCGCCACCCTATCAAGACTTTTTGCAGTCTTTGAATGTCGATGCCTTACCTGACGTGAAAGATCCGGGGGAGGCGCTATTGGCTCTTTTGCGTTCCCCAACCATTGCCAGCAAGGCTTGGGTCTTCCGTCAATATGATTACATGGTCGGTACCAATACGGTGGTTTGCCCGGGATCCGATGCCGCGGTGGTACGTCTCAAAGGCACCACCAAGGCATTGGCCATAACGACCGATGGCAATAGCCGATATTGTCTCTTGAATCCGCATATGGGGGGAAGTCTGGCTGTAGCCGAAGCTGCCAGAAATCTAGCGTGTTCCGGGGCACAGCCGGTTGGAGTGACCGATTGCTTGAATTTTGGCAATCCTGAGCGACCGGACATTATGTGGCAATTCGTCATGGCGGTCGAAGGCATTGCCGATGCCTGTCGGGCCTTTGATATTCCGGTTGTCAGCGGGAACGTGAGTTTTTACAACGAAACGAATGGGTTGTCTATCTATCCCACTCCGATCCTTGGCATGGTGGGAGTCATTGATTCTCCCGACCATATTACGACGCAATGGTTTAAACAATCCGGCGATCATATCCTCTTATTAGGGCAGAATAATGAAGACCTTGGCGGAACAGAGTACTTGAAGGTCATACATTCGAGAGAACAAGGCTTGATTCCATGGCTCGACATGGATGTGGAACGACGACTTCATCATTGTCTTTTGGACCTGATTCGCAAGGGATGGGTGCAGTCCGCCCACGATTGCTCTGAAGGTGGTCTCTTGGTGACATTGGCAGAATGTTGCCTCACGCATCCTTTGTCGCCATTAGGAGCCCGAATTACCATTCCTCCTCACCCGATTCGATTGGATGCTCTGCTGTTTGGGGAGAGCCCCTCGCGTGTCGTGATTTCCGTTAAACCTGAGCATCGAGTCTGTGTTATGGAAGCGATCAGGGAGTCGGATGTGCCTTTGACTGATTTGGGGACAGTGGCCGAGTCCAATTTCGAGGTGAATGTTCAAACAACACCTCCCGCATCATTCATTCACTTTTCCCTTTCTGAACATCATATGGCCGAAGTTTGGCAGCAGAGTCTCAGCAGTCAGTTGGCCGGGCATGAGTAGCAGCCCAGATAAAATTGCTCTCTGGAAGCCGCAACACCTTGTCTTGCGTCCAGGTTCTTTCACTACTATCCTATAAGAACAAGGATGCTGGTATGCATTTGACTCAAATTCATTCAACGAAAAGCCCTTCTCCTGACCGTTTTCAGGAAGAGTGCGCGGTCTTCGGAATTTTTGGTCACCGTGAAGCGGCCAATCTGACCTACCTCGGTTTGTATGCCCAACAACACCGAGGCCAGGAAGGGTCGGGGATTGTCTCATCTGACGGCGAACGATTTTACCAACACAAAGGATTGGGATTGGTTGCCGATATCTTTTCAAAAAAATCGGTACGCCAACTCATTGGCACCGGCGCGATCGGCCATAACCGGTATTCCACGGCGGGCAGCGGAGATTTGCATAACGTCCAGCCTCTGGTGGTCAATTTTGCCTTTGGGAATTTGGGATTGGCTCATAATGGCAACCTTATCAACGCAGGTGTTTTACGAGGAGAGCTGGAAGCCTATGGGGCGATCTTTCAATCGGATTCGGATAGCGAAGTGGTCATCCATCTGATTGCTCATTCCAAAGGCGATACAATGGTCAGCCGTGTGATTGATGCCTTAACCCTGATCCGTGGGGCCTTTTCTCTGGTCATTTTGACGGATGACCATCTCATTGCCGCCCGTGATCCCTATGGGTTTCGGCCCTTGAGTCTTGGCAAATATAAAGGCAGTTGGGTTGTCGCCTCCGAAACCTGTGCCTTTGATCTGATCGGAGCGGAATTCGTCCGGGAAGTCGAACCCGGCGAGATGGTGGCCATCAATCACGAAGGGCTGACTTCCTATCATCCCTTCACTCCGCAAAACCGTGCCCAGTGCATCTTTGAATATGTCTATTTTGCCAGACCCGACTCCAAAATTTTTGGATCGAATGCCGTCTATCCCGTCCGAAAAGCCTTTGGCCGACAATTGGCCAAGGAATGTCCTGCTCAAGCGGACATTGTCATTCCGGTTCCTGACTCCGGGTACCTGCGGCGTTGGGTTATGCGGAAGGAATGGGGGTGGCGTTTGAAATCGGACTCACGAGAAACCATTACGTCGGACGCACATTTATTGAGCCCGAACAAGCCATTCGGCATTTTGGAGTGAAGCTCAAACTCAACCCCGTGCCTGAAGTATTGGAAGGGAAACGGGTGGTGGTGGTGGACGATTCCATTGTCCGTGGAACCACTAGTCGAAAGATTGTCAAAATGATTCGACAAGCCGGAGCCAAGGAAATCCACATGCGCATCAGTTCCCCTCCGGTTATTGCCCCGTGTTTTTATGGAATCGACACGCCAACCCAAAAAGAACTGATCGGCTCCAAGCTGAAGATCGAAGAAATCAGGAAATACATCACCGCGGATAGTTTAGGCTACTTGAGCTTGGAGGGCATGTTGGCCACGGCCCCTGGGTTTTCCCACCATTATTGCGACGCCTGCTTTACCAATGATTACCCCATTACCATGACCAAAGCCGAGCAACTGCAACTGGGATTGTTTGAATCCGATCAGGTGCGCAAATAAGGCTTGTCCTTTTCCTTGATGACCTGAAAAAGCGTGTGTTAAGATTTTTCTATGACTATGGAGTCGAGGCGGGCGGTCGACATTCCTGAAAAAGGAGGAGAAGCACCATGAAGCAGTCCATATGCATTGCGATTCTCTCAGCATTGATTTGTATCAATACCGCGTTGATGGTACAAGCCGAAAGCTTTTTTAAAATCGGGCAACCGGCACCAGAGTTTACCTTAACGTCCCTAGATGGAAAATCCGTGAGCCTATCCCAGTTGAGAGGGAAGATTGTGGTGTTGGGGTTGTTTCATATTTGCGAGCCTTGCTTGATCCAAGGTACGAACCTTCAAAAAGTGCATGAGGCCACTCAAGGGAAACCCGTGGCGGTGGTGGGAGTGAATTCCTCCGGCGACTCCAAATCGGATATTACTGAGTTCCTTCAGTCCTTTCCGGTGAGGGTGACCTATCCCTATTTAATTGATCCGGAGCAGGTGACCGATAAAGCCTATGGAGGAGGCAAGTTTATTCCCAATGTCTATGTTATCGATCAAACGGGCACGATTCGATGGCAGCGTGTCGGGAATTTCTTCACCGATGGAAAATTAGCCGGACATGAGGTCATACTTCAGGAAGTGAATAAGCTCCTTGTCGGTCACGGATCGTCCTCTACCATGTGATGACGATCGACCACTTTTCAACATAATGATGGATATTCCGTATGGACGAAATGGAAGCGGGAAAAGAAAAATTTTTGGAATTAGTGAAAGCCTGCGATTCTCACGTGGAAGTCGTCATTCCCACCACTCCCTCCAGAAGTCTGTTTTTGATTTCTCTGACAAAAGGGCAGAATCGAAAATTTATCACCGTGCACGAAGATGACATTCTCGATCTGCCGTCCGAACCTTCCGTTCAAACCAAAACCTCCGCCCTCCTACAAGAAACTATTGAGGCTTTATGAAAAGCCTCCTCCCAGGGATCTGGGAATGGTCCTGGTTTTCCGAAGAAAAACAATTAGATTTTAACGGGCATGTGTTGGCGGTCGGGGAGCATCGCATTCTCATCGATCCTCCACCCATGACACCGGCAGATTTCGCGTTTCTTAAGCAAGGGGAGGCGGTGGATTATATCCTTCTGACCAATCGGGATCATCAACGGGAAGCTGAACAGTTTCGCCAGACTTTCGGGTGCAAAATCATGGCTCCCGACCTTGACGCCAAGGAAATGTCCGTACCCATTGATAAGACTTATAAGGATGGGGAACTGCTACCGGGGGGAATCTGGATCGTTCACCTTAAAAATCAAAAATCACCTGGCGAAAGCGCCTTGTTTCTACAGAAGGGAAAAGGGGTTGTGATTGTCGGCGATGCGTTGATTGGTCATCCTTCCGGATCTCTTCGTCTTTTACCGGATGAAAAGTATGCCGATATAACACAGGCACGAGTTGGTCTCAGACGTATCTTAAATTTCAGTTTTGATGCTCTTTTGGTAGGAGATGGAACATCGATCATAACGAATGCCAAACCTGCCGTTCAGCATCTCTTAGGCCCATGATAGTACGTCATGTTCTGAGGGAGGCGGATAAGGAATTATTATGGCTTGGACGCAGTCCGCGAATTTGAACTGGCTGGGCAATCAACATTTTGCTAAGGGTTTTTATACCAAAGCCTACGAATGCTATAGTCAGGCTCTGGATGTTGACCGGCAAAACGGGGATCAGCGGGCACTTGCGACCACACTGGGGAATCTTGGCAATATCTGCGCAGTAAGCGGTCGGCGAGAACAAGCCCACGCCTATTATACGGAGGTTCTGGAGCTGCAGAAGATTCTTGGGGATGACCGGGGGATCAGTACCACCTTGGCGAACCTTGGAAATCTTTGCGCGGATGCAGGGGAATGGGATCGTGCCAAGGCGCATTATCTTGAAGCCCTGGATTTAATGAATGCCGTTTCCGATCATGCCGGCAAAGCGGTGTTGCTTTCCGATTTGGGGTTGGTGGCAAGGGAAACCGGCCACTTTGATGAAGCCATGGCTTTTTACCAAGAATCCCTGACCTTCATGCGTCGAGCAGGGAATGACGGTGGCCAGGCCGATGTGTATCGCATGGTGGGAAGGATGTACCTGGCCCAGGGCCGCATTGAAGAAGCCCAGTCATGTACCTTGACCAGTTTGGATATCGCCAAACGATTGCAGGACGAATTGCGAACGGGAGGGGCGTGGTATGTCCTGGCCAGTTGTCATGAAGCAAAAGGGGAGTGGGACAAAGCTGTACATTATCTTTCTAAAGTTGTACGGGTTGATGCAAAATATCAGTTGCCGAAACTGACAGAGAATACGAAAAGGCTACAGGTTCTTTGTGACCGGTTAGCCCAAATTCAAGAGGCGTCACATGGGTGAACATTCGGACACTACTCCTGCTTGGAACCGGCTCAGAAGTCATTTGACGGCTTCCATCCATGGTTGGTTGGATCCGCATGACAAAGAATCCCTGACACTCCCGATGGCTGATGAAGATTGGTTATTGGAAATTTCTTCCGATGGAAAATTAGTGTGCATGGCCGGGTATGACCTGGAAGATATGCGAAGTATGCTGTGTGATGGGACAACCGAAGATTTGGGCAGTGACGAACTTGCCAAACAAGCCAAATTCTATTTACAGCAAACCATCTCAAAGTATCGCAAGCGGCTGCTCTCTCAGGGATTTACGGAGCGCCTTGAAATGAATGACTCCTACGTTGCCGCTCATTTTGAACGGCCTATTGATCTTTCGACCATCACGGAGGTGGAAGGTCATATTCACACCTGCCAAACCTGGTTTACCCCCAAAATATCGTAAGGGCTTGCTTCTTTCCTTCATTCAACCGTCCGGTAAAGGATTCTTAACTTGAAGGTCTTGTCATCATTGCCCATTCATTCCTTTGAACAATTTCGAGATGCGATCTATGCCTTTCGAATTCCCAGAATGATTCTCTCGGCATTGGAATTAGGGCTATTCGAAAATGGGCGACCGGACTTGGTCACTCTCAGGCTTGGCAAAACGTGTCAAAGCCAGTCAACGAGGGGTGGAAATTTTATGTCGGAACCTGACGAGCATTGGCTTATTGAACTATGAAGATGGACGCTATCGTTCCAGTCATATGGCCCGGCGATATCTCAATATGCACAGTCCGGAATTTCGTGGCGCCTATCTGGAACTCCTTCAGCGGCAGTGGGAGGACTGGTCGAAATTAACGTCAGGCATCAGAATCGGGAAACCCGTCGATGAGGATAAACCGGAGACAGCGGAATATCGTCAGTCGTTCACTTGGGCCATGCATCAACGGTCGGTAGAAACGGCCAGGCAAGTGACTCGACAGCTTCCATTGACCAAAGCCAGGTCGTTTTTAGATTTGGGGGGAGGCCCGGGGACCTATGCGTTACATTTTCTCAAACGGAACTCCTCGCTCCGTGCCACGATCATGGATCGACCGGCTGCCCTTGAAGTGGCTAAGACCCTGGCGAAACGCTATCGATTGCAGTCTCGAATGAATTTTGTGCCGGGGGATTTTCTGACAGAATCCATCCCGTGGCGT
This sequence comes from Nitrospirales bacterium, assembly GCA_031315915.1. Classification (GTDB taxonomy): domain Bacteria; phylum Nitrospirota; class Nitrospiria; order Nitrospirales; family UBA8639; genus JACKFE01. Next base: position 20,971 of record JALDRK010000026.1, read on the forward strand.
TATGACGTCGTGTGGTATTCGAATGTTCTGCATATTTATTCTCCGAAAGAAAACCTCAAGGTATTTCGGAATGTCAAGCGGAGTCTCGTGCCTGGCGGACGGATCTTTATCCAAGATACCTTCATGCAAAATCCCCATGGATTGGGCTCCGTGGAAGCCAACATCTTTGCCGTAACGATGCTTTTATATACCAAAACCGGGAATACGTATTCCGTGCAAGATGTGAAACGCTGGCTTCAGCGTGCCGGTTTTTCTCGGACCAAAACACATCGGTTAAGACAAGGCACCGGTGACTGGGAAGGGATTATTTTAGAGGGACGGATTCCAGACTAGCAATTTCTGATTTTTTTCAACGGAGCAGGTTTTTCCGCGACAAGAGAACGAAGTTGCCATTGTGATAGAGTATCTTTATTTACACAAGCGGTAACCGGTACTTAGTGAGCCTTCGGGTTGGAACTCATGCCAAGGACGGGATTTGAGGAAGTCGGATTCGCCGTAGCATAACTCGGCAGGTTCACATAAAAGGTGGTGCCTTGGCCTTTTAAGCTTTGGACCTCAATTCGTCCCTGATGTTCCTGAATGATTTGATGCGCAATAGCTAACCCCAACCCCGTTCCTTCATGTTCCTGACTGAAATGCTTGGTCGTAAAGAACGGGTCGAAAATATGTTCCGCATCTTTGGGATCAATGCCTCTTCCGGTGTCCTGTACCTCCAACTGCACCCAGTCAGGCGCAATATCAGACGAAATCCGTCTGGTGCGGACCGATAACACCCCTCCTATTGGGGCCATGGCCTCAACCGCATTGAAGAAAATGTTCAAAATCACCTGTTTCAGTTGCTGTCGATCGGCAAAAATAGAGGGAAGGCGGTGAGCCAGATCGGTTTCGATGACAATGAGTTCATGCGAGGGCCGGATGCGTAAGGTATAGAGGCACCCTTCCACAATTTCATTCAGATCTTCCTCACGCAGAAACGGCTCATTGGGTTTGGCGTAGTCCAATATCTCTCTGGTCAGCCGCTCTATGCGATTCACGTCTTCTCTGACCACCTTACTGAACCGGGCGAGAAATTGTTCGTCGTCCTTTCGCTCTGGGGCGAGATCCACAAAGGCTTTGATTGAGGTTAAGGGATTGCGAATTTCATGGGCCAGCCCACCGGCCATGGTTTCCAGGGATCGCAGCCGATCGGTCCGGCGGACCAATGATTGGGAGCGTTTTAATTCCTCATAGAGTAGGGCGTTGTCCAACGCTACGGAAGCCTCCTGAGATAAGGTCGTCAACAATTCAAGATCCTGCGTAGTATAGGTTCCCCGATCAACTTTGGGGCCAAACAGACAAAACCCGATTAAGCGATTTTTGTTGATGAGGGGAAGAAGGACCTCCGTGCCAAGCCCTTCAAGCCCCTCTACAAAACTTCGGTTTTCCCCTTGGCTGCCCAGATGCCGCAAGTCATTCAGTGTGAAAGCCCCAAGTTGTTCCGCACGATTTTTCCCAAATGGAAGAGATTGTCTGGGCGGCATTTTGGGTAGGTCCGCCACCTCTTTTCCAAAACTTGAGCGCGCAAGGAAATCCGATCCTTGTGTGGTTCGTAAATATAATCCTCCCCACTGAATGCCCAATGTCGGACAGATGGACTCGACAATGGCTTGGGTCAAATCCCGAAGTTCCAAAATAGAAATCAACGATTTGGAGAAATTCAACACAGTCTCATATTGTTCATAGCGTTGCTTAAACAAGGCTTTGGTAATAAAGGTTTTCGCCTCGACTTTCAATGTTGAGGCTCCAAAAATTAAGAGTATGAGAATGGATAATTCAAGAAAGGAATAGGAAAAATCGACCGTCCCAAAAAACCATTGTTGTGCCAGTAACAATAGCGGAAATGCGGGCAAGGCGACCAAAGCCATTAAAATCGTCGTCGTAATTCCTCGCTCAACGGCCGTTCCCAAGTCCAATAAACGATACCTGACGAGGGTATAAGCCACGACTGCTGTATACACCGTGAGCAGAATCGCGCCGGTAGGAGGGAAGTCGATTCCATACCAAAGGGGAAAATTGGTTATTCCTCCAAGATAGGCAATAATGGAACCGGTGCCTAACAGAAAAAATCTGAACCGTTCCGAGCCGGTGCGTTGGCGTCCTCCCTGAAACAGGAGCCAGGTGCCGTATAAAAACGTCCATCCGAACCACACAATATAGGCGTGAAAAAATATGCCTGGTTTTGGCCAAAAAGGAAACTCACCGATCGGCTGGATACCAGCCACAAAGTATGGAGTCCAGTCCATGATAAAAAAGAACGTGGCGGTTACCCATCCACACAACAAGATCTTTTGAAAATTCCGGAATGCTTCCAGGAGAGTGATCACATGATACAGATAGGCTATCGGGAGAAAAATCGCACCTGCCATTAATATCCGGATGCATAGAAGTGCGGATTCAGGGGTGCTGGAAATTTGCCAAGCCCAATAGCCAAATCCCCAGGTGGCCGCGGCTAAACAATATATACCGTAGGCTTGATGCTTGGGATCGTCCGGTCGTCGGCCATAAATGAGAATTCCAGAAAGAGTTGCGGCTAACCCGTTGAGCAATCCGCTGAATGCGTAGAAATTCATAGGAAGGACATTGATCTTTCAAGAGATTTTTGCAAGAGAACTCCAATGGTGTATTGGACACCAAAACCTCCACTATGTCAAAAATACCAACGTCCGGGCCGGGACAGATATCGCAAGATGCCGAGGTAAAAATTAGGCAGCGTTTTTGAAGTGTAAAGAGGAAACATCATATGCCGGCAATTGAGAAAAAGCCTGTGTGAGAAAGGGGACGGACTTTGTCATGACTTGCGGTTTTTCAATAACAATCAAATAGGCCTGATTCGCAAACGTTGGATAGATTTGAGCCTCCGACTGCCCTAACGCATGTAAAATGTGTCGCCATTGTTCGTGGGTATAAAATCGAAATTGCCCCTCTTTTTCTGCCTGACGTATTTTCCCATAATTATTTAATAATTCCCTCGCTTGCTCTCGTTCCTGGGAATCTTGGGCATGAGTGACCAAACGTTGATAAATTCCAGAGAAATCTCCGTCCGGTTTTAAGTTGGATATGACCATGCGTCCTCCGGGTGCCAGCACACGATACAGCTCTTTTAATGCCGCAACAGGTGTTTTCACATAACCGAGCACTAAATTGGATAGAATCCGATCAAAGGAATCATCGGCAAAAGGCAGTGGCCGATGGAGATCCAGCCGTGTCCAGGATGCGTGGACTTCTTGGCGAGAGAGTCCGGAAGTCTCGAATCGGGCTGGGACCGAGTGTTCCATCATCTGTTTGGCTCTCTGCAGAGCATCTGTCACAACGTCAATGCCAAAATAATGTATGGGAGCGACGTCCCTCATCGAAAGATGAGTTTGCGATAACGCATGAGAAATGTATTGGCCAGCCGTTCCGTTACCGCAGCCGACATCTAAGATACGTTGCCCCGGACCCAGAGGCCCTAAGGCATGACAGACATGGTCAAGAAGGGTGAGGTAATCCACGCAGTTTCCTACCGTTTGAAAATTCTGTAAATAATCTTTCCAGAATCTTGTTTCCATTTTGGAATGTTGTTTCGATCCGATTGCCTGTTTTTCCAAACGGTTTTGTCGACCGAGGTTGATTTGATTCGGCTCATCAACCGTGGTGATATGCTCGGATAGGTTGCACGCATTTTGACAATAAGTCACTACTTGACGGTAGATCTGACGGGCCAATCGCGGGTTTTCTTGAATCCGGTGCAGGGAGTTCGGCATGACCAGTTTCTCGTGCAAGTGATTTCCCAGCGCAAATTGAAATTCCTTGAGATCATCTTTCTCTACCCAACTGTCGTTTCCTGCAGAAATCATCATCACCGGAGTGGTGAGACGTCGAGCATCCTGAAGGGTATCGCCAAGCGTGACAAAACGGTTCTGACAGGCATCTTGTAAAAACTGTTGTCCGACATTGAAGCCTAAGATATTGGCGGATTTTTGATCCTGTCCCTGTAGAAAATTCATAAAGACATCCTCCAAATGAACGGCCGCCACGGTACGTCGAACATTGACGATGCCGACCAGCAAGACCAATTGATCCACGGATGCCTGTTCGGCTTCGGCTTTGACTGCCACTCGGGCAGCCATGCTGGATGCCAGTCCAATGACCTGGCAGCCGGGCCATTGTCTCTTGACGAACCCGATCACCTCCTGAAAGTCCGTTTTCATGGAAGAGAGAGTGAAATTGAAATGGTTGCCGTCACTGGCGCCTACATGATTCGTATGATCATATCGCACGACCCGAAAACCGTTGCTCGCAAGGTAATAGGCGAGAGTGAGATAATCCCGCTTGGTTTCTCCATATCCTGGAGCAATTACGACAACCGGTTTTATGTCAGACCACGATTCGTGTTGAGAATCATAAAACGCATGAATAATTTGCCCATTCTGTTTGACGATGGTAATAGACTTGCTCTGGACGTTTTTTTCCGTTGACGAAGTCCGATTCGCAAGCGACTCATGCCTCTTTTCGGTAATACTGGACTCGGCCAGTCCTGCATGAAAAGATCTTGTTTTGCCGTCTTGTTCTTGCATTCTTCCTGTTAGTAGGCCGCAACCCTGATCGAGCCATGCTGTGAGAGAGCCCCTTTCATGCTCTTTTTCTAATGGATTGTTATCGTCATCCTCTATGAGAAATTCTGTGCTCCCTTCCCACCATGTGCATCCTCGATTGACATGAAGGTCATGAGCGAATCCTTCGAATAATAAGGCATGTTGATTGGTGCCCTTGTCTGATCGATAGATGGCGAATCGTTGATGATTGGCAATAGGAGGAAACCCCCGTAGTTCTATTTTAAGGACAGAGGGTTGAACGTGCGTAAGGCTTCCTTCCCAACGCCCTCCCAAACATTCCAACGTAAACGGGAACGAAGGCAAATGGGCAACTTTCTCTATGTTCGGATCATTGGGATTTTCCAGGGAATCCGGATTGGCGTTGACGGTTTTCAACTGATCGTTCTTGTACGTGATCGTGGAAACGGGAAATGTGCTCATAGGGTCTCCAATACTGGCTATTTCCGTGTGCCTGTTTGCGACGCACCATTCCCATGAGGGGCCGGTGTCACCTCTTGCCAATACATCAGTTGTGGGTATTTAGAGGGATTCAGAAAAGACAGGACGAAGAGGGTCGATCCACTATCCGGTATAGCATCGACATCTTCGCCTACTTCTCAGCAAACAAAGCGGGGTAGAGCAATAGGAGTGCCAGCCAGGCCTGAGAGGTGATGTGCACGGTTTTCAGGCAAAAAAGTTGCGTAAGGCAAAAAAGTTGCGTAATCGTTGGGAAATATTTGCCTCGCGTGAAAGATTTGCCTCCTGTCTCGTTGACGACCATAGTTGAATGGCTGTCGAGGAGTTGACGATATCACGGACTTTGCGTTGCTTCTCCTGACATCGTCGGGTTTTTTTCATTGACAGGTTTTTGAGAGACTCCTAGAATTCACCAACATCATGAGAGGAGGCTTGGATGAAACACACAAACCCTTCACCCATCCGAAATGTCGCCTTTGCCTCTTACCCTGGGGCAGGTAAAACGACTCTCTGCGAGGCCATTGCTTGGACAACCGGCATCATTCCGTCGATGGGGTCGATTCTTCAGGGCACCACGATCGGTGATTTTGAGCCGGAGGAAATGCACCGTCATCATTCGACGGGGTCTGCCCTTTTACAGCTTGATTGGCAAGGTACCAAAATAAACATTCTTGACTGTCCGGGAACGCTGGACTTTTTTTTCGAAGTCAAATCGGCGCTTCGGGCAGTCGACGGGGTGGTGTTGGTGGCGAGTGCGGCGACCGGATACCGTTCTGAAATGGAACGCGTCTGGGATGTGATTCAAGCATTAGATTTGCCTTGCCTCATTTTTATCAATGATTTGGATAAGGAAAGAGCCGATTACCTGTCAGTTATTGAGGAATGTCAAAAGGCGCTTGAATGTTCTCCTCTTCCGTTGGTCATGCCCTTGGGAGCAGGGGCAGGACTTACTGGGGTGATGGATCTTCTTGCCCAGCAGACTATTTCCTCCCAGGCGTCCTCTCCCAAACCTCACAAAGCCGACATTCCTGCGGAGCAACGCGACGAATTTCATGAACAACGCTTGAAATTAATGGAACGGGTTGCTGAAACGAATGATCAATTAGTCGAAAAATACTTGGCAAACGGCGTGTTGTCACAGGAAGATCTGACGGATGGATTACTGGTCGGTATCTTGGATCGTAAGTTGATTCCTGTTGTCGGTGGGTCGGCAATTCACAATATCGGAACGGCCAGTCTTTTGGATGCAATCGTCAGTTTTTTTCCGTCTCCCGAAGATCGAGCCGGCCTTCATGCGATCCAAGGAAAACACCCTCAGACTCATGAAGACATCCGCCTAAAAGGGGACTCCCAAGAATCGTTTTCCGCCTTTGTATTTAAAACCACCATAGATCCCTTTGTGGGACGTTTGACTTTTGCACGCGTGTTGTCGGGCACGCTCGCGGCAGACTCGGCTTTCTTGAATTCTACCCGACAGTCCAAAGAAAAAGGGGGACACTTATTCTTTTCCCTTGGGAAGAAGCATACCCAGGTCCCTCAGGCGGTTGCAGGCGATGTTGTCGCAATAGCGAAATTAAAGGACACCCAGACCGGAGATACGTTGTGCGATGACAAACATCCCATTGTCTTTCCAGGTTTTCAAATCATGAAGCCTGTCATGTCGTATGCTCTTGAGGTCAAAAGTAAAAATGATATTGATAAAGTCAGCCTCGGTTTGCATAAATTGGTTGAGGAAGACCCATCGTTGGAGTTTCTCAGAAATGAGGAAACCAAGGAAATGCTTCTCAGTGGAGTAGGGCAGGGTCATATTGATGTGACGTTGGAAAAATTGAAGCGGAAGTATGGGGTTGAGGTGAACCTGCATATGCCCAAGGTTCCTTATAAGGAAACCATTCATCGAATGGCTCAGGCCCAAGGAAAGTACAAAAAACAGACCGGTGGCCATGGGCAATACGGGGACTGCTGGCTACAAGTAGAACCGCTTCCCCGGGGGGCAGGGTTTGAATTTCACAATAATATTGTGGGAGGGGTGATTCCGAGAAACTTCATTCCTGCAGTGGAAAAAGGAGTTCATGAGGCCATGGGACAAGGCTGTGTGGCAGGCTTTCCCATCGTTGATATTCGGGTGACGGTATATGACGGGTCTCATCATCCTGTCGACTCTTCAGAAATGGCGTTTAAAGTTGCCGCTTCGATGGGATTCAAAAAAGCCATGGAAGAGGCTCACCCGACTTTATTGGAGCCCATCATGAAGGTTGAAGTGACGGTTCCGGATGATCTGGTAGGAACGATTATTGGCGATTTAAACTCACGTCGGGGACGAATCCAAGGGATGGAGGCCAAAGGCCATAATCAAATCATTAAAGCTCTCGTTCCTCTGGCGGAAATGCTGAAATACGCTCCTGCCTTGACATCCATCACGGCAGGAAAAGGCACGTATGTCATGGAATTATCCGGGTATGAGGAAGTTCCCAAAGACGTGCTTAATCGGGTTGCAGAGGAACAGAAACGAGAAATGGTCTCGTCAACTTGAGGTATTCGACATGTCGTCTTACTGGGTTTTCAGGACGATAAAAAATGCCTTGGCCTTACGAATGATACGAAGTAAGATGGTTTGACCGGCTTTGATTTTTCCTACCGTTTCGGAAAATTGCGTAACCGTTCGAACCGGTTGGCGATTCACTTCCGTAATCAGATCGCCTTCCTGAATGCCTTCCGAGTGGGCAAGTCCGCCACGTTCCACGTTGGAAACCAGAACCCCGCCGGTCTCCTGCAATTCAAACTGCTCGGCTAGTGCTGCTGTCAAGGCCTGAACATCCAAGCCGAGCTTCAATTCCGTTTTTTTAGTCGGCAAAGAAATCACGACGGCCTGCTCATGTTTTTCAACCATGGCCACAGGGTACGTGTATTCCAGGCCGTCACGCAGGACACGAATGATGGCCGTTTCGCCCGGTTCGACTTTGGCGACCAGGCGGGACAGCTGATTCGGGGTATCAACCGGACTGTCGTTTACGGTCAGGATAATGTCGCCGGGTTCGATTCCGGCTAGATGAGCCGGATCGTTTTGGTAGACTTCGTTGATGAGTACCCCCTGACCTTCCTTAACCCCAAATTGTTCCGCCAGTTCTTTCGTGAGCGATTGAATCCCAACTCCAAGCCATCCACGCACGACCCGGCCTTGCGACACTAATTGCCTCACCACACGAGACACCATTTCAGCGGGAATGGAGAACCCGATGCCTTGGGCCATATGGATAATGGCCGTGTTAATCCCCACGACTTCCCCGCGAAGGTTAAACAACGGGCCGCCGGAGTTGCCGGGGTTGATGGCCGCATCGGTTTGGATGAAATTTTCATAACGTGACAAGTTTAAACGTTCCCGACCGATCCCGCTCACGACACCCAGGGTGACGGTACGGTCCAATCCCATAGGATTGCCGACAGCCAAAACCCATTGTCCAACTTTCAACTTCGTGGAATCACCGAAAGTGGCGGCGGCTAACGGGTGATCCGCAGAAATTTTTAAGACGGCAATATCTGTTTCCTTGTCTCTTCCTATGATTTGCCCAATAAAGGTGGTCCGGTCCGATAATCGGATTTGAGCTTCCGTCGTATCCTCTCCGATGACATGGTTGTTGGTCACGATAATACCATCTTCGCTGAGAATTACCCCTGAACCGCTTCCTTGGGTATAGGGTGTTCGTCGTTGAAATCCCTGACCAGGTTGAAAGTCCCGAATGGGAGTAATATTCACCACTGTGGGAGTGACTTTTTCAGACAATTCCGTAATTGCTTTTTCCATGGCCTCCAGGACGTCAATGCCGTTCACTTCATGAGAATGGGAGGATAATGGCGTAACCACAAAACCAAGAGTTATCAGGATTGAATAGGATATTTTATTCAAAAAAGCCATAAGTTACTTTAAATATCACAATGTCGCATAATACATATTATGTTAATTACGAGTAGATCCAATCTTTGGTTCAACCCCATGATACAGGCGAATTATATTATCTTTATGACAAAAGAAAATAAGTCCGGTAACCAAAATTGAAAAGATGAGAAAAGCCATATCCCCACTAAGTAAGATAACAAATAAAGGAAAAGCACCAAAAGCCATGAGGGCACCGCCTGAGGAGTATTTAAAGGCGAATACGCTGGTTAACCATACTCCAATTAACATGAGACCCATAATCCCATGAAGGCCTCCTATGGCCCCTAAGGCAGTAGCCACTCCCTTACCGCCTTTAAATGAAAGAAATAAAGAAAAAATATGTCCGATGATCACGGCCAATCCGAAAGCAAGTACCCAGGTCCATGAAAACCCAAGATACTTCCCCATGACTGTGACCACGAACCCCTTCCCCATGTCGCCTAGAAGGGTCAAGGCCCCGGCTTTTTTCCCGCATACGCGTAAGACATTAGTAAAACCAATATTTTTGCTTCCTATCTTCCTGGGGTCAGGAGTTCCGGTTAATTTGGCAACCAGCAAACCAAAGGGAATAGAACCGATGAGATAACCACCAAGTATACCAATAAAACCTGGGTCCATTGTGATTGAAGGTTATAGTAGGAGAGAGAAAATTACCATTGTGGGCCAATTTTCTTTGTAATGCAGGCCAAGTAACCCCAGCATGACCACAGAGAAAAAGCCAAAGCTATATAGAGCAAAAAGTTTCCGGCTTTCAGCAACCAAGGATCAATCGACTCCCAAATTCCCATAGTAATTAAACATAAAATTCCAGAAATTTGAGCTACAACTTTAACTTTCCCCATGGTATCGGCTGGAACGACGAGCCCTTCCCTCGCAGCGACGGCGCGGGCTCCGGTCACGATTAATTCCCTGGCAATCAACACAATGGCTAACCATACCGCCACCCGTTGAAATTGAACAAGAAGAATCAAGCCTGATGCCACTAGGAGTTTATCTGCGACAGGATCGAGTAATTTCCCTAAATTGGTGATTTGCCCGTTCTTCCTGGCTAGATACCCGTCCAGAAAGTCAGTCAGCGCGGCTCCGGAAAAAATGATGGCCGACCACAGGGCCCGATCTGGTGTAGGATCGGAGAACATCCAGATAAAAACCGGAATTAAAATAATTCGAAGAAAGGTAATGGAATTCGGAAGATTAAAATTTGAAGCCGGAACCTTCGGCATTTGATTGAGGGAAGTTCCTTTTACAATTTCAACCTGACTCATATATGCGCGACCTGGCTAGCCGGTTTTTGGCTCCCCTCCCCTTTACCAACCACTTGCCAGATAATCTTTAATTTTTCAAGTAATGGTTTCAGTTCGTCCAGGCGAATCATGTTGGGACCGTCGGATAAAGCCTGCTCAGGGTCCGGATGAACCTCCATGAAAAAACCATCGCATCCTGCAGCGGACGCTGCCCGTGCGAGTGGAGCAATGAATTCCCGTTGCCCAGACGAGTGGGTACCTCCTCCGCCAGGCAATTGGACGCTATGAGTGGCATCGAATACGACCGGGTACCCCAAGGCCCGCATGACAGGAAAGGCCCGCATGTCGACGACAAGATTTTGATAACCAAAACTCGCTCCCCGTTCCGTGAGGACGATTTTTTGCGTTCCCGCTTCTTCTAATTTTTTCACCACATTGGCAATGTCCCAAGGAGACAAAAATTGTCCTTTTTTGACATTCACCACCCGTCCGGTTTTCGCCGCTGTACACAGGAGATCGGTTTGTCTGCACAAAAAAGCCGGAATTTGCAACACATCGGCCACCTCAGCCACACGCGGCACATCATGCACTTCATGGACATCGGTTAAAATCGGGATGTTCAGTTCATCTTTGACTTTTCGTAGTATTCGCAATCCTTCGGCAATACCCAATCCCCGATAAGAAGCGATAGAGGTACGGTTGGCTTTGTCATACGAGGATTTAAACACATAGGGAATTTCCAGATCCGCCGTGATTTCCGCAATGGCCGCTGCCGTCTCCAGGACATTTTTTTCATTTTCAATCACACAGGGTCCGGCAATCAGGAAATGCGGGGATTGGTCGCCGACCGAGAAGGGTCCAATGTTGACAGGGATAGGCACACACCACTCCAATTCGATGATTTATGTTCCCAGTTTTCGCCGTAGAGCAGCCCCGATAAAAGCCGTAAACAAGGGATGAGGAGCACAGAGTCGTGAATGAAATTCCGGATGAAACTGGGTACCCACAAACCAGGGATGATCATCCAATTCGACGATTTCCACTAATCGGTTGTCCGGGGACGTTCCGCTGATCGTGAGTCCAGTTTTGGTCAAGGCATCTTTATAGTCGTTATTAAATTCGTACCGGTGCCGATGCCGTTCGGAAATATCCATCTGTTGGTAAGCGGTAAAAACCTTCGTCTGTTCCCGTAAATGGCAGGGAAACGCCCCAAGCCGCATGGTCCCGCCTTTATCCTGTATGTCCCGCTGTTCCGGCAGGAGATCAATGACGGGATGCGGGGTCTTGGAGTCAAATTCGGAACTGTTGGCTCCATGAAGCCCTGCAAGATTTCTCGCGATCTCAATGACCGCGCATTGCATTCCCAAACAAATGCCGAAAAATGGAATCCGGCGTTCCCTGACATATTGAATCGCATGTATTTTCCCCTCAATCCCTCGAATGCCGAATCCTCCCGGGATCAGGACACCATCCACGTCCGCGAGTAACCGCTCGGTGCTGTCTCGTTCCAGATCCCCGGATTCCACCCACCGGATATGGATGCCGGCCTCATCATGCAATCCTCCATGAATCAGGGCCTCGGATATGCTTTTGTAGGACTCACGCGATTCCACATATTTTCCCACCAACGCAATCGTCACTTCATGCCGTGGACGTTTAATCTTTTGAACGAGGGTATCCCAGTCACGTAAATTGGGTGGGCCCGTCTCCAGACGTAAGGATTGAACAATCAGCTCATCCAGGCCTTCCTTGCGGAGAACGATGGGAACTTCATATATCGAGTCCACATCCTTTGCCGTAATCACCGATCCCTTATCGACATTACAAAATAATGCCATTTTATCTTTCACGTTAGGTGGAAGATACCGATCGGTCCGACAGAGCAGAATATTGGCTTGGATACCGATCTCTCGAAGCTTATTGACCGAGTGCTGGGTAGGCTTGGTTTTTAATTCTCCTGCGGTTTCAATGTACGGGACGAGGGTCAGGTGAATATACAGGACATTTTCCCGTCCGACGTCAAAGGGCATCTGCCGAATGGCTTCAAGAAATGGCAGACTTTCAATATCCCCTACCGTTCCGCCGATTTCCACAATCACCACATCCGCGTCATGAGCCACATTCATAATGGTCTGCTTGATGGCGTCGGTGATATGAGGGACGACTTGCACCGTGCCACCCAAATATTCTCCGTGACGCTCTTTTTTAATCACCGACTCATAAATACGACCGGTGGTACAGTTGTTTTCCCGGCTGAGCTGCACAGTCGTAAATCGTTCGTAGTGTCCCAGGTCTAAATCGGTTTCTGCGCCATCCTCGGTGACATACACTTCCCCATGCTGGTAAGGATTCATTGTCCCGGGATCGACGTTAATATAGGGATCTAATTTCAAGAACGTAATGGTCATCCCCCGGCTTTCCAATAATTGACCGATGGCGGCTGAAGATAGACCTTTTCCCAAGGAGGAGACCACGCCGCCGGTGATGAAAATAAATTTACTCATGTGTACGTTCCTACCGAATTCCCTTGACCGTTTTTAAGGTACATGGTTCTCTCGTCACTCCACCATATTTATTCTGTTTATTTCAACCCGGCTGGCTTATCGGATTTTTCCGAGGGTTCGGAGGCATGATACGCCAAAAATTCAGCTTCGGCTACCGGCAAATCAGTCGGATCATCAATGCGCAGGGACGGATGCCGTGTCTCCCAGACCTGTATAGGAATACCGTGTTCCAATGCTCGCAATTGCTCCAGCTTTTCAGCTTCTTCAAGAATTCCAGAAGGAGCATCGGCAAATTGAAACAGGACCGGCTTTCGAAAAATATACACGCCTAAATGCATATACGCCAAAGGCATCCTACTTGGCCGATACCCATCGCGCCAAAAGGGAATAGGACTTCTGGAAAAATATAGTGCCTGCCCTTGCTGGTTTGTGGTTACTTTGACAATGGAAGGATTGTGAGCATCCCCAGAGCGTGACAATGGTCTTTTCAAGGTACCCATTCCCGCCGAGGAACCCAAAAACGGCACGACTAAATCGCTTACCAAACCGCGGTGCAACGGTATTTCGTCGGCTTGCCAATTTACCACCACCTCATGTTGCAATTCATTTCCAATTTTGGCCACCCGATCCGTTCCCGTTCGACAGGGCTCCGTTACCATGCGGACCTCTCCGCCAAAATCTTTGACTGTGCGATAAATCTCTTGATGATCGGTTAACACCAGAACCCGTCCAACCATTTCGGCGCCCTGCATGACTTCGTATGTATGTTGAATGAGACTTTTGCCACACAAACGGGCAAGCGGTTTTCCGGGAAAACGGGTGGACCCGAATCGTGCCGGAATACAGACACTGACATAGGGCTTATTGAGACTCACGGAGGCTGTCCTTTAATTGCTGTCTGGACACGGTCGCCGTTCCGACCATACCGACGACAATGCCGGCGGCGTGGTTGGCCAACATGGCCGCTTCAGGAAGGCTGGCCCCAACACTCATGGCTAATGCCAGGGTACTCACCACCGTGTCGCCTGCTCCGGTGACATCATACACTTGTTTGGCGACGGCAGGAATCGTCCACGTTCGCCCCTGTTCCTGAAAGATACTCATCCCTTCCTCTCCGCGAGTGATAATGACTGCCTGACACTGTAAGCGATCCCGAAGGGCGAATCCGACTTGGTCGATGGGCACCTGTTGAGTGGGGAGAAACCCTGCTGCCTGATGCGCCTCTAAATGATTCGGCGTCACCACCGTGACGCCGGCATAATAGCCCATATGTTCAACCTTTGGATCGACAATGACGGGCACTCGATGTGTGGAAGCAGAAGATCGAATTTGCTCGACCATCTTCGGGGTAATCATTCCCTTGGCATAATCCGAGATGACAATACCGGACAGGTTGGGCAAGCGCTGGATAATGTACTTGAGTATTTTCCGTTCAACCGCCGTGTTGATGGCATGCGACTGCTCCACATCGTACCGGACAATTTGCTGGTTATGCGCCACAACTCGGCATTTCCTAATAGTAGGGCGACTGGCATCAACGATCACGCCAGTCATTGAAGCGTTGGTTTTCTTGAGTTGCCGTAAAAATTCTTTTCCGTCTTCATCAGCGCCTATCACTCCGCATAACTCCACTTGCCCCCCCAAGGTCAAAATATTATGAAATACGTTGGACGCCCCTCCCAGACGAAAAGTCTCCGACTGCACGTGAACGACCGGCACGGGAGCCTCTGGAGAGACCCGATGGACCTTTCCCCAGATATAATGATCGACAATAAGGTCTCCAATGACGAGAATCCGGGCCTGAGAAAACTTGTGAAGGTACGCCTGAAGTTTTCGGGAAGAGAAGGGTGGCACTGCAGGATCGGCGTTCATGCCTGTGGGAGTTGTGGTGACACCAGGTGACAAGAGGTAATCCGGGAAGACTTAATGAATGAATTTTCCGATTCGGTCCCAACGAACCCAATTTGTCCAATTCCCCTGTCCATTCCATGACCAATAGACGAGGAAGGCCCGGCCTTTGATTTTATCCATTTTGACAAATCCCCAAAACCGGCTATCCAGGCTTTGGTCCCGATTGTCGCCCATCACAAAATAAGAGTCGGGAGGAATGGTAATGGGCCCAAAATTATCTCGTGGGTTAATCCGTCCATCAATCATGCCCGGGTCGATTCTCTGGGTAAACGCGCTATCCTCTAAGGCTTCTCCATTCACGATAACTTTTTTGTTTTGAATGCTAATCGTATCGCCTGGAGTCCCGATTACCCGTTTAATGAAATCTTTATTTTCATCTTCGGGGTAGCGAAAGACAATGACGTCTCCTCGTTGGGGAGTGTCAAATTCGGCGAGCATCGTCGAGGAATAACATGTGACAGGGGGAAATGATATTTGAAATTCACAATCTTTGGGCAACTGAAATCCATAGGCCAATTTGGATACTAAAATATGATCCCCAATCAACAAGGTGGGAATCATCGACCCGGAAGGAATCTTAAATGCCTGCACAAAAAAGACCCGGATGGTGAGGGCCAAGATAATGGCGATAACCAAGGCTTCGGCATATTCCCGAATCAGGGATTTGCCCGGTTGCGCCTTCTCATGATCGGTCTCGGAGCTCTTCGACTTTTCTTCAAGCGCATCCTGGGATTGAAGGTTCACTTTGGGAGGTTTGTGTTCTGGCTCAGTCATGATGGATTCAATTGGGATCGGTTTTTAAAATGGCTAAAAAGGCCTCCTGCGGTACTTCCACTCGGCCAATTTGCTTCATGCGTTTTTTCCCTTCTTTCTGTTTTTCCCACAATTTTCGTTTCCGGGAAATATCGCCCCCATAGCATTTGGCGGTGACGTTTTTCTTGATGGCACCGATTGTTTCCCGGGCAATCACGCGCTTACCGATGGCCGCTTGAATTGCGATTTCAAACATTTGCTTGGGAATGAGTTCTTTCATCTTTTCCGCTAACTGTCTTCCTCGGCTTTGCACTTTATCCTGGTGAGCAATAATGGAGAGCGCATCAACCGTCTCGCCGTTCAACAATAAATCCATCTTGACCAAATCGGAGTGGCGGTATCCGGACAATTCATAATCCAATGAGGCATACCCCTGGGTGCGGGATTTCAGGCGATCATAAAAGTCGAGAACAATTTCGTTGAGCGGCAGTTCATAGGAGACCATGACCCGATTGGCATCCAGATATTGTAAGCCGGTTTGCGTGCCTCGACGATCCTGGCACAATTGCAAAATATTGCCGACATACCGCTCAGGAGTGATTACCGTGGCCTTAATAAACGGTTCCTCAATATGATCGATAAGGGATGGGTCCGGTAGTTTGGAAGGGTTGTCGATATCGATTACTTCTCCTTTGGTGGTATACACATGGTATACCACGGTGGGCGCTGTACTGATCAAATCCAACCCGTATTCCCGTTCAAGGCGCTCCCGGATAATTTCCATATGGAGGAGCCCTAAGAACCCGCAGCGGAATCCAAAACCCAGAGCGATCGAGGTTTCCGGTTCATAAACGAAGGAAGAATCATTTAGCCGGAGTTTTTCCAGCGAATCGCGCAGATCTTCAAACTTGCTGGTATCGGTGGTATACAGACCGCAAAACACCACCGGCTTGACATCCCGATACCCGGGCAAGGCCGATTCCGTGGGGCGTCGGGCTTCCGTAATCGTATCACCGATCTTGGTATCGGAAAGATCCTTCATCCCGGCACAGACATACCCCACCTCACCGGGCCCCAACCGGTCAACCTTGGTTCGTTTGGGAGAAAAAATGCCGACTTCGAGCAATTCGAATTCCCGCTTATTGGACATCAATCGAATGATCATGCCAGGAATAAGCTCGCCATCGATCACTCGAAGGAGTACCACGGCCCCTTGATAATTATCGAACCAGGAATCGAAAATAAGCGCCTTCAGGGGTTTCTCTTCCGATCCGACAGGCGGAGGGATAAGATGTACCACCCCCTCCAGGACCTCCTTGACACCCAGGCCCTCCTTGGCACTGACGAGAAACGCCTCTTCTTGGGAGAGCCCCAGCACGTCCGCAATTTGATGACGAACTCCCTCCACATCCGCACTGGCCAAGTCTATTTTATTGATAACGGGAATAATCACCAGATTGTTGGCAATGGCCAAGTAGGCATTGGCGATCGTCTGAGCTTCCACGCCTTGGGTGGCGTCAATGAGGAGTAACGCTCCTTCGCAGGCCGCCAGGCTTCGGGAGACTTCGTAGGCAAAATCTACATGACCCGGCGTATCAATGAGGTTAAACAAATAGTCTTTTCCATCAGATGCCTGAAATTTGGTCGTGACGGCATGAGCTTTGATTGTGATGCCCCGTTCTCTTTCCAAGTCCATGGCATCCAGATATTGCGCACGAAATTCCCGCTGGGAAATGGCTCCGGTTATTTCCAAAAACCGGTCGGCCAGGGTGGATTTTCCGTGGTCAATATGGGCAATAATGGAAAAATTACGGATTCGGCTTTGAGGAAAAGATTTGGTCATGCGGAAAATCTCTGATTGTAGTGAGGGTTTGGGAACTTGTCAAAAATCGAAGAATTCCTTTAGGTTATCTTAACGAATCAACTATGCCTGGCTCATTTCGCGTCAAACAACTTCAACAAGCCGATAAAGATTTTGTCTGGCATCCCTTTACCCAGATGAAAGAATGGGTGCACCACGCTCCCCTCATTCTTAATCGAGGCAAAGGATCATATGTCTTTGATCTCGACGGCAATCAATACCTGGATGCGACGGCTTCGATCTGGGTCAATATACACGGCCATCGTCAACCGGAAATTGATCGGGCTATTCGTGCCCAATTATCAAAAGTCGCCCATACAACAATGCTGGGAGCGTCCAATCCCCCGACGATTCAACTGGCCAAAGCTTTGGTTCACCTTGCCCCCAAAGGCCTGACCAAGGTCTTTTATTCGGACAATGGGTCCACCGCAGTGGAAATTGCCGCTAAAATGGCCGTCCAATATTGGAAGCAATGCCCAGACCCTCAACCTGACAAAACCCGCTTTGTGCACGTGGGGTCGTCCTATCATGGGGATACGGTCGGTTCGTTAAGTTTAAGCGGGATTGAAGGGTTTCGACGATCGTTTCTGAGTTTGCTATTTCCGACCTATGCCATTGACTCCCCGCATTGCTATCGATGTCCTTTGTCCCTGAAATTTCCCGACTGCCGTCTTGCCTGCATGAGCCCTCTTGAGTCCATCTTGAAAGAGCACCACCAATCCATTGCCGGTCTGATCATTGAACCCATGGTCCAAGCCGTGGCCGGAATCATTCCCGCTCCGCCCGGCTATCTTCGCGCCATCCGTGAACTATGCACTCGGTATCAGGTTCTTATGATTGCCGACGAAGTGGCCACAGGGTTTGGACGAACGGGCCGGATGTTTGCCTGTGAGCATGAACAGGTTACTCCTGACCTCCTCGCCGTTGCCAAAGGCCTGACTGGCGGATACCTTCCTCTAGCTGCCACTCTCGCCACGGAACAGATTTACAGGGCCTTTTGGGGCGAATACGATGAAGGCCGCACATTTTTCCATGGCCACAGTTATACAGGCAATCCGCTCGGATGTGCGGCCGCTCTGGCAACCCTGCAGGTGTTCAAACGCCAACGAACGATACAAAAACTTAAGAAACGAATCCCATGGCTGCACGCTCAGCTCCAAACCTTACAGCAAGATCCATGGGTCGGGGATATCCGACAGGTTGGCTATATGATCGGCATCGAAATTGTCTCCGATAAAATTTCAAAATGCGTATTCCCTTCCGAGGAACGAATGGGCTATCACATCGCAGCGCAAGCCAGAATCTTGGGATTACTGATACGCCCCATTGGGGATATTTTGATTCTGATGCCACCCCTCTCGGCCTCCACAAAGGAATTACGGCAAATGGTGGATATTCTCATTCTCGCAATTGCTCTGGTAAGAGCCAAACGCTCTTCGTCTTCCCATGCACAATAATTATTTCTGGAAAACCGGCCTACACGACTTCAATGGGTTGACCGACCTGCAAGGCACATCGATCGGCGGCTCGGCCCTGCTTCACGAACACTTCCAAATGTCCATTGCTGTTGAACAATACATCGGGGACTCCTAATGCGCCTTCACCATAATGGGTTTTGATGGTCTGGACTACAAACTCACCAAAGCGCACCCCGGAAAAATTTCGTTTGGTCACAGTCCGGAACGTGTCGATATCGGATTTGGTGATGTTGGAAATTCCATTTCCGAAATGGTCAATATAGATAAGCTGTCCGATCAACACGTCTTGCTTCATCTTTGGAGAGTTATCCGGCAGCATGACCTGGTCGTAAATTAACCGGCCGAACGATCCAGGAGGTTGCCCTTTGCTTAACCACGCGGCGGAAGGGGAAAATAAATCTCGGCCGTCAAACGTTGCGCCGGCAGAATCTAAGCGATACTGCTTATTTTCAATGGCACGGACTTCCACCCCTGGCTCCTCTCGCAAGATATGACTCAAGACCCCGTTATCGGGAGCCAGAAAAAAATGACGGGCGGTCGAGACCAACAACGCCCGACGGGTACTGCCGACTCCTGGATCGACCACCACGACATGAATGGTCCCATCGGGAAAAAACTGATAGCAGGAACCGAGCAGAAAGGAAGCTTGCTCCACTCCATGAGGGGGAATGGCATGAGACATGTCCACAATCCGTAATTGAGGATTGATTCCCAGCATCACCCCCTTCATGCTGGGAACGAAGTAATCCCGTTCCCCGAAATCGGTTAAGAGTGTAATCAATGAAATTGCCGAAACCATCGCTAGGTCTCCTCAACCACAATCGATTGAATTTGATATTCGATTATGCCGGCCGGCCGATGGACCTCCACAACATCACCAACGCGATGACCGATCAATGCACGCCCCAGAGGCGATTGCACGGAAATCGTCCCGTTCTTGAGGTCCGCTTCTTCCTGTCCCACCAAGGTATAGCGTTTTTCTTCCTGTGACTCTAAGTTGGTCATCACCACCGTGGTCCCAAACACGACCGTTTCGCTAGTGCCGCCGGCCATCTCCACAATTTGGGCTTCCCCGAGTTTATATTCCAGTTCGGCCATTCGACTGTCGATAAATTGTTGATGTTCCTTCGCGGCTTTATATTCGGCGTTTTCCTTCAGGTCGCCATGCTCTCTGGCTTCCAGAATGGCTTGAATGACTTTTGGTCGTTCATCACGACGTAATCGGGTCAATTCCGCTTGCAAGGCTTCAAATCCTTTCTTGGTCATGGGAATTTTCATGCCCCTATACCCCACCGTTAAAAAATAGAAAGATGAGTTTCTACTATCAAGAAAATCGACTCATGGTTTGGGCTGTGCGGACACCAAACGATGAAACTCCTGAAGGCTTTGTACTTGTAACGGAGAACGCTTCATAGCTTCAATGCCCAACACGGCCGCCTGAGCAGCTTGAAGAGTCGTAAAATACGGTACTCCGCCAAAGACCGCCGCTTTTCTGATGGGAGCCGAATCGTCTTGGGAAGACGAGCCGCCAACGGTATTCACGACCAAGGCAATGTCTTTATTTTTAATAAAATCCACAATATGGGGGCGACCTTCCTTTATTTTATTCACGGTCGTTACCTCGAGACCGTGCTCGGATAAATATGCGGCAGTCCCTTTAGTCCCTTGAAGAGAAAATCCCAATTTTTGTAAACGCTTAGCCAATTCCAAGGTCGCAGGCTTGTCTCCGTCTTTCACGCTGAGCAACGCCACGCCAAAGAGAGGAATCGGCATTCCTGCCGAGGCTTGAGATTTGGCAAATGCCCACCCAAATGTCTGATCGATTCCCATAACCTCTCCGGTCGAACGCATCTCCGGTCCAAGGAGGACATCGGAGACGCCTAATTTCGTAAAGGGGAAAACGGCTTCCTTGATGGAGATATGAGAAAAAGACGGTCTCTTGATAAACCCTAGATCCGCGAGCTTATTGCCCATCATGACTTTCATCGCGAGTTTGGCCAAAGGCGCGCCAATGGTTTTACTCACAAACGGGACGGTCCGTGAAGCTCGGGGGTTCACTTCCAAAATATACACCCGACCTTCCTGCACCGCGAATTGAATATTCATCAAACCGATCACACCGAGTTCCTGGGCGAGTCGAATGGTCTGGCGTTCGATTTTTCGTATCGTGGCCTGATCTAACGAATTGGGAGGAAGGGAACAAGCCGAATCGCCCGAATGAATCCCGGCCATTTCCACGTGCTCCATGATGCCGGCTACCACAGTCATTTCCCCATCGGCAATCGCGTCCACATCGACCTCTATCGCATCTTCCAAGTAATCATCGATAAGCAAGGGATGCTTGGAAAGATTGATGCCGGTTTCATCGAGATACCGGTCCAATGCATCCGCATCGTAGATGATTTTCATCGCACGTCCTCCCAGTACATACGAGGGACGGACCATAACCGGATAACCAATATTCACTGCGATAATATGAGCTTCGTGTGCGGCACGTGCGGACCCGTTTTCCGGTTGTAAAAGATCCAACGCGGCGATCAACTCGCTGAATCGTTTGCGATCTTCGGCCCGATCAATCGAATCGGGTTGGGTTCCCAAAATCGGAACCCCTTCGCCTGCAAGGGGGACTGCCAATTTCAGCGGGGTCTGTCCCCCAAATTGCACGACGACCCCATCCGGTTGTTCCCGATAAATAATGCGAAGGACATCTTCTTTCGTAAGAGGTTCAAAATACAGGCGATCCGAAACATCATAGTCCGTACTCACGGTCTCCGGATTGCAGTTGACCATGATCGTTTCTATTCCCAACTCCCGCAGGGCCATCGCCGCATGCACACAGCAGTAATCAAATTCAATCCCTTGTCCGATTCGATTGGGACCGCCTCCAAGAATCATGACCTTCTTGCGGGAGGTGGGGTTCGATTCACAGACCGATCCGAATGTTGAATATAGGTACGGGGTATGGGCTTCGAATTCTGCACCGCAGGTGTCCACCCGCTTAAATACCATCCCATTCTCCGCTCCAGGCGAAGTGTTCCGGCAGGAGACTCCCTCTCCCTCCCCACTCAGCAATTGTCTTAACCGGTGATCGGAAAACCCCAGCCGTTTGGCCGTTTCGTACAATTCGCAAAGGTTTGGAGGGAGGTTCGATAGAATCGAAGGAGAGAACGTCTTTCCAAGGTCATGCCTCATTTCTCTAACCCAACGGGCTTCAAATTCCACCAGATCGCGAATTTCATGGACAAACCAGGGATCAACGCTGGAAAGTTCAAAAATGTCTTTTACGGATAATCCTATCCGGAGCCCATCGGCAATATGCCATAAGCGATCGGAGGTCGGAGTCCGAATGCCGGCTTGAATCCGTTCCAACGTTGCGGGAGGGATGGCGGATTCCCCGATCATTCCATCCAATCCATGCAAGGACACCAGTCCGTATCGATCTGTCTCCAAGGAGCGAATGGCTTTTTGTAAGGCCTCCTTGAATGTTTGCCCAAGTGCCATGGCCTCACCTACCGATTTCATGTGGGTAGTCAACGTGCGATCAACCCCCTGAAATTTCTCAAAGGTAAACCGTGGAATTTTCACGACGACGTAATCGATGGTGGGTTCGAATGATGCCTTGGTCACTCGCGTAATATCGTTGGGGATTTCATCCAACGTATACCCGATCGCCAATTTGGCAGCGATTTTGGCAATGGGAAATCCGGTGGCTTTGGAAGCCAACGCTGAACTGCGAGAAACCCTGGGATTCATTTCGATCACCGTGAGTTCGCCATTGGCCGGGTTCAAGGCGAATTGAATATTGGACCCTCCGGTATCCACGCCGATTTCTCTGATGATTTTCAAGGCGGCATTCCGCATATATTGATATTCTTTATCTGACAGTGTCATGGCAGGCGCCACGGTAATGCTGTCTCCGGTATGGACTCCCATGGGATCAAGATTTTCGATAGGACAAATGATGACAACATTGTCCTTCGTGTCTCTCATCACCTCCAATTCATATTCTTTCCAGCCCAGCAAGGATTGTTCGACCAAAACCTGACCGACCGGACTTGTCACCAGCGCCCAATCGATGAATTGTTCAAACTCTTCACGGTTGTAGGCGATGTTCCCTCCGGCTCCGCCAAGCGTGAAAGACGGGCGCACAATCGCAGGAAATCCGATTCGTTCGATTAACTGGATCGCCTCCTCTTTTGAGCGGATGGAGCCGCTGGAAGCCACTTTCAGACCGATGCGTTCCATGGCCTGTTTGAACAGTTCACGATCTTCTGCTTTTTGAATAGATTCATACGAGGCCCCGATCAACGTAATGCCATATTTTTCCAGAAGACCGTGCTTGGCCAGTTGGACGGTTAAATTCAGTGCCGTTTGGCCCCCCATGGTGGGCAACAAGGCATCCGGCCGGTCTCGCTCAAATATGGCTTCAACCACCTCGACCGTCATGGGTTCCACATAAGTCCGATCTGCCAAATCAGGATCCGTCATGATTGTGGCAGGGTTGCTGTTTAACAGAACCACCTCGTAGCCTTCTTCTTTTAAGGCCCGACAGGCCTGTGTTCCGGAATAATCGAATTCACAGGCTTGTCCAATCACAATGGGGCCTGAACCGATCAAAAAAATACGGTGAATGTCGGTACGACGCGGCATAGGATCAGATTAAGAAAGAGGGGTGGATCGTGAAGAAACCATTGATGGGCCTGTTTTTGAATTGGAAGATTCAGGGTGATACCATTTTAGCGCTTGCGGAAGCCAGGCCTCAATTTGATTAATCCGAGACACATCGGAAGGATGCGTCGATAAAAATTCCGGGATGGCACTTTGACTGCGAAAGCAATATTTTCCAATCAGTTTTCGAGGACATCCGCTCATGCGTTCCCAAAAAGGCACGGCTTCTCTTGGGTCATATCCGGCTTTGGCCATGAGTTGAAGTCCGATATAGTCAGCTTCGGTTTCCTGTTCCCGTGAATTGGGCAAGGACACTCCTACCCCATAGGCGCTCATCGCCCCGATCGCCAACCCTGGATCGACACCTCCGGCTGCGGCTCCGGCCAGAGCCCCTATTTGCCCGATCTGTTCTAAAATGCCTCGGCTATATCGTTCGGCCCCATGGCGTTGTAAGGCATGGGCCACCTCATGGGCCATCACGGTGGCCAGTCCGGCTTCTGTCTTTGTATATTTGAGAATTCCGGTAAACACCGCCACCTTTCCTCCGGGAAGGGCAAAGGCATTGATTTGATCATCGTCTTGAATGACGGCAAATTCCCAGACATATTCGGGCTTATTGGCGGCTTTGGCGATTCGTTGCCCGATGCGATTCACCATCAGGGTCACTTCGGGATCGCGACTCAAACGGGCATTTTTGAGAACTTCTCGAAATGCCGAGAGTCCCAAGGCAATTTCTTTTTCTTCCGAAATATAAATGAGTTGGTCACGAGCCGTACCGGGTGCTTTTTGACAACCCGGCCCTGCCAACAAGAACATCAGACAAGCCAGGCTCCCGACTAGTCGGGGAAAGGACTGTGTGGTGTTCGGGGGAGCAATCTTAGGCATGAACGATTTCACGATTCACGGCATCCACAAGTACATAACGTTGGGTGTGCCATTGCTTAATGTTCGCAATAAGGATCCGGAGTCGATCCGAGGCAAACCTATCGGACCAATCGTAGGAGGATCAAAACTGGAATACACGTTGGCATTTCCCCTTCCCCTCCCTCTTCGATACGTCACGACTTGAGCGGTATCCAAACCCGCTTCTTCTTTAACCCATGCAATGGCCTCATCCAAATATCCGATTTGATCGATCAGGCCTTCCTGTTTTGCCAGATCAGCGGTATAAATTCGACCATCTGCCAGTTTGCGGATAGGTTCTTTGGACAGATTGGGCCGCCCGGTTTCCACCACCGAAAGAAATCTTCCGTATAAGGTATCGATGACGCTCTGAAAGATGGCCCGTTCCTCCTCCTTGAGAGGTTGAAAGGGAGATCCCATGCCTTTTTTGGGACCGGAAACAATGGCGGTAGGTTGCACGCCGATTTTTTCCAACAGTCCCTGCGCATTGGCCGTGACCATAATCACTCCGATACTTCCGGTAATGGTTGAGGGATGCGCAAAGATACGATCCGAAGCCATGGCCACGTAATACCCTCCGGATGTGGCAATATCCATCATAGCGGTTACCACCGGGATCTTTTTACTCTTTTTAAATTCAAGAATTTCGTGATAGAGAATATCAGAGGCGGTCACGGTCCCACCTGGGGTATTAATCCGTAAAATCAGCCCTTTCACCTGATCGTCTTCTTGAGCGATTTCCAATTCTTCTTTTAATCTGGCCGGCAGACTGGGTTGTTCAAGCAAGCCGGTTTCCTTTTGGGTATCCAACATCCCCGAGATGTCCACCAACAACACTTTGGCATCACCCTTTCCGGAAAGGGTGATTTCCTGTAAGGGCCCCCCACCGGACAACAGGTCAACATACACACATCCCGGGAGAAGTAGCAGCCCGACCAAAATCGACACGGCGTTAAACATGAAGGCCCTCTCTCATCATCGTCGTAAATTGCGCAAAGATATATCGCGAGTCATGAGGACCGGGAGAGGCTTCCGGATGATATTGCACGGATAAGACCGGATGTTCCAACCCTCGAAACCCTTCGCAGCATCCGTCATTCAAGCTTCTGTGAGTGACTTCAACCTCGCCCATTTTGGTGGTCATACGTTGAAGATCCATGCCTACCTCATATAACTTCTGATGAGGAAGATCGACGGCGAAATTGTGGTTTTGGGAGGTAATTTCAATCTTGCGTGTCCGTAAATCCATGACAGGATGGTTGCCGCCATGATGACCAAATTTTAATTTATGGGTTGGCAGTCCGTGAGCCAACCCTAAAATCTGATGCCCTAAACAAATCCCTAAAATTGGTTTCCAGCCAATCAGGCTTTGTACGGTTTTCACGGCATACGGGACCCCTTCCGGGTCACCGGGCCCATTTGAGAAGACCAGTCCATCAGGTTGAAGACGACGGATTGTCTCAGCGGTTGTCGAGGCCGGAACCACATGAACCTGGCATCCATGGTCAATCAGACTCCGTAGAATGTTTTGTTTCACCCCAAAGTCTATGACTACTACGCGAAACGTAGATTGCCCATTAGCGGAAGAATTCGGGGGGAGAACAGAATCTAATAAAGGGAGCGTACCTTCTTCCCAGTCATACGGGGTTTCACATGTGACCTCTTTGACCAGATCGCGCCCGACAATCGGCGGTGACGCCTTGGCTTTCTGTGTGAGCGAAGCCGGATCGAGATCCAAATGGGAAATCACACCCATCTGTGAGCCTTGGCCACGGATATGAGCGGTCAAGGCCCTGGTGTCGAGGTTCTGAATGCCTACAATATGGTGCTCTTGTAAATAATCCGATAAGGTTTGGGATGCTCGCCAATTACTCTTCTGACGTGAGGCTTCCCGTACAATAAATCCTTCTGCCCAAATCTTGCGTGACTCGGCATCTTGGGTAGCCACACCGTAATTGCCAATCTGTGTCGCAGTCATGAGGACGATTTGTCCTTTATATGAAGGGTCGGTCAGAATTTCCTGATACCCGGTCATGGCGGTATTAAATACCACTTCCCCGGTCGTTTCTCCCTCTAAGCCCAAAGCTTCTCCGGAGAAGACGGTACCATCGGCTAAGGCCAGAAGTGCACGTTTCATCGTGTCTCCTCTTGTTTCGGACTCATGTTCCCCGCGTTAAAAGAAGGAGGAGGCACTGTACTCATCGAATGAAAGACCGGCCGTCGTAATTTCATAATTAACAAAGCCGCAGCCATTCCCAGGTTCACCATATGTAATCCACGAACCATCATATGAAGACGAAAAAAATCCGCATAGGCGGCTTCCTTTTCAGGCTTAGACACCGCCTCAAAAGCCAGCTCCTGTAAGGCCACCGCCTTCGGCCCGAGTACTCCTACAATACTGACCGTCGCTATCATCATTCCGACTAATAACCCTAACTCTGCTTTGGAAAGCGACAAGACCGGATGCCTTTCCAGCCCATAGCTACGATGGCGAAGTCCTGCAGATAAACCCAACACGACTAAGATACCAAGATTCATATAGCCATACCCGTCGAAGACTTTCCGCAAAAACCGGCCCGCAGGCTCCATTCCAAATGAATTAAATACGGTGGGAATGATAATCCCGATAATCACCAGTAGGCCGCCGACCCACAGGGTCAAACCCAGGACTTCAACAAAGAACCCGATCAGGCCCCAGTTGACCCGTTTCTTCACCATAGGCTAACGGTCTTCATATACCAGGCGTCCACCGACGATTGTCTGTTTGACGCGCCCTTTGACTTTCCATCCGCCAAATGGCGTGTTCCGGCTTTTTGACCGAAACCTGTCAGGATCAATGACCCATTCTTCCTTGGGATCAAAGATCACCACATCGGCTGCCTCTCCCACATCCAGCGACCCCGCAGGTAAATGAAATAAGTTCGCGGGACTCTTGGCCAATTTATCAAGTGCCTGCTCCAGGGACAACACACCTTCCTCGACTAACCGGAGGGTTAAGGGTAGCGCAGTCTCAAAACCTACGATCCCAAATGGCGCGGCATCGAATTCCAATTGTTTTTCTTGAATGGCATGGGGAGCATGGTCGGTGGCAATCACATCGATGGTACCATCTCGTAACCCGTCTTTGAGAGCCTGCACATCCGGATCGGTCCGAAGCGGAGGATTCATTTTTGCGTTGGAATTATATCCACGGACGGCTTCTTCGGTAACGGAAAAATGATGCGGACAGACTTCAGCGCTGACAGGTAATCCCTGTTTTTTGGCCAGACGAACCAGTTCCACCGATCGGGCCGTGCTCAAGTGGGCCAAATGCACATGCACCCCGGTTAAATGCGCCAGAGACAAATTGCGGGCCACCATCACCTCTTCCGAGGCATGGGGAATCCCGGGGATACCCAGTTGGGTGGACACTATCCCCTCATTCATACTTCCGCCACAAGATAGATGTAAATCCTCGCAGTGATCCACGACCGGAACCCCAAAGGCTTTGGCATATTCCATGGCTCTGCGCATGACCAGACTATTCATGACGGGTCTCCCGTCATCGGAAATTGCGATACACCCAGCCCCGATCAGTTCACCGATATCCGCGAGTTCCTCGCCTTCCGATTTTTTGGTGATCGCCCCGATGGGAAACACGCGAGCGGTGCCTGCTTCTTTGGCCTTGGTCAAAATAAAATCCGTGATGGATTCGTTGTCATTCACCGGTTGGGTGTTGGGCATACAACAAATTGAGGTGAATCCGCCGGCAATGGCTGAGGCCGCACCGGACTGAATGGTTTCCTTATATTCGAATCCCGGTTCCCGCAAATGACAATGGAGATCGACAAAACCTGGTGATACAATGAGGCCGGTGGCATCGATCGTGCGCAGAGCAGGTCCTTCCGGTAAGGACGCAAGGAGAGGCATTCCAATCTCCACCACTCTTCCGTTTTGAACCAGTACATCGGCCAGGCCGTTGAATCGTCCCGGATCGATGACGGTCCCGCCTCGAATGACAATACTCTCCGGTGTCATGGTCTCCTTAGTACGCTTCATATTTATCCTTTATGTAGAGATCCCTTGCCCGCTGGTTACCGCGATACCTCTCTCAGGCCGATCCCGATAATAAATACATCAAAGCCATACGAACCGATACGCCGTTGGAAACCTGATCCAGAATCACTGCGGCCGCGCTATCCGCCACAGAGGGAGAAATTTCCACCCCGCGATTCATTGGCCCCGGATGCATCACAATGGCCTCCGGCTTGGCCAATTGAAGACGCTCAGGCGTTAAGCAATAGAGATTGGCATATTCCCGAATGCTGGGCAGCAACGCTTGGCCTAATCGTTCTCGTTGCAGGCGCAACATGATAATGGCATCAGCCCCGATCAAGGCTTCTTCAAATCGGTAATAAACCGTTACCCCGAGTTTTTCAATCAAAAGGGGGAGCATCGTGGGTGGAGCCACCACACGCACGTGGGCACCCAGCTTGGTCAAGGCCAAGATATTGGATCGGGCCACACGGCTATGGGCAATATCGCCCACAATCACGACGGTCAACCCTTCGATGTAGCCTTTCTTTTCCTTCAGCGTAAAAAGATCCAGAAGAGCCTGAGTGGGATGTTCGTGCCATCCATCCCCGGCATTGATCACTGAAGATCGAACCGCCCCTGCCAGGTTGTCCGCTGCGCCGGGAGAAGAATGCCGGAGGACAATAATATCGGCCTGCATGGATTCAATATTTCTGGCGGTGTCGATCAAGGTTTCCCCTTTGACGATACTGCTGGTAGAGGGAGAAAAATTGATCACATCCGCGCTTAATCTCTTTGCCGCAAGTTCAAACGAGGTCCTGGTTCGTGTGCTGGGTTCAAAAAATAAATTTACGACTGTTTTCCCACGCAAGGCCGGTACTTTCTTAATATCCCGTCCACCAACTTCCTTCAGGGATTCGGCAGTCGTCAAAATTAAGTGAATTTCATCTGCCGAAAGAGCCGCAATGGTCAACAGATCTTTTCGATTCAATCCCATACAGGAGTAATGTCCCTCAAGCCGGAATAATAGAGACCCGATCCACTTGCCCCAACTCCTTAAAAAACACCTGCACCGATTCTTCTTTGGCGGTCGGAAGACTTTTTCCCACATAATTCGCGCGAATCGGCAATTGCCGATGTCCACGATCCACCAAGACGGCTAACTGTACTTCCGATGGTCTGCCCAGATCCATTAATCCATCGAGAGCTGCGCGGATCGTTCTCCCGGTAAACAAGACATCGTCCACCAGCACAATTTTCATATTCGTGATATTGAATGGAATCGTGGTCTTACGAATCTCCGGTTGATCTTTTCGCAAAGACAGATCATCCCGATACAGCGTAATATCCAATTCCCCAATCGGAACTTCGGCGTGCTCAATCTGGTTGATGAGTGCGGCGATGCGACGGGCCAAAAACTCTCCCCCGCTTCGGATTCCCACGAGGGCCAAAGCGCTCAGACCTTTATTCCGCTCCAAAATTTCATGGCTAATTCGGGTCAATGCCCGGTTCATCTCCTGAGCATCCATTAAAACGCGTTCGTTAGAATCTTGTGATGAGGATGAAGGA
The DNA here is from genome assembly GCA_031315915.1 of Nitrospirales bacterium. GTDB lineage: Bacteria > Nitrospirota > Nitrospiria > Nitrospirales > UBA8639 > JACKFE01. The sequence continues at coordinate 50,900 of JALDRK010000026.1, forward strand.
GATGGATTCGACATGGCCGTATCGTGTTGCGGTCAAAAAAAACCCTCCTCAGATAATCCTGAGAAGGGTGAAATTACCAGGCCGACCAAAGGCCTTTCATAATGTGCCGTACTCCTTACCCACCTCTCCGGATGGGTCTTAAAGGTTTCCCCATCGTATGCTTGCAGACGGGCTGTGTCAAGTAAGAGTTGTGTTATACGCCTTGAGGAATTTGCAACGGTCCACATTGTTTCACGTTGAGCTGTTGTTTTTCGTGACAAGATTATCCCTCCTCTCCAATAGAAAGTAGTATTTCTCCTGTTTTATTGCCTTACGTCTGGCCAAGAAGAAGAATTCCCACTAAAATAATTTTCATGATTATTTACGTTTTAGCGGGACCAGAACCTATCTGGAGACTCGTTGTCTGACCGATATATCCATATTCTACGTTCAGAATTAAAACCGGCGAACCCAATCTACTCACGGGGAGGACAGAATGTTTAATGATGAGGAAGAGGACACGACCGTCTATAAGGTGGTGGTGAATCATGAGGAACAATATTCCATTTGGCCTGTGGACCGGGAGAATCCTTTGGGATGGCGGGATGGAGGACGTTCTGGTCCCAAAGCGGAGTGTCTCTCATACATCAACGAAGTCTGGACCGACATGCGGCCGCTGAGTCTGCGCAAGCACATGGAGGAAGTAGCCCGACAACAAGCCGAGAATCCGTCGCCCCCGCCCCCATCAAGTACGCCCCCCCCTAAACCCGATGAATTAGTGACCCGCTTGGCCAAGGGGGACCATGCTGTAGAGGTGGGACTTCGTCCAGAGAAAACTGCGGAGGCCTTCAAATCTGCCATCGATCGGGGGTATGTGCATGTTAAGTTTACCGAGACCAAGGGAGGGACAGAGCTAGGAGTGCGCCTCGATACTCAGGCTAGTGATTGGACGAAAGCAGACTTTTCCCAGGCGACAGGGTCGGTTCATGTGGAAGGCACGTTAACCCTGAATTATGTGAAAGTACGTTGTGTCGCCGATATCGGTCTTCAAACATTAACCGGCACCGGCCACCTGGTCATTCTAGAAAAAGAGTAGCCGGCATCAAGTATTTTGGCAAAGTATTCAGGTTAAAAACATATGGAATCTTTACGCAAATTTGAAAAGATGACGACTCTTGAGCAGTATTTCCACGCCTGGTCTCAACGGACTCCCGGAAACGACGCGCTGCTGGGCCTGGACCGGCCTGCGTTGACGTTTGCGCAGTTGAGGGAGCACCTGGACACTTTGCAGGCGGCGTTGCGGCAGCGAGGGTTGGCTCGCACCGCATGCTTAGCCTTGGTGGCCCCCAACGGGCCGGAGCTGGCCCTGGCCTTTCTCGCGTGTGCCACTTCCGCCATCTGTGCCCCCCTGAATCCCGCCTATCGCCGGGAGGAGCTGGCCTTTTATCTGGAGGATCTGGAGGCCTCGGCCCTCCTGATTGCCGGAACCCTGGACTCCCCTGCTCGTGAAGTGGCCCACAGCCGGGGCATTCCCATTCTGGAGCTCCACCCCCTCTTGGATCAATCGGCCGGCTGTCTTGCACTGGAGGGCACGACCGGGCTGGCCCCGGTCCCCAAGCAGGCCGCCGCCCCTGACGATATCGCTCTGATCCTGCACACCTCGGGCACGACGGCCCGGCCCAAGCAGGTGCCGCTCACTCACGCCAATCTCTGCGCCTCTATCCGCCATTTGCAGCAGAGCCTGTCCCTCACCCCTCAGGATCGCTGTCTGAACCTCATGCCCTTGTTTCATATTCACGGACTGGTGGGGGCTCTGCTGGCTGCCCTGGGCACCGGGGGCAGCGTAATCTGTCCGCCGGGCTTTTCGCCGAGCGAGGTCTTCAGGTGGTTGCAGACCTATCAGCCGACCTGGTACAACGGCGGCCTGACCATCCATCAAAGCGATCCTGGCGCAGGCCAGCCCGTGAGCCGACGCCTCTCCCCACGAACGCTCTCCGCTTTATTCGCTCCTCATCAGCCTCTCTGCCGCCGACGGTCATGGCGGAATTGGAGGAGATCTTTGCCGTGCCCGTCATTGAAGCCTATGGGATGACCGAAGCTGCCCATCAGATGGCCAGCAATCCGTTACCGCCCCGGGGGCGTAAACCGGGGTCGGTGGGGCTTCCGGCCGGGCCGGAGATTGCCATTCTTGCCGAGAGCGGCAGGGAGCTGCCCAGCGGAGAACGGGGGGAGGTGGCCATCAAAGGGCCGAATGTGATGCGGGGCTATGTCCATAACCCGGCTGCCAATGCCCAGGCCTTTACGCAGGGCTGGTTTCGGACGGGCGATCAGGGCTATCTGGATGCGGAAGGCTATCTGTTTCTGACGGGGCGGTTGAAGGAACTCATCAATCGCGGGGGCGAGAAGATCGCGCCGGTGGAAATCGACCAGGCCCTGCTGGCCCATCCGGCGGTCCAGCAGGCCGTCACCTTTGCTCTGCCCCACCCCACGCTGGGCGAAGAAGTAGCCGCCGCCGCCGTCCTCCGGGAAGGCGCCGATGTTACCGAAGCGCAACTGCAGAAGTTCCTGGCGCAATCTTTGGCGGACTTTAAAATTCCCCGGCGCATTACCTTCGTCTCGGATATCCCCAAAGGGCCAACCGGAAAAATTCAGCGTCGAAATCTCAGCGAGCAACTTTCAAAATCGTTGGCTTCCCACGCTGAGAAAGCGTCTGAACCTATCCATCTATTTCTAGAACAACTTTTTCAAACGATTTTGAAATTAGATGATGTGGGCATAGACGATAACTTTTTCGTCGTGGGAGGTGATTCCCTCCGGGCGGTACAAATCGCCAACCGTATCCGTAATGTTCTTCCATTACCCATTGATGCGGTCACCATTTTTGAACATCCTACCGTGAGAACCCTTGGTCAATACATGACGGATAGCCTTGGGGCGGAAACCGTAGCCAATCACCTTGATTCGGTATCGAAAATTTGAAACACTTGCCCCTCGCTTCCCGGTTTACGTGAGCTAATCTCGTGAACGGACATCAGCTCCTCGCACATACATTAAAAAGTTTGGGCGTCACCCATGTCTTTAGTCTTTCGGGATCTCCGATTAAGGAAACCCTTCCTGCCTGTTCTCAACTCGGAATTCGGGTCATTGGCGTTCGTCATCAACAGGCGGCTGTATCCATGGCTCTCGCCCACAACTTTGTATCGGGACGGTTAACGGCAGCGGTCATCTTGTCGGCAGGCCCGGCTGTGACCAATGCGGCAACTGGAATTCTTGTAGCCAAGGATAATTGTTGGCCTCTGCTGGTTCTAGGGGGTAAAACGTCAAGTACGAATCCGGCCAGGCCTGGTACATTTCAAATGCTGGACGGAGCAACTCTTTTTCACCCTCTGACGAAATGGGCGGCTGAGGTGAATTCTACGGACAAACTCGTCGAATACGTGACTCGTGGGTATCACTTGGCTATGACCGGACAGCCAGGTCCGGTGTACTTGGACGTCCCTGCAAGAGTCTTAAACGATTCTCCAACAGTGATCGAAATTTCCGATCCCGAACCTTTTTTTATTCCAAAACCTGATTGCACGACTCTAGAAAAAATAGCGGAAATACTCATTCAGGCTCAACGCCCGGCAATCATTCTTGGAAAGGGCATTCGATGGTCCGAACCTTACAAGGAACTCCGAACCCTCATTGAGACGTATCGGATTCCCTTTATTACCTCGCCTATGGGTCGCGGATTGCTTCCGGATGACCATCCTCTCTGTAGTAATGCCGCCCGGGATTTTCTCCAGCAGCAAGCCGATACGATTCTGGTATTGGGAGCGCGACTGAATTGGACGTTTCGGTTCGCCACACAGTTTGCCCATGACGTCAATCTGATTCATGTGGATATCGCCAAGGAAGAACTGTCGCGACATCGACCCAATTCCATCCTGATCCAGGGGGAAATCAGACAGGTGCTGCAGGAACTCCTTCCCGTGTTGCGCCAACACGGGACAATGTCGGGCTGCCTGCGCGAACGAGAGGAATGGCACGCACGACTTCAAGAAATGGGAGCAAAATACCTTCAGCACCGGGAAGACCTTGCCAACTGTTCCGGTTCTCCAATGTCTCCCTATCGACTCATGAAAGAAATCCGAGAATTTCTTCCACGCGACAGCATTTGCATCTTTGACGGACGGAATACCATGGCTGCTGCGCAAGAAGTGCTGCCCAGTTATGAACCCGTTTCACGATTCACAGCCGGTTCAAACGGGTGCATGGGCGTCGGCATTCCCTTTGGGATCGGAGCCAAAGTGAGCGCCCCTCACCGTATGGTGATGGTGATCTGCGGAGACATGGCTTTTGGCGTGTGTGCTATGGAGATGGAAACAGCCGTCCGTCATAACATTCCCATCATCGTGGTGGTTGCGAATAATGACGGTCCCTGTGCCGGCCAGGACTTCCGGACATGCTATTCACCTGGGCATGAATCGGCGACCAAATATCTCGCTCGAATTCCCTATGAAAAAATCATGGAAGCCTTTGGAGGGCATGCCGAATCCGCCGATCGGCCTGAACACGTTCAACCGGCCCTCAAGCGTGCAGCCGAATCCGGAAAGCCTGCCTGCTTGAATGTCTATGTCGATCCCCAAACCCCCTTTCATAACTATTTAGGATGAAGCAATCTACGCTTCATCCTTAAAAAACGCATGAGCCTGTCTTTGACCCCAAGCATGCAGCCGTTTATTCCTAAAAAGCCAAAGGGAACCGCAGCGCCTCTCTCGCTTGCCCAGCGGCGGCTATGGTTTCTCCATACCCTGAATCCATCGAGCACTCTCTATAATATTTCTCGGGCTTGGCGCTTGAAAGGGGAATTAAACGTGCCTGCCCTCGACAAAGCCCTACAGATCATTCTTCATCGCCATGAAGCGTTACGAACCATTATTCAAGATATCGACGGCCAACCGATTCAGATCATCACACCGCCACCAATCACTCCCGTAATGCAGATGGATATTTCTTCATCTTCCTCGACCGATTTAGACAAGGAAATTGGTCGTTTCATGATGCAGGAGCGCACGCGTCCCTTCGATCTTCGCCACGGACCGCTCATTCGGTTTCATCTCTTACGGTGCGGATTAAATGATCATGTGTTTGGGTTTGTCGTTCACCATATTGTCTTCGATGGATGGTCATTGCAAAAGTTTGACAAAGAATTAAGCACCATATACGGACAGATTTTGACAAAGAGCTCCCTTTCGTTACCTTCTTTGCCCATTCAGTACGGCGATTTCTCCTATTGGCAAACTCAGGTGAGCCACAGTGTCCGGTTTTCTTCCGACCTTGCGTATTGGAAATCTCAATTGAACGGTGTTCCAAGTTTTATCGAGTTACCGACCGATTTCCCTCGTGGAGAATGGGTAGAGGAACATGATGGATACCATCGGTTTTCCATTCCCGCCAAGACCTTGACTCAATTGAAACAGGTCAGTCGGCAGGAAGGGGTAACGCTCTTTATGGCTCTGCTCGGAGCCTTCCACATTCTCCTGGCGGTCTATTCAGGTCAAAAGGATATCGTGATTGGGACACCCACCGCGAACCGAACTCGAGTTGAACTAGAGAATCTGTTGGGATTTTTCGTCAATCTTCTTCCACTTCGGATCGATCTATCAACAACCGGGTCATATCGAGAGGTGTTGGCGCGGGTGCGGCAAGTCTGTCTTGAGGCCTATCGCCATGCCGAACTTCCATTTGAATATCTTGTCGAAATGCTTAATCCTCCTCGGGATGCGAGCCGTCATCCGATGGTACAAGTCATTTTTCAATTGCGAAATTCCGAAGATATCCAGTTGGACCTATCGGGACTTTCCGCTTACCCATTTTCCGTAAAACGCCGAACAGAAATTTGACTTGCACGTGGTTTCCAGAAGAAGTGGATTCAGCTCTTCAAGGGTTTTTGTACTATCCTCAGCATCTTTTTTCGAACAATCCATGGTTCGGCTCGCCACTCACTATCAAACTCTGGAGAGCCTGGCAACACAAAATTCCGACCGAAATATTTGGCACGTCGATTCTGGACGCTTTAGAGCGGGATCAACTGCTCTGGGAATGGAATCGCACACAAGCCGAATATCCCTACACCGCGTGCATGAATTGATTGAAGCCCAGGTCGCGCGAACACCAGACGCTTACTTTCGCTGTAATGCATGAAGATGATTTCACCCATGGGCCTTAAATCGTCGAGCCAATCAACTGGCTTATCGTTTGCGAGGAGCAGGCCTCCGAGTCCGACAGCGTCGCTGCCATTGCCGTAAAACGATCCCTCGATTTATTAATTGCACTCATTGCCACCCTTAAAGCGGGAGCGCTCATCTTCCTTGGATATTACAACCTGCGGAACGCTCGCCTTTATCATGAAAAACGCCAACGTTTCCTTACTCCTTGCCCATCACGATGTCCGTATTTGGGCCAGGAGTCCATCTCCACTCTCAGAAATAGGCTCCCTGAACGGATCAATTCGGACCCAGAAAGTGGTAAAACCCTTGATTGTGGTGCGCTGCCGGACAATTTGGTCTACGTAATCTATACCTCCGGCTCAACCGGGCAACCGAAAGGCGATGATTTCCCACCGATTAGTGTGAATTGGTCTTTATTGGGTGTGTATGTATGGTGGCATGGGCGATATCAGCGAGAGAACCGTATCCGTTGTCCACCTTCAATTCGTATTCGGGACTTGGACGGGGTAATTGGGTCTTTGCGCCGTTGTTGGTAGGGGGTAAGGTACGCCTGTTGGATGAATCGGATGCATTGGAGGATCTAGGCCGCAAACGTTAGTTCCGGACTTGAGCTTTGACTTTTCTCAAATGACCTATCCCATCTTGAAGCTCTCAATCACTTACTGGTCGGATGGATCGTGCCAGGATGGATGACGTTGATACTCAGTGGTATAATCTGCTGCGCTCTATAGCCTTCGCCGACGAATCGCCGTGGGGCAGCCAGGCCCAATGATCAATGAATATGGCCCCACTGAAACCGTCGTGGATGTTGCATGCGCTGAAGTCCTGAAAAGGATCATCGCGACGAGCCCGTCCCCGCATTGGGCGCCGTCGCATTATAATATGCAAAATGTATATTATGACGGACACTTGAACCCCGTGCCCATGGCGTCCGTAGAAATATAGGTGAGCGGGATTGGCCAGATAGAGTCATGGCGCCCCGATCCACCGCAGCTCGCTTTATTCCCCCTGGTATCCCCACACCAAAGATTTCGGCGCCCTGCGGCTCATAAAATCAGCGATGTGTCCAAGTTATCGTTCCGACGGCAATAATCGACTGCTTGGGCGACTGTGACCAACAGGTTAAGATTCTTGGGTACCGCACGAATCTGAAGAGATAGAAATCGTGTGTCCCAACATCCGGCAGTCAGGCAGGGTCGTTCTTGTGTCACGTGAAGAGAGCGCCAAGTGTAGTGCCAAAATTAGTGGCCTTGTTGGGTTCCTGACGGCGACTCTTCCATTGAGCCTTGGAGCCTTCGTGCTTACCTTAAAGCACGCATCCCCGATTATATGCTCCCTGCCGTGTTTGTGGCGCTGAATGCCCTTCCTTTAACCGCTAACGGCAAACTTGACCGTCGGGCATTGCCGACACCGGAAAAGTGTAGAGAACGCTTCAACACAAGCATGGTTCCGCCACGAACCCTGGAGGAGGAAATGCTTGCAGACATATGGGCCGCCACGTTAAATCTCCCCCAAGTGGGAATATATGACAATTTTTTCTCGCTGGGAGGACATTCTCTCCTTGCGACACGAATCATTTCCCAAATTCGTTCGGTCTTCTCGGTGGAACTGCCCATGCGAGCTCTGTTTGACCACCCGACGATCGCAGATCTGGCGAAATATATAATTGAAGAAATAAAGGCTCAAGATGCTTGAAGACACCTCAACGCTTGGGAGTGCTTCTTCCCAGACCCATGTTCCTCTTTCCTATGCGCAGGAACGCTTTTGGGTTCTCGATCAACTGTATGGGAAAAGTCAACGCTATTACCTCTCAAGAGCCTTTCGAATGAAAGGATCCCTTCATGAACTGGCCCTCAATCAAAGTTTCCAAACTATTGTGAATCGGCATGAAATTTTACGCACCACCTTTCCCTCCGTAAACGGGAGTCCTCGGCAGGTCGTTTCTCCAATACGTGCGCTCAGCATTCCAGTTGTCGAACTTCCACACAATGGAGAAGCCACAAGGGAAGTGGAAGGGATTCACATGCTTGTGAAGGAAGAAGCCCGCCCCCTAGACTTGGTTCATGGTCCATTATGGCGTGTGACGCTGGTTCGGTTTGATCCTCAGGATCATCTGCTTATCCTGGTCATGCATCATATTATTAGCGATGGCTGGTCCATGGAGATCCTCTTTGACGAACTTTCCAAGTTGTATAGCGAATATTGCCAAGATAGGAAGCCCTCGTTTCCTGCTTTGTCGTTTCAGTATTCAGATTTTACCCGTTGGCAACGAGAATACTTGAATGGTCAGGTCGGAGGGAAAGAACTGGCGTATTGGCAGAAGACTCTTGAAGATGTACCGCCGCTCCTTCCCCTACCCACTGACTATCCCCGCGGCCCAATGGAGTCGTTTCATGGCGGACAAGTTCTGTGTCTTCTTCCTGAAAGATTGAATTCCAAAATTACGCTCGTAAAACAACGAACGGGCAGCTCCTTCTTCATGGTTCTCCTGGCAACCTTGCAGCTGTTTCTCTTTCGTTATACGGGTTCATCGGATATTCTTGTCGGCGCTCCGACCGCTGGGCGAAATCGTCCCGAACATGAGCCTTTGATAGGA